>NZ_JAUYGD010000058.1 GCF_030690725.1 Pseudomonas sp. | reverse complement strand
AGCCACCTTCAACGTGGAAGACGGCATGCTTACGACGGACTTTTCAGCCATCTGGGCATTACGGATACGAGTTAGCATGTCCGCTAACGGGTCCTGCATACTCATGGGCTAGACGCTCCTGATACAAAAAGAATTAGCCTTGCGGCTACAGTCGCTCAGAATTCTGAGAAAAATTGAACCCAGGCTCAGGCGAGCCGAGCATTCTAGAGACTGATCAAAAATGAATCAAGCCCCAAAGGGGCCTGATTCACAGATAAGACAAAGCCGGCACTAGGCCGGCTTTGTTTTTTACCAGCTGGCTTTAACCAGACCTGGTACATCACCACGCATTGCAGCTTCACGCAGCTTGATACGCGACAGACCGAACTTGCGATAAACGCCGTGCGGACGACCGGTAATGCGGCAGCGATTGCGCAGGCGCGAGGCGCTGGCGTCACGCGGCTGCTTCTGCAGTGCAACTTGTGCTGCCCAACGCGCTTCTGGACTGGCGTTCAGATCGGCGATGGTAGCTTTCAGCTCGGCACGCTTCTTAGCGTACTTGGCTACCGTTTGCTGACGCTTCAGCTCGCGGTTTTTCATGCTGGTTTTGGCCATGATCCAACTCCAATCAGTTGCGGAACGGGAATTTGAAAGCACGCAGCAAGGCGCGACCTTCATCATCCGTACGGGCAGTGGTGGTCAGGGTAATGTCCAGACCACGCAGAGCATCGATCTTGTCGTAGTCGATTTCCGGGAAGATGATCTGCTCTTTCACGCCCATGCTGTAGTTACCACGACCATCGAAGGACTTGGCATTCAGGCCGCGGAAGTCACGCACGCGCGGCAGGGAGATGGACAGCAGACGATCCAGGAACTCGTACATACGCTCACGGCGCAGAGTTACTTTAACGCCGATCGGCCAGCCCTCACGAACCTTGAAGCCTGCAATCGACTTACGGGCATGAGTCACAACGACTTTCTGACCGGTAATCTTTTCCAGGTCGGCAACAGCGTGCTCGATGATTTTCTTGTCACCGATTGCTTCGCCCAGGCCCATGTTAAGGGTGATCTTGGTGATACGCGGAACTTCCATCACGTTGGCAAGCTTAAGTTCTTCCTTAAGCTTGGGAGCGATTTCTTTCCGATAAATCTCTTTTAGTCGTGCCATGGTCTTCTACCTAGCAGTGTTCAAGCATCAACCGCTTTTTGGGTCGACTTGAAGACACGAATTTTTTTACCTTCTTCTACTTTGAAACCAACGCGATCAGCCTTGTTGGTTTCGCCATTGAAGATGGCCACGTTAGAAGCGTGCATTGGCGCTTCTTTCTCGACGATACCGCCCTGAACGCCCGACATCGGGTTCGGCTTGGTATGGCGCTTCACCAGGTTGATCCCACCAACGACCAGACGGTCGTCAGCGAGAACCTTGAGCACCTTGCCACGCTTACCTT
>NZ_JAUYGD010000047.1 GCF_030690725.1 Pseudomonas sp. | reverse complement strand
GCCCGGGAACTGTTTTGTTAAACGTTGGGCTTTTTTCATCAAGCACCCAATAGCTGCCAGATTTATAATCTGCAGATATGCATCCGCTAGCTGTGATGGCTATGAGAATTATTAAAGCAATACGCACGGTAGTCCTATAACGTTTGGTTAAGGGGCTGGCTTTAGCCAGTCCCAGTGAGCGAAGCGAACGGTTTGAACCAATTGTTATATTCATTCCCCGTACTTTTCGATAAGTGTTGAAAAATCTGTTTTGATGAATTTTCTGTCTAGAACTTTTACAGGGGATTGCTTGCCGGCAAATTTTTGCATTTGCTTTAGCACTCCAAAGTGAGCGAAATTTACTTTGCTTTCAAATTTCGAGTAACCCTCATTACCCTCGTCGCACTCCAAAGATAGAAAGAAAGATTTCACTGCTTCTAATGTTTTGCTTACTGAATTTCCAAGGATTGCAAACTTAAGGTGCATGTCTTCTGGGAAATTGCAGGGGAATGGAAAAATCGCATATTGATCTTCAGTGGTTTTAGCTGACTTTACATCGTGAAATGCTGATTGCCAGGTTGGATGTTTTATCTGGCAAAGCCATTTGTAGTTGTAATAACTTATTGTCCAGTTATCCTCGAATTCTTTTTGCGGATAAGGCTGGCCCTTGTACTGTATTTTTAACTCTCGTTTGGCGTTGAGTTTCGCGAGTTGCGTTGGTGCCCAAGGTATTTCGGCGAATTTTGTTGACCTTGCTTGGTTGGTCAAAGACTCAGACTCTGCGAGAACTGCAGCAGTTAGAGCGTTTTCCCATAGAGATGCAGCAATGCTTGCGGCTTGGGATGTATAGCCGATTCTTACTAATAAATGTATTGCTCTAAGATCTGTAAGTGCCCGTTTTAGGAATGGGGCAGCAGCATTAATTCGGGGCAGGCCATGATTTTTAGCCGGTAAAGTTGGGGCTAATCCTCCGGCTTCAATACAGCTTTTAATTATTTCATCCCAGTCTGATAGCTCGGCTCTAAGGCTTTCTCGGCTTAGTGACTCAATCTCTTCTAGAGCAGAGTATGCTCCTTCAATGAACTCTGTTTTTTTCATTTTGAATATAACTATAATTAGACGACATATCCAAATCTGCACACCATTTCCACTGCTGGCAATAAGTATCCAAATCTGGCTATCCCGTATCCATATGTGATCATCAGTTATTGATGATCCGTTCTTGCAGCCCCAGCTGCACTGCCGCTTTGTAACTCAGCAGCCATGCTTTCTCTTCAGGCTGCCATTTGCCGCCAGCCTGCTTTACCGCCAATTGCATATTTTTCTCGTGAAAACTGATACGCACGAATACCAACGCCGTTGGTTGTTTGGGCGTATGGGCGCGGGTTTTCGCGGGTTTGTGTTTGCGTTCGACGATCAGTTCGACAGTGGTGTAGCTGATCTGCTTTTCCGCGTCGTGGCGGTAGCGCACGGCGATCAGGTCGTCGCCGTAGCGTTCGACAAAGCGTTTGGTGCCGTTTTTGCCTGGCTTGAGGCTTTTTACAACGTCCATATCGTGCCCCGTTGGGTGGCAGTGTCCTGCTGGCAGTCTGCCTATATCCGTCGGGAGGCTCAAGCGAGCATGAGGTGGACAAGCTTCGCGTTGTCCACCCTACGCGGCGCTGTGTTGGCTGCAGCACACGCGATGGGCGTTGCGCCCCTCGCGTGGTTTCGGTCTAGTTGGCCGGGTTGTTCAGGCTCTGCAGCAGCCGGTAATAGAAGCCGCTGGCATTGGCCAGCGTATCGATCCCCACGCGCTCGTTGGTGCCGTGCATGCGCGGTAGGTCGTCGCGTTCCATCAGCAGGGGGCTAAAGCGGAAGATGTTGTCGGTCAGCGGCTCGTAGTAGCGCGAGTCGGTGCCGCCGACGGTGAGGTTGGGGCTGACCAGGGTGTTGCTAAAGCTCTGCCGGATCACTTCGGCGAAGGCTTTGTAGGCTTTGCCGTTGACGTCGGAGACTGCCGAGGGCTCGCGGCCGGCGGGCATGACTTTGACGCTGATCTGCTCATCCGCCACGGCGTTGCGCACGTGTTCGGCAACGCTGGCGATGCTGTCGCGTGGGTGGATGCGCAGGTTGAGGGTGGCGCGGGCGCTGGGCGGCAAAACGTTTTCCTTAATACCGGCGCGCAGCAGGGTTGGCGACAGTGAGGTTTGCAGTTGCGCGGCACCGGCCGGTGAGGCGGCAAGCTGCTGTTCCACCAGTGGGCCGAACAGCCAGAGGTTGGCGAAGATCAATCGATAACCGAAAGATTGCGCCGGGGTAAAGCTGGCCAGCAGGTCGCCGGTGGGGCCGTCGAAGCCGCGTTGAAACGGCGCATCGCCTACCCGTTGCAGGGCCTGGCTCAAGCGGCCGATGGCGGTTTCATCGAAGGCCGGCGGCTGTGAGGAATGGCCGCCCTGGGCGTTGGCTTGCAGGGTCAGGCTGACGTAGCCTTTCTCCGCAATGCCGACCACGGCTACATCCTGGCTGACGCCGGGGATTTGCCCGCGCACCACAAAGCCGCCTTCATCGCTGACCCAGGCCAGGCGTTTGCCTTGCGCCTGCAATTGCGCGGCGATGCGCCGGTTGCCTTGGTGGCCGCCGATTTCTTCATCGTGACCAAAGGCCAGCAGCACATCGCGTTGCGGCTGAAAGCCCTGGGCGATCAGGGTTTCCACCGCTTCGAGGATCGCCACCATCGAGCCTTTGCTGTCGATGGCGCCACGGCCCCAGATAAAGCCATCGGCTATCGCCCCGGAAAACGGCGGGTGGCTCCACAGCTCTTCGGTGCCGGGCGCGACGGGCACTACATCCTGGTGCGCCATCAGCAGGGCGGCGGGCAGGTTGCTGTCCTTGCCCGGCCAGCGCAGCAGGATGCTCGGGCTGCCGGTAGGCAGTTGTTCGGTGTTAGCAGTCAGGCGTGGGTAGCGCTGCGTCAGCCACTCGCGTAGGCCGGCAAAGGCAGCGTCGCTGGCGGCCTGTTGGCTGGCCGGGGTGCCGACCTGATGCGACAGGGTCGGCAGGCGAATCGCCGCCGCCAAACTCTCCGCTGCACGTTGTGCATCCACCCCCTCAGGCAGGCTGACTGGTGCCTTGTTGACGGCGGCGGCAGGCAGCAAAAGGGTGCGGCCGACGACTACGCCAATCAGGCCGAGCAGGGCGATCAATACAACCAATAACAGGCGTTTCATGGCAGGCTCCGGGCGCTTAGGGGCGAAGAATCAGCTGGCTGCGGCTATTGGCCTTGATCGCCTCGGCATCCAGGTGCATCGGCACGTACTCACCACGAATATAGGCGTCGGCCTGGTCCTTGTAGTGCTTATCGAATAGCACGCCGCTCTGCCCGACCGGGTTGATGCCCCGCGCGCTGCTGGCGTCGGCCATATCGATCAGCCGACGGGTCGAGGGGCCGTAGACCACTGACCAGGGCGCCGGGCCTACCGGTTGCGACAGGTTGTTGGGCGTTTCATGGCCGCCCGGCGCCGCGAATGGGCCGACGTTGAACAGCTTATCCAGCGGCTGCTGTTGGCCCAGCGGGTGGCTGTGGGTGAGGGTATGCGCGCTGCCCCAGGTCCACTGAGTGGTGTCGTCACCCAGGGTGCTGCGCAGATGGGCAAGGCTGGCCTGCCAGGCGGCCTTGACGGTATCGGCGCGGCTTTCCACGGCATCGCTACCGCGCTTGTCCCACCACGGCGAGTTGGCGTCGGCGGCCAGGCGCGGCAGGGCGCTGTCGAGCACGCGGGTTTGCAGCAGGTTGGCGAAGAAGGCTTCGCCCAGTTCGTCGGCCATCGCCTCAGATGTCAGTTGATAGACCAACTGGTTGAACAGGGTGGCGGCAGTGGCATCGAGCGTATGTTGGCCATCCCAGCTCAGCAGTTGCTCGACCAGGGCTTGCTCCTCGGCATCACCCGCTGCGGCGCGCAGGTCGGCGGCCAATGGTGCAAGCAGGTGCTGCGGATAGCCGGTGCCAGGGTCGAGTTGCAGGGCTTGGCTGTTGCTCAAGTCCCATTTCACGCTGCTGTCGCTCAGGCGCTCATCCAGGCGCTGGCCACGGTCGGCGAGGTTGTAGTAGCCGGGTATTTCCATGCCGGTCGGCGACACGGGCTGGTAGTTGGCCGAGACGATATAACCGCGCGCTGGGTTCTCCTCCTGCGGGTTGGCGCTGAACGGGTAGTAGCCGTCTTTTTCTGCCTCGCCACTGGCGCTGTCGAGGATAAAGCTTGGGTTGACCCCGGCCGGGCGGCGCGGCAGTTTCGCCGCCGCCCACCAGCCGATATCGCCCGTGGCATTGGCCCACACCACGTTCAGCCCCGGCGCCTCGATATGCTCGACGGCGGCGCGGGCCTGCTCCAGGCTGGCGGCGCGGTTGAGCTGGTAGAAACCATCGAGGATCGGGTTCTCGGTTTCCAGAAACGCCCACCACATGGCAATCGGCGTGCTGCCGACGGTTTCACCCAGGGCGCTGTTGATCAGCGGGCCGTGTGGCGAGCGGCGGATGGTCAGGCTGACCGGCGCGGCGTCCTTGACGCTGATCTGCTCGACGCGGCTTTGCAGCTCGACCCACTGGCCGCGGTACCAGACTTGATTGGGATTGGCCGGGTTGGTTTTCTCGGCGATCAGGTCGAGGTCGTCGTTCTGGAACATGGTCAGGCTCCAGGCGAACTCGCGGTTATGGCCCAGCGAAGCCACCGGGTTGAGCGCCTGGTGATGGCCGTACAGGCTGAAACCGGGGTAGCTGAGATTGGCCTCGTACCACACCGACGGCACCGCGAAGCGGATATGCGGGTCGCCAGCCAGCAGCGGTTTGCCGCTGGCGGTGCGGCTGCTGGACACCGCCCAGGCGTTGCTGCCCTCGAACTGCGGCAGGCCGGCATTCAGCAGCGCGGCGTGGCTTAGTTCGGCAATGGCGTTGAGATCCTGCCAATCACCAGCGGCGAGGTTCTGCCCGACCACGCCCTGCGGGTGCCAGTCGAGGTCGAAGACTTTGAGGTAGTCGGTGCCCAGCTGGTCGCGGATATGCGTCAGCACTGGTTCGGTGCGAAACGCGGCGGCGAAGCTGTAGGCCATATAACCGGCGACGCTGAGGGTGTCGGCGGTGGTGAACGGGCGTTTCTCGATGCCCAGCACATCGAACTCGATGGGTGCCGGGCGGTTGGCCTGGTACTGGTTGATGCCATCCAGGTAGGCCTGCAGTGCCTGGCTCGCCGGGGTGCTCATGTCCATCTTCGCCGCGTAGCGGTCGGCGTGTTCGCGTATGCCCAGGGTGCGGAACAGGCGGTCGGTGTCGACCAGTGTGCTGCCGAGAATCTCTGCCAGCTCGCCACGGGCCAGGCGCCGCAGGATTTCCATCTGGAACAGCCGATCCTGCGCATGCACATAACCCAATGCGCGGTACATATCGGCCTCGTTCTGCGCCTGGATATGCGGCACGCCACGCTCGTCGTAATCCACCGTGACCGGCGCCTGCAGTGAACTCAGGCTCAGCTCGCCCGCGCGTTGCGGCTGTTTGCTGTCGATATACCAGTAAGCGCCGGCGGCAGTGGCTGCGACTAGTACGGCAAGGACGGTCAGGGTGCGTTTCATGGGTGTTCCTTGTTATAGGTTTTATCAACGCAGCCATTGTGCGGGCGGATTACGGCCCCGGCATTGACCAAATACAGCAGGAATGAAAGTCTTTGGTCAATTATTGAGGGCTTTATGGAAACCGACCCGCATAACAGCATCGCCAGCGCGCTGACCCATTCCTCGACCCTGCGCCGCCTGCTGTACGAAGCGTTGGCGGAGCTCGGCCTGGACCCGACCGATACCTATCGCCAGGCCTACCAGGGCGCCGTGCTGGCGCCGCCGCTGTTCAATGCCCGCGAGGACCACGACAACGCGCCGCGCTTCTGGCAGGCGCTGGCAGGCATCAGCGGTGATGTGGATATTGGCCTGCACCTGGGCGAAACCATGCAGCCACGGCCGCTGGATGTGGTGGGTTACCTGCTGCTGGCCAGTCGCGACTTGGGGCAGGCGCTGGAAGGGTTTGTGCGCTTTCAACATATCCTTTCCGGTGGCTTTGCCGCGCGCCTGGAGCTGGACGACGAGCAGGTGCGGCTGATCTTCGACCTCAACTACCGTGGCGTCGGCTCGCTGCGCCAGCAGATGGAGTGTTTGGCGCTGCTGTTGCAGAAGATGCTCGCCAGCATCAACAACGACGGCAGTTTCCGCCTGTCGGGGCTGGACTTTCGTCACCCCGCACCGCGTCGCCTGAGCGAGCATCGACGCTTGTTCGGCCTGCTGCCGCAGTTTTCACAGGCGCATGACGCGCTGATCTTCCCGCGTGCCTGGCTTGGTCGGCCATCGCGCAGCGCCAACCCACGGCTGTTCGAGGTGCTCTGGGCGCAGGCAGAAGTTGAGTTGGCGGAACTGGAGGAAAACCAGTTGCTCAATCGCGTGCGCTACTGGCTGGAAGTCAATATTGGCGTGCAGCTGTGCGATCTGCCGCGCTGCGCCAAGGCCCTCGGTTACAGCGTCGGCGGCCTGCAACGAGCGTTGGCCGAACAACAGCAGAGCTTTCGCCAGCTGCACGATGAGGTCCGCCGCCTACGCGCCCAGACCCTGCTCGACAGCGGTCTGGCGATCCGCGAAGTGGCGCGCGCCTGTGGCTTTGCCGAGCTTTCGCCGTTCTACCGCGCGTTCAAACGCTGGCAGGGCGAGACGCCGCAGGGCTTTCGCCGACAGTCGGGTGCGGGAATAACAGCGCCAGACTGATCTAGCCTTTCTACACAGGCCTGAGGTAGTAGTTATGTGGCGAATGATGGCGAGTGGAGTGTTGGTGCTGCTGGCGATGCCCTGCCTGGCGGCGCCGCCAGTGCAGATTTGTCTGGGCGACAGCAATGAGTGGCCGCCTTACACCTATTGGCAGCGCAGCGATGGCGAGGTGGACCGCAGCCGTCTGACTGGGTCGGCCAGCACCCTGGTGCTGGAGATTCTGCAGCGTTTGCAGCTGCCCTATGAAGTGCACTACATGCCCTGGGCGCGGGTGCAGCAGGAGCTGGCAGACTTTGCTGAAAAGGGCCGCTGCGAGCTGACCTGGGATGCCAGCTACAACGCCGAGCGCTCGGCCTATGCGCATTACAGTGCGCGCCTCTACGCAACGCGGCTTGGGCTGTTCTACTCCGCTCAGCGCTTTGCCGAAGTGCCGTTACCCGCCTTGCTGCAGAACCTGCAGCCCTATCGGGTGTGCGGGGTGATTGGCTACAACTACCAGCCGTTTGGCCTGGGCGAGCCGATCAAGCGCTTCCCCGGCATTCAGCAGAACCTGGATATGCTGCAGCGTCAGCGCTGCGACTTCTTCCCCAGCGAGATCGAGCCGTTATATGGCGGCCTGGCGCTGGGTATCTATCAGGGCCATGAACAATTACGGCATGTTCCACTGGTCGCCAATAAGGAGTTCTTTCTGCTGGTCAGCAAGGGCTCAGCGCGGGGTGAACGTCTGGTCAGCCAGTTTGATCAGCAGCTTAAACAGCTGCAGGCCAGCGGCGAGGCGCAGCAGATCTTTCAGCGCTTTACGCCGGACGGCCTGAAGTAGTCAGTGGCTCTGCCAGTCGCAGAAACAGCCTACTGCGAGCGTGTTGCTGGCGTTGACCGGGCGCTCTTCAATCAGCGCATCGAGAATCGGTTCGATAAAGCTGTTGCTGGAGGTGCATACGGCGCCTTCGCTGTAGGGGCCGAAGTAGGCCAGTTGGCCATTGCGGTCCCAGATCGCCACCGCCGGGCTGGCAGGGATCTGCGAGCTGCCCGCCAGTTCTGCCAGCGGTTGCAGGGCGCTGAGGGTGCTGGGCAGCTGGCCAGTGCTGCCGGGTTTTTGCACGGCATAGAAGCTCACGCCCTGGGGGCCGAAGCGTTCGATCAATTCGGCCAGGTGCTGCTGGTTGCCGACATTGCACGGGCAGGCCGGGTCCCAGAAGTGCACCAGACGGATCGGCCCGGGGCCGGCCAGCTCATCCGGCAGGCGCAGTTGTTCACCGTAAAACAGCGCGGTCTGCTCGCTGAAACTGCGCAGGTAGCGCGCTTCGTACCACCAGTAGGCGGCGAGCATGGCGGCGGCCCAGAGCAGAATCAGCAGGCTGGCGAGTAGGGTCTTGCGCGTGGGTCGAGTCATCGGCGGTCTTCGGCAAACAGGCGCGCAGCTTGCCATGACTGGCGCGACAGCTGAATATCCGCAACCTGATTGCACAGCCCTGGATGGCCTGTGACTAGCCCGTAAGTTTGATGGAAGCCTTATGCCAGAGCCGTTTCAGCCGGAAAACCTGCTTGCCAGTCTGCGACCCTTGGCCGCAGCCGTTGCCCTGTCACCGGCCGAACAGGCATACCGGCAGTTTTACGGCTTCAGCGATACCTCGGCTACGCACAGCCGTATGGGCACGCTGCAGGCGGGCGGCTACCAGATTGCGCTACAAGCCTGGTGGCCTGAGCAGCCGCGTGCCACGTTGGTGCTGCTGCATGGTTACTACGACCACGTTGGCCTGTACCGCCATGTGATCGAGTGGGCGCTGGGCATGGGCTTTGCCGTGTTGAGTTTTGATCTGCCGGGGCATGGCCTGTCCAGCGGCGCGCGCGCCAGCATCGGCGATTTTGCCGAGTACCAGACGGTGTTGCAGGCGGTGCTGGCTGAAGCCGCGGTGCTAGAGCTGCCGCAACCCTGGCATCTGTGCGGGCAAAGCACAGGCGGGGCGATTCTGATCGACTACCTGCTGACCGGTGCACCAGGCGCGGCAATCGGCGAAACCATTCTCCTGGCGCCGCTGGTGCGACCGCGTGCCTGGGGCTGGTCGCAGTTCAGCTACCGCATCATGAAGCGCTTTGTCAGCGAGATTCCCCGGCGTTTCAGCGTCAATTCCAGCGATGCCGAGTTTATCGACTTCGTCCATCACCAAGACCCGCTGCAGCCACGCAACCTGCCGACCGCCTGGGTTGGCGCGCTCAGTCAGTGGGTGCCGCATATCGAAGCCGCCCCGCGCAGTGCACGCAGCCCGTTGATCATTCAGGGTGAGGCGGATATGACGGTGGCCTGGCAGCACAACCTTGACGTGTTGCAGGACAAGTTCGCCGCGCCGCAGATACTGCGCCTGGCCGAGGCGCGGCATCACCTGGCCAATGAAGCGCCGGCCTTGCGCCAGCGCTATTTCGAGTTTTTGACCGAGCATTTGGCGTAGGTTGGTGTTGAGGAGCAACGCGACGAAGCCCAACGACTGCAACGGATCGTCGAGCTGAGTGCCATGCACGCCATGTTGGGCTTCGCTGCGCTCAACACCAACCTACGCGGATTCGGCTCAGATGCCTTGCGGTGCTGGGGCCAGACTGGCGCTGCTCTGGCCAACCGCCAGCCCGCTGCGGATGGCGGCCAACGCGGCCTGGTAGTAGCTCTTGCCGCTTTCGGATTGAGCAAAGCTGACAAACTCTTCCAGTTCCGGATCACTCAGCTCGCGGTAGACGTGCAGCAGTGTGTTATCCAGATCCGCACCGATCTGCTCCATCAGGCGCTGACGCTGGCCATTGAGCATGGCCTGGGCGCTGTCGCCGCCGAGCAGGCCGGGGAGCATCTGACTAAGGCTGTCGGCGGCGACACCGGCCAGCGCCAGGCTGACTTCGGCGCCGGCTTCTTTGGCGGGCAGCGCCTGGGCCAGGTGACGGATCAGCAGGCGACGGGTGGCACTGGCTTCACTGCGCGGCAGGCCGTTGGCGTAGCGCGCCAGTTGATCGCTGCGGGTGGCCAGCAGCTCGGCGTCGACAATCTTGCGACCCAGTGGCGACTGAAAAAACTGCAAGGCGCTGCCCGGGTTGCCGAGGCTGTCACGCAGGCCCTGCTGGGCGCGTTGATCCACCGCGGCGGCGGCAAAGCGCTGGTTGCTGTTGTTTACCAGCGCCTGGTGCACTGCCGGCGGCAGGCTGCTGCGGTAGCGTTCCTGAGCGGCCTGTAGAGCATCGCTGAAATGCATGCGCTGCTGCGGCCAGCCGGCCGCCTGATACAGCTGCAGATAATCGTCGGCCAGGGCGGGCAGGCTAAGCAGCAGGGTCAACACAACGGAAAGGGCGCGCATAGGGACTCCATAGGGGGCAGCTATTTTCTGCGGCATAGCGATGCTTGTCGAGGTTCGCGAGGCTGTGAATCAAACGATGACAGGCTGGTAGAATCGCCAGCATGACGACCGATACCCATACCGCACTCCTGACCCGCATCGTTGACGGCCTGGCCGAACACGGTTGGTCGCTGCAGGCGCAGTTTATTGCCCAGTCTCTGACTCTCGAACTGGCCGAAGAGTGCCGTAAACGTGCCGCACAAGGTGCATTGGCGCCCGCCGGCGTCGGCCGTGGCGCGCAGCAGCAGATCCGCGAAGGGGTGCGCGGCGACCATATTCAGTGGTTGGAAGCTGGTCAGGCTCCAGCGTGCGATCAATATCTGCAGGCGTTTGATGAGCTGAGGGTGGCGCTGAACCAGGGCTTGTACCTGGGACTGGAGGATTTCGAGGGGCACTTTGCCCTGTATCCGCCGGGGGCGTTCTATCAGAAGCACGTGGACCGCTTTCGCGATGATGATCGCCGCGCGGTGTCGGCGGTGTTCTATCTCAATGAGGATTGGCAGGTCGAGCACGGCGGCGCGCTGCGTTTGTATCTGCCGAATGGCGAGACCCGCGATGTGTTGCCGCAGGCGGGCAGCCTGCTGCTGTTTCTCTCTGCCGATATGCCCCACGAAGTATTGCCGGCAACGCGCGAGCGGCTGTCATTGACCGGCTGGTTTCGCCGGCGGGGCAATGGGCCGTTCTAGTCAAGATTGGCTAGAACCTGTTCACGATCTCGCGAGCTAGAGCCATGCAAGGCGCTACGTAGTAACAGCCTTTGGCTGGTCAAAGCGGCGAGGAAGCGGAGTTTACTGGGGTAAATGAGCATTCCGAGCCTGTTTTTAACGCTGCAGGGCCGACGCGCAGCAGATCGTGAGGAGGTTCTTAGTGGCCCCAGACTTTGAAAGTCCCGCGCAGATCGGTGATGTCGCGCATCTCGATACTGCCCAGGCGGCTTTCGCCGACGTACATATCGGCGGCGACGCGCACGCGAATGCGCTGCGCCGGGATGCCGCTGGCCACCAACTGTTCGTTGATGGTGGTGAGGTCGGGCAGGGTCAGCTGCAGTTGTTGCTGGCCGCTGCCATTGGTCACCACATCGATTTTCAGCGTGGGCAGGTTGACGCCGAAGATTGGCAAGGTCAGACCCAGCTGCGCGGCGCCGAAGGCAAAGTTGCCACCGGAGCCGTTCGGGCAGCTGGTCGGGGTGATGCAGCCGTTGTCGATCTTCACATTGCGCAGCGAGGCGTGGCCGCCGTCATCGCTCCAGCGCACCTGGCCGATGGTCGCCAGCACATCCGCGCGGATGCTGATGCCGGCCTGCCCGCTAATCTCGCTCAGGCTCTGGTTATCCATCGGCAGCAGGGCCGCCTGGCTCGGCAGGGCATAGGCCGCAAGGCTGGCAGTGAGTAGCAGGGCGAAGGTGCGAAGTGGGCGATGCATGGAGGCGTCCTCTCTTAGAGTGGCGTGAGTCTGTGCCTGGCCTGGCGTGCGCGCCATCGGGTCGGTGTGCTTCCCGCCGAAGGATAGGTCGGCGCTGTGCGTGGATGGGGTTGCCTGCGTGAAGCGCTTGGCAATCTGCCCGGCACCCCGTCCCTTTGATCGGCGACCAGTAAGCGCAGTAACCTGGCAGTGTTACGGCGGGTGACTGAATGAGCGTGAACGATGCAGAAGATTCTGGTGAGCCGTTGCCTATTGGGCCAGCGCGTACGTTATGACGGCGGCGCCCATGGCCCGTTTACTGTGCTTGAGCGTTGGCAGCGGGAGGGGCGGATTGTGCCGCTGTGCCCGGAAGTTGCCGGCGGCCTGCCAACCCCGCGCGCCCCGGCGGAAATTGCTGGCGGTCAGGGCGCGCAGGTGCTTGATGGACTGCTGCCGGTGCTAACGGTGGACGGCGAGGATGTTACTGCCGCCTTTGTCGAAGGTGCCGAGCAGGCGCTGGCGCTGGTGGCGAAATATGGCATCCGCATGGCGCTGCTTAAGGCGCGTAGCCCGTCGTGCGGTAATCGGGAGAATTACGACGGCAGCTTCAGCGGCACCAAGGTCGCCGGTGAAGGCGTGACCGCTGCGGCCTTACGCCGTGTTGGGGTGCAGGTGTTTAGCGAAGAAGAGCTGCCGGCTGCTGAGGCAGCGCTACGCGAATTAGAAGTTTGAATCGCCTAGCAAGTAGGTTGGGTTGAGGAGCAACGCGACGAAGCCCAACGATGCAGGCCGCGTTCTTTTGGGCTTCGCTGCGCTCAACGCCAACCTACCGCACAGCGCCGCTCGGCTGAGTAGCCGTTGAAACTGCTATCAACAAAAAGGGAAGCCGAAGCTTCCCTTTTTCGTATCGCGGCAACGCCTAGAACCTGGATTACGATCTCGCGAGCTAGAGTCCTGCAAGGCAAGAACAGGCGAGGAAGCGGAGTGTACTTTTGTACATGAGCATTCCGACTGGGCTCGCATTCGAGCCTGTTTTTAACGCCGCAGGGCCGACGCGCAGCAGATCGTAACCAGGTTCTTAGAACAGTACGCGGCTACGGATGGTGCCTTTAACGTGTTGCAGTTTCTCCAGCGCCAGGTCGGAGTAATCGGCGTCGACGTCGATGACCACGTAGCCGACCTTGTCGTTGGTCTGCAGGAACTGGCCAGAGATGTTGATGCCGTTTTCGGCAAACACGTTGTTGATCTCGCTCATCACGCCCGGAATGTTGGCGTGGATGTGCAGCAGGCGGTGCTTGCCCGGGTGTGCCGGCAGGGCCACTTCGGGGAAGTTGACGGACGAAACCGAGGTGCCGTTGTCGCTGTATTTGACCAGTTTCTCAGCCACTTCCAAGCCAATGTTGGCCTGCGCTTCAGCAGTCGAACCGCCGATATGCGGAGTCAGGATCACGCGATCCAGGCCACGCAGCGGGCTTTCGAACTCTTCGTCGTTGGACTTCGGCTCAACCGGGAACACGTCGATGGCTGCGCCGATCAGGTGCTCGTCCTTGATCGCGGCGGCCAGGTGATCCAGCTCGACCACGGTGCCGCGTGCGGCGTTGATCAGGATGCCGCCCTTCTTCATCGCGCGGATTTCTTTCTCGCCGATCATCCACTGGGTGGATGGCAGCTCAGGCACGTGCAGCGACACGATGTCGCACATGCCCAGCAGGTCGTGCAATTTGGCGATCTGGGTGGCGTTGCCCAGCGGCAGCTTGGTCACGGTGTCGTAGAAGAACACCTGCATGCCCATGGCTTCCGCCAGTACCGAGAGCTGGGTGCCGATTGAGCCGTAACCGACGATACCCAGCTTTTTGCCACGGATTTCGAAGGAGTTGGCTGCCGATTTGATCCAGCCGCCACGGTGGCAGGAGGCGTTCTTCTCCGGGATGCCGCGCAGCAGCAGGATGGCCTGGGCCAGCACCAGTTCGGCTACCGAGCGGGTGTTCGAATACGGTGCGTTGAATACGGCGATACCGCGCTCGCGGGCGGCGTCGAGATCAACCTGGTTGGTGCCGATGCAGAAGCAACCGACGGCGACCAGACGCTTGGCGCAGTCAAAGACTTCGGCGGTCAGCTGGGTGCGCGAGCGGATACCGATAAAGTGCGCGTCGGCGATCTTTTCTTTCAGCTCGTCGTCGGAGAGTGCGCCCTTGAGGTACTCGATGTTGGTGTAACCAGCGGCCTTCAGGGTGTCCACTGCATTCTGGTGGACGCCTTCAAGAAGAAGGAACTTGATCTTGCTCTTGTCGAGAGAGGTCTTGCTCATCGGAGTACCTGTTGTCCCACAAATAGTGTCAGGGAAGGGTCAGCGGCGAGGGCTGACTACACCCGCAGATCGGCGCGGGGGCACGATTCACGGGGGGCGTATGCTAGCATACGAGCCCCGCGAAACACCTACCCTGGCAGATGAAGCGTGCTCAGGGTGACCATGAATCGTTTGAGAGTTCCGTAGATGACCAACCCTGCGCTGATCGAAGAGCTGAAGACCCTGGTTGAGCCCGGCAAGGTGCTCACCGATGCCGATTCCCTCAACGCCTACGGCAAAGACTGGACCAAGCACTTCGCCCCAGCGCCGCTGGCGATTGCCTTCCCCAAGAGCATCGAGCAGGTGCAGGCCATCGTGCGTTGGGCCAATCAGCGCCAGGTTGCGCTGGTGCCATCCGGTGGCCGTACTGGTTTGTCCGCCGGCGCCGTAGCGGCCAATGGTGAAGTGGTGGTGGCCTTCGACTATATGAACCAGATTCTCGACTTCAACGAATTCGACCGCACCGCCGTATGCCAGCCGGGCGTGGTGACCAAACAGCTGCAGATGTTCGCCGAGGACAAGGGCCTGTACTACCCGGTGGACTTCGCATCGGCCGGTTCCAGCCAGATTGGCGGCAATATCGGCACCAATGCCGGCGGCATCAAGGTGATTCGCTACGGCATGACCCGCAACTGGGTAGCTGGTCTGAAGGTCGTCACCGGCACCGGAGAACTGTTGGAGCTGAACAAGGACCTGATCAAGAACGCCACCGGCTACGACATGCGTCAGCTGTTTATCGGCGCGGAAGGCACCTTGGGCTTCGTTGTTGAAGCGACTATGCGCCTGGATCGTGCGCCGAAGAACCTCACCGCGATGGTCCTCGGCACCCCGGACTTCGACTCGATCATGCCGGTGCTGCATGCCTTCCAGAACAAGCTGGACCTGACTGCCTTCGAGTTCTTCTCCGACAAGGCCCTGGCCAAGATTATGGCCCGTGGCGACGTGCCGGCAGCCTTTGAAACCGATTGCCCGTTCTACGCCCTGCTGGAATTCGAAGCCACCACCGAGGAAGTCGCCGAAGCGGCCCTGGCCACTTTCGAGCATTGCGTCGAGCAGGGCTGGGTGCTGGACGGCGTGATGAGCCAGAGCGAGCAGCAACTGCAGAACCTGTGGAAGCTGCGCGAGTATATCTCGGAAACCATCAGCCACTGGACACCGTACAAGAACGACATCTCTGTCACTGTGTCGAAAGTGCCAGCGTTTTTGCACGATATCGACGCTATCGTCGGCGAACATTACCCGGACTTCGAAATCGTCTGGTTCGGCCATATCGGCGACGGCAACCTGCACCTGAATATCTTGAAGCCCGAGAACCTGTCCAAGGACGAGTTCTTCGCCAAGTGTGCCACCGTCAACAAGTGGGTGTTCGAGACCGTGCAGAAGTACAACGGCTCGATCAGCGCCGAACACGGCGTGGGCATGACCAAGCGCGATTACCTGACCTACAGCCGCTCGCAAGCCGAGATTGGCTATATGAAGGCCATCAAGGCGGTGTTCGACCCGAATGGCATTATGAACCCGGGCAAGATCTTCCCGCTCTGATTGACCGTGATCATCTGTAGCCCGGATAAGCCTTGGCGCAATCCGGGGCAGCGGCGCCCCGGATTGCGCTGCGCTTATCCAGGCTACGAGATCGTGCTTTGGTCGCAACGACGGCCGGCCCTAAAGCGGGCATGATCGTTGGGCGGATGTAGGAGCGGGCCATGCCCGCGAAACGGCCGCCGTAAAGCATCGCGGGCATGGCCCGCTCCTACGAAAAGTCAGCCGCAAGGAGTTGCCCATGAGCTACCAGCATCAGTATGTCGATGGCACCCACATCCATTTCCCCATGGGCAAGGTGGTGTGCATCGGCCGTAATTACGCCGAGCATGCCAAGGAACTGAACAACCCGGTGCCGACCGAGCCGTTGCTGTTTATCAAGGCGGGCAGCTGTGTGGTGCCGCTGGATGACGGCTTTACCCTGGTCGAGGGTAAGGGTGACGTGCATTACGAAGCGGAAATCGCCGTGCTGATCGGCAAGCCACTGTCGCGTACGCCGAATGCCGAGGAGGTGCGCGACGCTATTTCCGGCTTCGCCCCGGCGTTGGACCTGACCCTGCGCGACCTGCAGGCCACGCTCAAGGCCAAGGGCTACCCCTGGGAAACTGCCAAATCCTTCGACGGTGCCTGTGTGCTGGCACCGTTCGTGCCGGGTGATGCAGTCGAAGACCTGGCCGATATCGGCATCCGCCTGGCGATCAACGGTGAAGTGCGGCAGGACGGCCACAGCCGCGACATGCTCAACCCGATTCTGCCGATGATCCAGCACATCTGCGGGCACTTCAGCCTGCAGCCGGGTGATGTGATCCTCACCGGCACGCCAGTCGGCGTCGGCCCGCTGCACAAGGGTGATGCGCTGGTGCTGGAGCTGGTTGGTCATAGCCGCTTCGAGAGTCGCGCGCTCTAACCGCAACGGCTAGTCGCCAGCTGATATAAAGCGGCACCTGGAGGTGCCGGCTGGCCTGGCGGCTTAACAGAAACTTAAGGGTTGCTCTCTAGTCTGATAGCCATCGTTCTGCTGAGTTGTGTGCGATGTCGATCTGGATTGCTCGGCTGGTGCGTCTGCGCTGGCTAATTGTGCTGCTGTTCCTGCTCACGGTTGCTCTGCTGGTGGCCAATTACCGTCATTGGGATGATCGCCTGTCCTTCTGGTTTCAACAGCAACAGGTGGGAGTTGCCGAGCAGCAGGCGAGCATCTGGTTGCCAGGTTATAAGGCCGTGCTGCAGGGCAAGCCGCTGCAGGGGCTGGAAGGTGATGAGGTGTCCGGGCTGACCTACAACCCCGAGAGCGACACGCTGTTCACCGTAACCGGGAAATACCCGCAGTTGATCGAGCTGACCCTGGATGGCCAGGTGATGCGGCGCATCGATCTGCATGGTTTCTCCAACCCTGAAGGGGTGGAAATGCTCGCCGATGGTCGCCTGGCGATTATCGATGAGCGCAAGCGCACCCTGACCACCTTCAAGCTCGGCGCGCTGACCCGCAGCCTGGAGTTTGCCGATCTGGCGTCCTTCGACCTGGGCTTTATCGATGCCGGCAACAAGGGCTTCGAGGGCATTGCCTGGGATTCGCGCAACGAGCGCGTGCTGCTGGGCAAGGAGCGTGGTCCGCTGGGGCTGTTCAGCATGCCGTTTCCCGGTGAGGACGGTGCGGTCGGAGCCCTTGAACCGCTGAGTTCCGGTCATCTGTTTCTGCGCGATATTTCCTCGCTGAGTTACGACGCCCGCACCGGCCATGCCCTGGTGCTCTCGGATGAGTCGCGCCTGCTGCTGGAAGTGAACGAGCAGGGTGAACCGGTCAGCTTTATCAGCCTGGCGCGCGGCATGAATGGCCTGCGCCAGGGCATCGGCCAGGCCGAAGGGGTGACCATGGATGCGGCCGGCAATATCTATATCGTCAGCGAGCCCAACCTGTTCTACGTCTTGCACAAAGAGCCGGCGGCAGCGGATTAAGTTTGGCTTAAGCGTCGATTAAGCCTGGCTTCAGCTAGGCCCTCTAATCTAGCCCCATCACCTAACTGATTAGAGGTTCACCCCATGAAGCGTTTCACTTTGGCTCTGCTGCTGGTTCCACTGTTCTCCACTGCTGCTATGGCCACCGGTTACACCGGCCCAGGCGCCACCACTCAGGTCACCACCGTGGCAGCTGCGCTGGATGCGGCCGATGACACCCCGGTGGTACTGCAGGGGCAGATCGTCAAGCGCTTGCAGGATGAGCTGTACGAATTCAAAGACGCCAGCGGCACCATCAATGTCGAGATCGACGATGAGCATTGGCCAGCCCAGGCCATTTCCGAAAAGGCCGTGGTCAAGATCAGCGGCGAAGTTGACCGTGACCTGACCAGCCGCGAAATCGATGTCGAGTACCTCGAACTGGTCAAATAAGTCGCCCCATCATGTGCCCATGTCAGCCCGAAGCCCTGCTTCGGGCTGACGCCGTTGTGTCACCCGTGATAGTTGAGAGTGAAGCGCCATGCGAGATCATTTCACCCTGAAGCGCCTGTTGCTCAGCTTTGCCGTGCTGGCGTTGCTGCTGCTTGGTTTGTTCGCCCAGGAGTACCGCCTGTTTGAACGGGCCTGGTTCAATGTGCAGCAAGCGGGCAAAAGTCTGGCTGCGGAGCGCGACATACTGCTGTCGGGCTATCAGGTGGATATCGAAGCCAAGGTGATCAAGGGGCTGAACGATGATGTCTCGGCACTGACCTACGACCCGGACCGCAACAGCCTGTTTAGCGTGACCAACCAGAAGGCGCAGCTGATCGAGCTGTCGCTGGATGGCGAGTTGCTGCGACGTATCGACCTGCATGGTTTTGGCGATGCCGAAGCGGTTGAGTACATCAGCCCGGGCCTCTATGTGATCAGCGATGAGCGCCAGCAGCGGTTGATCAAGGTGCGGGTCGATGACAGCACCACCGAGTTGCATGCCGATCAGGCGCAGCAGTTCTCGCTGGGTATCGGTCTGAATGGCAACAAGGGCTTTGAGGGGTTGGCCTACGACTCGGTCGGCCAGCGTCTGTTTGTCGCCAAGGAGCGCGACCCGATCCGCATCTATGAAATTCACGGTTTCCCGCAGCGTGATCCGCAGCAACCCTTCGCCGTGCATGTGGTGGATGATCAGCAGCGCGATGCCGGGTTGTTT
The DNA here is from genome assembly GCF_030690725.1 of Pseudomonas sp. Taxonomy (GTDB): domain Bacteria; phylum Pseudomonadota; class Gammaproteobacteria; order Pseudomonadales; family Pseudomonadaceae; genus Aquipseudomonas. Next base: position 22,538 of record NZ_JAUYGD010000047.1, on the reverse strand, counting down.
GTGCGCGATCTGTCCAGCCTGCAGTTTGATGAGCGCAGCGGCCATCTGCTGGCGCTGTCCGATGAGTCACGGCTGGTGCTGGAGCTGAATGTCGAGGGCAAGCCGATCAGCAGCCTGTCGCTGCTGGCCGGGCGCAATGGCCTGACCCGCAGCGTGCCCCAGGGCGAGGGCATCGCCATGGATAACCAGGGCGTGCTCTACCTGGTCAGCGAGCCCAATCTGTTTTATCGCTTCAAGAAACCAGACGCCTAGCGGGTGAGGCGAGCGCTGCTGCCGTTGGTTGCAGCAGGCGGGCGGTTTTCCATTCGAAACCCAGGGTCAGGCCGATGGCCGCGCAAGCCAGGCCGCCGGCCAACCCCCACCACACGCCTTCTGCGCCCCAACCCAGGGGAAATGCCAGCGCCCAGGCCAGCGGCGCACCGACTGCCCAGTAGCAGCCGAGGCCGACCCAGAAGGTGGTCTTGGCGTCCTTGAGGCCGCGAATCGCGCCCATGGCGATGGTCTGGATACCGTCGAAGAATTCGAACCAGGCGGCAATCGCCAACAGCGCCACGGCCAGGCGCACCACCTCGCTATAACCGCTGTCCGTGTGATCGAGAAACAGCCCGACCACCCATTGCGGTGCCAGCCAGAACAAACAGGCGAAACCGAGCATGCACAGCGCACCAAGGCTCAGGCCCAGGCGTCCGGCTTGCCGCGCCTGCAGCAGGCGGCCGGCACCGAAGTGCTGGCCGATACGGAAGGTCACCGCGTAGGAAATCCCCACCGGCACCATAAAGGCCACATACACCGACATGATCGCGATCTGGTGTGCCGCCAGTTGGGTGCTGCCCAGCGCGCCCATGCACAACGCGGCAAAGGCAAACAGCCCGGACTCCACCGCATAGGTGCCGCCAATCGGCAGGCCCAGGCGCAGCAGCTCTTTCAGCTCGGCCCAGACTGGCCGTAACAGGCCGCGCCACAGTGGATAAGGGCTGTAGGCGCTGTGGTGCAGCACATGCCAGGCCAGCAGCAGCGCCATGACATTCATCACCACGGCAGTCACCAGGCCGATGCCGGCCAGGCCCAGTGGTGGCAGGCCGAACCAGCCCTTGATCAGCGCATAGTTGAGGACGAAGTTGGCCAGCGCGCCGCCAATGCTGATGGCCATTACCGGGCCTGGGCGGCCGATGGCGCTGGTAAAGCCGCGCAGCGCCATAAAACTCATATAGCCGGGCAGGGCAAACACCAGGGTGGAGAGAAACTGCATACCGCCGCTGACGCTCTCCGGCTGCTGGCCGAAATACAGCAGCGCCGGGCCGAGGTTCCACAGCGTCAGGCCGGCCAGCAGCGCCAGGCCCCAGCCCAGCCACAGGCCGTTTTGCGTCAGCCGGGTGACGCCGGCCGCGTCCTGCGCGCCGTGACGGATTGCCACTAGGTTGCCAACTGAGGCAATCACTCCAACGCAGAAGATCGACACAAAAGAGTAACTGGCCGCGCCCAAGCCACCAGCTGCAAGAGTTTCCGGGCCGAGCATGCCCATCATCACCGTGTCGGTAAACACCATCAGCACATGCGCCAGTTGCGCAGCAATCAACGGCCCGGCGAGTTTCAGAATGGCGCGCAGTTCGCCACGAAGCGGATGCAGCATGATGAGTTCTACTCAGCTAGAAGGCTTGCCCGGGTGATCCGCGCAGGCAGAGAATGCGCCTATTCTCATGAGCCAACGGCGACAGCACAAAAGGATAATAGCGATGACAGGCATAACTATTACTCATGGACCGCAGTCGTGAGCCAGCGCTTGCCGCCGCTCTATGCCCTGCGCGCCTTCGAGGCTGCGGCGCGGCACAGCTCCTTTACCCGCGCCGCCGAAGAACTGGCGATCACCCAGAGTGCGGTCAGCCGTCACGTGCGCACCCTGGAAGAACACTTCGCTTGCCGCCTATTCGAGCGTCGTGGCCGCAGCCTGCAACTCACCGAGACCGCGCGCATATTGTTGCCGGGGCTGCGCGATGGTTTCGAGGCGCTGGAGCGGGCCTGCAACACCCTGCGTGTCGACGATACCGTGCTGCGCCTGAAGGCGCCGTCGACCTTGACCATGCGCTGGCTGCTGGCGCGCCTGTCACGCTATCGCCTGAGCAGTGCCAGCGAGGTGCAACTGACCAGCGCCTGGATGGATGTGGACAAGGTGGACTTTCTGCATGAGCCGTTCGACTGCGCGGTGCTGCTGAGCCAGGGCGACTTCCCGGATGAGTGGGAGAGCACTGAGCTATTCGCCGAATGGCTGATTCCGGTCTGCGCGCCTGAGGCCTTGAGCGAACAGCCCTGGGATCTGCCACGCCTGCAGGCCGCCGAACTGCTGCACCCCACCCCGGATCGCCGCGACTGGCGGCAGTGGCTGCAGGCCATGGGTTTGGCGGATCAGGTGCCGCTCAAGGGTGGCCAGGTGTTCGACACCCTGGAGCTGGGCATGGTCGCTGCTGCGCGCGGCTATGGCGTGTCGATTGGCGATCTGGTGATGGTTGCCGAGGATGTCGCTCAGGGCCGCCTCGGTCTGCCTTGGCCCAGCGCGGTGCCCAGTGGCTGCAGTTACTACTTGGTCTGGCCCAAGGCGCGTCGAGGCCAGGAGCGTTTTCGCCGCTTGCGCGATTATCTGGTGGCGGATGTGGCGGCGATGCAGCTGCCCGTGGTCGAGCGGGTGGAAAATCGAGCGCGTTGGCACGACAGCGCATAAGGCGTAAAAAATATTGGACTATCGTTTGCCGGCTTTCTCAGATTAATGCTGTTAAAACAGCAGCTTGCTTCGTTGGTTGGGTTGGGTTGACTGCTGCTTGCGGTCTGATTCCTTAACATTATGAGCGTATTTGTTTGACATATTTTACGGCTTTGGCAGACTGGCTTCAGGGTTGTGACTGCCAGATGAGCGTTTCTCGCGCATCTGCTGCCGCTGCGGCGGGCATCTAGACAGGCGCAATCAGCCGTAAAACAGAAGGTGCGCGACAACCGTCAGCCCTTCTGCACAACAACGGCAGCCAATCCCGGCTGCCCCAAGGTGATGTATGTCCAACAACAATACGAAACAGCGCCCAGGCGCGCGTAAACCGGTTGTCCTGATGTCCATGGGTGCTCAAGAGCGCAAAGGGCATGCCTATCAAGTAATGACCCACAAATACATAACCCCCCTGGTCGAACTGTCTGGCTGTGTGCCGCTGCTGGCGCCCAGCTGCTGCGGCGTCGATGACATCGAGCAGTACCTGTCGATGGTCGACGGCGTGTACCTGACGGGTGCGGGCAGCAATATCGACCCGGCCCTCTACGGCCAGGAAAACCTGACCCCGACCAAGGGCCAGGATCAGGACCGCGATCTGTTCGATATCCCACTGATTCGCGGCGCCCTGGCCCGTGGCCTGCCGCTGTTTGGCATCTGCCGCGGCATGCAGGAAATCAACGTGGCCCTGGGCGGCAATATCCACCAGAAGGTCTACGAAGTCCCGGGCATGAATGACCACCGCGAAGACACCAGCGCGCCGGTGGACGTGCAGTATGCCGACAGCCATAGCGTGCGGGCGCTGCCGGGCAGCTGGTTTGCCGAGCTGATGGGTCATGCGGATTTTCCAGTCAATTCGCTGCACGGCCAGGCCGTTGATCAACTGGGCGAGGGTGTCGAAGCTCTGGCCCATGCCGAAGATGGCCTGATCGAAGCGATTCACCTGCCAGGCGCCGAGCAGTTCACCCTGGCGGTGCAATGGCACCCCGAGTGGCAGGCGGCGCAGAACCCGCATTCGGTGAAAATCTTTAAGGCGTTTGGCGATGCCTGTCGTGAGCAGGCCGCCCGCCGCGACTCGCAATAACTCTTACGTCTACATATATAAAGAAGCCCCGCATGCGGGGCTTCTTTATGGGCGCGATTCAGGCCCCGCTGATGCTGGGGCGGTACTGCAAGGCTTCACCCAGGTGGCTGCGGCTGATATGCGCGGCGCTGTCCAAATCGGCCAGGGTGCGCGCCACCTTCAACACCCGATGGGCCGCGCGCAGGCTAAGTCCCAAGCGTTCGCAGGCGTTTTCCAGCCACTGACGGTCTTCGCCCTGCAGGCTGCAATGCTGTTGCACGCCGTTGAGGTCGAGGTGAGCATTGGCGCAGCCCTGGCGAGCCAGTTGCTGCTGGCGCGCCTGTACCACCTGGGCGGCCAGCTCGGCGCTGCTTGGGCCGGGTTCGGCGTTGGCATCCAGCCGGGTGGTTTCCCGTGGCACGCTGAGGTGCAGGTCGATGCGGTCGAGCAACGGGCCGGAAAGTTTGCTGCGGTAGCGCTGGATCTGCTCAGTGGAACAGCGGCAGCGCCCGGACGGATCGCCCAAATGCCCACAGGGGCAGGGGTTCATCGCCGCCACCAACTGAAAGCGCGCAGGGAAACGCACCTTGTCGCGAGCGCGGGCAATCACGATCTGGCCACTTTCCAGGGGCTCACGTAAAACTTCCAAAACCTTGCGATCAAACTCGGGGAGCTCATCGAGGAATAAAACACCGTGATGGGCCAAGGTGATTTCGCCGGGTTGCGGGCGGCTGCCTCCACCGACCAGCGCCGGGCCGGATGCGCTGTGATGAGGCGTTCTAAAGGGTCTTTGCGGCCAGGCACTTAGCGGCGTGTGACTGGCCACGGAGTGAATCGCCGCCACTTCCAGCGCTTCCTGTTCATCCAGCGCTGGCAGCAGGCCCGGCAGGCGGCTGGCCAGCAGGGTTTTTCCCGTACCGGGCGGCCCGGTAAATAGAAGGTTGTGCGAACCGGCTGCCGCTACCAGCAGGGCGCGTTTGGCGGCGATCTGTCCCTGCACTTCGGCCAGATCGGGGTAGGGCAGGATCTGGCGCAACAGGCCCTGGGCCTGATACGGCGCAATCGGCGTTTGGCCATTGAGGTGGGCGGCGACTTCCAGCAGGTGCTCGACGGCAATCACCGTCAGCCCCGACGCCAGGCTGGCTTCTTCGGCATTCGCCTTGGGCACCACTAAGGTGCGTCCGGCGGCGCGGGCGGCCAATGCAGCAGGTAAGACGCCCTGTACTGGGCGAATCGCCCCGGACAGCGCCAATTCGCCCAGGCATTCGAGGTGCTCCAGCGCGCTGGCCGGCACCTGGCTGCTGGCGGCGAGAATGCCGAGGGCAATCGCAAGGTCGAAGCGACCGCCGTCCTTGGGCAAATCTGCCGGTGCCAGGTTCAAGGTAATCCGTCTGGGCGGGAACTCGAAGGCGCAGTTGAGGATGGCGCTGCGCACCCGGTCCTTGCTTTCCTTGACCGCGGTTTCCGGCAAGCCGACCAGGGCCAGCGAGGGCAGGCCGTTGGCCAGGTGGGCTTCGACGGTGACGGCGGGGGCTTCAACACCCACCTGGGCGCGGCTGTGGACTATGGCCAGGGACATCGATCACTCCTTGATCGGCTGATGCATCCGCGGTGGGCGTTACTCGCTGGTGGCTGGGGCGTCTGCGCTGCGGGTTTCCATCTCGGCGACCTTGGCTTCGAGGGCTTCCAGGCGGGCGCGGGTGCGGGCGAGGACGACCATCTGGCTGTCGAATTCGTCGCGGCTGACCAGGTCGAGTTTGCTGAAGGCGCTTTGCAGCAGCACTTTGAATTGGGCTTCGAATTCACCGCGCGGCAAGGGCGCGTCACCGTTGAACAGGCGCGAGGCGTGGCTGGTCAGGGCGTCTAGCAGGGCTTTAGGTGGCAGCATGGTGAGGTTCCGTTTGCAGGTGGCGGCAGTGTAGCACGCAGCTTTACCCGGCTTGCCGGCTGCGGCCGGGTCAGGATTGGCGCGGGCTGCACAGTTTTCGCGCGTTGCTTGGTCGGCTGCTGCACCGTTGTTGTGCGCTGGCGGTTGGCTAGTACCGGGCTAAAACGCCTGTTTGTCGGGTAACTGCATGAAATAAATCGGTTTTGGCGGTTCTGGCAAGCTTTCTGCTTTGTCTCTTGCGACGCATGCACCGATGCAGTTCCGGTGCGTCAGGCGAAGCGGGGAAGTGTTTCGTCGGGAGCGGTTGGTGAGCATCGGTGCCGCTGGGTCAGGGCTGCGATGTATTACAAAAGCCAGGCACTGCGCTTAGACTTGGGCCGGGTTCGTAATTCCTGGGGCAAGTCCACCATACACGGGAGAGAGTTACATGAAGCTAGTCACTGCCATCATCAAGCCGTTCAAGCTGGACGACGTCCGTGAGTCACTGTCGGAGATCGGCGTGCAGGGCATCACTGTCACTGAAGTCAAAGGCTTTGGTCGCCAGAAGGGCCATACCGAGCTGTACCGCGGCGCTGAATACGTGGTCGATTTCTTGCCAAAAGTGAAAATCGACGTGGCCATCGCTGACGATCAACTCGATCGCGTGATCGAGGCCATCACCAAGGCTGCTAACACCGGCAAGATCGGTGACGGCAAGATTTTCGTTGTAAACCTGGAACAGGCGATCCGCATCCGTACCGGCGAAACCGGCACCGACGCAGTTTAAGCCTCCGAACGAACCCCACGCCCCAGGAGTTAAACCATGACTCTGCGAAAAATCGCAGGGCTAGGAGCCCTTTTGTCTCTCGTTCCTGGCTTTGCCATGGCCGAAGAGGCAAGCCTGAACAGCGGCGACACCGCTTGGATGTTGGTCGCCACTGTACTGGTGCTGTTTATGACCATCCCTGGTCTGGCGCTGTTCTACGCCGGCATGGTGCGTTCCAAGAACGTGCTGTCGGTGTTGATGCAGTGTTTTGCGGTAACCGGGTTGATCAGCATTCTGTGGGTCGTTTACGGCTACAGCCTGGCCTTTGACAGCACCGGCATGGAGCAGGGGGTCGTCAACTTCAACTCCTTCGTCGGCGGTTTCTCCAAAGCCTTCCTTTCTGGTTTGACCCTGGACAGCCTGGTGGCTGGTGTTCCGGAGAGTGTGTTCATCACCTTCCAGATGACCTTCGCCATCATCACCCCGGCGCTGATCGTCGGTGCCTTTGCCGAGCGCATGAAGTTCTCGGCCATGCTGATCTTTATGGCGGTGTGGTTCACCCTGGTCTATGCGCCTATCGCGCACATGGTCTGGGGCGGCGACGGGGCACTGATGTGGGACTGGGGCGTGCTCGACTTCGCGGGTGGCACCGTGGTGCACATCAACGCCGGTATCGCCGGTCTGGTGGCCTGTCTGGTGCTGGGCAAGCGCAAGGGCTTTCCAACCACTGCCATGCCGCCGCACAACCTCGGCTACACCCTGATCGGCGCAAGCATGCTCTGGGTCGGCTGGTTCGGCTTCAACGCAGGTTCTGCGCTGGCAGCCAACGGCAGCGCTGGCATGGCCATGCTGGTCACCCAGATTGCCACCGCTACAGCGGCGCTGAGCTGGATGTTCGCCGAGTGGATCACTCACCGTAAACCAAGTGTCCTGGGCATTGCCTCGGGTGCTGTGGCGGGTCTGGTGGCGATCACCCCAGCATCTGGTACAGCGGGGCCGATGGGCGCTCTGGCGATTGGTCTGGCCAGTGGGGTGATCTGCTTCTTCTGCGCCACCAGCCTGAAACGCAAGCTGGGTTATGACGATTCCCTCGACGTGTTCGGCGTACACGCCGTGGGCGGCATTGTCGGCGCCATTCTCACCGGGGCGTTCGCCGCACCGGCCTTGGGTGGCTTCGGCGAGGTGGAGAACATTCCGGCGCAGTTGTGGATCCAGTTCGAGGGGGTGGCCTTCACAGTGGTGTACACCGCGGTGGTGACCTTCGTGATTCTGAAAGTGATCGACCTAGTAATGGGCCTGCGTGTCAGCGAAGAGGAAGAGACCATCGGTCTCGATCTCGCCCTGCATAACGAGCGCGGCTACAACCTGTAAGCACACGGAGCGCGTCCGGAGCCAACCCCGGACGTCTTAACCGAATAGCGCTAAAAAGCGCAACGGCAAGAGGTGAACCATGGACAACACAGCATTGACTGCACTGCAGTACGGTTTTGATACCTTCTACTTTTTGGTTTGCGGCGCCCTGGTAATGTGGATGGCAGCGGGTTTTGCCATGCTCGAATCCGGTCTGGTGCGAGCCAAAAACACCACTGAAATTCTCACCAAGAACATCGCCCTGTACGCAGTGGCGAGCATCATGTACCTGGTGATCGGCTACCACATCATGTACTCCAGCCCGGAAGGCGGCATCCTGCCAAGCCTGGGTTTTCTGCTGGGTGAAGAGAACAGCGTTGAGTCGGTTCTCGCCGGCGGTGACGATGCCCCTTACTACTCGGCTCGTTCGGACTTCTTCTTCCAGGTAGTGTTTGCCGCGACCTGCATGTCGATCGTTTCCGGTGCCGTTGCTGAGCGCATGAAGCTGTTTGCCTTCCTGGCATTCGCTGTGGTCATGACCGGTTTCATCTACCCGGTACAGGGCTTCTGGAAGTGGGGTTCGGGCTTCCTTAACGAAGCGGGTTTCCTCGACTTCGCCGGTTCCGGTGTGGTGCACATGGCTGGCGCAACCGCTGCCCTGGCTGGCGTGCTGCTGCTCGGTGCACGTAAAGGCAAGTACGGCCCGAATGGCCAGGTCAACGCCATTCCGGGTGCCAACCTGCCGATGGCAGCGCTGGGTACCTTCATCCTGTGGATGGGCTGGTTCGGCTTCAACGGTGGCTCGCAGCTGAAGATGAGCACCATCGAAGACGCCAACGCCGTGGCTAACGTGTTTGTGAACACCAACATGGCGGCTGCCGGTGGCTTGATCGCTGCGCTGATCGTGGCACGCATCCTGTTCGGCAAGGCTGACCTGACCATGGCCCTCAACGGCGCCTTGGCTGGCCTGGTGGCAATCACTGCCGAACCGCTGACCCCAACTGCCCTGCAAGCCACCCTGATCGGTGGCGTGGGTGGCGTGCTGGTGGTGTTCTCGATCCTCGGTCTGGACAAGCTCAAGCTCGACGATCCAGTCGGTGCCATCTCCGTTCACGGTGTGGTCGGTATCTGGGGCCTGCTGGCTGTCTGCCTGACCAATAGCGACGCCACCATTGGCGCACAGCTGCTGGGTATCGGCGCGATCTTCGCCTGGGTCTTTGTGGCCAGCCTGATCGTCTGGTCCATCATCAAACTGGTGATCGGCCTGCGCGTTACCGAGGAAGAAGAGTACGAAGGCGTGGACATCGCCGAATGCGGTATGGAAGCCTATCCGGAATTCACCAAGCGTTGATTTCCTCTGCTTTCAACAAGGGCGCCTAAGGGCGCCCTTTGTTTTTTCCGAAAGCAACTAAAGGGTTGTGTTTTTTCAGCATGTGCGCGGTTGTGATAGAGCGGCAACAGACCCTAGAATGCGCGCCGTTGAGCGCAGTTCGCCGATGCGCCGCGCTCAGCCCAAGGCAAGGCCACGGGATTTTTTATCAGCGACGTTAGAAAGCTGACGCAGCTGGGCTATAACTACTCTGCTTTTCGCAAGTCATGAGGTTGGAACATGAGCGACGAAGATCTGGAACACGACGAATTAGAAGGCGCTGACGAAGACGAAGGCGAGGAGCTGGCTGCCGCCGATGATGGCGACAGCAGCGACGATGGCGACGGTGACGACGAAGTCGTACCCGCCAGCAAAGGTAAAAAGGCCAAAGCCGCCGTCGACGTAGAAGAACTGCCGAGCATCGAAGCCAAGCAGAAAGAGCGTGATGCGCTGGCCCGCGCCATGGAAGAGTTTCTCTCCCGTGGTGGCAAGGTGCAGGAAGTCGAGCCGAATGTGGTCTCCGATCCGCCCAAAAAGCCGGACAGCAAATACGGCAGCCGCCCTATCTAAGGGCCTGCCGTAAAACGAAAAAGCCCGCATGCCATCCGCGTGCGGGCTTTTTTGTGCGCGATGCCTTGTTAAGGCCGGCAGATGACTGTGTAGGGTGGATGGCGCTTTATCCATCCACCGCTCATCGTCGGTCAGGATCGCGTGTGTTCGTCTACGCCCAGCTATGCAGCAATGCCGGCAGCTCGGCCAGGCTGCGGATCTGCCCGTCCGGGGCATTGTCGGCCTCCCAGGCTTTGCCCTGGGGGTTGAACCAGATCGCCCGCAAACCTGCAGCCTGAGCGCCAGCAATGTCGTCGCTGGGGTGGTCGCCGATATGCACTGCGTGTTCGGCGGCAATTCCCGCGCGTTTCAGCGCTTCGGTAAAAGGTTTCGGGTCGGGTTTGCCGACGCCCAGCTCCTCGGCGCACAGGGCGAACTGGAAGTAGTCGGCTAGGCCCAGGCGGCGCACATCGGCATTGCCGTTGGTGATCACCCCGAGCTGGAAGCGATTGGCCAAGGCTTCAAGGGTTGGATGCACCTCGGCAAACAGCTCGACCTGATGGCGCGCGGCGAGAAACACCTGAAAACCAGCCTCGGCCAGCGCCTGCGCATCCGCGTGTGCATAGCCTGCATCTGCCAGGGCATGGAAAAGAATGCGCCGACGCAGTTCGCTGAGGCGATGCTTGAGCATCGGGTCGGCCTGCAACAGGGTGGCGCGAATCGACCACAGATGCTCCACCGGCACCGCACCCAGGCGCGGCGCATGCATCGCCAGCCAGTTGCGCAGCGCCGCTTCGGCGTCCTGCATCACCGGGGTGACATCCCACAGGGTGTCGTCGAGGTCGAAGGTGATCAGCTGAATACTCATTCTGTGCTGCCTTTGCGTTTGGCCCTGGGGTGCGCCTGGTCATAGACCGTGGCCAGGTGCTGGAAATCCAGGTGGGTGTAAACCTGGGTGGTGGCGATATCGGCATGGCCGAGCAGTTCCTGCACGGCGCGCAGGTCCTGGGATGATTCGAGCATATGGCTGGCGAAGCTGTGGCGCAGCATATGCGGATGCAGGTGCTGGCCCAACTCACGCACGCCGGCCTGACGCACGCGTAGTTGCACCGCGCGCGGGCCGATGCGCCGGCCCTGCTGGCTGATAAACACTGCGCCGTCGCCCGGGTTGGCCAGCGCGCGCAGTGGCAGCCACTGCTGCATGGCTTCGCGCGCCATACGCCCGAGGGGTAATTCGCGGGTTTTATTGCCTTTGCCGATGACGCGTACCAGGCCGGCGGTCAGGTCGAGGCCATCCAGGTTCAGGCCCACCAGCTCGGACAGGCGCAAGCCTGATGAATAGAACAGCTCAAGCATGGCCTGATCGCGGCGGGCGATAAAGTCGTCTTCCAGGGCGCCGTCGAGCAGCTGCGCGGTGCGGTCGGCATCCAGGGTTTTCGGCAGGCGCCGCTCGCCCTTGGGCGGCGTCAGGCCGCTGGCCGGATCGCTCTGGCAGTGGCCTTCACGAATCAAATAACGATAGAGGCCGCGGGTGGCCGAGAGCAGGCGCGCCAGGCTGCGGCTGGATTGGCCCTGCATATTCAGGCGGCCGACCATACGCCGCAGGCGCGCAGTGTCGAGTGCGCTCCAGCTGTCGATCTGCTCCTGGCTGCAGAACGCCAGCAGCGTGCTCAGGTCGTGGCGGTAGCCGATCAGGGTATGGGAGGAAAGCTGGCGCTCGCTGCGCAGGTGTTCGAGGTAGGCGTCCAGGAGGTCTTGCATGGAAGCTCCCTGCGGTGCGCGGTCGGTGCGGTGTTTAGCTAGCTGTTGAGAACTTAGCGCACCGAGCGCAGTGGTGTGGCAAAACCGGGTACGACACGGGCCAGCACTTCGGCGATATAACCGAGGAACAGCGTGCCCAGCGAGCTTTTGTAATGCTGCGGGTCGGCGCTGCCAATCGCCAGTACGCCATGCAGGCCTTGATAGGAGATGCTCACCACCGCCGCCGAACCAACTTGCGCGCCGTCTTCGGCGCCGAACAGGAAGTTCAACTCATGCTCGCGCAGTACCCCGCAGATGGTCTTGCCACCGGCCAACAGGCCGCCAATGGCTTGATGGGCTTCGGCGCTGCTGACCGAGCGGCCGACCGGTAGCGGTGCTTCGCTGAACAGAATCAGGCTGACAAAGGGCACCTGAAACTCGCGGCGCAGGCTGTCTTCAACGCAGCTGACCACTTCTTCCAGGCTGCTGGCGTCGAGCAGGTCGAGCACCAGGCGGCGGGTCTTGTCGAACAGGCGGTCGTTGTCGCGGGCTACGTCCATCAGTTGCGAGAGGCGGTGACGCATCTCGATATTGCGCTCGCGCAGCAGTTTCACCTGGCGTTCGACCAGCGACACGGTATCGCCGCGCTGGTGCGGAATGCGCAGCTCGGGGATCAACTCATCGTGGTCGATAAAGAATTCCGGATGCAGGCGCAGATACGCGGCAACCGTTTCCGAATCCAGTGGCTTGGGTGAATCCTGCTTGTCGGTCATAAACGAACCTGTCCTTCGTACACACGTACTGCGGGTCCGCTCATCATAACGGGCTGGCCGGGGCCTGCCCACTCGATGCTCAGTTTGCCGCCGGGCAGTTCGATCTGCACCGGTGAGTCCATCCAGCCCTGACTGATCGCCGCCACGACTGCGGCACAGGCGCCGGTGCCGCAGGCCTGGGTTTCCCCGGCGCCGCGCTCCCAGACGCGCAGCTTGGCGCGTTGGCGATCAACCACTTGCAGGAAACCGACGTTCACCCGCTGCGGAAAGCGCGAATGGTGTTCGAGTTTTGGCCCCAGGCTGTGCACCGGCGCGTTGTCGACACTGTCGACGCGCAGCACGGCATGCGGGTTGCCCATGGACACGGCGGCCAGCTCAACGGTCTGGCCGTCGACGGCCACGCTGTAGCTCAGCGCCTGCTGTTCGGCCTGGAACGGGATGTCGGCTGGCACCAGGCGCGGGGCGCCCATATTGACGCTGATCTGCCCGTCATTGCGCACGTCCAGCTCGATGATGCCGCCCTTGGTTTCCACGCGCATCTGCTTCTTCACCGTCAGGCGCTTGTCCAGCACGAAGCGGGCGAAGCAGCGCGCGCCGTTGCCGCACTGCTCCACTTCCGAGCCGTCGGCATTGAAGATGCGGTAGCGGAAATCCACGTCCGGGTTGCTTGGCGGCTCGACCAGCAGTAGCTGATCGAAGCCCACGCCGGTGTGGCGGTCACCCCACTGCTTGGCGTTTTTCGGCTGGATATGCGCGTGCTGGCTGACCAGGTCGAGGACCATAAAGTCATTGCCGAGGCCGTGCATCTTGGTAAAGCGCAATAGCATCAGACTTACTCCGGCAGGCGGCTTTCGCCCGCAAAGAGTTCGCTGAGCGTCTCACGGCGACGCACTTCGAAGGCCTGTTCGCCATCCACCATCACCTCGGCGGCGCGGCCGCGGGTGTTGTAGTTGGAACTCATGACAAAACCGTAGGCACCGGCCGAACGCACGGCCAGCAAGTCACCTTCGGCCAGAGCCAGGTCGCGGTCCTTGGCGAGGAAGTCGCCGGTCTCGCAGATCGGCCCGACGATGTCGTAGTTGCGCGTCGCGCCATCGCGCGGCTGCACAGGCACCACTTCCATCCAGGCCTGATACAGGGCCGGGCGGATCAGGTCGTTCATCGCCGCATCGACGATGGCGAAGTCCTTGTGTTCGGTGTGCTTGAGGTACTCGACTTGGGTCAGCAGCACGCCGGCGTTGGCGACAATCGAACGGCCCGGTTCGAACACCAGGGCCAGGTCGCGGCCGGCGATGCGCTCACGCACGGCCTTGATGTAATCGCCAGCCAATGGCGGCTGTTCGTCGCGGTACTGCACGCCGAGACCGCCACCCAGGTCCAGGTGCTTGATGCGGATGCCGTCTGCGGCGAGCTGATCAATCAGTGCGAGCAAACGGTCGAGGGCATCGAGGAACGGCGGCAACGTGGTCAGCTGCGAGCCGATATGGCAATCGACACCGACAACCTGCAGGTTTGGCAGCGCAGCGGCGCGGGCATAAACAGCCGGGGCCTGCTCGATATCGATGCCGAATTTGTTTTCTTTAAGGCCCGTGGAGATATACGGGTGGGTGCCGGCGTCGACGTCCGGGTTGACCCGCAGCGAGATCGCCGCTGTCTTGCCCAGCTCGGCGGCAACGATTTGCAGGCGTTCCAGCTCGTCGGTGGATTCTACGTTAAAGCAGTGCACGCCGACTTCTAGGGCGCGGCGCATGTCGTCACGGCTCTTGCCAACGCCGGAGAAGACGATCTTGCTCGGCTCGCCGCCGGCGCTGAGTACGCGCTCCAGCTCGCCACGCGAAACGATATCGAAGCCAGCGCCGAGGCGGGCCAGGACATTCAGTACGCCGATATTGGAGTTGGCTTTCACTGCAAAACACACCAGATGCGGCATGCCCTGCAGGGCATCGGCATAGGCGCGGTACTGCGCCTCGATGTGCGCACGCGAGTAGACGTAGGTCGGCGTACCGAAGCGTTGGGCGATGGCGGACAACGCCACGCCTTCCGCGAACAGCGCACCGTCGCGGTAGTTGAAGGCGTTCATAAGCTGTCCCTATTCGGTTTGCGCAGGCGCTGGCTGGCTTTCTTCCGGCAGGTACAGCGGGCCTTTCTGGCCGCAGCCAGCGAGCAGGGCGCTGACGGCAAGCATCGCGACAAAGGCAGTAAATAACCGCTTCATGGTGGAATCCTTGTAATAAAGCATGATTGCGCCGGAGTATACCGGCCCCCCGGCGCCTTGCCTATGCGCCGGGGTTCCCGTCGGGCGGGGCTTTGCCTGTATCTTTGGCGATGCACCCATCGCCAGTGATCAGGAGACTGGATGGACAACCCCGTACCCGTGAGCAGCTCGGTTTCCGTTGCCTACCTGCAAGGTTTGCTCGATTACCTGACGCGCCAGGGCGTCGACAGCGCTGAACTGCTGGAGCGGGTGCAGCTCAGCCCGCAGCTTCTTGCTCAGCGTGATCAACGCATCGCCGCCAGCACCTACCTGGAACTGCTCGGCCATGGCGTAAGGCTGACCGGCGATGAGCAGCTGGGATTGCACCTGGGCGAGGCCGTGCGCCCCGGTTATTACGGCGTGCTGGGTTACCTGATCATGAGTTGCGCGACCCTCGCCGACGCATTGCATCGTCAGGCGCGCTACGCCGCGCTGGTCGGTAATCTGGGTCAGGTCGATCTGGCCGATGAGCCGCCGCGTGCAGGGCTGGAGCCGCAGGTGGCGCACAGCTGGCAGCCGTTGTTGCCGCAGCAGAAGCGTCAGCTCAGCGAAGAAACCCTGGCGGGCTGGGTAACGTTTGGCCACTGGATCAGCGGCCTGGATATTCCACCGACCGAGGTGCGCTTCCAGCATTCGGCCCCGGCGGATACCTCGGAATACCAGCGGATATTCCGTTGCCCGGTGCTGTTCGATCAGGCCGATAACGCCCTGGTATTTCCCAAACGTTTGCTCGCCACGCCGCTCGGCCAGGCCGATGCCCAGGTGCGCCTGATGCTCGACGCCTATGCCGATCGCCTGCTTGGCGAGATTCAGCAGGGCCATAGCGTGCTCGACCGCGCACGCCTGGAATTGTCGCGCCAGCTGCCGGAAGTGGGCGCCGACCTGCAGCAAATCGCCGCGCGTTTGGCGCTCAGTCCGCGTACCCTGCAGCGGCGTTTGCGCGAAGCCGGGTTATCCTTCAATCAGTTGGTGGATGAAACCCGCCAGCAGCTGGTGTTGCATTACCTGCGTGACCCGGCGCTGGAACTGGCGGAAATCGCCTTCCTGGTCGGCTTCAGTGAACCCGGTTCACTGGCCCGCGCATTCCGCCGCTGGACCGGGCAAAGCCCAGGCGAATATCGCCGCCAGCTGAAAGATCATTAATCACCGCAGCCCAAGACTTTTGCAGTCGCTGAATTTTTTGAGGTAAGTCGCAATGAGTTTGACCGAAGCCCGCTTTCACGATCTGGTCGATGCCACCCAGCAGGCGGTGGAAGATATTTTCGATGACAGCGACCTGGACCTCGATCTGGAAAACTCCGCTGGAGTGCTGACTGTGCGTTTTGAAAACGGCACTCAGCTGATTTTCAGCCGTCAGGAGCCGCTGCGTCAGCTGTGGCTGGCGGCGCGTTCGGGTGGCTTCCACTTCGATTATGACCAGGCCAGTGAGCGTTGGATCTGCGACAGCAGCGACGAGCAGCTGGGCGAAATGCTGGCGCGCATCACCCTCGAACAATCCGGTGCCGACCTTGAGTTCGAAGAGCTCTGACGGCGCGGGCCAGGAGGTCGCCTCGCCCTGTCGTCGCCAGTGTTGTCTGGATGATCAGGATATCTGCCTGGGCTGTGGCCGCACGCTGCAGGAAATTCTTGCTTGGAGCAAAGCCGACATGCCCGGCAAACGCGCCATCTGCGCGGCTGCCGAGGCCCGCTTACAGCAGCATCACGGCATACCTTGACCGGGCGGTCTTGTTTATTTGAGTGGCTGTGATACGGTCGGCCTAACCCCTGCAAACCCCATCTCCTTGATGGGGTTTTGCTTTTTTTGCCCTTAGGTAGGAGATATATCCGCACCATGACCAGCGCACCTTCGCTCACCATTACCCGTCTTGACCTGCAGCGCCTGGAGCACCTGCTCGACAGCCTGGATGACTTCGGCCCCAGTGCCATTGCGTTGCAGGCCGAACTGGACCGTGCCGATGTGGTTGGCCACGACGAAGTGCCGGCCGGGGTGGTGACCATGAATTCGCGGGTGCATTGCCGTGAAGAAAGCAGCGGCAAGGATTACCACCTGACCCTGGTTTACCCGCAGGACGCTGGCGGTGAAGGCTGTGTGTCGGTGCTGGCGCCGGTCGGTACGGCGCTGCTGGGGCTGTCCGTGGGCCAGCATATCGACTGGGCCGCGCCCGGCGGCAAAGTGCTCAAGCTGACCCTGCTGGCGGTGGAGTATCAGCCGGAAGCGGCGGGCGAATACAGCCGCGCCGAGTGAGCAGATTGGGCAAAGCCTTCTAGAGTAGAGCTAAGCCAATCTCGGCATGGAGGCCGTATGTCCAGTCTACCCCTGTACTTTCCCCAAGGTTTTGACCTTCCTCGCGCGCTGCAATGCGCGCAGTTGGTCAGTTCGGCCTACGACCAATACAGCCAGTGGCAAGCCCAGCAGCGCCCACGGCGGCCCGAGGATTTCACCTGGCAGCTGCCTGCGCTGCCCGGCTGGGGCTTTTCCGCGCCGATCTGGAGCGTGCTCAGCGAGCTGCACTTTCTTAACGAATCAGAACCTTTCGGCTTTGCCGCGCGCGACCCGCAGGGCGAGGTCTATCTGGTGTTCCGTGGTACAGACACGGTGCAGGACTGGCTGGATGATCTGGATGCCGATCAGCGTGCTTACCCCTGGCAAGCTGGCCTGGGCAATGTGCATGACGGCTTTCTCAAGCTCTACACCTCGCTACGCGACCAGGCTTTGCAGGCTGTCGATACTCAGCAGCCCAACGGGCCACTGTGGGTATGCGCGCATAGCCTGGGTGGTGCGCTCTCCAGCCTGGCAGTGCTGGATCTGCGCGAACGCTGGCCGGACTTGCCACTGCAACACTATAGCTTTGCCAGCCCGCGCCTGGCCGCCCCGGATTTCGCCGCGCACTACAACGGGTTGCAGGTGCCGACCTTCCGCGTGGTGAATGACAGTGATCTGGTGCCGCAAGTGCCGCCGGGCGTTACCGGCAAGTGGCTATATCAGCATCTGGGGTTGGCGGTAACCTTCACGGCCAGTTATGCCTCGGTGGCCGACAATCACAGCCTGGCCGGCTGTTACCTGTACGCCTTGCAGAACCCGCAGGCGCCGATGCGCGGCTGATCAGGCTTTCTGCAGTGCCTGATTCAGCGCCGCTTCCAGGCGGCTTTTGTAACGCAGGTAATGCACGCTCTGCATATGCCCTTCGCCGAGTACCGCCGACAGGTCGAGGTCGGTGATATAGCAGGGGTAGCGTGCGCCATCGCGGCGTTGCGCGAGGATGTGCTGGGCGACGGCAGCGAACAGGTCGCCGGCATACTCCAGCTCGGAAAATTCACGGTGATTACAGTACAGGGTGACGTGTGAGCGCTTACCATCTGCCGGCTCGACGATGGCCTGCACGTCATAGAACGGGTGGCTGATCGGTGACAGCGGCGGCGGTCGGCGTTCCAGGCGTTGGGCGCGCAGCGGCGCATCCGGCAGCACCTGGTAATACAGCACCTCCAGCGGCTGATGCGCCGGCAGGTTATCCAGCGGCAGCAAGGCGTTGCGCCGGTACAGCACCGACTGTAGAAAGCGTTGCAGCGGGGTCAGCAGGCTTTGTTCATCACGGAACGGCATCTGCTGACGCCACAGGGCGTTGTGTTCGTCGAGCACGCTCAGTTCGGCCGTGGCGCTGGCTTCGTTCAGCCGGTAGAACACCTGAATGCACTGCGGCCGGCCCACGGGCAGGATCAGCGCCAGGTCCTCACCTTCCAGGGCGCTGCGGTCCAGGTGCAGCTCGCTGTAACCGGGAAGCTCCTCGCCCAGGTGGTCGATCAGTGTGGGCAGGTCTTTCAGGCTGGTGTGGTTGACGTGGCCGGGCTTCAGTTCGAGTACGTGGTAGTGCTGTTTGATCTGCAGCAGGTAGCGGTTGGCCTGTTCGCTGCTGAAGCTGCCGAGGGTTTCGCGGAACAGCTCTTCGACTCGTTCGGCAATCGCCGTGGCACGGTTGCGGCAGAAGCAGCGCACCCGCAGATTGGGCTTGCGGCCGCTGGCGGGCAGGGCGTTGAGGAAGTCGCGCAGGCAGTCGAGCAGCGCGTGCGGGCCGTCATAGCGGGTCACCAGTAGCTCGTTCCAGCTGTTCAGGGTGACCTGGTCGATGGTCAGAATCAGGTTCTCGCGCACCCCGGAATAGCCCAGCGCATCGGTGCGCTCGGTGGTCATGTGCATGTTCATCTGGCTGAACTGCTTGAGCGGGTCGATGCCGACGTTGACCAGCAGCAGCACCTCGCCGGGCACGCTGGCGCTGAGCAGCGCCGCTTCATCGACCGCCGGCAAAGGCAGTGGCACCACCTGTTGCAGGCTGCTGAGCAGGTTGGACAGCTCGTACTCGGTCAGGTCGCTGGAGCCTGGATGCAGCGACAGCCGCGTGCTGTTGTCGATCACGCCATTGCGCTGGCACCAGGCGAGCAGCTCGATAAGCTCGCGCGAGCGCTTGAGCGGTGAGAAGTCCTCCAGATCCTGAGCGTTGACGCTGCCACTGTAGAGCGCCCACAGCGTTTCATTGGGCTCGTCCGGGCTGGGGCTCTGCGCCAGGGTCAGGGTGTCTTCGGCGAGGTCCGGGGCGATGCCTGGGTTGATAAATTCGATCTTGCCGGCCTTGCGCTCGAAGGCGGCGTAAAGGCGGCGGCCGAGGATGCCCAGATCACGGCTGTTGAGCGAGCTGCCGGCGTGTTCGCTGCGGGCAAATTCGGAGAGAAAGCGGTAGCTGTAGGTCAGCTCGTTGACCAGCATGCGCCGCTCGGCGCTGACTTGGCGCACCTTCCACTGGCTGCGGCTGTCGAGCATCGCCAACTGGCGGCTGTCCCAGTTCCAGTCGCGGGTCAGGCGCTCGAGCAGCAGGCGTTGCCAGCTCTTGCGGTTGTTGCGCGGTGGGCGGCTGAGCTTCTTGTCGACCTTGAGGTACAGGCAGCGGCGGATCAGCTCCAGGCGCTCATGCTCGCCACGGGCCTTGAGGTATTCCTCCAGGCGGCGGTAGACCACGATGTAGGGGTCGAGCTCGTCGACGTCCAGGCGATTGGCGAACACCGCCTGCTTGAAGCGCAGTGACAGGCACTCGACCTTGGGGTGTTCGCTGGCGTAAACCTCGGTGAGCAGCAGCTTGAGCACCGATTTGTAGGGCGACTCGATGCCCTTGAACAGCTGCCACATGCCGGCGCCGATAAATTCTTCCGGCGGAATACGCGCCAGGTGGCCGAGGTCGAGCACGTCCTCGGCGCGGATAAAGCGCTTGGCCAGCAAGGTGCTGGTGTAGTGCTGATAGCGCTGCTCTTCATACACCGGCACCAGCCACCACAGCGGCGTGCGCCCGCCGAGCCAGATGGCGGTGCGGTAGAACTCGTCGAGCAGCAGGTAGTGCTGGGTGGTGCCGCAGTCATCCGAGGTCAGTTGCGCTTCGCGTTCGCCCTGGGTGAAACGGGCCGGGTCGATGAGAAAGAAATGCGCTTCGGCGCCGAAGGTGGCCGCCCAGCTTTCCAGCAGCGCGCACTTCTTGTGCAGCTCATGCAGCTGTTGCTGGCTGAGGTCGCTGGCGTGGCACACCCACAGGTCCATATCGCTTTGCTCGGCCTGGGCCACGGTGCCCAGGCTGCCCATCAGAAACAGGCCGTGGATCGGCAGCGTCTGTTTGCCGCGGTAGGGCTTGTAGGCGAACGAGCGGGTCAGGCGCTGCACTTCGGACAGCAGCTCGTCATCCGGCTCGAAGCCGCTGAGGCCGGCCGGGGTCAGCCCGGACACGTAGCCCGGCAGCAGCGGATGATTGACGTGGAACAGCAACGGCAACAGCTTGAGCACCAGTTGCTGGCGCGTCGACAGCGCCTGCATGGCGCGCTGCAGACGGCCCTGGTTGAGTTTGAGGAAGCGCGCACGCAGCTGCGTCAGTACCTTGCGGTCGATACCGTCTTCAATGTCCGGGCGAATTTCCTCGGTACGACTCATGCTCAGGCTCTGCAGGGCGGTGCGTGATCATGCCTTGCCAGGTGGCTGGCGGACGGCTGCGGATACAGGGTTATCGCCTGCGTCGCGGGCAGCTTGAGCAAGCCGCTGCAACGCAGGCTGGGTTGGCTCAGAAACGGTTTCGATCACGCACTGGTTGGCGCGATGTGAGGGCGCTTCTTAGGCCGCTTCGGTCACATTGAGAATGGTCAGCAGAACTTGCGCGTGTTCGGCGGCGTCGAGGCCCAGGCTGGTCAGGTAGCCGCCGTCGGGTTGATTGATCAGGCCTTTGTCGTGCAGGCGTTTGGCGGCGGCAATTGCCGAGGGAGTGGCAGTGTGGTGAACCTTGATTCCTTCCTGGGTGGTGCCCAGGTTGTACAGCGCGAGGATTTCCAGTTCGGCAATCAGTTCAGGGGTAAAGGCCATAAGTACTCCAGCTTCTTGTTTTAGTGAGCTGCGGCCGGCGGCGGCAGCACCCGCTGCGATAAATCGGCTGAAACAACAGGCAGCCTGCGAAGGCAGTGTAGTGAAGCCCCAGGCAGTCTGCCTGTGACCTGATGCTGCCAGAAGTTGGAGTGCTGTGGGGTAAATTTTTCCGGGTTGTTTACGACGCCTGTTCGGGTAGCTCGGGCAAGGCGCGCAGGCCCTGCTCGTAGCGGGTGAGATCGAAGGGGCGGTCATCGCGCAGCATGACGTCGATTTCATCGGCCAGCACCAGGGCCATCAGCTCGATGATCTCTTCGCGTTCATAGCCGACCAGGCTCAGCTTGTTCAGCACCGCCTGGACGAAGGCCGGTTCGCCGGCTTCCAGCTGGTTTTCGATGGCCTGGATCAGGGTGTCCTGGGCGAAATCTTCGTCGTCTTGCTCGCTCATATGCTGCTCCAAAAGAGTGCTGCTTCAGCCTTGGGCAAAATCCAGCAAAGCCTGGCCGGTAAGGCGGTAGGTGGTCCATTCGTCCTGCGGGCGGGCGCCGAACGACTGGTAGAAATCAATGGCTGGCTGGTTCCAGTCCAGCACGGCCCACTCGAAACGGCCACAGCCTTTGGCCACGGCCTGCTGCGCGAGGTGACGCAGCAGGGCTTTGCCCGCGCCCACGCCGCGCTTTTCCGGGCTGACGTAGAGGTCTTCAAGGTACAGCCCGTGTTTGCCCAGCCAGGTCGAGTAATTGAAAAAGTACACGGCATAGCCAATCGGCTGACCTTCATGCTCACAGATCAGCGCGCGGGTGCTGCTTTCGGGGCCGAACAGGCTCGCCTCGATCCCCGCTGCGTCGGTCTTCACCTCATGCTCGGCTTTCTCGTAGATCGCCAGGTCGGTGATAAAACCCAGGATCAGGGCGGCGTCTTCGATGGTAGCGGTGCGGATATGCAGAGACATGGGTACTTAACCGTAGAGAAAAACCAGAACAGTCAGCGGCAGGCCGGCCACACAGAGAAAGCCGAAGGCGCTGACCCAGCTGCTGCGCGGGTCCATCGGGTCGGATATACGCAGCGGCAGGCGCGGATAGCTGCCCAGCGTGAGCAGACGCAGCACCAGCCAGCCGCTGGCGTAGAAGAGGTAGCCGAACACCAGCTCCAGTACGACTTCCGCCAGGACAGCCAGGCCGCGTAGCAATAGCTCGAGCATGGGACATCCCTTTCCCTTGGTGTGTCGACGATCAGCGCGTAGCCAACAGCTCGCGGCCGCGCACGACAGCCGCACGCACCTGATTCGGCGCGGTGCCGCCGATATGGTCGCGGGCGTTGACCGAGCCTTCCAGGGTCAGCACGGCAAACACGTCCTGCTCGATCTGCTCGCTGAACTGGCGCAGCTCGGCCAGGCTCATCTCGGCCAGGTCCTTGCCGGACTCGACGCCATATTTCACCGCATGGCCGACGATCTCGTGGCAATCGCGGAACGGCAGGCCCTTGCGTACCAGGTAGTCGGCGAGATCCGTGGCGGTGGAGAAGCCACGTAGCGCCGCTTCACGCATGATCGCGTGCTTGGGCTTGATCGCCGGGATCATGTCGGCAAAGGCGCGTAGCGAGTCGCGCAGGGTGTCGGCGGCGTCGAACAGCGGTTCCTTGTCTTCCTGGTTGTCCTTGTTGTAGGCCAGCGGCTGGCC
>NZ_JAUYGD010000033.1 GCF_030690725.1 Pseudomonas sp. | reverse complement strand
CACATCTTCCAGCTCGTTCGGATAGACGTTGAAGCCGGACACCAGAATCATGTCCTTCTTGCGGTCGACGATACGCATGTAACCGTCTTCCTGGATCACCGCGATGTCGCCGGTCTTCAACCAGCCTTCGGCGTCGAGGATTTCGTCGGTGGCGTCCTGACGCTGCCAGTAGCCCTTCATCACCTGCGGGCCTTTGACGCACAGCTCGCCAATCGAACCCAGCGGCTGCTCGACGCCTTCATCGTCGATCACCTTGCACACTGTCGATGGAACCGGAATACCGATGGTGCCGATCTGGATATTGCTGAACGGGTTGACCGAGGCCACCGGGCTGGTTTCGGTCATGCCGAAGCCTTCGCAGATCGAGCAACCAGTCACCTGCTTCCAACGCTCGGCGGTCGCCAGTTGCAGCGCCATACCGCCGGAGAAGGTGGCCTTCAGGGTGGAGAAGTCCAGCTTGCGGAAGTCCTCGTTGTTGCACAGGGCAACGAACAGAGTGTTGAGGCCGACAAAACCGGTGAACTTGTACTTGGCCAGGTCTTTGGTCATCGCCGGCAGATCACGCGGGTTGGTGATCAGCACGTTGTGCCCACCAATCAGCATCATTGCCATGCAATGGAAGGTGAAGGCGTAGATGTGGTACAGCGGCAACGGCGCGATCAGCACTTCGTTGCCTTCGCTCATTTCCGAGCCCATCAGCGCCTGGACTTGCAACATGTTGGCGATCAGGTTGCGATGGGTAAGCATCGCGCCCTTGGCCACACCAGTGGTGCCGCCGGTGTATTGCAGCACGGCGATATCGCCATTGCTCGGCGTAGCTTCCTTGACCGACTGGCCACGGCCTTTGGCCATGGCGGCGGTGAATTTGACGGCTTGCGGCAGGTTGTAGGCCGGCACCATCTTCTTCACATGCTTGACCACAGTGTTGACCAGCAGGCGCTTGAGCGGCGAGAGCATGTCACCGACTTCGGTGATGATGACAGTCTTGATCCCGGTTTTCGGCAGGACTTGCTCGGCCAGATGGGCCATGTTGGCCAGGCTGACCAGGGCCTTGGCGCCGGAATCGTTGAATTGGTGTTCCATTTCCCGCGCGGTGTAGAGCGGATTGGTGTTGACCACCACCAGACCGGCACGCAAGGCACCGAAGACAACAACCGGATACTGCAGCACGTTGGGCAGTTGCACGGCGATTCGGTCGCCAGGCTGCAAGTCGGTGTTCTGCTGCAAGTAAGCGGCAAAAGTGCCGGACAACTCGTACAGCTCACCATAGGTAATGGTTTTACCCATATTGCTGAAAGCTGGCTTGTCGGCGAAGCGTTGGCAGGACTCTTTCAGTACCGCCTGGATGTTCGGGTACTGGTCAGGATTGATTTCGGCAGCAATCCCAACGGGATACTTATCCTTCCAAAAGTTTTCGGTCATGGAAGCCCACTCCTCAGCAACAGCTTGATCTTCACCGCGCGTAGACGGTTGTTTATTGTAGATTTGCGTGTTTTCTGCGACTTAAACGGCAAAAAAATTGCCGGGAGCAATTTTTGACGTCGCACAGCGACGGCCCAGAAAGGGTGGTCGCCATGGATGGCGGATCACAAAAAAGCCGCCCGAGAGTAGCAGCTTTGCCAAACAGCGACTAGCACCAATAAGCGCCGCAGCAGTCACAAAAGTGACCAAGCATCAACACTTGGTCATTTCTATAATTTCGCTGAAACCGGCGAGCTATAGGCGTTGCGCAGTAACGGAAGGGATTTCAGCGCATCCGCAGTTAAAGCTGCGGTATGCGCTGAAACAGTCACTGCCTTCAATCGATCAGGCGATATCGCGCAGCTCGCGACGCAGAATCTTGCCTACCGGCGTCATCGGCAGGGCGTCGCGGAAGACAATCTGCTTGGGCACCTTGTAACCGGTGAAATTCTCCTTGCAGTAAGCCTTCAGCTCATCGGCGCTGAGGCTGCTGTCGCGGGCCACCACGAACAGCTTGACCGCTTCCCCGGACTTCTCGTCCGGCACACCGATGGCCGCGCAGCTGGCGACTTTCGGGTGGGCCATAACCACGTCTTCAATCTCGTTGGGGTACACGTTAAAACCCGAGACGATGATCATGTCCTTCTTGCGGTCGACGATGCGCACAAAGCCATCCGGGTCGATCACCGCCACGTCACCACTCTTGAACCAACCCTCGGCGTCCAGCACCTCGGCGGTGGCTTCTTCGCGGTTCCAGTAGCCCTTCATCACCTGCGGGCCCTTGATGCACAGCTCGCCGCGCTCGCCCAGCGACTGCTCGACGCCATCATCATCGATGACCTTGAACGCCGTGCCCGGCACCGGAATACCCACAGTACCCAGACGCGCCTTGTCGCCATAGGGGTTGGTACTGGCCACCGGGCTGGTTTCGGTCAGGCCATAGCCTTCGACCACGGTGCAGCCAGTCATCGCCTGCCAGCGCTCGGCCGTGGCCTTGACCAGGGCGGTGCCGCCGGAGTTGGTGACCTTGAGCTTGGAGAAATCCAGTTTCTGGAACTCGGGATTATCCATCAGCGCGACAAACAGAGTGTTAAGGCCCAGCAGCGCGGAGAACTGCCACTTGCCCAGCTCCTTGACGAAGCCTGGAATGTCGCGCGGATTGGTGATCAGTACGTTGTGGTTACCGTTGACCATCATGCACATGCAGTTCGCGGTGAAGGCATAGATATGGTAGAGCGGCAGCGGCGCGATCATGATTTCCTGGCCCTG
Source organism: Pseudomonas sp. (assembly GCF_030690725.1). Classification (GTDB taxonomy): domain Bacteria; phylum Pseudomonadota; class Gammaproteobacteria; order Pseudomonadales; family Pseudomonadaceae; genus Aquipseudomonas. The sequence goes on along the minus strand of NZ_JAUYGD010000033.1, from coordinate 247,541 downwards.
CTTCATCAGCGGGGTGCCATCGTTGCCCAGCTGCGACAGGCAGGCATCAACCTGCAGCATATTGGCCACCAGGTTGCCGTGGGTGAGCATCGCGCCCTTGGCCACGCCGGTGGTGCCGCCGGTGTATTGCAGCACGGCGATGTCTTCCTGACCGACCTTGACCGGCTTAAGCGCGTGGCCATGGCCCTGCTTGAGCGCATCCTTGAAGCCCACCGCCTGCGGCAGCTGGTAGTCAGGCACCATCTTCTTGACCTTCTTCACCACGGTGTTGACCAGCCAGCCTTTCAGGCTCGGCAGCATGTCACCCATCTTGGCTTCGATCAGGTAATCGATCTCGGTATCCGGCAGCACGTCCTGCACCAGCTTGCCGAACATATTCAAGTACACCAGCGCGCGTACGCCGGCATCCTTGAACTGGTGGCGCATCTCGCGGGCGGTGTACAGCGGGTTGGTGTTGACCACAATCAGCCCGGCGCGCATGGCGCCGAACACGGCAATCGGGTACTGCAGCACGTTGGGCATCTGCACAGCGATGCGCTCGCCCGGCTGCAGGTCAGTGTGTTTTTGCAGGTAGGCGGCAAAGGCCGCCGAGAGCCGATCCAGCTCGGCATAGGTCAGGGTTACGCCCAGGTTGCTGAAGGCGGGCCGGTCGGCGAACTTCTTGCACGAGCGCTCGAACACCTCAATCACCGACTTGTAAGTCCCCAGGTCGATGTCATTGGGTACGCCGGCCGGGCGTTTGTCGCTCCAGAAATCAGGCTGCATTATTTTTATCCTCTTGCCCTGAGATGGTCTGATCCGCGCTGCGGAGTTGGCTGGAAGTTAACAGCTAACGCCAAACAGGCAAATAGCCGGGCAGCGTCATTGACGCACTGAATCTTACCGCTCCGTGTGGAACTATCCTGCCGCGCCGCCTATAACCAATCTGCACCCTGCGCTGACGGCTCCCCATGCCAATCGTTCTATTCGCTGCAACATTACTGTTTCTTTTCGCGCAATCGGCGCAGGCCGAACCACAGCTGCGCATGGCCACTCTGGAATACCCGCCCTACAGCTCCGAACACCTGGCGGATGGCGGCAGCATCGTCGCCCTGACCCGCCGCGCCTTTGCCGTGCGCGGCTATCAGGTACAGATCGACTTTTTGCCCTGGGCGCGGGTGCGCGTGGAGTTGGGCAACGGCAACTACCAGGGCGCACTGGCGCTGTGGCCCAAGGAGATCAATGAGGAAGGCCTGCAGCCCTCGCGCCCGCTGTTCTACAGCGAGCTGGGGTTGTTTATCCGCGACGGCTATCCGCTGCAGTTCAACCAGCTGCAGGAACTGCGCGGCAAAACCCTGGGCATCGTGCGCGGTTACGGTTACCCGCAGCATATTCTCGACGCTGGGCTGACGCTTGAAGACGCCGTGGACGACATCAGCAACCTGCGCAAACTCAATGCCCGACGCTTCGACATGGTGCTGCTCGAACGCATCGTCGGTAACCACCTGATCGCCAACGATGAGCAGCTGCGTGGCAAGCTCAGCTGGCACGGCAATGTGCTCGAGCGCATCCCACTGCTGGTCGGCTTTGTTCCCGCCAAGCCCGGCGAGCCGGACTGGAGCGCCGTGTTTGAACAGGGCCTGCGCGACCTGCACAGCAGCGGCGAATATATGCAGATACTGCGCGAGCATAATCGTTGAACCCGTGCGGACTTTGCGCCGCGCCGTGCGGGGTGCACAATGCGCAGCTTCTGCAGGCTTAAGGGATTCGCCATGCTCCACCAAGCGTTCTGGCTCAACAGCACCGATGCAGCGCCCCTCTTTGTCAACCGTTGGTATACCGAACAGCCGCCCAAGGCGTTGCTGATGGTGGCTCACGGCATGGCCGAACACAGCGGGCGTTATGCACGCCTGGCGGAAGCGCTGGTGGCGCAAGGCTTCGAGGTGTATGCGCACGACCAGCGCGGGCATGGCAAAACCGCCGAACACGGCCTGCTCGGCCACTATGCCGACAGCAAGGGCTGGGAACTGGTGGTCAATGACCTGGCCAACCTCAACCACCATATGCGCCAGACCCATCCGCAAACGCCGATTTTCCTGCTCGGCCACAGCATGGGCAGCTACATTGCTCAGGCCTACCTGATGCAGCACAGCTGCAGCCTGCAGGGCGCGATTCTTTCTGGCTCCAACTACCAGCCCGTGGCGTTGTACCGCGTCGGCCAGTTGCTGGCCCGCTTCGAGCGCTGGCGACAAGGCCCGCAGGGGCGCAGCGCCCTGCTCGAATTCGCCTCGTTCGGCTCATTTAACAAAGCCTTCAAGCCCAACCGCACCGCCTTCGACTGGCTGAGCCGCGACCCGCTGGAAGTCGACAAGTACATCAATGACCCGCTGTGCGGCTTCCGCTGCAGCAACCAGCTGTGGGTCGACCTGCTCGGCGGCCTGCAGCAGATCACCCCATTGCACAACCTCGCTCAGATCGACAACAGCCTGCCGCTGCTGGTGATTGGCGGCGCCTGTGACCCGGTCAGCGACGGCCATCGTCAGCAAGACCTGGGCAATGCCCTGCAAGCCGCCGGCAACCCACATGTGCAGATAAAAATTTATCCGGACGCCCGTCACGAGTTGCTCAACGAGAGCAACCGCGACGACGTGACCGCCTACATCATCGACTGGTTGCAACAGGCCCTTAGCCAACCGCGCCAGCGCCACCTACAGAGCCAAGAGAGTCACCCATGAGCCAAAGCAGCAACACGCCCTACGACGCCCTCGAAGTCGGCCAGACCGCCAGCTACAGCAAGACCGTCAGCGAACGCGATATCCAGCTGTTTGCCGAAGTCTCCGGCGACCACAACCCGGTGCACCTGGATGCCGAATACGCCGCTACCACCATGTTCAAGGAGCGTATCGCTCACGGCATGTTCAGCGGTGCACTGATCAGCGCCGCCGTGGCCTGCGAGCTGCCTGGCCCGGGCACCATCTATATCGGCCAGAGCATGCGCTTTACCGCACCGGTAAAACTCGGCGACACCCTCACCGTGCGCCTGGAAATTCTGGAAAAGCTGCCGAAATTCCGCGTGCGCGTGGCTACCCGCGTGTTCAACCAGAACGATGAGCTGGTGGTCGATGGCGAAGCGGAAATCCTCGCCCCGCGCAAGGCACAGACCGTTGAACTGACTAAGCTGCCGCCAATCACCATCGGCTAAGAACCTACTTCGGATCGGCTGCGCGTCGGTGAGATCCGAAACACGTTCTAAGCTTGCTCCTTCAAGTCACCGCCGCCGATTGCGGCGGTGCACTGCCCTTCTACACACTCGCGCCCGGGCAATCCGGTTCGGCGCTTCTGGAGATACCCATGTCCCTGTCCATGTACCAAGCATCCATCCCGGTCTTCACCCGCCAGCTGAACAACCTGTCGACCATCCTCGGCATCGCTGCCGCCCACGCCGAAGAGAAGAAGATCGAGCAGAGCGTATTTCTCAACGCGCGCCTGGCACCCGATATGTTCCCACTGAGCCGTCAGGTACAGATCGCCTGCGACGGCGCCAAAGCTGGCGCTGCGCTGCTGGCTGAAGTAGAAGCACCGAGCCATGCCGACGACGAAACCAGCTTCGCCGAACTGCAAGCGCGCATCGCTAAAACCCTGAGCTTTCTGCAAGGCCTGAGCGCTGCGCAGATCGACGGCAGCGAAGCACGCACCGTAACCCTCAAGCGCCGCGACAAGGAAACCCACTTCCAGGGCCAAGCCTTCCTGCTCGATCACGTGCTGCCGAACTTCTACTTCCACCTCACCACCGCCTACGCGATCCTGCGCCATAACGGCGTCAATATCGGCAAGCGCGACTTCCTGGGTACCCGCTAAGTAACTCTGCGCCTTAAAGCCGCGCCCACTGCCCATCGCCCCGATGGGCCTGCAGGTGCGGCAACACCGCCGCCAGCAAGGGTTCTTTGAACGCTTCCTGAAAGCGGTGGGCAAGACCGGGGATCAGTCTCAATTCGCTGTTTTTGATATGCGCCGCCACATGCACGCCGTGCATCACCGGCAGCAGCGGATCGGCCGTGCCATGCACCACCAGGGTTGGCACGCGCAGACGGTTAAGCAACTCGACCCGGCTCGGTTCCGCCAGAATCGCCAACAACTGCCGTTGCACGCCTTCCGGGTTGAACGCCCGGTCATAGGCGATTTGCGCCTGTTGCAGCAGTAACTGCCGGTCATCGCTGACCGTCGGGCTGCCCAGCGCCGCCAGTAGGTCGGCCTGCTGCTCTAGCGCTATCGCTCGGTTAGGCGCTTCACGTTTGGCCAGCAGACTCAGCAGCGCGCTGCTTGGCGCCGGCAGACCCTGAGCACCGGAGCTGGTCATGATCAAGGTCAGGCTCTGCACCCGCTCAGGTGCAAGGTCCGCCATATGCTGGGCGATCATTCCGCCCATGCTCGCCCCAAGCACGTGAACCTCACGCACGGCCAATGCATCCAGCAAGCCCAGGGCGTCCTTAGCCATATCGCGCAGCCCATAGGGCGCGGCCACCGACAGACCGAGGCGATAACGCAGTGCTTCATAGGTCAGATTGATTTCTGGCGCGTTGCCAGCCCATGCGCTCAGCCCAACATCGCGGTTATCGAAGCGGATCACCCGAAAGCCCTGCTCACACAGGCGAGCCACCACTTCATCCGGCCAGTGGATCAGCTGTCCGCCCAGGCCCATCACCAGCAGCAGAGCCGGATCACTGTCGCGGCCAATGCTCTGGTACGCCAGACGCACCTCGCCCACATCCGCCGTGTGCGTCGGCACCTGAATATCACAACGCTGCGCCGCAAAAACCGGCAGGCCGCACAACAGTGCAGCGAGAAGAATCAACCCACGCATAACATCACCCAGACCCGGGACAGCAGAACGCAGCACCCCATTAAGACGCGAGTGTGGTGATGTTTGTGCAAGCGCGCTGCCACACAAGCGTGACAGTTTGATGAAGGGAGACGAGCGGTCTCCCTATCACGACAAGAAGCGCCAACTAAAGCCCCTGCCACAGCTGATCAGAACCGTGGGAGGGGCTTTAGCCGCGACAGAATGCTATCAGGCCAGCTCGGTGCGCAACTGCCGTGCGGCAGACACCATATTGATCAACGCCGCCTCAGTCTCCGGCCAGGCGCGGGTTTTCAGGCCGCAGTCCGGGTTGACCCACAGGCGCTCGGCGGGAATACGCTGGGCGGCCTTGCGCAGCAACTTGACCATCTCGCTGCTATCCGGCACCCGTGGCGAGTGGATGTCATAGACGCCGGGGCCAATATCGTTGGGGTAGTCGAAGCGCTCGAAGGCTTCCAGCAGCTCCATGTCCGAACGCGAGGTTTCGATGGTGATCACGTCGGCATCCATGGCGGCGATGGACTCAATCACATCATTGAACTCGCTGTAGCACATATGGGTGTGGATCTGCGTCTCGTCACGCACGCCCGAGGCGCACAGGCGGAAGGCCTCGGTGGCCCAGCTCAGGTAGCCCTGCCACTGCGCCTGACGCAGCGGCAAACCTTCACGGAAGGCGGCTTCGTCGATCTGGATGATTTTGATGCCGGCCGTTTCCAGGTCCACCACCTCGTCACGAATCGCCAGGGCCAACTGCCGCGCCTGCTGCTCGCGGGAAATATCGTCACGCGGGAAAGACCACATCAGCATGGTCACCGGGCCGGTCAGCATGCCCTTCATCACCTTGCGGGTAAGGGTTTGCGCGTAGCCGATCCAGGCCACGGTCATGGCTTTCGGCCGGCTCAAGTCGCCATAGATCAGCGCCGGCTTGACGCAGCGCGAGCCGTAGCTCTGCACCCAGCCGAAACGGGTAAAGGCATAGCCATCAAGCTGCTCGGCAAAGTACTCGACCATGTCATTGCGCTCGGCTTCGCCATGTACCAGCACATCCAGGCCGAGGTTTTCCTGCACTTCGACAGCATGACGGATTTCGCTGTGCATGGCCTCGGTGTAGTCACTCACCGACTGTTTGCCGGCCTTGAACGCCTGGCGTGCCAGGCGGATCGACGCAGTCTGCGGAAACGAGCCGATGGTAGTGGTCGGGAAGGCAGGCAACTGCAGACGTGCGCGCTGCTGCTCGATACGCGTAGCAAACGGCGACTGACGCTGGCTGTCGGCAGCGCTAATGGCCGCCAGACGCGCCTGCACCGCCGGTTTATGGATGCGTGGTGATTGCGCGCGGCTGGCCTGCACGGCTTGGCTTGCCGCCAGTGCGGCCTGCACCTGGGCGTTCTGCGGGTCATTCAGGGCGGTGGTCAGCAGTGCGACCTCCTCACACTTCTGCACAGCAAAGGCCAGCCAGCTTTTCAGCTCGGCATCCAGCTGGTCTTCGCGGTTCAGGTCGACCGGGCTGTGCAACAACGAGCAGCTTGGCGCCACCCACAGGCGCTCGCCCAAGCGTTCCTGAGCCTGCTGCAAAACCGTAAGGGCCTGCTGCAGGTCGGTTCGCCAGACGTTGCGGCCGTTGACCACACCCAGCGACAACATCTTGTAGGCCGGCAAACGGTCGAGAATGGTGGGGAACTGCTCGGGCGCACGCACCAAGTCGATATGCAGGCCATCCACCGGCAGGCTGGCGGCTAGGCCGAGATTGTCTTCCAGGCCGGCGAAATAGGTGGCGATGAGTTTCTTGCCGGGCTCGCGCTGCAGCAGGTTGTAGGCACGTTCGAAAGCATTCTTCCAGGCTTGCGGCAGGTCCAGCACCAGAATCGGCTCATCAATCTGCACCCATTCCACGCCCTGAGCGGCCAGGCGCTGGAGGATTTCGCCGTAGACCGGCAGCAAACGCTCCAGCAGGTCGAGACGATCAAACTCGCTGCCCTTGGCTTTGCCCTGCCATAGGTAGGTCAGCGGGCCGATCAGTACCGGTTTGACCCGGTGGCCCAGGGCGTGGGCTTCTTCGACTTCCTCGAACAGTTGCTCCCAGCTCAACTGGAACTGCTGATCAGCGGTAAATTCAGGGACCAGGTAGTGGTAGTTGGTGTCGAACCACTTGGTCATCTCCTGGGCATGGGCACCGCCGCAGCAGCTATTACTGACACCGCGCGCCATGCCGAACAAAGTATCCAGGGTCGGCTTGCCGTCTGCCGGGCGAAAGCGCTCGGGGATCACGCCGAAGCTCAGCGAGTGCGTCAGCACCTGGTCGTACCAGGCGAAGTCACCGACGGGTAGCAGATCAATGCCGGCGTCCTTCTGTAGTTGCCAGTGGGCGGCGCGCAGCTCGCGGCCAACCGCTTGCAGGCCGGCTTGATCCAGCTCGCCTTTCCAGTAGGCCTCCAGGGCTTTTTTCAGTTCACGGTCGCGACCGATACGCGGAAAACCAAGGGAATGGGACAGGGCCATGTCAGAACGCTCCAGCAGATCAATAAGATGCTGGCTATTCTCGGCACCCCGCCTAAGTGAGACAAACTCAATCTATTCGCCTTGAACTATAGTTTTATTCATGTAGGGTGGATGGCGCTTTATCCATCCACCACCGCCTGTGTTTGCCAATGGTGGATGAAAACAGCGTCATCCACCCTACCCTCCCGCCGAGGCCCGCCATGCTCGAATTGCGCCACCTAAAAACCCTGCACGCCCTGCGCGAAAGTGAAAGCCTGGTGGACGCCGCCGAGCGCCTGCACCTGACCCAATCAGCGCTGTCGCATCAGTTCAAGGAGCTGGAAGAGCGCCTGGGCATGCCGCTATTCGTGCGCAAGACCAAGCCAGTGCGCTTTACCAGCGCCGGCCTGCGCCTGCTACAGCTGTCCGACACGGTGTTGCCGCTGCTGCGCGGCGCCGAGCGTGACCTGGCGCGCCTGGCCGGCGGCACTGCCGGCCGCCTGCATATGGCCATCGAGTGCCACAGCTGCTTCCAGTGGCTGATGCCGACCATCGACCAGTTCCGCGATGCCTGGCCGGAAGTGGAGCTGGACCTGGCCTCGGGTTTCTCCTTCGCCCCGCTGCCGGCCTTGGCCCGTGGCGATCTGGATCTGGTAGTAACCAGCGATCCGCTGGAGCTGGCCGGCATCACCTATGTGCCGCTGTTTACCTATGAGGCGATGTTGGCCGTAGCCAATCAGCATCCGCTGGCCAGCAAACCGTGCATCAAGCCGCAGGACCTGGCCACGGAAACCCTGATCACCTACCCGGTGGAACGCGATCGCCTGGACATCTTCACCCGTTTTCTCGAACCGGCGGATGTCGAACCCGCCCAGGTGCGCACCTCCGAGCTGACGGTGATGATGATGCAGCTGGTGGCCAGCGGCCGTGGCGTGTGCGGCCTGCCCAACTGGGCGCTGCACGAATACAGCTCGCGCGGTTATGTGACCGCCAAGCGCCTGGGCGACAAGGGGCTGTTTGCCACCCTGTATGCCGGCATCCGCACCGACATGCTCGATGCGCCTTTTATGCGCGACTTCCTGCTGACGGCCAAAGACACCTCCTTCGCCAATCTGGAAGGCGTCAGCGTGGCACGCGGCTAAGCTTGCATAACCCGCCGCCTGAATATCGAGCACCGCATGCGCCGTTTGCTCACCGCTCTGCTGCTCTGTGCCGGTCTCTGCCAGCCCGCACATAGCCAGGAACAGATCCGCATCGCCATCGGCGAATGGCCACCCTTTATCGGTGAAGCGCTGCCGCACTATGGCGTGGTGCCGCAGCTGATCAACGAAGCCTTTGCCACCCAGGGCGTCAGCGTGGAATACGGTTTCTTCCCGTGGAAGCGCGCCTACACCGAGGTTAAGCAGGGTCGCTGGCAAGCCTCGGCCATCTGGGGCCGCACGCCGGAGCGCGAGGCTGACTGCCTGTTTTCCGCGGTGGTGTATCGCGATGAAGTGGTGCTGTTCTACCGCCGCGACAAACCCATCAGCTGGGACGGCAGCCTGGCCGGGGCCGAGCAGCTCAATGGTCTGCGCATCGGCATTCCACTGGGCTCGGCGAAGATGCCGATGCTGGAACAAGCCGAACAGCGTGGCTGGGTAGAGTACGAAGCCAGCGGAGATGAGCTGATCAACCTGCGCAAACTGGCCGCCGGGCGCATCGATGCAGTGGACATCGTCAAAGGCTCGGGCAGCCATGTGCTCAGCCAGCTCAGCGCCAAGGAGCGGGCGCGCCTGACCACCACGCAAACCTATGAAACCTGGGACTACCACCTGATCTTCTCCCGCCAGTTGCCCGAGAGCGAACGCCTGCAGCAACTGTTCGACCAGGGCCTGCGTGAGCTGAAAGACAACGGCCGTTACGCGCAACTCTGGCAACAGTTCAACTCGCCCACCACCCCCTGAAACCCTATCGGATCGAGCCCCGGCAAAGCCTGTTACATCTGCCGACTTGTTCATCGTGACCAACAGTCATAGCATGACCACCGGTCACGACTTCCGATAAATGCCCATGCGCTACCAAGATCAGCTGTTCGAACAACGCGAAATTGCCCTCCTCGATGCCGCCCGTCAGCTGTTTGCCGAGCAGCCCTGGGACCGCGTAACCATTGCCGAAGTGGCGATTGCCGCCGGTATCGGCAAAGGCACGGTGTACAAGCACTTCCCCAGCAAGGAAGCGCTGTATGCGCGTCTGGTGCTTGATCTGAGCCGCGCCAACCTGCTGGAACTGCGCGAGCTGCATGCCGCCAGCCCAGCGCAGGACGCCATGCGCCGGGTGATCCACCGCGCCTTCCAGCAGATGCTGGCCAACCCGATCCAGGCGCAGCTGTGCTTGCACTGCGACCGCCCGGAGTTTCAGGAGCGCCTGGAAACCCCATACCGCCAGCAGTTCCTCGATATGGAGCGCGAATACCAGCTGTTCTTCGGCGACATGCTCGGCGTCGCGCTGAACAACCAGGCGCTGAGCCAGAGCGACTGTCAGAACCTGTTGTGGGGCGTGGAAGCCTGCGTCAACGGGGTAATGGCACGCATCGCCTCCGGTGGCTTTGCCCACTGGGCCGAGCCGATTGCCCTGGATGACTATTTCGCCCGCGTCACCGATTTCATCATTGCCGGCCTGCGCACCCAGGCCGCCGACTTGCTTGCTCAACCCCATCGCCACGAGTAGCCACCATGTTCAGTCAGCTGTCCAAACGCCCCTGGTTGATCGCCGTCGCCATCAGTCTGCTGCTCGTGCTCTGGCTGATCAGCGGTTCGCTGTTCAAGACTCAGGAAGCCGCCACGGCCGATGCGCCGGCAGAAAAAAAGAGCCTGACCAAGGTTGAAGTGCAGTGGCTGGAAGCCAGCCCGATGCAGCGCCAGCATGTGGTGCAGGGGCAGATCGAAGCCTGGCGCCGGGTTGAGTTGCGCTCGCAGATCAGCGGTACGGTGACGCGCCTGGATCAGGACAAGGGCAACCCGGTCAAGCAAGGCCAGCTGCTGCTCAGCCTGTCCACGGACAACCGCCCGGCCCAGGTGGCCAAGGGTGAAGCCGATGTACGTCAGCGCGCCGCCGATGCCAGCGCTGCCGAACGCCTGCGTGAACGCAACATGATTTCCGTCAACGAACTGATCCGCCTGCAGAGCGAGCTGGCCAAGGCCCGCGCCGAGCTGGACCTGGCGCGTATTCAGCTGAGCAATACACAGATCAGCGCGCCCTTTGCCGGGGTGTATGACCAGCGCATGGTCGAGCTGGGCGACTTCGTCCAGCCTGGGCAGAGCCTGTTGACCCTGGTGGACATCAGCCAGCTCAAGGTCAGCGCGCAGATCGCCCAGCAGGAAGTCACTCAACTGACCCTGGGCCAGAGCGTGCGCGTCGAGTTGCTCGATGGCCGCGAACTGCAAGGCGAGCTGCACTTTATCGCCGCCGCCGCCGACCCTGGCTCACGCAGCTTCCGTATCGAGGTCAAGGTTGCCAACCCACAGGCCCTGCGCCTGGCGGGCGCCAGCGCGACCCTGCATGTACAGACCGGCGAAGCCCTGGCCCATCGCCTGTCACCGGCCCTGCTGAGCCTGGATAAAGCCGGCCGACATGGCGTCAAGTGGGTCAACGAGCAGCAGCAGGTGGAGTTCACTCCCGTGCAGCTGATCAGCGTCGACAACCAGGGCGCCTGGGTCAGCGGTTTGCCCAACCGGGTGGCGTTGATCACCCTCGGCCAGGGCTTTGTCGAACCGGGCCAGCAGGTCATCAGCCAGCTGGCCAAAGGGGGTAGCTGATATGCATGGTCTGATCGCTGCGGCGCTGGATCGCAGCCGCACCAGCCTGTTGTTGCTGCTGTTTCTTATGCTCGGCGGCCTGGCGGCGTATTTCGCCATCCCCAAGGAAGCCAACCCGGATGTCAGTATCCCGATCATCTATGTCTCGGTAACCCTCGAAGGCATCAGCCCGGAAGACGCCGAACGCCTGCTGGTAAGGCCCCTGGAGCAGGAGCTGCGCAGCCTCGAAGGGGTCAAGGAAATGCGCTCCATGGCCAGCGAAGGCCATGCCTCGGTAACCATGGAGTTCGATGCCGGTTTCAACGCCAAGCTGGCCCTGGCCGATGTACGTGAAAAGGTCGACACCGCCCGCAGCAAGCTGCCGGAAGAAGCCGAGGAGCCCACGGTCAATGAAGTCAACGTGGCGCTGTTTCCGGTGCTGTCGATTGGCCTGTCCGGGCCGATTGCCGAAACCGAACTGGTGTACATCGCCCGGCGTCTGAAAGAGAACGTCGAAGGTATCGCCGAGGTGCTGTCGGTGGAAATCGGTGGCGACCGCGAAGACCTGCTGGAAATCGTCGTCGACCCGCAAGTGCTCGACAGCTACGGCATCGACTACAACGAACTGTTCAACCTGGTCAGCCGCAACAACCGCCTGGTCGCCGCCGGCAGCCTGGACACCGGCGCCGGGCGCATGAGCATGAAAGTGCCCGGGGTAATCGAAGACCTCGAAGACGTGCTGACCATGCCGATCAAGGTGGTCGGCAACAGCGTGGTGACTTTCGGCGACGTCGCCACCATCCACCGCACCTTCAAGGACCCTACCGGCTACGCGCGGATCAATGGCCAGCCGGCAGTAGTGCTGGAGGTGTCCAAGCGCAGCGGCGCGAACATCATCGACACCATCGAGCAGGTCAAGGCGCTGATGGTCAAAGCCCAGCCGCTGCTGCCCGAAGGCCTCAAGGTCAGCTACATCATGGATCAGTCGCAGCAGGTGCAGAGCATGCTCAGCGACCTGCTCAACAACGTGATGACTGCCATCGTGCTGGTGCTGATTCTGGTGGTAGCGAGCATGGGCATGCGCTCGGCGCTATTAGTCGGACTGACCATTCCGGGGGCCTTTCTCACAGGCATCCTGCTGATCTGGATGCTCGGTTTCACCCTGAATATCGTCGTGTTGTTCAGCCTGATTCTGGTCGCCGGCATGCTGGTGGATGGCGCTATCGTGGTGTCTGAACTGGCCGACCGCTACCTGCACCAGGGGCAGACGCCGCGCCAAGCCTGGGCCAACGCCGCCACGCGAATGGCCTGGCCGGTGATCGCCTCCACCGCCACTACCCTGGTGGTGTTTCTGCCGCTGCTGTTCTGGCCGGGGGTGGTCGGGCAATTTATGAAATACCTGCCAGCCACAGTAATCGTTTGCCTGCTGGCATCCCTGGCCATGGCCCTGGTGTTTCTGCCGGTGCTCGGCGCCGTCACCGGTGGCCAACCGCTGCCGCAAGCGACGCAGCCTGGCCGTGGCGCCATCGGATATCGCCGCCTGCTCGCTACGTTGCTGAAACGTCCTGGGCTGACTCTGCTGGGCATTCTCGCGGTGATTGCGCTGATCTACACAGCCTATGGCCGCTTCAACCATGGCGTGGAGTTCTTCCCCGAAGTCGAACCGGAAAACGCACAGATCTGGCTGCGCGCCCGGGGCGACCTGTCGGTGCAGGAAAAAGACGCCCTGCTGCAACAGGTAGAAAAACGCCTGCTCGGCATGAGCGAGGTCAAGGCGCTGTACGCCCGTTCCCTGGCGCAACCAGACGGCCAGCTCGGTGCGGACGTGATCGGCACCCTGCAGTTCCAGTTCGTCGAATGGCATGAGCGGCGTTCGGCCGGCAAGATTCTCGAGGACATGAGCAGCCGTACTGCGGATATCCCCGGTATCGTCCTGGAGTTCCGCAAACAGGAGGAAGGCCCGAGCAGCGGCAAGCCGGTGAAACTGCAGGTCAGCTCGCTGGACCCGGCCAAGGCCGATCAGCTGATCGAACAGGTGCGCGCCAATATGCAACGCCTGGGTGGCTTCAAGGACATCGAGGATGACCGCGCCCTGCCGGGTATCGAATGGCGGGTCAAGGTCGACCGCGAGGCGGCCGCGCGTTTCGGCGCGGACGTGCTGAGCGTGGGCAATGCCGTGCAGATGGTCACCAACGGCCTGAAACTGGCCACCTACCGCCCGGAAGACGCCACCGACGAGGTGGATATCCGCGTGCGCCTGCCGGCCAACTGGCGCTCCCTCGACCAGCTCGGCCGCCTGACCCTGAACACCCCGGCCGGGCAGATTCCGCTGAGTAATTTCGTCTCGCTGCAACAGGCGCCGAAGGTCGGCACCCTGCGCCGGGTCGACGGTAACCGCACAATCACCCTACAGGCCGACATCGCCGAAGGCGCGCGCCTGGACGAGCGCCTGCAAGCCCTGCGCGAAGCCATGGGCGAGGTGCCCGTTGATGTGCAGGTGAAGTTCGCCGGCGAAGACGCCGACCAGCGTGAAGCCGCGACGTTCCTCGGCACTGCCTTTGCGGTGGCGATTTTCCTGATGTTTATCATCCTGGTGACGCAGTTCAACAGCATCTACCAGTCGCTGCTGGTGCTCTCGGCTATCGTCTTGTCCACCGCCGGAGTGCTGATGGGCTTGCTGGTTAACGGCCAGTCGTTCGGCATCGTCATGGTCGGCATGGGCCTGATTGCCCTGGCGGGCATCGTGGTGAACAACAACATCATCCTGATCGACACCTACAACCAGCTGCGCCGTCAGGGCCTGGAGCCGCGTGAAGCGGCGCTGGAAACCGGTAGCCTGCGTCTGCGCCCAGTACTGCTGACCGCCGTGACCACGGTCCTCGGCCTGGTGCCGATGGTGATCGGGGTTAACGTTGACCTGCTCACCCCAAGCCTGGGCTTTGGCGCGCCGTCGACCCAGTGGTGGACACAGCTGTCCAGCGCCATCGCTGGCGGCCTGAGCTTCGCCACCGTGCTGACCCTGCTACTGACGCCTTGCCTGCTGGTACTCGGCTCGCGTTTCGAACGTCGCCCGCCGCCGCTGGAAACCTTCGACGATGACCTGCTCGACTTGCCGGAACATCTGCTGGCCAGTGCCACCGGTAAGGTCGAGCTACAACGCACGCCCTAAGCTGTTTGCCCAGGTCTACAGTGGCCTGGGCAATGGCCCCCCCAACGAAAGCCTGGACTGCTGATTGCGACTGGGTAGTCGACCAAACAGCCCGTACACTCGGCGCATCATTGTCGAGGGCCCACCATGCGCACGCTTTATCAGTTCCCGATATCCCACTACTGCGAAAAAACCCGCTGGCACCTGGACCACAAGGGCCTCGATTTTCAGGTGGATAACCTCTTCCCCGGCCTGCATCGGCTGAAGAGTAAGCGCCTGGCCAATATCGTCACCCTGCCGATCCTCAAGGATGGCGAGCAGGTCATCGGCGACTCCACGCAGATCGCCCTGTACCTGGAGCAGCATTATCCAGAGCGTCCGCTGCTGCCGACCGACGCGGCACAACGCGCCGAGGTGCTGGAGCTGGAGGAACAGTTCGACCGCCTGGGCGTGCACATACGGCGCTGGCTATATGGTCAGATCAAGCAGTGGGACTCGGTGATGCACGCCATGCTCAAGGTCTACCGCCCATTGCTGGGCCTGCGCGACCTGATGAAGCCAGTACTAATCCAGGGTGTGCAGCGTCTGTACGGCGTGACCCCGCAGCGCGTGGCGAAATCCCAGGCAGAACTGCTCGAGGGCTTGGCGCTGATTGAATCGCGCATCCACGGCGACCCATCACGCTACCTGGTCGGTGAGCAACTGAGCCTGGCCGACATCAGCGCCGCCGCGCTGTTCGCCCCGTTGTTCACCCCCGCCGGCACGCCGTGGGCCGGTATCGCCGGGCACGATGCCAAGACCCAGGCCTTTCTCGATGAACTGCACGCCCATCCGGCAGGCCAGTGGGTACTGCGCCGCTATGCCGAAGACCGTCAGCGCCGCAGCTGAGTTGTTTGACTAAAGGACCCACAGCATGAACATCAGCGACATCCCCTTCGGCGTCACCGACTGGAACCAGATTGAGCGCAGCGAACATGCCGGCGAAACCGGCATGGCCTACTGGCGCACCCAGGTGTTTGGCAGCATCCGCGTACGCATGGTCGAGTACAGCGCCGGCTACCTGGCCGATCACTGGTGCCAGAAGGGCCACATCCTGCTGTGCCTGGAAGGCGAACTGCACACCGAGCTGGAAGATGGTCGGCGCTTTGTGATGACGGCCGGCATGAGCTATCAGGTAGCCGATCAGGCCGAGGCCCATCGCTCATCCACCACCAGCGGGGCACGGCTGTTTATCGTCGACTGAAGGCTTTATCAGGCCAGATCAGTTGCGCTCGGAACTCAGCAGCATCAACAGCGACACCGGCTGCTCGCTCTCCGGGTGCAACGGTTCCTGCAGCCACTGCAGGCGCCAGCCGGTTTCGCTGAACAGGCCCAACCAGGACTCCAGCGTGCGGAAAAACCAAGGCATCGGCTGAGCAAAGCCTTCGCCGAAGCCAGCAAAGGTTTCCACCCGCCAACCGTCCCGATAACCCACATCATTGCAGGCGCGCCAGGGGTGCAGAGTCTGAATCAGCAGCCGGCCATCTGCTGCCAGCAGGCCATGCAAGGCATTCAAGGTTGGCGCCAGGGGCTCTTCCAGCAGAGCGAAATTACCCACCAGCGTATCGAAACGCCCCAGCTGCGCGGCCTGCGCTTCCAATTCGGCATAACCGCACACGCGGTACTGCGATGCGCCACCGGCCGCCTGTTGTGCCACAGCAATCAGCGGCGCGGAGGCATCCACACCGACCGCCTCGATGCCATGCTCGACCAGCCCGCGGCACAACCAGCCCTCACCGCAACCCAGATCCAGCACACGCGTGGGCGCCAGGGCGAGAATCGCCTGAACGATGGCGGCATCAGTCACCAGCCGGCGGCTTTCAATGCGCTGCTCGCGCACTGCCGCCGTCCAGGCATCGGCATTAGCCTGCCAGCTGAGGTTGAGTTGCTCCCGATGGTCGCGTTGCATAGCTCACTCGTCGCCTGTTCCGTCACGGCTCAATTCTAGCAATCTGCCTACACACGCAAGTGCCAGGGGCAATCCTGCGCCAGTTAGCGCATATCTGTGTTGCCGCTGATCACTTAATCAGCGCGCCAGCGCGTAAAAATCAGCAAAAAATCCTCTGTCTGCCAAGCCCATCCCTGCCTGCCCCATGTACCAGCGGCTAAACTGCAGACAGTGGCCAGCTGAGAGGAACTCAGTGTTCAAGCCCGCTGATGTTATTCAGCAACCTGTCAAACCTATGGATGAGTACATCAGGCTAAATGAATATGGGCGCACCTTGGCAACTCGACATCACCACCCTGCCGGCCGGCGAACAACCCAGCCCCCGCAAGCGCACCAGTAAATTGAAGGTCACCTTCTGGCTGCTTGTGCTACTGCTGGGCATCGCCGCCGGCTTTTGGCTTGTCGAGGAAGCACGCACCTCGCGCTTTCAGGCCCAGGAACTCAGCCGCTACGCGCAAACCCTCAGTTACCGGGTCAAGCCAGGCCCCAGCCCGTCGATCATCTACCCCAAGGAAGGCCCCTTCGATAAACGCCAGGGCTACACCTACCTGCCCTTGATGCTGGAACGCCTCGATCAACGTGGCTTTACCGTGCAGCAACAGGCGCAGTTCTCTCCCGCCCTGCTCGACTATGCCCAGCGCGGCCTGTTTGTACCCTACCCGGAGAAGATCCAAAGCGGCCTGCGCATCAGTGACTGCAGCGGTACGCCCTTCTATGAGTTCCGCTACCCACAACAGCGCTACCCAAGCTTCAACACCATCCCGCCGCTGGTGGCCGGCAGTCTGCTGTTTATCGAAAACCGCAAGTTGCTTGATCCTGAACACCCCCTGGCCAACCCGGCAGTGGACTGGCCACGCTTTGTCATGGCGGCCATTTCCCAGGTCGGCAAGCTGCTGGATATGCAAGACCAGTCTGCAGGCGGCAGCACCCTGGCCACCCAGCTGGAGAAATACCGCCACTCCCCGGACGGCCTGACGTTATCGGGTACGGAGAAACTGCGGCAGATGCTCTCCGCCAGTGTGCGCGCCTACCAGAGCGGCCCGCAGACATTGGCCGCGCGGGAAAATATCGTGCGCGACTACCTCAACAGCGTGCCGCTCTCCGCCGCCCCCGGGCATGGCGAGGTGCATGGCCTGGCCGATGGTCTGCGCATCTGGTTCGGCGCGGACTTCGCCCGGGTCAATCTGCTGCTCGACCCGGCGCGCTCGCCAGATGCCAGCCTGGCCGAGCGCGGCCTGGCGCTGCGTCAGGTACTGGCCCTGATGATTGCCCAGCGGCGCCCGTCCTATTACCTGGCCCAGGGTCGCAATGACCTGGCCGAACTGACTGATAGCCATATCCGCCTGCTCGCTGGCGGCGGCCTGATTGACGCTGCGCTGCGTGATGCGGCGCTAAACCAACAACTCAGCTACCGCGACTGGGCCCTGGAGCCCAATCTGCAGCCGGTGGACAGCAACAAGGGCATCAGCGTCTCGCGAGCGCGACTGTCAGCCATGCTCAATATGCCGCTGTATGACTTAGATCGCCTCGACCTGAGCGCCACCAGCACGCTGAACAACGAGCTGCAGCAAGCCGCCAGCCACTACTTGCAGCAATTGGCTGATCCGGAGTTCGCCGGGCAGATCGGTCTGTTTGGCGAACGCTTGCTCTCGCCGGAAAAAACCGCCGACGTGCGCTACAGCTTCACCCTGTTCGAGCGCACCAGTAACGGCAGCGTGGTGCGGGTGCAGACCGATAGCACCGACCAGCCGTTTGACATCAACGAAGGCAGCAAGCTGGAACTGGGCTCCACCGCCAAGCTCAGGGTGCTGGCCACTTATCTGGAAATCATCGCCGAACTGCACCAGCGCCACGCGGGGCAGAGCCCCAGCGAATTGCGCGCAGTCAGCGCCGAGGACAACCTCACCCGCTGGGCCATCGGTTACCTGCAGAGCACCCCCAACGCCAGCCTGTCGGCCATGCTGGATGCCGCGCTGGAGCGCAAATATTCCGCCAGCCCTGGCGAGCGTTTCTTCACCGGCGGCGGCATTCACACCTTCAACAACTTCCGCCGTGAAGATAACCAGCGCATTGCCAGCATGCGTGAAGCCCTGCGCGAGTCGCTGAATCTGCCGTTTATCCGCCTGATGCGCGACCTGGTGCGCTACAGCACTTATCAGGGCCCAAACAACAGCGCCGAGCTGCTCAAGGACGACAAGGACCCGCGCCGCCAGGCCTATCTGCAAGACTTCGCCGACCGCGAAGGCACCACCTTCCTGCTGCGTTTCTGGCGCAAATACCAGGGCCAGCCCGAGCAGCAGCGCCTGGACACCTTCCTCAACGGTCTGCGCCACACCTCGGTGCGCCTCGCCGCCGTGCACCGCTACCTGATGCCACATAGCGATGAAGCCAGCTTCGCCGCCTTCCTGCGCAAATACCTGCCCCAGGAAAAACTCAGCGATAAGCGCATTAGCGAGCTGTATAAAAACTACGGTCCCGGCGCCTACAACCTGCCGGATCAGGGCTATATCGCCCGCGTCCATCCGCTTGAACTGTGGCTGTTGGGCTATCTGATCGAACAACCACAAGCCACCTTCAGCAATGCGGTGGCCGCCAGCCAGGACGAACGTCAGGAAGTCTACGGCTGGCTGTTCCGCAGCCGGCACAAGAGCGCCCGCGACAGCCGCATCCGCATCATGTTGGAGGTGGAAGCCTTCCTCGATATTCACCGGCGCTGGCAAAACCTCGGCTATCCCTTCGCCCATCTGGTGCCGTCGCTGGCCACCGCCATTGGCAGCTCCGGTGATCGCCCGGCGGCGCTGGCCGAGCTGGTCGGAATTATCCAGAACGACGGTATTCGGCAACCCACAGCACGCATCGACAGTCTGCACTTTGCCGCCGATACGCCCTACGACACCCTGGTGGTACGCGAACATACCGAGGGCAAGCGGGTGATGGCCTCGGAAGTCGCAGCGGCGCTGCGCAGTGCCCTCGCCGATGTGGTTGAGGCCGGCACCGCACGGCGCTTGCTGGGCAGCTTTACCCAGGCCGACGGCCAACCGCTCAAGGTCGGCGGTAAAACCGGCACCGGCGATAACCGCATCGAAACCGTCGGCGCCGGTGGCCGGGTGCTCAGTTCACGGGCGATGAACCGCACCGCAACCTTTGTCTTCTACCTCGGCCCACGCCACTACGGCACCCTCACCGCCTTTGTCCCTGGCCGCGCGGCAGAAAGCTTCCGTTTCACCTCAGCGCTGCCGGTGCAGGTGCTTAAAGGCATGGCACCAATTCTGCGGCCCTACCTTCAACCGGACACCCACAGCCAGTGCTTGCCACCTATGCCGGCGGCTCAGGCCAGAACCTTGTAGACCCTGAGCAAAAAACCACCCGCAACAAAAACGGGAGGCCGATGGCCTCCCGTTTTTTATTGAACCTTGCCGCGACTATTTCGCCTTGTAGATGATTCCAGGGCTGCATTGCACCATCTGATAATGGTTAGGCAGACCGTTGAGCGCTTCAGAAGCCCCCAGGAACAGATAACCGCCCGGTTTCAACATGGCATGAATGCGCGTGAGGATGTCCTTCTTCACCTCGGCCGAGAAGTAGATCAGCACGTTACGGCAGAACACCACATCAAACTTGCCCAGGCTGGCGTAACTGTCCAGCAGGTTCAGCGGACGGAACTCAATGCGGCTGCGAATGGCCGGCTTGACCACCCAGCGCCCCGGCCCCTTAGGGTCGAAATAACGCTGCAGACGCTCCTGGGAAAGGCCGCGGCCCATCGCCAGGCTGTCGTATTCACCGGATTTACAATTGATCAGCATGGTCGGTGAGAGGTCGGTGGCAACAATCTGCAAACCGCCCTTGAGCTGACCGATATTGGTCTTCTCGAACTCGTCGATGGTCATCGACAGCGAATAGGGTTCCTGCCCGGAGGAGCAAGCCGCCGACCAGATGCGCAGACGCTGACCCGGGCTGGCCTTGATCATCTCCGGCAGCACGCGGTTCTTCAGCACCTCGAACGGATAGGTGTCGCGAAACCACAGGGTTTCGTTGGTGGTCATGGCATCTACCACCTGCTCGCGCAAACCGCTGCGTGGCTGACTCTGCATGCGCTGCACCAGCTCACCCAGGGTCTTGATGCTGTTCTGCTCCATCAACTTGTTGAGCCGACTGGAAACCAGATACTGCTTGTTGGTGCCAAGCAGGATGCCGCAGGCTTTTTCCAGGAAAGTCCGGAACTGCTCGAAATCCAAATTACCTGTAGACACTCGCGAGGCCTCGACGAACATATGATTCACTAAGGGCCAGGCCCTTAGTCCCCTGCCGCGATATTGATGCGGTCAGCTACCCGTGCCGCCAGGTCATCCGGGCGAAACTTGGCGAGAAAATCATCCGCGCCCACCTTCTTCACCATGGCCTGGTTGAACACGCCAGATAACGAAGTATGCAGGATGATGTGCAGCTTTTGCATGCGCGGATCGGCGCGGATCTCAGCGGTCAACGTATAACCATCCATTTCCGGCATTTCGATGTCGGAAATCAGCATCAAAAACTCCTCTGCAGGATTTTTGCCTTCTTCGACCATCGCCTTCAGATAATCCAGTGCCTGACGCCCATCATTCAGCGCCACCACCTCCACGCCGACAGTCTCCAGGCAACGGGTTACCTGCTTACGCGCCACCGATGAATCGTCGCAGGTCAGCACACGTTTGCTTACCGCACGCGCCTGGGTCTCGGCATTCAGTACGCCTTCAGAAATAACTTCCGATGTTGGCGCCACCTCGGCCAGAATTTTCTCGACATCGATGATCTCGACCATCTTGTCGTCCAGGTGGGTGACCGCCGTCAGGTAATGGTCACGCCCGGTGCCCTTGGGTGGCGGATGAATCGACTCCCAGTTCATGTTGACGATGCGCTCGACCGAGTGCACCAGAAAGCCCTGAACCTTGGTGTTGTATTCAGTGATGATGACGAAGCTGTTGTCGATATTAGCCAGCGGCGCGCTGCCGGTAGCCATGGACAAATCGAGAATCGGGATAGTACCGCCACGGATATTGGCGACACCGCGAACGACCGGACTGGATTTCGGCATGATGGTGAGCTTCGGGCATTGCAGCACCTCTTTCACCTTGAATACGTTAATCCCATACAGCTGGTTGCTGTTCAGACGAAACAGCAACAACTCCAAACGATTCTGTCCAACCAACTGAGTTCGCTGGTTAACCGAATCCATCACACCGGCCATACCCAAACTCCTTATTTGAGTAACAGATTGCTGTCAGCGTAGCAGGCGGCACGCGCCTTGCTATCCAACCCATATGAACACTGAAACGACAACTAACCGACACTCACTGGCAAAATGCCGCTACTGGCTGGCAGTTGTACCCGCTTTGCTGGCACTCGGCTATAGCGCCTTGGCAACAGCCAACGCCACGCGGCCTGAACAACTTATCGGCGCTGGCGAAGTTTTTCTTGAGCAAGCGGTGAGCGATTATTTACAGCGTAGCAACATCGCTGGCCGCCATGAGATTCAAATCAACCGACTCGACCCCCGCCTGCGCCTGCCGCTGTGCCCGCAGCCGTTGACTACCACCCTGGAAAGCCCTGCCGAGCCAATTGGCCGTGTGACCCTGCGCGTACGCTGTGACGGTGATGCACCCTGGACAGTCTTTGTGCCTGGGCAAGTGCGCCTGTACCGCGAAGTGGTGATCGCCAGCCGCCCGCTGAAACGCGACAATCTGCTGACGGAGATGGATGTGGTGTTAGCCGAGCGGGATGTTGGCCTGCTCAATCAGGGGTATCTCACAGCCCTTAAGCAGGCAATCGGCAAAAAATTGACGCGACCACTGTTACCCGATCAGGTGCTTGCGCCGATTCATGTGCAAGCGGCCGAGGCCATACGCAAAGGTGATCAGGTAGTGATCAGCGCCCGCAGCGGTGGTATCAGTGTGCGCATGCCGGGCGAAGCCTTGTCGGACGGCACGATTGGCAAGCAGATCAGCGTGCGTAACCAACGCTCCAACCGGGTGATCCGGGCTCGTGTAGTTGGGCCTGGACAGGTTGAAGTGGCGATGTAGGCATGATTCTTGTTTTAACTTTGTGCACTTAGTGAGCTGACGATTATCCACACTGTGTTTAGACTGTTACCTGACGCACACTTTTTTGCCCTAAAGTTTTTCAGGGCAATGCCGACAAGCTAGGCAAGCGTCCAAACACTGTTCGAGGTTTTGCATCATGGTCATTGACATCAACCGGCTCAACAATGCCGCTTCGCCAGCCAATTCGGGGCGGGCCGGCAGTGCGCAGGCAGGTGGCCAGAATGAAGCCATCGGCGGTAAACAACCTGGCAACGTACCCAGCCCCGCCGAGCAGGCGCAACAAACCGGCAAAAGCGGCGAATCGGTACAGCTGAGCCGCGAGGCCCAACAGTTGCAAAAAGTCAGCGAAAAGCTGCGCGATCAGCCGACCGTCAATAAAGAACGCGTCGCCCAGCTCAAACAGGCGATCGAAGACGGCAGTTATCAAGTCGATAGCCAGCGCGTTGCCAGCAAACTGCTTAATTTCGAATCCCAGCGCTAGTCACCGGGCTACGCTGGGGTAATTGGCCGCCCAATAGACACTGCACGCACACCCTGCAGCGTCTGTTACCCCGAAGAGCCCGCAATGCACGACACCAGCCTGCTTGAACTGTTCACCAACGATATCGGCACCGCCGAGCAGTTGCTTGAATTGATCGACACCGAATTCCAAGCCCTCAGTGACCGCGACCTCCCCCGCCTGCAAAGCATCCTGACGGAAAAACTGCCGCTGCTAACCCTGCTCGACCAGCACGGCAAAGAGCGCAGCCAACTGCTTACCAACCTCAACCTCAGCCCCGACCGCACCGGCCTGCAAGCGCTTGCCGCACAGTCCACCCAAGGCGAACAGCTGCTTGAGCGCGGCGATCAACTCAACGCCCTGCTGGAACGCTGCCAAACGGCCAACCTGCGTAATGGCCGGCTGATTCGCTCCAGCCAGGCCTCGGCCAACAGCATGCTCGGCATTCTGCGTGGCAACGAGACGCCGAGCCTCTATGACAGCCGCGGCAGTGCCGCTAGAATCGGCCAGCAGCGCCCGCTCAGCCAGGCCTGAAACCTATAAAAGGCACAGGGGACATACTGTCATATTGCCAGTATGCTAGTGCCATAGCATTTGCTCGGAGAGTTATGGACCGTGTCCAGTCCTTTTAGCCAGGAAGATGGCCCGCAGCCACCCAAGGTGCTCAAGGCACCGGTGGAAATAGTTGCCAACCTGCGCCAACTGCAACAAAACCATGACCCGCTGATCATCACCTTCCACGAACGCAACCAACGCTTTCAGAGCTACGTGATCGAGGTTGATCGCGACAAGAACCTGTTGATTCTCGATGAGTTGGTGCCAAACGATGGTGAGCGCTACCTGGCCAATGGCGAGGCGTTTAATGTCGAAGCCTTCCATGAAGGCGTGCGCGTAGCCTGGAAATGCGAACAGAATGTGCGCATCACCGAGCACGAAGGCGCGCGCTGTTACTTCAGCCCGATGCCACTTGAGGTGACCTACCACCAACGGCGCAGCGCCTTCCGCGCCCCGCTCAAGCAGACTGAACTGATCAAAGTCGAACTGGCCGGCGATAAACTACGCACGGCCATACCTGGGCATTTGCTGGACATCTCTGCCACCGGCTGCAAATTGCGCTTTCCCGGCAATATCAGCAGCAGCCTGCAGGCCGGCCAGGTCTATGAGCGCTTTACCGCACGCTTTCCTTTCGGCGCCATGACCACCGCCATTGAAATGCGTCATGTGCAGTATGAAGAGAAGGTCGACACCACCTTTGTCGGTGCACGCTTCCACCGCATCAATGGCCAGGAGCAGCGTCTGGTCGAACGTTTCGTCTACCAGTTGCAGCGTGAAGCGCGCCGCTTCGAGAGTGACGGACTGTTCTAGATCAAGATATCCAGTGCCGCCAGGCGCGATAAATCCTCAGGCCGATCAACATCCCACAATGCAGGCAGCAGTGCCGGACGCCAGTCCAGCTGCTGCAGGCGTTGCAGGGTCATATCGAAGACCCGTTCGGTGCCCCACGGCATATCGCTGAACAAGGCGGCGTCCACGCGGCGTAACCCCAGCAGCACATAACCACCATCCTCTGCCGGGCCGATCACCACGGGCTGCTCCTGCAACGCATGGCATGCCGCCTGCAAATAAGCACCGTCGAGCGCCGGGCAGTCATTGCCGATCAGAATCACCGCATCGCTTTCCGCCAGCCCGAGGGTGGCAATACGGCGCATGCGCTCGCCCAGATCGCCCGCCGGCTGCTCGACCAAGGTCCAGCCAAGGCGCTGCGCCAACGCCTGCAGGCCTGCATCGGGTAAATCGTCCAGCCACAGAAAGCGCTCGCCAAAGCCATGGGCCGGCAACTGCAGCGCGCGCTCCAGCAGCAGCTGCTGTAAATCACAGGCACCCTGAGCGCCCAGCGCCGGGATCAGCCGCGTTTTTACCCGCCCCGCCACCGGGGCGCGAGCAAGCAGATGCAATGAGATCGACAGGTTCATAACAGCGACCCTCGCCGGTACTGACGAGCCAGTTTTTCTGGGCTGGCGCCACAGTAATAGGCCAACCGCAGACACCACATCAGCACCACGGTACGCCAGATTCCGTGCTGCTCCCAGCGCCGGCTGGAGGTCGACAATGGCGGGCGTAAGCAACGCGGCCGTGCCCGCGCCTTAAGCCGCCGGCACAGCTGCAAATCCTCCATTAACGGCATCTGCGCATAACCGCCCATGGCCTCAAAATGCTGGCGAGCAACAAAAATCCCCTGATCACCCGATGCGACACCGCTAAACCGCGACCGCAGGCTGATCATCGCGCCAATCACTCGGAATGCCAGGCCAGGGCCGGACAAACGTACATCAAAACGCCCCCATAGCGGTCGCTGGCTTAACGCCTGTTGCAGACTGGTGAGGGACTCAGTACTGACCCGCGTATCGGCATGCACAAACCACAGGTACTCGCCACGGGCCACCGCCGCGCCGGCATTCATCTGCAGCGCACGGCCAGGGGCCGTTCTCAGCAACTGATCAACCCGCCCCAGCGCCAGTTCGCAGGTGCTATCACTGCTGCCGCCGTCGACCAGGATCAACTCGGCACCGATGGCACGCAAATCCGTCAGATCATCCAACAAGTCCGGCAACGCCTGGGCCTCATTGCGCACCGGGATCACCACGCTAAGCAGCGGCGTCATCCGCGCGACTCTGACTGAGCGGGCGGTTCCGCTGCAGGTTCGCCACCAGATTCTTGCACAACGCTGTTGTCGTGCATCTGCTCATGCACCACCTGTTCATCGACACGCGGATCGAGGGCGGCCGTCAGTGGCGAACTGGTGGTGCTGTCGGGCATGGGGATGTGGTGCAGCGGCGCATCGTCGACCTGATGCAGATGGGTAACGCGCTCCGGCCGGATACGCAGCACCAGAATCAAGGCGCAGGCGCAGACGAAGGCGTAGAGCATGTTGGCGCCGAGAAAGCGCATCAGCACGCCCGCCAGCAACGGCCCGATACTGGCGCCGACACCAAAGGTCACCAGCAGCATGGCCGTCAGCGATACCCGCCGCTCGGCTTCGACATGGTCATTGGCCAGCGCCACCGCCAGCGGATAGAGACTGAATTGCAAGGCGCACACGGCAAAGCCGCCGGCAAACAACAGCGGCAAGCTGGCTTGCGACAGAATCGCCAGGGGCAGCGCAGCCAGTGCCAGCAACGCGGCACAACCACGAATCAGCTGCACGCGGTCATGCCGATCAGACAACCAGCCCAACGGCCACTGCACCACCAGGCCGGCGATGATGCAGCACCCCATAAACAGACCAATCTGCTCGGTGGACAAACCCATGCGCGTGCCATACAGCGGGGCCAGGCCGTAGAACGAACCGATCAGCAGCCCCGCGACCAAGATAGTGGTCAGCGACAACGGCACGCGGTCGATAAAGAAGCGCATTTCCAGCGGCGCAGGATGCAAGGGCGCCGGGTGCAGTTTGCGGGTCAAGGCCACCGGCACCAGGCATAGGGCAAAGCACAGCGCCACCAGCATCAGCAGTTCAAGGCCCAGCGCCGGGTGCACCACCAGCACCAGCTGACCGAGGATCAAGCCCAGGTAGGAAGCCCCCATATAGCCGGCAAACACCTGGCCGCGCTGGCTGGTTTCCGCCTGCTCATTGAGCCAGCTCTCGATCACCATGTACTGGCACATCATGCCCAGACCAACCAGCATCCGCAGCAGCAACCAGCTGGGCAACCAATCGCTTAAGCCATGGCCAAGCACCGCTGCCGTCACCACACCAGCGCAGGCGACATAGGCGCGGATATGGCCAACTCGGGCAATCAACCGATGCCCGATCTTGCCGCCTAGCACCAAGCCCAGGTAGTTGGCCGCCATCAGCGCACCGACCCACAAGCCATCGGCCGTTTGCGCCAGCCGCAGCGCCAGGTAAGTGCTCAACAGACCCGAGCCCAACAGCATCAACAGGGTGGCGAAATACAGCGAACTAAATGACTTGAGGATCACAGACATGGGGCGGCGCATGGCTCCATAAAGGCCGCCGAACGCATGCTCGGCGGTAAGACTCTAAGCGTGGGCCGCCAATACACGGCGCTCCCACGGGGTAATTTCGTCAAAGAAGCTGGTGAGCTCCAACGTCTTGCTGGCAATGTAGCCTTCGATGAACTCTTTGCCGAACAGTTCCAGCGCCAACGTACTGCGCTTGAGACGCTCAATCGCAGCATGCATGGTACAGGGTAGCGCCAATTCATCCGGCACTTCGAACTCACCCTGGATCGGCGCGCTGGGCTGCAGCTGCTGCTCAATCCCATACAGACCGGCCGCAAGGCTGGCCGCCAACGCCAGATAAGGGTTGGCATCGGCGCCCGGCAAACGGTTCTCCACCCGCCGCGCAACCGGCGCGCTGGCCGGAATACGCAGGCCAGCGGCGCGGTTATCCTCGGACCAGCAGGCGTTGTTCGGCGACGCATAAGGGTGGCAAAGGCGCTGATAGGAATTTACATGCGGGGCAAATAGCAGGGTGAAATCGGCCATGGCCGCCTGCTGACCGGCAATAAATTGATAGAACGCCGGCGTTGCCTGGCCATCGGCCGCGCTGAAGATATTCTGCCCACTGCCCTGCTCCACCACGCTCTGATGAATGTGCATGGAGCTACCCGGCGTATGCGCCAATGGTTTGGCCATGCACACCACAGTAAGCCCATGCTTGAGCGCGACTTCCTTGAGCAGATGTTTGAACAGAAAAGTCTGGTCGGCCAGCAGCAGCGGATCACCGTGCAGCAAATTGATTTCGAACTGGCTGACGCCCATTTCATGCATAAAGGTATCGCGCGGCAGACCCAGGGCCGCCATGCACTGATAGACCTCTTGGAAGAACGGGCGCAGGCCGTTGTTGGAACTCACGCTAAAGGCCGAACCGCCATCTTCACGCCGGCCATCCAGGCCCAGCGGCGGCTGAAACGGCTGCAATGGGTCGGCATTGCGGGCAAACACGAAAAACTCCAGCTCGGTTGCCACCACCGGCTGCCAGCCATGGCTGGCGTAACGCGCAAGCACCTGCTTGAGCAGGCCGCGGGTCGACAACCCGGAGCTGCGTCCATCGAACTCATCGGCATCACAGATGGCCAGCGCGCGCGGCGTTTCACTCCAGGGCAGGCGATGAATCTGCGTCGGCTCGGCATTCAAGGCCAGGTCACCATCATCACTGCCGTAATAACACGGCGCCGGATAGCCACCCATGATGCATTGCAGCAACACCCCGCGCGCCAACTGCAAGCGCCGCCCCTCGAGAAACCCCTCAGCCGTCATCACCTTGCCACGCGGCACGCCATTGAGATCGGGCGTCACGCATTCGATTTCATCAACACCACGCAGCAGTTCAGCCAGGGCGGTGCGGTCGAGGGTACTCATTTGCTGTTGTCCTTATTGATGCAAGAGGCCGTAGTCGAACGGCGAGGCGTACAAAATACGCACCAGCCGTTCGATATTTCAAGCAAAGCCACATCTGACCTTAAAGTGCAGGCTATTGCGTTAAATACATCGATAAATTAGATATTAATGATCATGCACACTCGCTCCAAAAACCATCCTTAAAGTGTCAGAAAAATAAAATAACTACATGATTTATAAATAATTAATCAGACTATCGATAGCATCGATGATTACCATGCCCAGCCTGCACTTCTTCATCAAATTTTCACCCGTATCATTGGCTCCGTACTCACTTACTACCCGCCCTTACGAGGAGCCTGAACATGAAAAAGCAAATTCTTACCGCCCTGATCCTGAGCAGCCTGTCCATCAGCGCCTTTGCCCTGCCACAGAACAACCCGCAGCCATTGCTGGGTGAAAAGCAGGACAGTAGCGTCAAAACCCTGATGGGCTTTGGTAGCAACCTGCAAACTGAAGGTGGCGCTGAGCGCACTGGTGCAAACCGTGTCGCTGAAGGTGGCGCTGATCGTCTGCAAGAGCGTCTGCGTGTAGCCGAAGACGGTGCCGACCGCACTGGCGCTAACCGCGTCGCCGAAGGTGGTGCTGATCGCCTGCAAGAGCGTCTGCGTGTAGCCGAAGACGGTGCCGACCGCACTGGCGCTAACCGTATCGCTGAAGGTGGCGCTGATCGTCTGCAAGAGCGCCTGCGTGTAGCCGAAGACGGTGCTGACCGTACTGGCGCAAACCGCGTTGCTGAAGGCGGTGCTGAACGTACGCCAGGCCTGCGCTTTAGCTGATCACAGCTAATAGGCAACACAAAAAAGGTGCTCAATCGAGCACCTTTTTTGTTTATTGCGCAGGCGATTCCAACTGCGCCAAGCGCTCTTCCAGCGCGGCAATGCGCGCCTCCAGAGCCTCCAGGCGCTCATCCTGCTGACCACCCGCCGTCGCGCGCTGCGGCTCATTGGCCCTGGCCGCCAATGCCGCCTGCAAATCCGCCGGGTCACCCAGCAGGTGCATATAACGGTCTTCACGCTGTCCGGACTGACGCGGCAACAGGCAAGCCAGTTCGCGACTGATCAAACGTTCGAGGTGATGCTGCACCTGCTCGGCATCATCAAAATCATGCATGCGGCTGCTGCGAGTCAGCAGTTCGTTGATGGTCTGCGGGCCACGCAGCAGCAATAGGCCCAACAACACCACCTGCGCCGCCACCAGTTCCAGCGCCTTGTCGGCGCGGTGTTCCCAGCGATCCGCCCGACTGCCCATCACCAGGCGCGCCATTTCGCGCCCTTCCAGGCTACGCAGGGCCTGACCGACCTGGCCGGCCGTCAGATTCAGCACCGGCTCGCGGCTGGTTTTCTGATTGCAGGCCAGCACCAGGGCATTCAGCGTCAGGGGGTAGGCTTCCGGGGTGGTCAGCTGCTTTTCAATCAGGCAACCCAGCACCCGCGCCTCGATAATCGTCAGGATTTCAATCGTCGGTGCGCTCGTATCTTCGTTGGACATAACCACCTCATGGCCTCGCAAAGGCCCTAGCCTAGCCCGCCTGACGGTCGGTTGATAGGCATAAGCGCCGCTGGACGGGGCTCGCACTGCGCCAGCGCGTAACAGCGGGTCACTGTGATAGAGTCGCGCGCTATTTTTCAGCGTGGCCTTGTTTTATCCCCCGCGAAAAGCCTCATAACGCGCACCGCAGCTATGCATCCAGCCCCCGGCGCCCCAAGCCCGGCAGGCAATAGGAAGAGATCGCAGGCCTGCCCGCCAAGTAGAGATGCATGTCATGACCACTGCCCAACACCCGCTTGTCCAACTGCTCAACCGCACCAGCCTGGTGCTGCAAATTGCCATCGGCCTGATGGCCGGTATTGCCCTGGCGCTGTTCCTGCCTGAAGCCGCGGCGAGCGTCAGCTTCCTCGGCACGGTGTTTGTATCGGCGCTGAAGGCCGTGGCACCGGTGCTGGTATTCGTACTGGTGGCGGCGTCGATTGCCAACCATCAGCAAGGCCAGCAGACCCATATCAAACCGATTCTGCTGCTGTACCTGATCGGCACCTTTAGCGCGGCGCTGATCGCGGTAGCCGCCAGCTTTGCCTTCCCATCCAGCCTGACCCTGGTGAGCAACAGCGCCGAGCTGTCGCCACCCGGCGGTATCAGCGAAGTGCTGAAAACCCTGCTGCTGAATGTGGTGGATAACCCGGTCAATGCCCTGCTCAAAGGTAACTTTATCGGCATCCTGGCCTGGGCCATCGCCTTGGGCTTTGCCTTTCGCCACGCCAGCCCGAGCAGCAAGCAAATGCTCGCCGACCTCTCCGGCGCAGTCACCAGCATCGTCAAACTGGTAATCCGCCTGGCACCACTGGGGGTTTTCGGCCTGGTTGCGGCCACCCTGGCCGAGTCGGGCATGTCCGCCCTGCTCGATTACCTGCACCTGTTGCTGGTACTGGTGGGTTGCATGCTGTTTGTCGCGCTGGTGACTAACCCGGCGATTGTCTACTTCAAGACCCGCCGCAACCCCTACCCGCTGGTGCTGACCTGCCTGCGCGAAAGTGGCCTGACGGCGTTCTTTACCCGTAGTTCGGCAGCCAATATTCCGGTCAACCTGCAGCTTTGCCAGCGCCTGGGCCTGCATGAGGAAACCTACTCGGTGTCGATCCCACTGGGCGCGACCATCAACATGGCCGGCGCAGCGATCACCATCACCGTGCTGACCCTGGCCGCCGTGCACACCCTGGGCATCGCCGTCGATCTGCCGACAGCCTTGCTGCTCAGCCTGCTCGCCTCGATCAGCGCTTGCGGCGCATCGGGCGTCGCCGGCGGCTCGCTGCTGCTGATTCCATTGGCGTGCAGCCTGTTCGGCATCCCCAATGATGTGGCCATGCAGGTGGTCGCCGTCGGCTTTATCATCGGCATCGTCCAGGACTCGGCGGAAACCGCGCTGAACTCCTCCACCGACGTGCTGTTCACCGCCGCCGCTTGCCAGGCCGAACAACGCGGCTAAGCACCTGCCGAAACACGAAAAGGCTTACCTCATGGGTAAGCCTTTTTTATGCACACCACTTCTGGCAGCTACCTGCGGATCAGCACTCCAGGCTGTTTTTTATGACTCAACCGATAAACGTCACATGCACGGCGTTTGAATAGCCCAACGATTCCGGTAGGCTTTGCCGCTTCTTTATTAAGGAGTAACTCCCATGGCCCGCGCCACTGCCCGTCACATCCTGGTTGCCAGCGAAGACAAGTGCAACGAACTGAAAGCCGCAATCGAAGGCGGTGCCGACTTCGCCCAGGTCGCCAAAGACAACTCCAGCTGCCCGTCCAGCCGCAGCGGCGGTGACCTTGGCTCGTTCGGCCCAGGCCAGATGGTCAAGGAATTCGACACCGTAGTATTCAGCGCCCCGATCAACGTGGTGCAAGGCCCGGTGAAGACCCAGTTCGGTTATCACCTGCTGGAAGTGACCAGCCGCCAGGACTAATCCTGCTTGTTCGCTGGGCTGCCCAGGCCCGGCGAATCCCTTCGTTGCACGCAGCGCCGCCAGGCACAGCGTCACTGACCAACAACCGCAAACCTCGGGCAATAGCCAGGTATACTCGCCGGCCTTTTCTTCTCGCACCCGCGGACCTCGCCATGACCCAGACTCCAGCAGCTGAACCCACCCTCGCCGTTCAGCCTGTCGACAGCGCAGTGCCACTCACTGGCCAGGCTGCGCCTGTAAGTCCGCCTAAAGCCACTGGTTTTGCCTCACTGTTCGGCGCTGCCAAGGCAGCTTCCGGCAAACAGGACGATCAGCCCTGGCACCAGAAGGGCAACAAGTCGAGCCACGAAAAGAAGATTGGCCCAGCGCCAAGTGGTACCCGCCGTGCCATGGGCAAACGCTAAAAGCCTAGGCCCAGCGCGCGCGCAAACGCTCCTGCAACCAGCCGCCGCAAAAATTCAGCAGCAAGCCGAGCATCACCAGCAGCGCACCGACTAGCTGCAGGCTGCTCAGGCGCTCATCGAGCAGCAATGCCGAAGAGGTCAACCCGACCACTGGCACCAGCAGTGAGAAGGGCGCCACCTGGCTAGCCGGATAACGCGACAGCAAGCGGCTCCACAGGCCATAGCCAAGAATGGTCGCTCCGAATGCCAGGTAGACCAGCACCAGCAGCGTATCGAGGCTGAATCCACGCAGCGCTGACTCGATCACCTCGGGGCCTTCCATCAGCCAGGACAGCGCAAAGAACGGCAGCGGCGGCACCAGGCTGCCCCACACCACCAAGCCCACCAGATTCACCTTACCCAGTTTGCGCGTGACGATATTGCCCAGCGCCCACATGGCGGCAGCGCACAAGGTCAGCAGAAAACCAGCCAAGGTCATCAGGCCATTACCCTGCGAACCAATCAGCAGCAACCCTCCGGCCGCCACCAGCAGGCCGAACAGGTTGGCCAGGCGAAACCGCTCACCCAGCAACAGCACGGCAAACAGCAGGGTAAACATCGCCTGTGACTGCAGCACCAGCGACGCCAGGCCGGCCGGCATGCCAACGGACATGGCGGAGAAGAGAAAGGCGAACTGCCCCAGCGAGATGGTCACGCCATAGGCCAGCAGCCAGCGCAGCGGAATCTGCGGGCGCTTGATAAACAGCACCGCAGGAAAGGCTGCCAGCAGAAAACGCAACGCACCCAACAGCATCGGCGGCATCTCGTGCAGGCCGATCTTGATCACCACAAAGTTCATGCCCCAGACGATGATTACCACCAGGGCCAGCAGTAAATCTTTGGGTTGCATGGGCGCTCCAGATTGATCAATCAACGCCTATTAAAGCGGCCAGCCGCGCCATAACGCCCATACAGAAACCCGGCAAATAAGCCGTACAGCGCATCACTGATCGGCAGATTGCAGCGCCACAGGTGCCGCAAACGTCTCGAAGGGCTAGAATCGCAGCCCTTAGAATTTGTTTCGGATCTTGCGCAGCTCGAACGAGGCCATTTTTATCGCGGTAGCGCCGACACGCAGCAGGTCCGAGACCCACCTATTAACCCGCAACGACGAGATACCCCATGGGCGCCCAGTGGAAAGCCAAACCTAAAGAAGCCGCGGCCAACGCCAGAGGCAAGATCTTCGGCCGCTTGGTCAAGGAAATCATGATCGCCGCCCGCAACGGCGCCGACCCGGACCTGAACCCCAAGCTGCGTCTGGCGATTCATCAGGCGAAAAAAGCCTCGATGCCCAAGGAAACCCTCGACCGGGCGATCAAGAAAGGCGCCGGCCTATTGGGCGACACCGTGACCTTTCACTCCGCCACCTACGAGGGTTTCGCCCCCCATCAGGTGCCAGTGATCATCGAGTGCCTGACCGACAACATCAACCGTACAGTGGCCGAAGTCCGCGTGCTGTTCCGCAAGGGCCAGATGGGCGCTTCCGGCTCGGTAACCTGGGACTTCGACCATGTGGGCATGATCGAGGCCAGCACCGAGAACGGCGCTGACCCGGAAATGGCCGCCATCGAAGCCGGCGCCCAGGATTTCGAGCCAGCCGAAGACGGCAACACCCTGTTTATCACCGAGCCGACTGACCTGGACGCCGTATGCCGCGCGCTGCCGGAGCAGGGTTTCAGCGTCAACTCGGCGAAAATCGGCTATATCCCGAAAAACCCGGTGAGCAGCCTGACCGCCGAGCAACTGGAAGAAGTCGAAGCCTTCCTCGAAGCCCTCGACGCGCACGATGACGTGCAGAACGTCTACGTTGGGCTTTCCGGCTAAACAGAGGCCGACCAGGCCCGCAGCGTAGGATGCGCCGCGGGCCCACCAACTGCCCCCATCAATGTGCGCAGTTCGTCGAATCGGCCGATTAACCACTGCCCGCGCCTCACAAAGCGGGTAGAATCGCCGCCCGCCGCGCCACCAGTGCCCGGCGTGTACACAAGGACGTTGTCACACAGGAGTTTTACCGTGCACAAGTTTCTGATTCTGGCCGCCAGCCTGCTGCTCGGCGCCTGCGCCAGTAACCCGCAGACGACCTACCAGCAAGAGGTCAAGGCGGGCAAAAGCCCAATGGCCAAGAGCGCCCTTGAGGCCATCCACAACACCCAGGCCATCCCGTTGCCGCTCAATCCTGGCCTGCTGGCGCCGCAATGGCCGATCAGCGCCGATGAGCCGCGCCTGGACTTCGGCAGCTCGATCTCCAACTACCGGATCTTTTCCCTGCAGCTGAAAAAGGGCGAGCGTTACACCCTCAACGTGCATTCACTGTGCAACGAGCCGTGCATGGGCGTCAGCAAGTACGCCCTGAAACCACGCGCCATGCTGCTGGACGCCTACGGCGCAGTGATTGCCGACAAGCCTTCGCGTGCCGAAGCCGTGGTCGGGCAGATCAGCCTGAGCTGGGATGGTGAAGCCGCCGAAGACGGCACCTACTACCTGTTGGTGGCCGCCGACAACGACGACATCGGCGAAACCATCGTGATCGACGATGTCTGGGTCAACAATTCGCCGCTGATGGCAGTCAAGGTTGATATGCAAAGCGCACCGTTCGGCAAGATCAGCGCATTTTCCAGTACTCGCACCAAGTAACTATTCAGCACACTCGACAACTCAACACCCCGCTTCCCTCGCCACGCCAGGTCCCCATCTCAAGGTGCCTGGCGTGTCGTATCTCTGTGCAACACCTGATCAAGGATGAGCCATGAAAACTCTGCATTACCTTGTAGCCGCACTGTTCAGCCTGAGCCTGACCGGCTGTGTATCTTTCACCCCGGCCGGCCCGATTGGCGACCCTAAACAGCGCGCCAGTTACACCCAGCCCCGCGCAGTCATGGTCGATGACGTGCAGATCTCCGACAGCAAGCTCAACGACAACCTGCGCAAGACCTTGAGTAGCCAATTCACCGAACAGCTGAGCAACCGCATCGAACGCGGGGAGTACTTCGCGAAAGTCATCAGCTTCCCGGCCACCCTCGGCGAGCAGGATGTAACGCTCAAACTCAACCTCACCTCGCTCAAAGGCAAGCGCACACCTCACCCGGCTTATTTTCCCGGTGCCCTGCTGACACTGACCATGTGGATCTGGGTCAACGGTCCCATCTATGTCGACAAATATGACCTGGCCGGCGAGCTGTCGATTACCGATGCCCAGGGCAAGCTGCTCGCCAGCAGCCGCCAGCAGGTCAAGCTCGACCAGAACACCGGTCTCTGGGACAACGACTACTTCAACATGTCGCTCGGCTCAGACCAGCTCAACCAACTGGTCGAACAACTGCTGCAAGACAGCACCCGTCAACTCGCTCGCCCCTAACAAGGACGTTACACATGAAAGCACTGTTTGCAGCTCTACTCGCCACCGCCCTCCTCTCACTAACGGGCTGCCTGTCCTACTCGCACAAGGATCTGGCCCAAGTTGAGCAGTGGCCACTGACAGCGACCGAGCAACCTAAGCAGTCGGTCTACCTCAAGGTTGATAGCCAATACCTGTTCAATGACCAAACCCGCGCCGGCGGTTTCAACCAGGCAAACCTGGAGAAACTGATCGTCAAGCAGTATCAGGACAGCAAGCGTTTCAGCAACGTCACCACGGCCAAGCAGAACTCCGACCTGTATATCAGCGTACGAGTGAGCAACCATGAGCGCGGCAGTATTGCCAGCGCAGTCATCACGGGTGCCACGCTGTTTGTCATACCGGGCAAGTTCAGCAATGAGCTGAGCATGGAAACCACCTTCAAGGACGGTTCCGGCAAGGTATTGGGGCGTATCGAGAAGAGTGAAACCATTACCACCTGGATGCAGCTGCTGCTGATATTCGCCCTGCCGTTCAACGAGTCGATCGACCCAATCCTCGACCAGCTGACCCAGAGCAGCTTGGAAGAAGCCGCACGACAGAAGTTGATCTAGTCACACAGCACCCGGAACCACGGCCGCAATGGTCGTGGTTGCAAACAGCCCATCCGTCCACTTATTGATCCATCGCAAGATGCTCTGCCCCTGGCGCCTTAGCCTATGTCGATGACTTCCACTGCCATCGACGAGGTTTCCATGAGCATCACCTCTACCAGCATCTGCGCGGCGGCCGACCAACTGCAGGGTTTTGTCGGTTTCAATGCCAAGACCGGGCGCTATATCGTGCGTTTCTCCGAAGACTCCTTCGGCCTCGATGTGCTCGAACAGAGCATCACCCCCACCTGCGAATTTGTCTGGCGCGCCTTTGACGGCGAGCTGATGAACCTCGACCGCGCGCGCCTGCAACTGCTGCTGGAACAGAATATCGATGACCGCCTGGCTATCAGCGAGCCGCTGCGGGTCTACGTGCGGCGCAGCGATTTGCCGGAGATCAGCGCCGAGCGCAGGCGACTTAACGTCTGAGTGGTTAGCCGGTTTACGCGCCCATGGCCGAATAGACCCCAGCTTGTTCACTTACGCCCTCACAGCCGCCGCCGGCAGCAGACTAAGCTCGATTGGCCGAATTCATTCGCCCAGGAGCCTGCCGATGTTCGATGTGCTGATCAAAAACGCGCTGTTTTTCGATGGCAGTGGCGCGCCCGGCGTCGTGCGCCACCTCGGCATCCGTGACGGCAAACTGGCCTGCATCAGCGCCAGCGCCCTGGATGAAAGTGGCTGCGGCCAGGTGATTGATGCGCAAAACCGCTGGGTGACGCCCGGCTTTATCGACATGCACACCCACTACGACGCCGAACTGGTGGCCGCCCCAGCACTGAAGGAGTCGGTACGCCATGGCGTGACCACGGTGATGATCGGCAGCTGCTCGATCAGCATGGTGCTGTCCAGCCCCGAGGATTGCTCCGACCTGTTTACCCGCGTCGAGTCGGTGCCGCGTGAACATGTGCTGCCGCTGCTGCAGGCGCGTAAGACCTGGAACAGCGCGAGCGAATTCGCTGCCTTTCTCGATCAGCATGCGCTGGGGCCGAATATCTGCTCGTTCCTCGGCCACTCCGATTTACGCGTTGCCGTGCTCGGCCTTGCGCGCGCCGTAGACGCCAAGGTACGCCCCAGCGAACACGAGCTGCAGCAGATGGAGCGCCTGCTCGAAGAGGCGCTTGACGCCGGCCTGCTCGGCCTGTCGAGCATGACCAACCCCTGGGACAAGCTGGATGGCGACCGCCAGCGCTCGAAATCCCTGCCCTCGGTGTATGCGCCCTGGGCCGAGTACGCGCGGCTGAACAAAATCCTGCGCCGGCGCGGACGCATTCATCAGGGCGCCCCGAACCTGGTGACCAAGCTCAATGTGCTGGCCTTTCTCTGGGACAGCATCGGCGGTTGGTGGCGCAAGCCGCTGAAGACCACCCTGATCACCCTGATGGATGTCAAAGCCGACCCTTGGCTGGCGCCGATTCTCGGCCCACTGACGCGCTGGATCAATCGCCTGACCCGCGCCGACTTCCGCTGGCAAACCCTGCCGGTGCCGTTCGAAACCTATGCCGACGGCATGGAGTTCGTGGTCTTCGAGGAATTTCCCGCCGGCCAGGCCGCGCTGCACCTGGCCAACCACGATATGCGCAGCCAGCTGTTTCAGGACCCGTCCTACCGCCTGCGCTTTCGCCAGGACGTGGAGAAGAAATTCGGCCCACGGGTCTGGCACCGCGACTTTGACGACGCCTGGATTGTCGACTGCCCGGACGCCAGCGTGGTCGGCAAAAGCGTCGGCGAACTGGCCAAGGCCCGTAATGAACACCCAGCCGATCTGTTTCTCGACCTGCTGGTGGCCCACGGCCCGCGTCTGCGCTGGCGCACCCTGATCGCCAACCATCGCCCCGAGGTGGTGGAGAAACTGGTGTGCGAGCCCAGCACCCTGATTGGCTTTGCCGACTCCGGCGCGCATATCCGTAATATGGCCTTCTAC
The DNA here is from genome assembly GCF_030690725.1 of Pseudomonas sp. Lineage (GTDB taxonomy): Bacteria > Pseudomonadota > Gammaproteobacteria > Pseudomonadales > Pseudomonadaceae > Aquipseudomonas. The sequence goes on along the minus strand of NZ_JAUYGD010000033.1, from coordinate 209,503 downwards.
AACTTCGGCGTGCGCCTGCTCAAACTGGTGCGCGACGCCGAGCTGCGCGGCCAACCGGTGATGCCAGTTGAGACGGCGATCTGGCGCCTGACCGGCGAGTTGGGCGAATGGTTCGATATCGATGCCGGCCGACTGTATGAAGGCGCGCGTGCCGATCTGGTGATCATCGACCCCAGCGCACTGGATGAATCCTTGGCCAGCTATCAGGAAGCGCCGATGGAGGCCTTCGGCGGCCTGCAGCGCATGGTCAACCGTGGCGCGGCGGTGGATGCCGTGCTGATCAACGGGCGCATCGCCTTTCAGCACGGCGAGTTTGCCAGCGACCTGGGGCATGCGCGCGGCTACGGGCAGTTTCTCCGTAGCAACGCCTAGCTCAGTTGCAGGGCATGCGACCTACGGCATAACGGCGGCGCGCCAGGCTGGCATAATGCGCGCCGCACAGCCCGGTCACATAACGCCGGGCCGGTATTGAAAGGACTCTAACCGAAATGCCCCGCACACTTTGGCAGGCGGCCTGGCGCTGGCTTTGCGGCCTGCTGCTAGTGAGCCTGCTAACCCCACCACTGCAGGCCGATGACAGCGGCACCCTGCGCTACCCCCGCAGGGCCGATGGCGATGAATTTCGCTCCATCTACGCCCTGGCGCAGCTACAACTGGCGCTGGATAAAGCCGGCAGTGCACTGCGTCTGGAGCCTTCGTACTACAGCATGGAGCAGGAGCGTGCCCTGGTTAACCTGGAGCACAACGCACACCTCGACATAGCCTGGAGCATGACCAGCGTTGAGCGCGAACAACGCCTGCTGCCAGTACGTATTCCGCTGGACAAGGGGCTGTTTGGCTGGCGTATCGCCCTGCTGCCAAAAAACCGCGCGCAGCTGCTAAAGGATGTGCGCAACCTGGCGGACCTGCGCCAGTTTTCCGCAGGCCAGGGCCACGACTGGCCGGACAGGGAAATCCTCCGCGCCCAGGGTTTGCCGGTCAGGGTTTCATCCAGTTACGGCAGCCTGTTTCGCATGCTGCAGGCGCAGCGCTTCGACTACTTTCCGCGCTCGGTGATCGAGATATGGGATGAGCTGGAGCACCCGCGCGGCAAACAACTGGTTGCCGATCCGCATGTGCTGCTGCACTACCCCACGGCGATGTATTTCTTCTTCTCGCCCAAGCGCCCGGAGCTGGCGGAAACCGTGCGCATCGGCATGGAGAAAGCGATTGCCGATGGCTCCTTCGAGCGGCTGTTTCAGCAGCACTTCGCCGCCAGCCTGCAGCGCGCGCAACTCGACCAGCGTCAGTTGATCGAGCTGCATAACCCACTGTTGCCCAGCGCCACGCCCTTGCAGCGGCGCGAGCTGTGGTTCACGGCGCCGTCGGTACGCTAGGCGCAGGTTGCGCCAGGGTGGTTTGCACCACGTTGCGGGTGTGCGCACCGAAGCGCTTGAACAGCTCGACCAGCAACTGCTCCAGCAGTGGATCGGCTTGCGCCTGGGCCAGCTGATTACCACCGCTAAAACCCGGAGCCGCCGCCGGCTTGCGCGCCAGCCACTGGCCAATCAACTCATCAAAGGCATCGGCACTGGCATAGGACTCGGCCGCCACCACCTGCTGCGCGTAGTCCACCAAATAGGCCGGGTAGCTGTCCTGCGGGTTCTGCGTATAGGCCTGCAACAGGGGCGACTCCGCCTGTTCGGCCATCAGTTGCTGCATGCGCTGCAGCTGATATTCCTCGATGGCCGTGTGTCGATCCGCGACACGGGCAATCGCCGCCAGACGATCTTCGGGATAGCCGGCGGCACCTTTGAGGGCGATCAACATCAGCTCGGCCGTGGCAAAACCCGGCACGGTTTTGGCGTGGTAGGGCTGAGTCAGGTCCTGCATATAGTGCAGCGCCCAGCCGAGAAAACGGTAACCCCAGTAATCGTGGCCGCTTTCCAGGGCCAGCCGTGCCAGACCGCTGTACTGGTAAATGCGCCAGTGCGGCAAGGTGCGACGCAGATAGGGCGCGGCCTGCAACACCAGCGCCGGTTCGTGGTAGTAGCCGATATGGAACGGCGCCTGGGAGGAATACTCGAAGCGCGCATCGCCAAAGGGCTGCGCGCCGAAGTTGTAGTGCGCGCCAACGTCGCCTGGGTTGTCGCTGAACAGGTTGATGTCGTGGCCATAATCCGGCTCATCGGCCGCACTGCTCAGCACCTGCACCGCACTCACTGCCTCACCGGGCTGCAAGGCCAGATAACGCCAATGGCTCCAGGGGCCGATCTTGCGAAACACCAACACCTGCTCAGCAGCCAAACGCGACCGGCCATCATCGGCCTGCCCCGGCAACTGCTGCACAAAGCCAGCCAGGCGAATCTGCGGATTGACCCGCAGCGCCTGCAGAAACGCACCGCGTCTGTCGGCTGCAAGGGTAGTCGCGGCACTAAAGCGCAAGGCATCCGGACGCGCCGGGTAATCGGCAAAATGCGCGCGGGCAAAGGCTTCCTGCTGATCCAACAATTGCTCGATGGCCGGGGCCTGAGCATCGAGGAAAGCCTCCAGCGGCTCGTAGCGCAAGGTGCGCTGCAGCTCCGGTACGGCCTGTAATGCCAACTGGCTGCCCAGCGAATGATTGGACCAGGCCAGCGCGCTTAACGGCTGACACGCCAGGCAACAGGCAGATAACAACAGGAGCAATGGCTTCACGGAGACTCCAACAACGGATGGCAGGGCAAAGAGGCGTAGCCTAACGCCAAAGCCGCCATCTGGCACTGTCGTATCAAGTCAGCCCATTCACTAATCGAGCAGCACGCTGCCTGCCCAGCCAGATTGAGCTAAAGCGCAAACAGCGCAGCCGCCACCAGCAATCCAGTCACCAGCAACAACCCCAGTGCCAGCAAGGGCTTATTCAGGCCGCTGGGCGCACTGGCGGGCGCAGCCGCGCGCATCGGATTGGCCTGCGCAGCCGTGCGCAGCGGGTTGGTCTGGCTGCTCGGCGAGCTGGACAGCGGCGCCGGCTTGAGTGGTTTGGGTAGATCCACGGCGCGCATAAACAGCGTGGCATCTTCATCTTCGCTGGGCGCCACAGTGCTTTTCGGGCCAATCACCAGCAGGCTGACCGAGCCCATCTTCAACTGGTCGCCCGGTTGCAGCACTGCGGTGCTGACCTTCTGTTGATTGACCAGCAGGCCATTGGCCGAGGCCAGATCCTTGACCTCCAGCACGTCATCCTTGAGGTAGAACTCGCAGTGCCGGCGCGACAATTCCTGATCGCTGAAGCACAGCTCGCACTTCACCGAGCGGCCAAAGGTCATGGAACCATTGATATGGAATTTCTTGCCTTCGTGCTCGCCCTGAATCACCTGCAGATACCAGCGTGCAGCCTGCTCGGCCTTGGTTTTGCTGCGCGCCGGGTCGACCAGCAGCAGCTCCACCGAACCCAGGCGCACACGGTCGTCGGCGCGCAGCTGGAAGCGCGTATTGATGCGCTCGTCATTGACGAACGAGCCGCTCGGGCTGCCAACATCGGTCAGGTAATAGAAGCCATGGTCCTGACGGATCTCCGCATGGAATGGGCCAATGCTCGGATCGACCAGCACCAGGCTGTTGCGGCTGTCCTGGCCAATGGTGAAACGCTCGTCGACCAGCCAGATCGGCGCCTGACGATTATCACTGAAGTGAATTTTGAGCATCTGCGCACTCCGCCAACATCCGTTAAACAGCCATCAGTAACCCGCCGCACCTTGCCATCAACAACCGGCACCATGGGCAAGGCGCGCATGCTGCCTGCCAATCAGGCCAGTAGCAATACGCCAGCACCGCGACTTAATCAAATAGGTTGTTCCACAGCCGCTTGACCGGGTTAACCGGTGCCGGCGGCTCAGCAGCTGCCGGCCGGCGCCGGGGCGTCTGGGCCAGGCGCACACGCTGTTCGTGGCCATCCAGCAGCTGCAACAACTGCTCGTTGGCCGGCTCCACTTCCAGACCCTGCTGCACCAGCGCCAGGGCCAGGGCAAACTCGCGGCGCTTGTAGGCGGCCTCGCTTTGCTCGATATAGCGCTGCGCCACCCGGTTGATCCCGGCCAGCGCCAGCAGGTTGTCCGGCTCCCAGGCCAGCACCTGGCGGAAGTAGTGGGTGGCACTGTCATCTTCTGGCAGCAGCAACTGCTGATCGGCCAGACGCTGTTCGGCCAGCTGCAGGTACTGATTGATCCGCGCCTGCAACACCCGCGCCAGGCCATCCAGAGCCTGGGGATTGTCCGCATCCAACGCCAGCACCTGGCGGAACAGGTAATCGGCGTTGTCCTGCGGCGGCTCCAGCAGGCTGCCGTTTTCCAGGTGCAGCTCGGCCCGTGCCAGGTATTCGCTGATCTGCTTCTGCTGATACAGGTAATAACCGCCGCCGGCCGCACCGGCCAGTAATAAAACGCCGGCGAGCAGCCAGACCCACAGCGCACTGTGCGCAGTTTTGCCTCTGGTTGGTTTGCTCAGGCTCAGCGCTGGGGCGATGCGCGTGCTGTCCGGGTCATCACGGGTCAGCTCATCGAGGCTCGCCAGCAGCACCTTGCAGTCGGCAAATCGCTCATCCGGGTCTTTTGCCAGCATGCGCTCAAGCAGCCACTGGTAGCTCTGCAAATGCGCCGGCAGTTGCGGCACGTCCATCTGCAGGTGGTTCATCACGGTCTGGGTGTAGTTGGCGGCGCGGTAGGGATTACTGCCCGTGAGCATCTCCAGCAGGATCACCCCCAGGCTGTAGATATCACTGCGCGCATCCAGGGCCTGGCACTGCGCCTGCTCAGGGCTGCTGTAGGGCGGGCTGCCGACGGCGATACCGAACTGGGTCAGGTCATGGTCCAGCTCGACTTCCTTGGCCACACCGAAATCGGTGATCACCGCCGTACCGTCGCTGCGAAAGAGGATGTTGGCCGGTTTGATATCGCGGTGTACCAGGCCTTTGTCATGCACCACGGCCAGACCGCTGGCCACCTGCTGAACGATACGCAGCGCGCGCGGCAGGTCGAACACTTCGCCCTTGTGCTGCGCCAGATCACCGCCAGGGACGAATTCCATGGTCAGGTAGTGGCGCCCATCGGCGAGCTGGTCGATGTCATAGATGGTAATGATCGAAGGGTGATGCAGGGACGCCACGATGTGGCCTTCCTTGAGAAAGCGCTGGCTGAACGCCTGGTCATCCGCGCTCAGCAGCACCTTGATCGCCACCTTGCGCTGCAGGGACGCCTGCGTGGCCAGGTACACCTCGGCCATGCCGCCTTTACCCAGGCGGCCATGCACCTGATAACCGGGAATCTCGAGCAATTGTTCAGTCATGGGAGTCAGTGCACACCGGCGAATTAGGGCTTGCGGGAGGTAAACAGACGGCTGAGCAAACCGCGCGGTTTGGCCGGGGCGCTGGGCGCAGCCGCATCACGGCCGAGCACGATACAGGAGATATTATCCTTGCCGCCCATTTCGTTGGCCTGCGCCAGCAGCTGTTCCACCAGCTCATCGAGGGTCTGGGCGTTGCTGCACAGCTGCTGGATCTGCGCGTCGTCCAGCTCGCCAGTCAGGCCGTCGCTGCACAGCAGCAGCAACTCATGCTCACCGAGCGAGCCTTGCAATATGCCGACTTCCAGCGGCTGATCATCACGGCCCAGGCACTGCAGAATGACATTGCGCTGCGGGTGGCTACGCGCCGCTTCGGCGCTCATCTGCCCGGCATCGATCATCGTCTGCACCCAGCTGTGGTCGTGGGTCAGGCGCTCGATATGCCCGGCACTGACCCGATAAGCCCGGCTGTCGCCGACCCAGGCAATGCTGAACGCGGCGCCAGCGAAGCGTACGGCCACCAAGGTCGTGCCCATGCCGCGCTGCTCATCGGCGCGCGCCACGCTGAGAATCTCACGGTTGGCTGCATGCACCGCTTCGACCAACGCCGCGCCTGAGGCGCAGGCCGCCTGCAGCGTCTGTAAGGCCAGGGCGCTGGCCACTTCGCCGCATTGATGGCCCCCCATGCCGTCGGCAATCGCCCACAGATTCAGCTGTGGGCAACACAACAGAGCATCTTCATTGTGCCCACGCACCCGCCCAGGCACGCTCTGGCCGGCATAAATCAGCGCTTGTTCCATCAACGTCTCGACCTAGGGTTCAACAGTCGCACAGCAAGCAGGCTGCACGCGGCGTAATACACCGCATGATGCGGCGGCAAACTCAGGCTGTCACCGCCAGCCGCCGATTTTGCCGGTGAACTGTTAACCAGTCGAACCCAGGTCTGCTACCTGGCTAGTCGATAACGCCCCAGCTATTCGCCCAGCATGGGCGTAGACTCGAATCACCAGCCTCGCCTCACCGCGAGGGGATGGCCCGCTCCAGAACATTCAACCACGACATTGTCAGAGGTGAAGATCATGAGCAAAGGTATGGATTCGAAGAAACAAGTGAAGAAAAAGCCGCTGAAAACCGCCAGCGAAAAGCGTCTGGACAAAAAAGACAAGCAAGGTGCGAAAACCCTGCTCGGCAGCCACGCCGCCAACGTCTGAGCCACCGGCCTGAGGCGAGCAGCCCGCTTGCGCTCAGGCATCCACTCACCGTAGCAACAGTACCTGCAATGCACTACCGCCTACTCCCCGCCCCGCTCAAACCACTTGCCGACAAGTTCTACCGCAACCAACGCTCAGCCATGCGCGTCACTGCCGGTGCCCAGCTGTGGGTGGCAGAAGACCGGCAAATCGTCGCAGCGCTTTGTCTGCATCAGGTCGCGCACGGCCACTGGCTAACCAGCCTGCTGGTCGATTGCGCGCGGCGCGAGCAAGGCATCGCGCGCCAATTGATCGAAACGGCGCTGGCCGATTGCGCCACACCGGTCTGGCTGTTCTGCCATCCGCAGCTCAGCGACTTCTACCTGCGCCTGGGCTTTGCCCCCAGCACCGACCTGCCTCAGCCGTTGGCTGAACGCCTGAGCCGCTATCAGCGCACTAAAAGCCTGCTGGCATTTTCCCGCATATCTTGCGCAGGCCTTACGGCACAAGGGCTGGAACCTTAGTACCAGATAACACCAACGCCATTCGGCAGATAGTGGCCCATGCTGGCACTTTGCTGGATTTTACTATTGCCATCGCCAGGGCAAGCTCTGCATGCTTAGCTCATAACAACGACAACAATGGCCTTTACCTATGCGCATATCGCGGTTGCTCAGGCGCCTGCGTAACGACTTCCAGTTGTCCATCATTACCTTGATGGGCCTGTTTGGCGTGATTGGCATTACCCCCTATGCCGTCTACCGGCTAGCCACCGGTAACTACCTGGTAGGCTCCGCCGACACCGTGATTGTGGTTTCCACCGTGCTCGCGGTGCTTTACGCCTGGCGCACCGGTGACACGATCAAACCCGGCATTTACCTGGCCACCATCTTCTCTGCCGGCGCAACGCTGATCGCCATCAATCTGGGCGTCAACGGCCTGTTCTGGATCTACCCGCTGATTCTCTTCAACTTCTTTATGGTGTCGCCCGCCAAGGCCTTGCTGGCCACTATTCTGGTGCTCATCACACTGGTTGGTTACGGCCAGTTAAAGCCCGGTTCGGTGTTTGAAAGCGACTACCAGATGGTTTCATTTCTGGTCACCAGCATGATGGCCAGCACCCTCAGTTTCGTGTTTGCCTACCGCACCAGCAGCCAGCGCGACCAGCTGCAACAACTGGCCATCCACGACCCGCTGACCGGTGCGCGCAACCGCCGGGCAATGAATGAAGAGTTGAAGATCGCCGCCTCCATTTACCGCCGCCACGGCAACAGCTACGGCGTACTGGTGATGGACCTGGATCATTTCAAACGGATCAACGACAGCCACGGCCACCAGGCCGGCGACCAGGTGCTGGTGGACTTTGTCGAACTGATCAAAAGCTCATCGCGCAAGGAGGACCGGTTGTTCCGCTTCGGCGGCGAAGAGTTCCTCCTGCTGCTGCCCAACACCGAACGCGCCGGCCTGCTGGCGGCCGCGCAACACCTGCAGCAGCAAGTGGCGCAGCACCTGCGCGGGCCCGGCGGAGCGGTGACCATGTCAGTCGGCGGGGCCATCCTGCGCCGCGACGAGCACTGGGAAAACATGCTGCAGCGCGCTGATGAACGCCTGTATCGCGCCAAGAACGCCGGGCGGGACTGCATTGTCATCGATGACGGCGTCGATAAAACCAGCAGCCTGCCTATCACCTGAGCGTGCGATTTATCTTTGCTTACAACTTGCGCGGGAAAATTCTCGCGCGCTGCCGGCAAGGCTGTAACAACTCGGCTTTGTCTCTGTCTATTGGCCACACCTCATACAGAGCACTGCCATGAAAAGACGCTCCCTGCTCAAGGGAATGGCCCTGTTGCCAGCCCTGCCCCTGCTCGGTCACGCCCCGCTCAGCCTGGCGCAAGCCATCGCCAGCAGCGTGACGCCACTGGATAAACCCCATGACGCCTGGCGTGCACTACTGACGCCCGAAGCCTATGCCGTGCTGTTTGAAGAAGACACTGAAGCCCCCGGTAGCAGCCCGCTGAATCAGGAAAAACGCGACGGCACCTACCTCTGCGCCGCCTGCTACCTGCCGCTGTTTGCCAGCCAGGACAAATATGAAAGCGGCACCGGCTGGCCCAGCTTTACCCAGCCGATTGCCGGCCATATGGGCACCAAGCGCGACTTCAAGCTGTTCTTCCCGCGCACCGAGTACCACTGCGCACGCTGTGGCGGGCATCAGGGTCATGTCTTCGATGACGGCCCGAAACCGCGCGGCGAACGTTGGTGCAACAACGGCGTGGCCCTGCGCTTTATCCCCCAAGGCGAAGCCTTACCTGAGCTGCGGAGCTGAACATGACTGCTACTACCTCTAGCTGGCGCAGCCGTCTGCTGGCCAGCAGCATCCTCGTTCTGGGCGGCCTGCTGGCCGCCTGTGAACCCAGCGCCGCCCAGGCGCCGCAGCCGCAAGCCAGTGCGCCAACGGTAGAAAACCCTGGCGTGGCGATCTTTGCCGGCGGTTGTTTCTGGTGTACCGAATCGGACTTCGACAAAGTGCCTGGCGTGATTGAAACCACCTCCGGCTATATCGGCGGGCATGTCGACAACCCCACCTACGAACAGGTGTCAGCCGGCAGCAGTGGGCATATCGAAGCGGTACGGGTGCGCTTCGACCCAAGCAAGACCAGCTACGCCAAACTGCTGGAAGCCTTCTGGCCCACCATTGACCCGGTGACCGCCAACGCCCAGTTCTGTGACCGCGGCCCGCAGTACCGCAGCGCGATCTTCTACAGCAACGCAGAAGAACAGCAACTGGCCGAAGCCTCCAAGGCCGCCCTGGATAAATCCGCGCGTTTGCCTGCGCCGGTGGTTACGGAAATCCTCGCCGCCAGCACCTTCTACCCCGCCGAGGACTATCACCAGGACTACTACCAACGTAATCCGCTGCGCTACAACTACTACCGCAACGGCTGCGGTCGTGATCAACGCCTGGAAAAACTCTGGGGCAAGAAGCAGTAAAGCGCGCCCATCAGCTGGCCCTCGCGCCAGCTGATGACGTTGTATTCAGCCGCTGATGCCTGGATGCGGCAACCGCCGTATCCGCTATGGTTGAGCCCACACCTTGCCCAGTGAGCACGCCATGGCCCCGTTGAAACCGCTGTTCAAACTCACCTCGCTAATCGCCCTGGGCGGCTGGCTGATGCTGGTCTGCCTGCCGTTCTGGTCCTATACCGATGAACTGGTGCTGGGCCTTAGCGTGGTTCTGTTGGCCATCGTCTACAGCTGGCTGCTGTTTGTCGCGATGCGCCAACGCCCCGAACCGGGTAGCGGCAGACCCGGTTTCTTCAGCCTCGGCGGGGTGCTCTCACTGCTGCGCCAACCCACGGCCGCGCTGGCAGCCTGGGTGCATATCCTGGCGTTCGATCTGATGGTCGGGCTGTATATCCGCCACGAAGGCGCCATCGCCGGCATCAGCCACTGGGCACTGTTGCCCTGCTATGTGCTGACCCTGATGTTCGGCCCGTTGGGTTTGCTGGCGTTTCTGGCACTGCGCTGGGGGCTGGTGATGGCGGCCTGAGCTAGCGGCTGCGCTCATAGTATTCAGTGCTTTGCCCAGGATACTGCTGCACCCGGTAGCCATTGGGGTATTCAATGGTTTGCTTGATCGTTCCGCGGTTTTCTATCGACTGGCTGCCGTAGCGCTGCTCGTGACGCTGCAGGCCGTCGGGTAGACGCTGCCCGCCATAGAGGTTATGGCTTTCGATAGTCTGCGAGCTGCCGATGCTGCCACTGGCACCAGGGCTGATATAGGTTTTCGGAATGACCCGCAGCGTCTGTGGCGCCTGCTGCTCGGCATACAGCGGAGTAACCAGCAGCAACCCCACAAGACCGAGCACATATCTGCACATCGTCATCACAACCTCTGCGCCACCGGCGCGCAACGAACCTGAAGGTTTGGCAACACCAGCACGCCTGCGGTTCCGACCATTGATCCAGACAGCGCATTCGCACGCTGCTTAGTTACTCAATTAATGAGCAATCATCCTCGGTTTGTGGGAAAGCACAAGCAACCCCAGCGTTCAACGCAAGCTAAGCACTTCGCACAACCCGCAGTGCTGTTTCGCGATACCCGTCCCGCTTAATCTGCTGAGCATTTATTACTATCAACGACTATGCATTCGCCTGAGCATTGCCAATCAGATGACTATCCGTATCACACTACTGCTTCTCGCCTGCCTGCCCAGCTTGGCGCTTGCTGAGCAATTCATCTGCCGGGTAATGACCATCAGCGAAGGCGACACCTTCAGCTGCCTGACCACGGAAAACAAACGGCTGCGTGTGCGCCTTGCGGAAATCGACGCACCGGAAAGAAAGCAGCCCTATGGCGCCGAAGCCAAGCAGGCCCTGTCTGATCTGGTATTGGAAAAGCAGGTGGTCCTGCATGTGCAAGAGGTGGATCGCTACGGCAGAACGCTGGCTCGGGCCTATGTCGGCAGCCTTGATGTGAATCACACCCTGGTCGCCCAGGGCGCTGCCTGGGCCTATACCAAACAGCTGAAAGACCACCGGCTCAAAGATGCCGAGACCCTGGCCAGAAACATGGGCAAAGGCCTCTGGCAGCTTCCGGCCGAAGACATAGTCGCACCCTGGGACTGGCGCTACGCCGGCAAAATTGCCGCACCGCAAAAAACCAAGCCCAGCCGAACGGCGTCGTTCTCCCAGTTTGGTGGCGGTTAACGGATTGGCTTAGATGGTGCCGGTGATAGGAATTGAACCTACGACCTTCGCGTTACGAGTGCGCTGCTCTACCGACTGAGCTACACCGGCAAGATGTTGCTTAAATCGCGCAGCACACCAGCAGCAACGCGACTCAAGCTGTCACTCAAGCCTAGCAAGCCAATTGCAGCACGTACGGTTCACTGCTGGTGCAATGCAGTGAACCGCAAACGCAGAGCGCGGCTTACTTGCTCGGCAGTTCAATACGGTCTTCGTGGATCACGATGCGCCCCTGCTTGTACAAGCCGCCGATGGCTTTCTTGAAGTTGCCCTTGCTGACCCGAAACAGCCCGGCAATTTCTTCAGGCGAACTTTTATCATTCACCTTGAGCACGCCATCGTGCTCGCGCAGCTTGGCCAGAATCTGCTCACCCAGGCTGCTGGCGGCTTCCTGACCAACCGGCTGCAGGCTCAGGCTGATCTTGCCGTCGGCGCGCACTTCCTTGATAAAGCCTTTTTCCTGCATGCCGCTGCGCACAAACTTGAACAGCTCGTTCTTGTGGATCAGGCCCCAGTGCTTGCCATTGATAATGGCCTTGAAACCCATATCAGTGGATTCGGCCACCAACAGGTCGACTTCCTCGCCCGCCGTGTAGTTGGCCGGCACATTGTCCAGGTAACGATCCAGGCGTGCGGTGGCAGTGATGCGTTTGCTGCGCTTGTCGAGAAACACATGCACCACGCAGTAATCACCGATCTGCAAGGGGCGTTTTTCTTCGGAGTGCGGCAGCAATAAATCTTTCGGCAAACCCCAATTAAGGAATAAGCCCACCCGGTTTATATCCACAACTTTCAAACTGGCAAATTCGCCCACCTGAACTTTTGGCTTTTCCGTGGTGGCAATCAATTTGTCTTCACTGTCCAAGTAAATAAAGACGTTCAACCAGTCTTCCACTTCACTTGGGGTATCGCTCGGGATATAGCGTTTGGGCAATAGAATCTCGCCATCCGCGCCGCCATCCAGATACAGGCCGAAGTCGGTGTGCTTCACGACCTGCAAACTATTCATTCGTCCAATTACCGCCATGATGCCCTACCCTCATTACCAGGCCGGCATTCTAGCCGACTCGCCTGTTAATTTCTCGGCCTACCGGCCATCGCACGGTGCCAGCCGGACGACCTTGCGGGGCAATCCGACCGATGGCCCAGGTCGCGAGATGCAGCCTCAACATGAATTATCTATTCGTATTAAAACAACCACTTACTGGTATATCCGCTAATTACCGGGACTATTTACAGAATAATCTCTCTGCATATCGCCACATCCGAGCTTTATTTATCAAGCAATTGTCAAGCATTTCGAGTATTATGCGCGGCCAAATTAATTTTTGAGTAGGTTAATGGCCGTCATGCGCGTAAAAGCATCCAACAGCAAACCCAAGCCGGCTCCAGCCGTGGAAACCAGCGCCTCGATCGACGCACAGATCGAAGCCTTCCTGAAATCCGGCGGGGAAATTCAGCAAATTGCCAAAGGCGTCAGCGGTCAGGTGTACGGCACCACCAAGCAGATCACCATCGGCAAAAAGTAACGCTTTCTGGCCATGCAGCGCTTTGCTCGCAATGACAAGGCGCTGGCCAGTGCATAACCCCTCCCCATCCCCCGCGCCTTTTCCCATCCCGACATCAGTTGTTTTGCCCTTTTGCGCCCCAGCCTCTGGCGCTTAGCACAACCTTGTTTCAGAATCATGTCAGCCCGCATCTTGCGGCTGTTTCGGCATTGCCACTGCTGAACGATGGCAATCGCCCCAGGAGTACCCGTGCGCGTTACCTGCAATTGGCTGCGACAGCCTTCCAGCACCCTGCTTACCCTCGGTTTGTTATTACTCGCCCTGCCGTTGCTCAGCCGCTACACGCTGGGCTGGTCGCACGCCTATGGCTACCTGTCTGACCTGGCAGTCGGCAGCTTGCTGGTGGTGCTTTTGTACCAACGCTCCTGGCTGCTGAGCATTCCTCTGCTGCTGGTCTGGTGCATTTTTACCCTGAGCACCGCCGAGTTGGTCAATGCCGTTGGCCGCATGCCGGAGCCGGCCGACCTGCAATACCTGGGCGACGCACAATTCGTCAGCCATTCGACCCAGGGCAGCGGCTTGAGCCAACCGCTACTGGCCTTTGCCATGGCCGTGCTGGTGGCGCTCTACCTGGGGCTGCGCAGCTTACAAACACCCCGCCACGCCGCCGCGCTATCGCGCACCTGGCTGCTGCTACCGCTGGCCCTGTTTGCCGTACACACAGTTGGCCAGCAACTCAAACCCAGCGAAGCGGCCCAATGGCTGCAGTTCAACCTGCCGCACAAGCTGCTGGCGGAAAGTAGCAATAGCGGCCAGCAACACCTGGCCGACTGGCTGGCGGGTAACGAGCCGAGCAGCCCACCCGATATCAGCGGCCTGAACCAACTCGACCTGCATGGCACGCCGCTGCTCAAACAGGCCGGTAGCGCCCGCAACGTGCTGATCATCACCCTCGAAGGCGTCACCGGCGCTTATCTGCAAGCCAGTCGCCAAGCCATCGGCAGCAGCTATAAGCAGGACCCGATGCCGCGCCTGAGCCAGTGGGCCGAGCGCGGCATGCTCACCACTGACTATGTGCTGCATGGCCATCAGACCATCCGCGGCCTCTATGCCATGCTCTGCGGCGATTACAACAAACTCGACTCCGGCACCCCGAAAGGCGTTGAGCTGCTCAACAACCCGGCGCGCAGCGAGCAATGCCTGCCCGCACAGCTGCGCGAACGCGGCCTTAGCACGCATTTTTTGCAAGGTGCCGGGCTGCGCTTTATGGCCAAGGACCAGATCATGCCGCAGATGGGTTTTGACAAGACCCTGGGCCGCGACTGGTTCAAGAACAAACCCTATATCGAATTCCCCTGGGGCATGGACGACAAAGCCTACTTCGAAGGCGCCCTGGGTTACGTGCAGCAACTGCGCAAGAAGCGCCAGCCCTGGATGCTGACCCTGCTGACCGTAGGCACTCACCAACCCTACTCCGCTCCGCAGGACTACCTCGACCGTCACCCCAACGCCAAGCTGGCGGCGATTGCCTACTTGGATGACGCCATCGCCGACTTCCTCAACGCCTTGGAAAAACAGGGGGTGATGAAAGACACCCTGGTAATCGTCACCTCGGATGAATCCCACGGTGTGGAGAACGTACGCCTGGCTTCGGCCTGGGGCTTCAACCTGCTGCTGGCTCCTGAGCAGGCGCAGCTGCCGGCGCTCAAGCAAGGCGTGTATGGCCATGTCGACCTGACCGCTTCGGTGCTCGACTACTTCGCCTTCCCGGTGCCAGCCAATATTGCCGGGCGCTCATTGCTGCGTGACTACGCTACTGGCCGCGAGATCATCTCCTACACCAATGGCCTGCTGCGCCGGCATGACGGCAACGGCACGCTGACCGAGTGCGACTTCCAGAATGTCTGTCGGCGCTACGCCAGCCCTGGTTTTATTGCCGACAGCGCACGCTACCTGGGCCGTTTCAGCGGCAAACCGGCGCGCCTAATCAGCCAGCAAGCGGCCCTGCTTGACCAATCACTGAGCCTCGGCGACCAGGCCGAACAGCGCTACCAGTTCGCCAACCAGCAGCCAATCAAGCTCAAACCCAGCGTCAGTGATGACTGGGCAGACAACCTGGTGGGCGCGCAGTACCTGACCTTGGGTGCAGCTACGCAAACCACCGTGACCCTGAAAATCCGCGCCCTACGCATGGATAAAAAGGGCGCCACGCTGCAATTGAAAACCAAGGAATACGACCGCAACGTCGACTTGGCGATCCCCGAGCTGCCGCTACTAACCCGTAACAAACCCGTTGAAGTCAGCTTCACCTTCGACAACCCGCAAGCGCGTAAGGCGTTCTCCTTCCATCTGTTGGGCCAGGGTCAGGGCGCTATCGAGATTGTCGATTTCAGCGTCAGCAGCACGCCGCTGCAAACCGAGGAAGAACTGCTGGCCGCACAAGAGGGCCTCGACGAGATCGCCCCATAAGCCGCCGATGCACCGGCGTGTCAGTGCATGGCATAACGGCGTTCGATGGTGGTGTACTCGCCACTTTCCCGAATCGCCGCCAAGCCCTGATTGAAACGCTCGCAATCAGCCTGTAGGCGGCACCCCAGCTTGTAATCGGTTGCCGCAAAAATCGGATACAGGGTCAGCGGCTGGGTCACATCGACCTGGGTGTACACCTCGCGGTTGAAGTAACGCAGGATGCGCATGTCCGTCACCACCACATCCACCCGGCCACTGTAGAGCATGCGATTGCGGGCAATCTGAAAGGCCTCTTCGCGGTAGCGCGGGTTGTTTTCAGCCATGGCCTGAAACTCGCTGCCGAGCAGAAAACGCGCGCGCTGGAAGGCATTCACCGAGTAACCCACCAGGTCGCTGATGCGCTGGATATCCAGGTTGCGCGAGCGCAAGGCCACCGCAACGTTCTGGTAGCGGATATAGGCATCCGAATAAAAAATAGAACCACCGCTGCGCTCGTTGGTGGTGGCAATAACGTCGATCTGGCCCTTGCTCAGCATCAGGTTCAAGCGCTCCATCGGCGCGTAGTACGCCACCGGCTCCAGCCCGCCGCGTTGCGCGGCAGTCATCACAATATCGTGCTCCAGGCCACGGGCCTCATTCTCGAAGATATACGGCGGTTTATGCGTGCCAAAGCCCACGCGCAAGGCTTGCGCCGACACGTTCAGGCTGCACGACAACAAACAACAGACCCACACCCACTTCATGGCGATACTCGAGTTGAACCAGGGCCCAGCATAGCCGGCTATGACCTGACTCTGCATTGTTCTATCACTGAGATCGATTAATCCGAATTAGTCGCCCAGGGCACATACAGGACTAGACTCTTGCCACCCGAGTCAGTCGCTGCCCACTGGAGAACCTTCATGCTTAAAGCCGAATACCAACAACGCGGCCCGCAACCTCACGAAGTGATTGCCGCCGTAGCACTGCAACTGCCAGAGCCAGGCGCCGGCCAGGTGCGCATCAAGGTGCTGGCTGCGCCAATCAACCCATCCGATGTGCTGACCCTCACCGGCGAATACGGCATGCTGCCGCCGCTGCCAGCCATTGGCGGCAACGAAGGGGTTGGCCGCGTGGAAGCGCTGGGCGCCGAGGTCGGCAACCTGAAGGTCGGCCAGATGGTGCTGTTGCCAGTGGGTTGCGGTACCTGGGTCAGCCATTTGAACGCACCGGCCAATAAACTTATTCCCCTGCCGGAAGCCGACCCACAGCAACTGGCGATGATGACGGTTAACCCACCGACTGCATCCTTGATGCTCAGTGAATTCGTCGAGCTCAAGCCCGGTGATTGGGTGATCCAGAACGCCGCCAACTCTGGCGTCGGCAGCTACCTGATCCAGCTGGCCAAGCTGCGCGGCTTCAAGACCATCAACGTGGTGCGCCGCGAATCAGCGGTAGCCGGCGTTGAGGCCGAAGGTGGTGATGTGGTGCTGGTCGATGGCCCGGATCTGGCCAAGCGCGTACGCGCAGCCACTGGCGGTGCAGGCGTGCGTTTGGGTATCGATGCTGTAGGCGGCGAGTCGACCGATCACCTGGCTGCCAGCCTCTGCGAAGGCGGCGTGCTGGTTAACTACGGCATGATGAGCCGCCAACCGTGCCAAGTATCGCCAGCGTCCTTCGTGTTTCGCGATGTCAGCCTGCGCGGCTTCTGGCTGGCCAAATGGTTCCAGAACGCCAGCCAGGCCGAGCAGATGAAGGTATTTGGTGAGTTGGTACAGCTGATCGCCAGCGGCAAGCTACACACCCGGGTTGCTGCCACCTATGACGTCAGCGAGATCAAACAGGCCGTAGCAGCCGCCGCCAGTGGCGAACGCGATGGCAAGATCCTGATCGTACCGAAGTAACGATTAAGCGGTGGACGGCGGAAAGCCCGCCGTCTTCAGCCGTCTGCAGGCGTATTGATCAGCCACAGCACCAGCGCCGCCAGGGACACGTGCAGCAAGACGATCAACCAGAACAGCAGCTGATAACTCAGCTTGCGGTTCTTGTGCCGAATCAGCCGCTGCGCCAGCAACCCGCCAGGCCAGCCGCCCAACAACTCATACAGATGCAGGCGCGCCTCGGGCGTGCGCTGCTGACCCTTGATGGCGAACTGTTTGTCGCGGTAGTAGGCGATAAAGCAGATCAGGCTCATCAGCCCGTAAACCAGCACTAGCACAGACAGAACATCGACCCCGACCAGCAGCGGTTGAACCCGTTCGTGCCAGAGCTGCGCAACACCCTGCAGTAACGGTGGGTAGCTGGCGTAATCACTGACACTCAAGGCCAGGTTGCTGTGCGCGATGCTGCAGGGCTGATCGGTGTAGAGCACCACACCGTCAGGCTGCACGCATTTGTGCACCGCGCCCTGCGCCTGCGCGGCAACAGCCAGCGCGGCGAACAGGCCCATCCGCCAGGCCATTGGCTTACTCGGCGGCTGGAGCGCGGCGCTTCAGCGGGGCCAGGCCGTCCTGGCTGACCAGCACCGGCGCATCGGGTTTCGGCCGATTGATGGTGTTGCGCTTCGGCGCCTTGGCGGCTGGCTTTTTCGTGGCGAGCTTCTTGCCGGTTTTCGGATCGACCTTTTTCTTCTTCGGGCCAACCGCTTTGCCGGACGCCTTGAGGTTTTTCGGGCCCTGGTAGATGCCCTTGAGGTCCTTGATATTGCGGCGCTCGAAACGCTGCTTGAGGTAGCGCTCGATGCTCGACATCAGCGCCCAGTCGTTGTGGCAGATCAGCGAGATCGCCAGACCTTCGGCCCCCGCACGGCCGGTACGGCCGATACGGTGCACGTATTCGTCGCCGGAGCGCGGCATATCGAAGTTGATCACCAGATCCAGGCCGTCAACATCCAGGCCACGGGCCGCCACATCGGTGGCCACCAGAATCTTCACCGCGCCTTGCTTGAGGCGGTCGATGGCCAGCTTGCGATCCTTCTGGTCCTTCTCGCCGTGCAATACAAAGGTCTTGAAGTCGTGGGCAACCAACTTGCCGTACAGGCGGTCGGCTTGAACCCGGGTATTGGTGAAGATGATCGCCTTGTCGTAGGTCTCGTTCTTCAGCAACCACTCGACCAGACGCTCTTTGTGATGGTTGTGGTCAGCGGTGATGATCTGCTGACGGGTGCCTTCGTTAAGCTGGCTGACGCGGTTGAGCTGCAGGTGCTCAGGCTCTTTCAGCACCTTGCCAACCACTTCGCGCAGCACTGCGCCGCCACTGGTGGCGGAGAACAGCAGGGTCTGACGGTCGGCGTTGCACAGCTCGGACAAACGCTGCACGTCCTCGGCAAAGCCCATGTCGAGCATGCGGTCGGCTTCATCGAGCACCAGCACTTCGACTTCATCGAGCAGCAGGTTGCCGGCGTTGGCGTGTTCGATCAGACGGCCAGGCGTACCGATCAGGATGTCGACCTTGCGCAGCATGGCGGCCTGCACCTTGAAGTCTTCACCACCGGTGATCAGCCCGCCCTTGAGGAAGGTGAACTGAGCGAAGCGCTCGACTTCCTTGAGGGTCTGCTGCGCCAGCTCGCGGGTCGGCAGCAGGATCATCGCGCGTACGCTCATGCGCGGCGAGGAAGCGCCATCACCGAGCAGGCGATTGAGCATCGGCAGCACGAACGCTGCGGTCTTGCCGCTACCGGTTTGCGCGGTAACCCGCAGGTCTTTTCCTTGCAGCGCCAGCGGAATGGCCGCCAACTGCACCGGGGTGGGCTCGACAAATTTAAGCTCGGCCACGGCTTTGAGCAGGCGTTCATGCAGGGCGAATTGGGAAAACACGGGTATACCTCGACAAAAAATCAGCAATACAGCGGCATAGATTACCGGTTCTGCCGGCTAAAAGCCCGAACGGCCTGGCCAACGGCGTCTGTAGCCCAGTTGGCTGCCCTGCAGCAGGACGCTAAAACAGCGCTGCTCCTAGTGCGAATCAACGCCTCCCGTCAGGCCACTACGCAAGCGCCGCGTCGCGCCGGTAGAATGCGCGCCGCCGTTCAATCCCGGATGGCATGGGTTCCCTAACCCCATTCAGCAAAAAGGTTCCGTCATGCTTATTACCGCCCCTCAGCGCCTGCGCAATGCGCTTATTGCCCTGGTGCTGTTCCATATCCTGATCATCATCGCCAGCAACTACCTGGTGCAGCTGCCGATCACCCTGTTCGGCTGGCACACCACCTGGGGCGCATTCAGTTTCCCGTTTATTTTCCTGGCTACCGACTTGACCGTCCGCCTGCTCGGCAAACAGGCGGCGCGCCGGGTGATCGCCCAGGTGATGCTGCCGGCGCTGCTGATTTCCTACATCGTTTCGGTGCTGTTTCAGGAAGCCAGCTTTCGCGGCTTCGGCGCATTGCTGGAATTCAACGAGTTCGTCCTGCGCATATCCATCGCCAGCTTCCTCGCCTACGTGCTGGGGCAGTTCCTCGATATTCAGGTATTCGACCGCCTGCGCCAGCTGTCGCTGTGGTGGGTAGCGCCAACCGTATCAACCATCTTCGGCAACCTGCTGGACACCTACGCGTTCTTCTCGGTGGCGTTCTGGAACAGCAGCAACCCGTTTATGGCCGAGCACTGGGTGGAGATCGCCACGGTCGATTACGGGGTCAAGCTGGTGGTCAGCCTGCTGCTGTTCGTGCCGCTCTACGGCATGTTGCTCAATGCCATACTCCGCGTCATGACCGCCACCAAGGCGAAGACGGCCTGAGGAACCTTAGCTTCAGGACGACCTCCAAGGTTCATCCCCCGCTACGGAGTTCTGCCATGTCCCGTTCGCTGCCCCTGTTATTCGCCGGCCTTGGCCTGGCGCTAACACTCGCCAACGCCGAAGCCGCGCCCAAACATGACAAAGCCCACAAACATGGCGATGACAGCGATGTGCGCGTCGACATCCGTGGCCCGAGCATCGACATTGGCCAGGTGCGCATCATCCTTGGCGATAACCGCGACCTGATCGGCCCAGCCCAGTCTCTGCCACCGGGTATCCGCAAGAACCTGGCGCGCGGCAAGCCGCTGCCGCCGGGCATTGCCAAGCGCTTCGACAATCGCCTGCTCGGCCAACTGCCGCGCTACGAAGGCTACGAATGGCAGCAAGTGGGCACCGACGTGGTGCTCGTCACCCTGGCTACGGGACTGATCTACGAGATTTTGCAGAACGTGCTGGACTGAGCCCGCCAGGAAACTTTGTCCCCTATTGCCACTCCACTGACCAGGGGCTTCAACCGAGGCCTGCGTTTGTGACTGGGGACTCGCCATGAAACCCACCCTGATCTACTACGTAGCCGCCAGCCTAGACGGCTATATCGCTCGCCCGGATGGCCGAGTCGATTGGCTGGAAGCCATCCAGACCCCTGGCGACGACCACGGTTACCACGCCTTTTATGACGGCATCGACGCCCTGATGATGGGCCGCATGACTTTCGATGCACTGATGGACTGCGAGGGGCCCTGGCCCTACCCCAACAAACCCTGCCTGGTATTGACCCGCTACCCGCACCAGCACTTGCCGCCGGGCGTGAGCATGCGCCACTGCACGCCAAGCGAAGCCCTGACTGAGCTGGCCGCCCTGGGCCATCAACGTATCTGGCTGGTAGGTGGCGGCTCGCTGGCGGGCAACTGCTTCGCCGCCGGCCTGCTCGATGAGCTAGTGGTGAGCCTGGAGCCCTATCTGCTGGGCGCCGGTATTCCGATGTTTTCCAGCGGTCTGGAACGCAGCCTGAGGCTGCACGAACAACGCAGCTTCAGCAGCGGCGTGGTGCAACTGCACTATCAGGTGCTGCCGGAAAACCCTGCGGATGTCGTTCTATAACCCTTGCCGAGCCTGCTTGATCAACAGCCGCGCGCTGTCCCAGCCGACCAGCAGCACCGCCAGCCAGATCGGCAGATAGGTCAGCCATTGCGCGCTATCGAACTGCTCGCCGAGAAACAGCAGCGCCACCAGAAACAGCAGCACCGGCTCGACATAACTAAGGATACCGAACAGGCCCATCGGCAGCAGACGACTGGCAGCCATCATCGCGGCAAACGCCAGAGAACTGAGGATCGCCAGCCCCGGCAGCAGCCACCACAGCTGTGGCGCCTGGCTAAACAGCTGCGGCGGGCTCCACTGCAGCACCAGCCAGATTGCCACCGGAGCCATAAACAGCATCTCGAAGGCAAAGCCGGACAAGGCGTCCAGGCGCATCCAGCGGCGCAGCATAAAATACGGCGGGTAGCCCAGCACCGTGACCATCACCACCCAGGAGAACGCCTGGGTCAGCCACAATTCATGGGCCACCCCAAGCAAGGCGCAGAACACCGCCAGACGCTGCAACGGCCGCAACCGCTCGCCATAGAACACCCGCCCGGCCAGCACCATGGCCAGCGGCAGGAGGAAATAGCCCAAAGACACTTCCAGCATGCGCCCAGCCAGTGGCGCCCAGACAAACAGCGCCCATTGAATACCCATCAACAACGCGGCCAACGGCAGGCTGGCGAGCAGCAAAGGCTCGCGCCGCACACGACCGCAGGCAGCCAGCAGCACCGGCCATTGCCGCGACAAGGTAATCAGCAGCAACACCGCCGGCATCGACCAGAGCACCCGCTGGGCAAATACCTGCAAGCCATCCAGTGGCGCCAGCAGCCGCACATAGCCGGGCACCAGGGCAAACAACACCGAGGCAATAATCGACAGCGCCACACCGCGCCCAGACAGCTGCATCACATCACCCTGCTCAATCAGACCCCAGCATCTTGCCTGGCTTGTAGTTAAGACCACAGCCACAAAGCGACACAGCCAGGTACTTAAACAGCCGTACAGCGCAAAAATGCAGCGCATAAAAAAGCCCGCACGGCATCAGCCGAGCGGGCAGAGACGTCCAGGAGCACCGGACGCCAGGAGAGCAGGTAGTAGCGGAAAACTAGATGGCCTGGGCCAGTTGCGCCTTGGCCTGGTTCAGGCCCTTTTCGAGAAAGTCGCCGCCCAGATTGAGGCCTTCGGCGTGGATAAAGCTGACATCGTGGATACCGACAAAGGCCAGCGCCTGACGCAGGTAGGGTTCCTGGTGATCCTGAGTACCGCCGGCGTAGATGCCACCCCGAGCGGTCAGGACGAAAGCGCGCTTGCCGCTGAGCAGGCCTTGCGGGCCGGTTTCGCTGTACTTGAAGGTCACCCCGGCGCGCAGCACGTGATCGAGCCAAGCCTTCAGGGTGCTGGGGATGGCGAAGTTGTACATCGGCGCGGCCAGCACCAGCACATCGGCGGCCAGCAGCTCGTCGGTCAGCAGATTAGACAGCGCCAGCGCGGCCTGCTCGGCCTCACTCTGCTGCCCGGCCGGTGTCATCCAGCCACCCAGCAAGTTGGCGTCCAGATGCGGCACCTGATCAACCGCAAGGTCACGCACCTTGATCTGATCGGCCGGGTTGGCAGCCGACCAGTTGGCGATAAATTGCGCAGTCAGCTGACGAGAAACCGAACCTTGCTGACGGGCGCTGCTTTCAATTACCAGAACATTTGCCATGTTATTTGCTCCATCGAAAGGGTTGTTGAACTCGATGGGCAAAGAATAGGAGCGCACAATCCGATTAAAAAGCGCAAATACCTGCGCCAAACAATCTAATAATTTGATTTATAGCCAGCCCAGGCTTAGTCTCTGGGCTGTTGCGGCCAAGGACTGTCTAGCTCAGCTCGCAGGTCAGCTTGACCCGTAACTTGATAATGCTGCGGCTGAACTTCACCGCCAGGTTGCTGCTTTCACCGGCGGCCAGGCTGACCTTACGAGTGCGCGGCGCTTCAGGGCCGTTGCGGAACAGCGCCGTGCACTTGGCGTCGCTGCGGCCATAGTTGTACAGCTGCAGGGCGCCCATGTTGTGGTCGATTTCCTGGGTGGAGGCCGAGACTTCAGCGCCATTGAGCTGTTTCTCCACCTCAATCGGGTAGGCCATTACAGTCAGTGGCAAGCAGGCCAGCAGCGCACAACAAAGCTTTTTCATCAGGGCAGTCTCCGGCAAAAGACGGCCAGTTTAGGTTGATTGCGTCGGCATTTGCACCCTAGAACCTGTAGACGGGAAAACACCATGAAAGCCCCCCGCGTAACCCTCGACCAATGGCGCACCCTGCAGGCGGTGGTCGATCACGGCGGCTTTGCCCAGGCTGCCGAGGTGCTGCACCGTTCGCAATCCTCGGTCAGCTACACCGTGGCGCGTATGCAAGAGCAGCTCGGTGTACCGTTGCTGCGTATCGATGGGCGCAAGGCGGTGCTGACCGAAGCCGGTGACGTGCTGCTGCGCCGCTCGCGACAATTGGTCAAACAGGCCAGCCAACTGGAAGACCTCGCTCACCATATGGAACAGGGCTGGGAAGCCGAAGTGCGCCTGGTGGTCGACGCGGCCTACCCCAATGCGCGCCTGGTTCGCGCGCTGACCGCGTTTATGCCGCAAAGCCGTGGCTGCCGCGTGCGCCTGCGCGAGGAAGTGCTGTCCGGGGTGGAAGAAGTGCTCAAGGACGGCATCGCCGACCTGGCCATCAGCGCGCTGAATATTCCCGGCTTTCTCGGCGCGGAAATGAGCACTGTGGAGTTTGTCGCCGTGGCTCACCCCGAGCATGCACTGCACCGCCTGCAGCGGGTGGTGACCTTTCAGGATCTGGAAAGCCAGATGCAGGTGGTGATCCGCGACTCCGGTCGCCAGCAGCCGCGCGATGTCGGCTGGCTTGGCGCGGAGCATCGCTGGACGGTCGGCAGCCTGGCCACCGCCGCTACCTTTGTCAGCAACGGCCTGGGCTTTGCGTGGTTGCCGCGTCACCTGATCGAACGCGAACTCAAGGACGGGCTGCTCAAACCCCTGCCTCTGGATCAGGGCGGCAGCCGCAATCCGCTGTTCTTCCTCTATTCGAACAAGGACAAGCCCCTGGGCCCGGCCACGCAGATTCTCGTCGAGCTGATCCAGCGTTTCGACGCCGCCCCTTTACATGCAGCCTTTGCTGCGCCCCTGCCCTCGGCCTGATTAAGGAGTCCAGCAGATGTCCTATTTCACTAACGACGACTGCCAGCTGCACTACGAGGAATACGGCCACGGCGCGCCCGTGCTGCTGGTCCACGGTCTCGGTTCGAGCACTCGCGACTGGGAATACCAGATTCCCGAGCTGGCCCGCCATTACCGGGTCATCGCCCTCGATGTGCGCGGCCACGGCCGCTCGGACAAACCCCACGAACGCTACAGCATTCAGGGCTTTGCCGAGGATGTGGCAGCGCTGATCGAGCACCTGCAGCTGCCGCAGGTGCATCTGGTGGGCATCTCCATGGGCGGCATGATCGGCTTCCAGCTGGGCGTGGATCGCCCCGAATTGCTGAAGAGCCTGTGCATCGTCAACAGCGGCCCGGAAGTGAAGGCGAAAAGCCCGCGCGACTACATCGAGATTGCCAAACGCTGGAGCCTGTCGCGCCTGCTCAGCCTCGACACCATTGCCAAAGCCTTGGGCAAACTGCTGTTCCCCAAGCCGGAGCAGGAAGAGCTGCGGCAGAAAATCCTGCAACGCTGGCCGCAGAACAACAAGCGTGCTTACCTTGCCAGCCTGGATGCGATTATCGGCTGGGGCGTGCGGGAACGCCTGGCGCGAATCAGCTGTCCGACCCTGGTAGTCACGGCCGACCGCGATTACACCCCGGTGGCGCAGAAGCAGGCCTACGTTGATGAAATGGCCAATGCACGCCTGCTGGTGATCGAGGATTCGCGTCACGCCACACCGCTGGACCAACCCGAACAATTCAACAGCAGCCTGCTAGCCTTCCTTGCCGAAGTCGAACAGACCGCCCCCACTGCCAAGCAACAATAAGGACTACTACGCATGTTCAAGACCCTCACCCTCGCCGCCTGCTCCATCCTGTTTGCCGGCAGCCTGCTGGCCGCCGAAAACCCGAAAGTGCTGCTGACCACCAGCCTCGGTGAAATCGAGATCGAACTGGATGCCGAGAAGGCGCCGATCAGCACCGCCAACTTCCTCGCCTACGTCGACAGCGGCTATTACGCCGGCACCCAGTTCCACCGGGTAATTCCGGGCTTTATGGTGCAAGGCGGCGGTTTCGATGCCGACATGCAGCAGAAAAACACCCAGGCGCCGATCAAGAACGAAGCCGACAACGGCCTGCACAACGTACGCGGCACCCTGGCCATGGCCCGTACCCAGGTACGCGACTCGGCCACCAGCCAGTTCTTTATCAACCACAAGGACAACGCCTTCCTCGACCATGGCTCGCGCGACTTCGGTTACGCGGTGTTCGGCAAGGTGGTGAAGGGCATGGACGTGGTCGACAAGATCGCTCAGGTGCCGACCGCCAACCGTGGCGGCCATCAGAATGTGCCGCGTGAGCCGGTGCTGATCACCGAAGCCAAGCGTCTCTGATAACACCGCGCGGGGTGAGCCTGCTCACCCCGCGCGCTTTAACCCTGCTTTTCTGCGCGACACCCTCCCCGGCAAACTCGTTAGAATCGGGCGCTATTCCCTGATCTAGGCAGGATGCCTGACATGTTGTTTCGCCGTTTCGAACACCTTATCGACGTTTTCAAAGCCAGCCCGGATGTCGAGCCACCGGCCGGCATGCTGGCGTTTTATGCCTACTATTTGCGCCAGGTCTGGCCGTTGATGATCGCCGTGCTGGTGGTCGGCTTTGTCGCTGCACTGATCGAAGTGGCGCTGTTCAGCTTCCTCGGTCAGCTGATCGACATGACGCAGAACACCCCGAGTGGCGAGTTCTTCGAGCAACATCAAGGCACCCTGCTGTGGATGCTGCTGGTGGCGCTGGTCATCCGCCCGCTGGTCTTCGGTCTGCACAACTTGCTGACGCATCAGACCATCAACCCCGGCCTGACCAACCTGATCCGCTGGCAGAACCATCGCTATGTGCTCAAGCAGAGCCTGAGCTTTTTCCAGCACGACTTCGCCGGGCGCATCGCCCAACGCATCATGCAAACCGGCCCTTCGCTGCGTGACTCGGCGATGCAGGTGGTTGACGCGCTCTGGCATGTGCTGGTGTACGCCGTCAGCGCGCTGTACTTGTTTGCCGCCGCCGACCTGAGCCTGATTGCCCCGCTGCTGCTGTGGATAGTCGGTTACTGCGCGGCGCTCTGGTACTTCGTGCCACGTATCAAGGAACGCTCTGCGGCGGCCTCGGCGGCGCGCTCGAAAGTCATGGGTCGGGTGGTCGACGGCTACAGCAACGTCACCACGCTCAAGCTGTTCGCCCACACCCAGGTCGAGGAACACTACGCCCGCGAAGCCATGCAGGAATTGCTCGGCAAGGTGCGTTTGCAGTCGCGCATCATCACCACCCTGGATTTCCTGATCACCTGCCTCAACGGCATGCTGATCGTCGGTACCGGTGCGCTGGCCCTGTGGTTGTGGGATCAGCAACTGATCAGCACCGGTGCCATCGCCCTGGCGTTGGGCCTGGTAATCCGCATCAACGGCATGGCCGAATGGATCATGTGGGTGGTCAACGGCATTTTCGAGAACGTCGGCACCGTGCAGGACGGCATGAAAACCATCGTCCAGCCGCGCCAGGTACTTGACCAGGCGCAGGCCAAACCGCTGCACGTTAGCCAGGGCGCCGTGCAGTTCGACAACATCCACTTCCACTACGGCAAACGCAACGGCGTGATCGCCGGCCTCAGCCTGACAGTGGCGCCCGGCGAAAAAATCGGTCTGATCGGCCCTTCCGGCGCGGGCAAATCAACCCTGGCCAACCTGCTGCTGCGCCTCTACGACCTGGAGAGCGGGCGCATCCTGATCGACGGCCAGAATATCGCCGACGTGGCCCAGGAGAGCCTGCGCGCGCAGATCGGCATGGTCACCCAGGACACCTCGCTGCTGCATCGCTCGATCCGCGACAACCTGCTCTACGGCAAACCCGACGCCAGCGAAGCACAGCTGCTCGACGCCGTACGCAAGGCCCGCGCCGACAGCTTTATCCCGCTACTGGACGACGGCATGGGCGGCCATGGTTTCGACGCGCAGATCGGCGAGCGCGGAGTAAAACTCTCTGGAGGCCAGCGCCAACGCATCGCCATCGCCCGCGTACTGCTCAAGGACGCACCGATTCTGGTGCTGGACGAAGCCACCTCGGCACTGGACTCGGAAATCGAAGCAGCAATCCAGGAAAGCCTGGATACCCTGATGCAGGGCAAAACGGTGATCGCCATCGCCCACCGCCTGTCGACCATCGCCCGTATGGACCGCCTGGTGGTGATCGATCAGGGGCGCATTGTCGAAACCGGCAGTCACAGTGAACTGATCGCCGCAGGCGGCCTCTATGCCCGCCTTTGGCAGCACCAGACGGGTGGGTTTGTCGGCGTCGACTGAAGGGTGAGCTGACACTTGGCGAAGCTCAGTTGCGCGCATGGGCCATCTGAAACTTCGCCACACCTTCCAGCTTGGCTAGCTCATCGGCCATATCACTGATCCGCGCACTCTTCTGCCCGTCCACCGCCACGGCGACAAAGCGCCACTCCAGCTGGCCCTGATCAAAGCTCACGGTGAACGAGCCGCCGGCAATCACGTAGCCGCGCTCGCGGGCGATCTCACGTAAACGCGCTTCATGCGGGCGGACAAAACCGGGGGCGAAGCGCAGCACAATGGCCAGCGCCGGGCGCGATGGCAGCCGTGCTTCCAGCTTGGCGCCCCACATCATCAACCCGGCGGAAATCAAGCTGAGCAGCACCGCCGCGCCATAGAAGCCGACGCCCACCAGCACGCCAATCGCCGAAGAGGCCCAGATCGACGCCGCCGTGGTCAGGCCGCTGATGCTCATGCCGTCCTTCATGATCAGCCCGGCGCCAAGAAAACCGATGCCGGTGACCACGCCCTGAATCACTCGCGTTGGGTCAACACTGGCCAAGGAGTGATCGCCCAGCCAGTGCTGCGGGTACACGCAGAGCACCGTCAGCGCACAGGAGGCCATGCAGACCATGCCATAGGTACGCATGCCCGCCGCCCGGCCATGGTAGGAGCGCTCGTAACCGACCAGCAGGCCGAGCAACAGTGCGCCAAGCATATTCAGAAACAGGGTCAGATTGACCGCCACGCCCGGCAGCAGCCAGAACTCATCGACCAGGGCAAATGCACTCACAACACACCTCGCGCAACAGCGAACATGCTCTGAGCGTAGTTGCCGCCCCCGCAAACTGCGCACCGAAGCGAATGCCCCTGTAGTAGCGGGGGGGACGCCCAGTCACATGCCCGCGAAAAGATATTGGATACACCACCGTCGCGCAGGCCAGATCAAAGCCAGATGGCATTCCAGAACGGATAATCCCCGATCCGCTTGACCAGGCCCGCCCGCAGAGGATTGGCCACGATATAACGGGCGACTGCTTGCAGGTCTTGCTCTTCGCGCAGGGCGTGATCATGAAAAGCTTTCGACCAGAGCGACCCCGTTCGATTCAGGGTGCGATTGCTGTGGCGGGAGCTGGCGGACTTGAGCCGACTAACAACATCACAGAGGTTGTCGGTCTCTCCAAGCTGAAGCAACCAGTGCACATGATCCGGCATCAACACCCAGGCCAGCATGCGGCTAGTTCTGAGCAAGGCGGCATCTTCAAAACAGCGCGCGGCTACGCAGGCCGCAGGAAAGTGGAGAAACAACGGTTCGCGGTTTTGAGTTGTTGTAGTGATCAGATAAGCCGTATTGCAGATAGATGCTCGGCCATTGCGTAATGCTGCGTGCCCCGGTTTTCGGTAGCTGTAACGCTCATCCATAAGCGCTCTCCTTAAGAAGTTCGCGGGCATGGCCCGCTCCTACGTCGAGAATAGACTGACAACACGCTGTTTCTGTAGGAGCGGCCCATGGCCGCGAAAAATCTCAGCTATGGCGGTACGGCAGCAGCTCGCGTGCCTGCTCGGCATAACCGCGTACGCCGTGCTGTTCCTCGGCGAGAAAGTTCGCCACGGCATTGCGCAGGCCGGGGTGGCAGAGGTAGTGCCAGGAGTGGGTGATGACCGGCTCGAAGCCGCGAATCAGTTTGTGTTCGCCCTGGGCGCCGGCGTCGAAGCGTTGCAGGCCAGCGCCAATGGCAAAGTCCATCCCCTGATAGAAACAGGTCTCGAAGTGCAGCCGGTCAAACTCCGCCAGGCAACCCCAGTAACGCCCATACAGGCTGTCACCACCAACCAGGCTAAAGGCCATGGCCACCGGTTTGCCGGCCTGATGGGCGAGCACCACGCGGATCATCGCCGGCATGCGCTCGGCCAGCAGGCTGAAGAAAGCGCGCGTCAAGTAGGGGGATTGGCCGCGCACGCGGTAGGTGTTGGCGTAACACAGATAGACGAAATCCCACTCCAGCTCACTAAGCTGATGGCCTTCTCGCCAGTCAAACTCGATGCCCTGCCCCGCCACCTGCTCGCGCTCTTTGCGCATCTGCTTGCGTTTGCGCGAGCTGAGCGCATCGAGAAAGTCCTGAAAATCCCGGTAGCCGCGGTTGCACCAATGGAACTGACAACCCAAGCGCTGCAACCAACCGTCGCGGCCCTGTAGCAGAGTGTTTTCAGTCTCGGTAGTGAAGTTGATATGCAGGCTCGACAGGCCCTGCTGCTCCAGCCCAGCGCTTAGCTCATCAAGCAATTGCCCAGCCGCCTGCGGTGCGCCCAGCAGGCGCTGACCGGAAACCGGGGAGAAGGGAATTGCGCCGAGCAGCTTGGGGTAATAGTCGATGCCGGCGCGGTGACAGGCATCCGCCCAACCATGGTCGAACACATACTCACCATAGGAATGGCTTTTCACATAGCCCGGCATGGCCGCCAGCAGCTGGCCCTGCGCGCCCAGCAACGCGGCGTGAGCAGGCTGCCAGCCGGTGCGGCCGCCCACACTGCCACTGTCCTCCAGAGCCGAGAGAAAAGCGTGGCGCAAGAAAGGCTGCGCATCAGTCAGCAGAGCATCCCACTGACTGGCGGCAATTTCATGGATGGAGTTCAGTTGGCTCAGCAACATCGACGACTCGGCGAATCAGACAAGGCCGCACTATAGCGCCAAGCCCGGCGCCAGACACCTTGCCTGGCGCGATATGACCGTGTCAGCGCGTGGCTTTGTAAGCAACCATATATGGCAGCTTCTTACTGGCCATCTTGCCCATTTCCTTGCGGTCGACGGAGGAATAGCCGCCCAGCTCAGCCGCCTTGAAGCCGCTGTCACCCACCATGCTGTCCGCCTCCAGGGCGACCATCAGTTTGGCCGCTGCGCCAATCGCGTTGCGGTAGTCGCCCTTGTCGCGTAGGTCGTACTCGCTCAGGTTGAGTTGGCCGCGCAGCCAGTTGCCCCAGTAGAACTCGAGAAACTCCGGGGCCACGTCGCCCGAACGCGGTTTGTCGTAGGCCACTTCACGGGTGAAATACACCAGCGCGCGGTAGGGATCATCCGCCAGACTGCCCAGGCCAAGCTGCGCCGGAATCTGCTCCGCGGTGATCGCGTTGCCCTGGCCATCCCTGAGCCAGACCTTGCGTGCATCCTGCATGCGCTGCCAGAAACTGGCCAGGTCAGGGCTGTCGCTGAAGTTGTCAGTCACCTTGACCCACATCGGCAGCGTTGCGCCGCCTTCGGGCTGCTCCCACAGGGTGGTAAAGGTGTGGTGCCCATCGGTCAGGTACAGCTGGCCCTCGGGGCCGACCACTACGGTTTTCATTTCACTGCTGTTTGCAGCCACTGCGCCCTGGCAACTGAAGCTGTCCGGCTGATGCAGCTTGGCGCCCTTCGGCACCTCACGGCTTTCACCCTGGCCATTGGCCTCGCAGTACTCATCAAAGAGCTTGTTCGGCTCCTTGGCAAAGCGCCCGAGCTTGTAATAGATCTGGTCATACCCAACCACTGCCTGAGTCGGGTGCAACTGCTCAAGGCGGACCTGCAACAACTCACCGGGCTTGGCCGCACGGTAATCCTCAGCCACGGCCGCAGCGCTCAAACCCGTCATCAATAACAACACAGCACAGATGCGCATCAGGCTTTTCCTCACACAAAAAACTCGAAAAAAAGCCCCGCACTAGGCGGGGCTCAAAGATAGGAGCAGCGGTTAAGCGGTGTTACTTAGAATACGTACTGCAGACGGCCGACGATGGCTTTGCCGTCGTCCTGGACATTCTTGCCACCAACCTGATTGTTGGTGTTGATGTTGTCCACTTCGTAGTCGATGTAGTTCAGGCTGACACGTACTGCAGGAGTCGCGAAGTAGTTGACACCGACCACCATGGCGCTGGCTTCGAACTCGTCCGAAGTATCTGCGGCAACGATGTTGGCCAGCCCCAAGTTGGCAGGGATGGCGGTGGCATCGGAATCCACAGTGGTGCTTTCGTAGCGAGCGAATACTTCCCAGGTGCCTTTCATGTCAACCGGCTTGTCCCAACGACCGTCACTGCCCTTGTAACCACGGGAAGTACCGAACATGTAGGAAACTTGAGCGTGGTAGCCGCTCAGATCAACGTCAGAATTGGCACCTACAAGGTTCTCGCCGGAAATATTGCGCTGGAAGTATTCAGCCTGGGCACGCAGGCCACCGAACTGAGCACCGGACTCCAGTACCCATTCGCTGTCCTTATCGGCCACACGTACATCACCGAAGGTCAGGCGGAAATCCTTGTCGCTACGGATACCCATACGGGTACGGGCACGGGCACGGCTGTCGTCAGGGCTGCTGTTGTGGTAGTTGGCGGCCAGGTGCACAACATCGGTGCCATTCAGGTACGGAGCCCAATGTGCACGCAGGGTGTAGCCGAAGTTTTCGTCGTTGCCCTTGTCGTTGGCGGTGCCGTCTTTTTCCTTGTCACCGTAGTGGGCGGCCTGGGCCATCAGGCCGTAGTTGTCGCCCGAGTGTTTGGCCATGGCACCGAACTTGGTGTCTTCATCGCCATTGAGGAAATCGTACATGAACGGACGTTCGATGCCGGTGATCCAGGACGAGCTGGTGGTGTTTTCCAGACCGTATTCGCCGCCGTAACGACCCACGGTGATGGTGGCCAAGTCAAAGCCGCTGTAGGAAACAAACGCGCGGTCGACTTCAGTTTTGGTTTCGTCGTTGTTGGCACCGGCGTCGCCACCATTGTAGCTCAGACGCAGACCCCAACCCCAATCGGTGTAGGCGGTGCCTTCCAGGCCGAACTCGCCACGACGGATAAAGGTGTTGAAAGTGTCATCGAATGGGCGGTTCTGATCGGCAGCCTGCAGACCATCAAAGTTGGTAGCATCCCACTGCAGTTTGCCGTTGATCTTGAAGCTGAAGGCTTTGTCGGTGGTAGCGACTTCCAGACCGCCTTTGGTCTTGATCACGATATCGGCGCCGTCAGATGTGACAGTACCGGCGAAAGCCTGGGCGGAAACGGCCAGGGCCAGAGCGCTGGTTGCGAAGCCGGCCATTACTCCACGAAAGCTGTGCTTACGGATCATCGAAGATTCCTCTAAATGGACTTTTAAGTGTTGAAAACACCCGAGCGCTGGGGCTCGTTCGTGCTGGAGGGAATCTTGGCGGCGGGATATTTCAGGGCAGTTGCTGATATATAAATATTTGATTACAACGGAACTTTTTACTTCCTTTACCTATAAGTCATAAAAACCGCTCTAGCCCGCTGCTTTGCCAACGGCCCGCCGCCATTGCAGCGACGGGCCCTGTTCGGCTCAAGGTTGCCGACGCAATGCCCGGCTAAACCAATAATCCAGACTTAGCCAACGCCCAGCGCCGCTGAAGAACAGCGCCACCAGCATCACCAGGTAGGTGGCGGCAAACTCGATACCGTTGTTCAGCACCACCAGCTTGCCGCTGCTGGTCAGCCAGTCGTAATTGCCGTGTTCTTTAAGCAGTTCGCGGGCACGTTCAAGCTTGCCCACCGAGTCCATGACCCGCTCATTGGCGAACGGCGCGCTGGCATCGGCAATCGCCTGCCAGCCATAGGGCAGGTGCACGGCGAAGATCGCCACCAGCATGGTGACGATCAGCGGAATGCTGACCCAGCGCACTGCCAGGCCGAACAACAGCAGCAGCGCCCCGCCCGCCTCGGTGAGCGCCGCCGCCCAGGCCAGCAGCTCGGGGAATGGCAGCCCTAGGCCCCAATCCGGGTTGCCGAACCAGGCGGCGGTGGCGTCGATATCGGCCAGCTTGTGCATGCCCGCCATCCAGAACACAGGCACCAGATACAGGCGCAACAAAAGCGGGCCAATAAAGTCCAGGCGACGAGAAGCATCCAGGGCGTCCTGGAGACGATTGAAAAAGCTCAGCATGATAAATCTCCACAAGCCGGCGCTTGGCGCCGAGGGTCAGGTACTGCGAGGGGTCAAGGGCACCAGATGCCCTGCTTATGCCACTCCTCCAGCAGAGTTTGGGCGTTGTTGAAATAGGCGTTATCGGCGTTGAGACCGTGCTGCTGTGCCAGCTGCAGCAGGGCCGGTTCGCTAGCCTCACCAGCCTGCAGACGCGCCGCCAACTGGTAGGCAAAGGGGCTGATTTGCATAAAGCGCACCTTGTCCTGCGCATCACGCCAGACCAGCAGACAGGTCGGATCGGCATCAGGCGCACAAGGCTGAAAGTCCACACCAATGCGCTGCACCGGCCACTGATACGCCAGCGGCCAGGCCAGTGGCGACCAACCCTGCGCAGGCAGTTCGGCCTCGCTGACATCCAGCGCCAGCTCGACCCATTCGTAATGCGCCAGCTCCAGAATAAACGGCGGGTCACCCGCTTCGGCGACGTAGCCCTGCTGTAACCAGGCAAGAAACTCCTGGCTGATCTGCAAGAAATACGGCGTGCGCGCCTGATGCTCGGCAATAAAACTGCGCACCAGGCGCTGCCAGCGATCAGCCTCAATCAGCCGGTGCAGCACCGGGAAGGCGCCGCTGATAAAGCCTTCGATATTGTTGAAGAACAGCGCTTCATACACCGCCATCCGCTCGGCCGTAACACCCTCAAGCAATGACTGCTCTGCCGGCTGGCGAATACGTGCAGCAAACGCGCGTTGTGCGTCAACGCCGCTCATGTGCCGTAACTCCGCAGGGGCGTCGCTGCCGCCTGAAACTGACGAATCTGCGCCACCTCGGCATACAGCTCGGCAATCGGCGGGAAGTTGAAATCCCGTTCCAGCAAGGTCGGTCGCACGCCGTGCACGGCGTAGGCCTGCTCCAGCAGCGCCCAGACCGGGTCGATCACCGCCGCGCCGTGGGTGTCGATTTTCAGATCGCTGGCCTGGTCGTAATGTCCGGCCACATGCAGATAGGCGATGCGCGCACTGGGCATGGCTGCGATATAGGCCGCCGCATCGAAGTTGAAATTGATGCTGTTGACGAAGACGTTATTCACGTCGAGCAACAGCTGGCAGTCGGCCTGTTCCAGCACCGCGCTGACAAACGCCGCTTCATCCAGCTCGCCCGGCAACTGCGCGTAGGCCGAAACGTTCTCGATGATCAGCGGACGCTCCAGCACGTCCTGCACGATACGCACGCGCTCGGCGATACGCAGCACCGACTCCTCGGAAAAGGGCAGCGGCATCAGGTCATAGAGCTGGCCATGGTCGGCGCAGGCCGACAGATGCTCGCTGTAACCGCGCACACCGTGCTGCTCGAGAAAGCCCTTGATGGCCTTGAGCAGCTCGATATCCAGCGGGGCAAAACCACCGAGATTGAGGGACAGACCATGGCAGAGCAATGGCAGGCGCTCGCTTAAGGCACGCAACTGCTTGCCCAAACGCCCGCCCACGCCGATCCAGTTCTCCGGCGCCACTTCGAGGAAATCCACCTCGCCTGCGCTGCAGTCCTGCAGCGCGCCGAGCAGGCCGCGACGCAGGCCCAGCCCGGCACCGTTAACGAAATCCATCTGCATGTTCTGCCCCTGCACTCAGTCCGTTACTCGGTTTTCTGCTCGCCGCCGCACTTGCCTTCACCGCATTTGCCTTCGCCTTCGGCCTTGGCTTCGCCACCGCATTTACCCTCGCCACACTTGCCTTCGCCTTCGGCTTTTTTCATCTCGCCGCCGCATTTGCCTTCACCGCAGCTGCCTTCGGCGGATTTCTCGCCAGCAGCCAGGCTGTAGCCGCTGCTCAATTCCTGCGCGGCAAACGGGTTGCTCGCGGCCTGCACGCTAAATGCAGCGCTGCTCAGCAGCACGGCGCCCAGGGATGCAACAACAGTGTTCAGATGGTTCATGGCAACGCTCCAATGGTGGTTTACAGTGGCGGCCGATTGGCTGCCTCGGCCCAATAGACGCGGCAGACACGCGGCTGTTACAGACAACCCGTAAAAAGAATTCTGCGCTGGCTAAACCCTAGAAGATTTTTGCCGCCAGCCAAGCGATCCGGCACACTACGCCCCCCGAGCAAATGCTCGTTTTCAGCCTGCAGACTCCGTATGACCCGATCTCCGCTCCGCCGTCTCGTTTTTGGCACCCTGCGCCGCGTGCTGTACCTCTGGGTGCGCTCGGAAACCATCAACCAGTCCGCCTTTACCCTCAAGCTCGACCGCAGCAAGCCGGTGTTTTACGTGCTGCAGCAGCCGTCGCTGAGTGATCTGGCTGTGGTCGATACCGAGTGCCGCAAGGCCGGCCTGCCGCGCCCGGTGCTGCCGGTGGCCGTGGGTGAACTGCTGGAGCCTGCCGCCTTCTTCTACCTGACCCCGGAGCCCGATTGGCTCGGCCGGCAGGACAAACGCGGCATCTCGCCCACCCTGCAACGCCTGGTCAGCGCGCTGAGCCAGCATGCGGTGGACGATGCGCAGATCATCCCAGTCAGCGTGTTCTGGGGCCAGTCGCCGGACCGTGAAACCAGCCCGTGGAAGCTGCTGTTCGCCGACAGCTGGGCGGTTACCGGGCGTCTGCGCCGGCTAGTCAGCATCCTGATTCTCGGTCGCAAGACCCGGGTGCAATTCTCCACGCCTATTCATATGCGCGAGCTGATCGAGCAGGACAAAGGCCACGAGCGCACCCTGCGCATGGTCCAGCGCATCCTGCGCGTGCACTTCCGCAACCAGAAGGCCGCCGTGATCGGCCCGGACGTCTCGCACCGACGCAACCTGGTCAAAGGCCTGGTGCACGGCCCGCAGGTGCGCCAGGCGATCATCGAAGAAGCCGAACGCGAGAACATCAGCCTGGAGAAGGCCGAAAGCCAGGCGCTGCGCTATGGCAACGAGATCGCCTCGGACTACACCTACACCGCCATTCGCTTCCTCGAACTGGTGCTGAGCTGGTTCTGGAACAAGATCTACGACGGCATCAAGGTCAACCATATCGAGGGCGTGCAGGAAGTCGCCCAGGGCCACGAGGTGATCTATGTGCCCTGCCACCGCAGCCATATCGACTACCTGCTGCTGTCCTATCTGCTGTTCCGCAATGGCCTGACGCCGCCGCATATCGCCGCCGGCATCAACCTGAATATGCCGGTGATCGGCAGCCTGCTACGGCGTGGCGGCGCGTTCTTTATGCGCCGCACCTTCAAGGGCAACCCGCTCTATACCGCAGTGTTCAACGAATACCTGCACACCCTGTTCAGCAAGGGCTTCCCGGTCGAGTACTTCGTCGAAGGCGGCCGTTCGCGCACCGGGCGCATGCTGCAGCCGAAAACCGGCATGCTGGCCATCACCATGCGCAGCTTCCTGCGCAGCAACCGCCTGCCGGTGGTGTTCGTGCCGGTGTATATCGGCTATGAGCGCGTGCTGGAAGGCCGCACCTACCTGGGCGAGCTGCGCGGCGCGAGCAAGAAGAAAGAGTCGATCTTCGACATCTTCAAGGTCATTGGCGCGCTCAAGCAGCGCTTTGGCCATGTCTGGGTCAACTTCGGCGAGCCGATCAAACTGGCGGAATTCCTCGACAGTGAGCAACCGGACTGGCGCGAGCAGGATTACGGCACGCAGTACCGCCCGGCATGGCTCAATGAAGCCACCAACAACCTCGGCGAGCGCGTAGCCCAACACCTCAACGAGGCGGCGGCGATCAACCCGGTGAACCTGGTAGCCCTGGCGCTGCTCTCCACCAGCAAGCTGGCCCTGGATGAACGCGCCCTGTCGCGGGTGCTCGACCTCTATCTGGCCCTGCTGCGCAGCGTGCCCTACTCGCCGCATACCACCCTGCCGGACGGCAACGGCCAGGCGCTGATCGAATACGTACAGAAGATGAACCTGCTCGCCGAACAGAAGGATGCCCTCGGCAAGATCCTCTATCTGGATGAGCAGAACGCCGTTCTGATGACCTACTACCGCAACAACGTGCTGCATATCTTCGCCCTGCCGGCGCTGCTGGCGAGCTTCTTCCAGAGCAGCTCACGGATGAGCCGCGAGCAGATCCTGCGCTTTACCCGCGCGCTCTACCCCTACCTGCAAGCCGAGCTGTTTATCCGCTGGGATATGGACGAGCTGGACGGCGTGGTCGATCAGTGGCTGGCCGCCTTTGTCGAACAGGGCCTGCTCAAGCTTGATGGCGACATGTATGTGCGCCCCGCGCCAAGCTCGCGCGAGTTCGTCCTGCTCACCCTGCTGGCCCGCGCCATCGTGCAGACCCTGCAGCGCTTCTATATGGCCACTGCCCTGCTGCTGAATGCCGGCCAGAACGCCATCAGCGCCGAAGAGCTGGAAGACCTCTGCACCGTGATGGCCCAGCGCCTGTCGATCCTGCATGGCCTCAACGCCCCGGAGTTCTTCGACAAAAGCCTGTTCCGCCACTTTATCCAGAGCCTGCTGGAGCATGGCGTGCTGCGTCAGGACGAAGCCGGCAAGCTCAGCCATCACCCGCTGCTCAGCGAACTGGCCGAAGGCGCCGCCAAGCGCGTACTGCCGGCAGAGCTGCGCCTGTCGATTCGCCAGGTGGCCATGGATCGCAACGAGGATGTCGCCGAGCCGGTGTAAACCGGCCTGGTCATGGCTCTACGGAATCTGTAGGAGCGGCCCATGGCCGCGAATAAGGTATATGCCTAGCGTGGTCATCGCGGGCATGGCCCGCTCCTACAGTTTGCGAGATATGCATAACCCCAGGATCGATCACAACCGCCCGCCGCCATGCCCCCAGACAACGACCCAACCAACAAACCCTCACGCGCCGAGTTTCACCAGGCCAACCAGGCTCGCGCCGAAGCTGAAGCGCAGCGCCTGCTGGCGGCCAAGGCCGAGCTGGGCGCACGCTGGCTCAGCTGGGTTGCTGCCGAGTTGTACGCCTTAAAACCCGCCGCCTACGCGCAGATGGTGCGCCGCGAGCTGCAGCGCTTAAACGCCTAACAACCTGTAGCCCGGATGCAATCCGAGGAAGCCTCGCGCCCTGCATGTCCGCTCCCGGATTGCATCCGGGCTACGAAGCTGGCTGCTAGCCGCGGCTTAACCCGGTCAAGCGTGACGACAACGCCTGCATGGCGCTGCTGACCTGATCCAGCGCCTGGGCGTCGCGGGCGTTTTCTTCGCTGATGCTATGGATGCGCACCGCCAGTTCGTTGATCTCCTGAGTCACATGGCTTTGCTGCTGCGCCGCCACGGCGATCTGCTGAGCGCGTTGGGAAATATCATCGAAGCTCTGCACCGTACTGGACAGCGCCGTGGCCGCGCCTTCGGCCTCGACCACCGCGTGTTCGGTACGCGCCTCGCCGGCTTGCATCGCTTGCACCGCCTGGCGTGAAGCCTGCTGCAGCGCGCTGATCATGGTGCTGATCTCATTGGCCGAGGCCTGGGTTTTACCCGCCAGGGTGCGCACCTCATCGGCCACCACGGCAAAACCACGGCCCTGCTCACCGGCCCGTGCGGCCTCGATGGCGGCATTCAGCGCCAGCAGGTTGGTTTGTTCGGAAATCGCCTTGATCACATCCAGCACCGCGCCGACCTGCTGGCTGTCTTTCTCCAGCCGGCTGATCACCATGGCCGCACCGGCCATTTCCGCCGACAGCGCCTGAATTGCCGAGCTGTTGGAGGCCACCTTCTGCTGCCCCTGCTGCACCACCAGCAGTGAACTCTGCGCGGTATTGGCGCAGTCGTTGGTGTTCTGCGCCACTTCCTGGGCACTCGACGACATCTCGGTAATCGCCGCCGCCAGCTGGGTGTTCTCCTGCCGCTGCTGCTCGGCGCGCCCGGCCAGGGTGCTGCTCAGGCCGCCCAGTTGCGCGGCTTCGGCCTGCAGATGATCGGCCTCCTCGGCAATACGCTGAAGCATGGTGCGCAACTGCCCGGCATAGCGATTGACCGCGTGACGCAGCGCGCCGATTTCATCCTCGCGCTCCACGCTCAACTCGACATCGCGGCTGGTCGAACCACGGCCCAGAGAGTCGATCTGCGCGGTGGTTTCTTCCAGTTGACCGATCAGCTTGCGCCCAGCCAACCAGGCCAGCGCCAGCAACACCGCCAGCAGCGGCAGAAGAAACAGCAGAATCTCCCAGGTCAGCGCCTTTGCCAGACCGGTAACCCGCTCCTGCGGGGTGACCAGGCCGATTACCCAGCCGGTGTCGGGCATCACAAACAGGCTGACGCGGCTGGCCTGCTTGAGCTGTTCATCGTGTTGCAGATCAAGGTTGCGAATCGCCCCTGAGCTGCTGCTGGTCAGCGCCGCCTGCACCGGCTTGAGCCAACCGTGCTGCTGCGCCAGGTCGGCGAACTTGAGCATGTCGCCGCCTTTACCCCCGGTCATACCAGGGAAATGCAGCACGTTACCGGCCTGATCGAGGGCGAAGGCGTAGCCATCGGTGACCTTGCCCTGCTCGGTGAGAAAGCGCGCCAGATCGTCCAGCAGCAGGTCCAGGGTGGCGACGCCCGCAAAGCGTCCCTCAAGCTGGTAAGGCACGCTGCAGGTCACCATCGGCACGCCGGTAAACACATCCTTATAGGCCTCCGACCACAGGCACTGACCGGCCGGGCTGCTGCGCGCGCCGGTATACCAGCCATCGTTGTGGTAACCGGGGCCATCGGCGGCGTTGTAATCATCGGAATAAGCCAGGCGACCATCCGCGCCGCGCGCCCAGAAGAAACTGCGCCGCGCCGTGCCCTCGCTGAAGGCATTTGGCTCGGGCCACACACCGCCGCCGGCAATTGCTTTATCACCCTGGCTGTCGATCAGATTGGGCAGGCTGTTGAGGTACAGCGGCTCTTCACGCGGCAGCACCTCGGCCAGGTGCGCCAGGCTGGCCGTCACCCCCTCAATGCGCGCCAACTGCAACGCCAGCTGACGCACGATGGCGCTGCCAGTCTGCTCAATCAGCTCGCCACTGGCCGCCACCACACGCGGCTGGCCACGCAGGGCCATCACGGCAAACACCGCCAGCGCGGTCAGAATCAGAAGGACGATGCAACCCAGGGTCAAACGCTGCGACAGCCGAACGGGGACAAAAGCCATGCCATTACTCCTGCTTGGAAAGGACGCTCAGAGGGACTACCAGAACTGCTTACGAACCGCTCCTAGTTCCACCAGCAAGATCAGGTACTGCAAATACAGCGTTGCCTATGCAATTTGCGTACGCGCGCTGACGCCGAATACGTCAGACGCATGCAGTGAGTTATAGATGAATAAGCGCCGGGCCGTAGCACTTAACGTGCGCCATGGCCGCTCGGCTAGTGCTCAGCCTTGTGCGTCAGCCCGCGCCGCGTGCGGTTTTTCGTCTCGGCCAGTTTGTAGGCCACGTAGTACTTGTAGATATTGCCGACGTAATCGACCGTCTCGCGGCCGACCACCCGCGCCGCCGAGTGCTCGACATTGCCGAACCAGACGTTCTGATCCAGCCCTGACTTCTCCGCTAGGCGGCGAAACTTGCGCAGGTTGCCGGGCCCGGCGTTGTAGGCGGCAAAGCTCAGCAGGGTCTTGTTCATCGGCGTCAGCTCGGGGTCGTCCAGGTACTTGTCGGCCAGCACGCGCATGTACTTGCTGCCCGCCTCAATATTCTTGTCGGCGCTCTTGTCGATACCCCTGATGCCCACCACCGGGTCCGCCGCCGTGGTCGGCAGCAACTGCATAATACCCACCGCCCCACGCGGGCTGCGCGCCGCCTGATTGAGCTGCGACTCCTGATACCCCTGCGCCATCAGCATCAGGTAGTCGAACTCATAGGTGCCGGCGTGCTTCTCAAACAAACCGACCAACTCGTTGAATTTCTTCAGCTCCGCCTCGCTGGCGGCATTCAGCACACGCTTGCTGTTTTTCACGTACTTGTTGCGCAGGCTATTGCCAAACGCCGTGCCGGCCTTGTGCTTGTCCACAAAGGCCGCCAGCTCCTGCTTGAGCAGCGGACTGCTCTTGCGGATCGCCCAGGCAAACTCGGCCCCTCATGGATATAGAACTCATCGTGAATCTGCAGCTTGCTATACAGCGGGCTCCAGGCCTCGGCGATATAGCGGTCGACCACAATGGCGTTAAGCAGCCCGGCATTGAGCATTTCCAGCAGGTCTTCGGACTCCAGGTTCTCATCGGCCGCGATGATCTTGATCGGCTTTAAGCCGCGCGCCTTGAACTGCCGATTGATCGCGACCAGGTGCTCGAAATAACTGCTTGAAGCGCGCACCGTGACCTCCTGCCCGGCGAGATCCTCCAGCGTGCTCAGCGCAGCACTGGACGGCCCGGTAATCACCGCCTCACGGATATTGCTGGAGAACGGCGCGGCAAAATCCACAGTCTGCAGCCGCCCCTCGGTAATCGTCAGGCCACCGGCGGCGATATCGCCACCGCCGCTGAGCAACCTGGGCATCAGCTCGTTGCGCGCCACCGGAATAAACATCACCTGCCAGCGCAACGACTTCTGCGCATACGGATGCCGGGCGTTAAGCCACGCCTCCAGCGCCTTGCCCAGCTCATAGCTGATGCCCTGCTGGCGGCCGCGATCGACCATAAAGAAGGTCTTGCTGTACGGCACCAGCACCCGCACCAAGCGGCGCTCACGCATGCCATCGAAGTCGCCGATCCAATCCTCCGGCACCGGCAGCACCAGGCTATCCACCTCGGCTTCTTCGGCCTCATTGAGCTGCGTCGACATCCAGTCAAACAGCCCGGCCTGCGCCACAGGGCTGGCCACGCACAGCCACAGCGCAGCCAGCACACACCCGCCCATCATCCGATAACCACGCATGGCCGCTCTCCGCCTAAGCCGTTGTCTCACTCTGCGGCTAAATACTGGCCCACACCCTGCAGCTGCGCCAGGCGAGCACAGATGCCGATTTGCCTGTGCGCGCCAGTCCGTTAAGCTCCAGCAACTGCCCCTCCATCGCACAAGGATGCCCACCATGCTTCGTTTGCTTTCCCTGGCCGCCGGCCTCGCCCTCTCCAGCAGCGCCTTCGCCCTGTCCCTCGCTGACCTCTCGCAAAGCGACGCCAGCGGCGGCCTCAAGGACGCCCTCACCCAAGGCGCCAAAGTGGCCGTGCAGCAACTGGGCAAACCCGGCGGTTTCAGCAACAACCCGGACGTGCGCATCGAACTGCCGGGCAACCTCGGCAAAGCTGCAAAAACCATGAAGATGATGGGCATGGGCGCGCAGGTTGATCAGCTCGAAGCGAGCATGAACAAAGCCGCCGAAGCCGCCGTACCGCAAGCCCAGGCGCTGCTGGTGGACTCGGTGAAAAAGATGACCGTGCAGGACGCCAAAAGCATCCTCGCCGGCTCGAACGACTCCGCCACCCAATACCTGAACAAAACCAGCCGCGAACAGATCCGCGCCAAGTTCCTGCCCATCGTCAAACAAGCCACCGACCAGGTCGGCCTGGCCAAGCAATACAACAGCTTCGCCGGCCAAGCCGCGAGCTTCGGCGTGATCGACGCGAAAAGCGCGAATATCGAGAACTATGTAACCGAGCAGGCGCTGGACGGCCTGTTCGCCATGATCGCCGAGCAGGAAGCCAGCATCCGCCAGAACCCGGCTGGTGCGGCGACCAGTTTGGCGAAGAAGGTGTTTGGGGCGTTGTAAGAAGGGTTGGATAGATGTGAAAAAGCCAGACTTTGGGGTCTGGCTTTTTTGGCACTGCAGAAGTCTGATTTATTTAAAAATAAATCTGTCCCCTTTTCCGCGCATCCAACCGCGGAGTTCGCCGCACCATGATGGAATGCATAAAGCCTGGAAACGCCATTGATGATGACGTGAAAACGTGCATTGAAGGCTTGCGAGTAAAATAGTGGTGAGACGAGTCACTATGCAACATGAGAACTGCCTCCAATCTAAAATCAAAGGCTTATGACAATTACTCTCACAAAATCACTTCGGAATTGAAAGGATAATTGTCTGAACCCACGGAGTTAACATATTCCCTAAGATGCCTGCAGGCATAGCCTCCAATGTCTTACTGAGGCGAGACAATATACCAGGCGACTCTACCTCCAATACATTTAGAGACGCATTCAGGTTTCTCTCGGACGCTGCTGTTTTTTCGCCACCAACAATCTGAGAAACCTTTTCCAAGGCCAGGAGAAAATTGTTACTTTGACTATCGCTGGCCGATAGATTCTTTATAGTTTCGATCAAACTCGTCTGATGAGTAAGCCCTTGCCCAACCAGATTATGTAAATTCGATATTTGCGACTCTAAGTTTACAATCCTACTTTCATATTGCAACGACCGCTCACATGACGCCTCCTGCCTTAACCTTAACTCTAAATTTGTCACTTCAAGCCTAGTTTTCAATTCTTGAAGAAGCACTTGATCCTTAGAGATAGACTCTATTGGTGCTTTACCCATAACAGCCATACCATAAGCATTTAGCTTCTGCTCTACCTCTTTTAAAACCTTACCATCAGGAGTTTCAATGCGCAAAGTAACGGAATTCCCACTCTGCATAATCCCCACTTTCACGGACTGATTGGAAAACTCTCTCTCAACAATCTCAGAAAAGAAATTTAAAATTGACACGCCAGCCTGGCGATATTCCGCATCGAAAACTATTGAACGCTCGATAAATGGAGCCTGAACAACTTCTGACTCGGCCACCTTAGAACCGATTAGTCTAACCGGGTTAACTTCGAGACCAGAGTATCTAGACAAATCTTGACCAAGCACTTCAGCAATTATAGAAAGGTCGCCCTCTAGAATAGACCTAGCAACCCCCCTCTCGATTTTCGATA
Source organism: Pseudomonas sp. (assembly GCF_030690725.1). Taxonomy (GTDB): domain Bacteria; phylum Pseudomonadota; class Gammaproteobacteria; order Pseudomonadales; family Pseudomonadaceae; genus Aquipseudomonas. The sequence continues at coordinate 165,306 of NZ_JAUYGD010000033.1, read as the reverse complement.
TCAGCGTTGAGGGAAACGAGCAAAAAACCCAACCTCGCTCATTCTCAATTGCATTACCTCGAGACTTCAATAGCTGCTCTTTTTCATCCTCTGAAAGCCTACTGTCTCGAAGAATAGATAACACCTTAGACCTGCGCTGCAATTCATACTGAGTGAGACCAATACTTTCTCGATCACTCTTTATAACGTGCCCCAAAAATTCATTACTCATGCCCTAACCCAGCCCTTTCTTAAAAATATCAGCCGACAATTTTTAGGCTGAGATAATTCCACGACATTTCGGATACTGCGAACGACCCCAAAACTCGTTTCCAATGTTAACACCGCGCTTAGCGAGTAGCCCGGACAACGGCAGTAACGGTGGATGAAAAAAACGTCATCCACCCTACGCAAGGATCGCTAATGTGCGGCGCGTAGGGTGGACAACGCGAAGCTTGTCCACCGGTATGTTCAAACCTTCATTACCAACCATCGTCGTCACATGCTCTACCGCCGCATCTGCCTTAACTGTAAGTCACCCTTTCGCCCTTACGGCGAGTCACTTGATTCGCTGCGCTCACCCTGCGGGCCAGCCTTTGGCTGTTACTGCGCTTCGCTCCGTATCTCTTCACTCGCGCAGAAAGTAACCAAAGAGAAAGCGCGCCCGGCATCCGGGTTTCGCTGCGCTCAACTTCCCTCGCTCCGGCGCTGCTCCGAGGGTCGTCACGGTGGGCCATCCCTGGCCCATCGTTCCTCGTTTGGCATCCATGCCAAACGCCCCTCTCCACAGCACCTACGCTCGGCCTCCTGACGGGATTCGGGGACCGCGTTGTTTGGGCGATTTGTGGAGGCATAGCGAAGGGCAAAAGCGGAACGTAAAAGCCAAAAAAAAGCATCGCGGGCAAGCCCGTTCCTACGGTTTGTTCTGCGTTATCACAGACGACGCGAAACGCCCCATCAGCAGGCCGAGTGGAATCGTTGCGGAAGGGGTTGAGCGGCATGGATGCCGCGAGAGCCGCGATGGGCCAGGGATGGCCCTTCGCGGCGGGCCCCTGGAGCAATGATGGAACGAGGGAAGTCGAGCGCAGCGAGACCCGGATGCAAGGGGCAAGACTTTTTGCTTACTTTTGGGGCGTTTGCCAAAAGTGAGCCGCCGTAAGGGCGGAACCGTTAGCCCGGTCAACACATAAGCGGCGCAAACAAAGACCAATCCCAGAAACAACAAAGTTCGCGGCCATGGGCCGCTCCTACAGAGGCGATATGCCCTCGCCCGGCCGAAAAACAAAACCCCGCCAATCAGCGGGGTTTAGTCGACCAAACGCCAGGCTTATTCCGCCTGCGCCACCAGCGTGCCGTTCTGGTTACGGCTCCACTGCGGCAACAGCGTACCAATCAACATACCGGCCATGCTGAACAGCAGGCCCGCCAGCTGTGGCGGCCAGAAGGCGGCCTCAGTCCAGGTGTATTCCAGGTAGATCCACGACACCAGACCAAAGGCGATGGCCACCAGCGCGCCCTGGGTGGTCGCGCGCTTCCAGAATAACCCGGCAAACAACGGCACCACCGCCGCCACCAGGGTCACCTTGTAGGCGTTGCCGACCATCTCGTAGATGCTTGCATCCGAATACAGGGCAAAGCTCAGGGTGGCCACGGCGCAGACCACGATGGTGACGCGCATCAGCAGCAGGAACTGCTTGTCGTTAAGCACCGGCAAAAAGCGCTTGAGCACGTTCTCGGTCAGGGTCACCGACGGCGCCAACAGGGTGCCGGAGGCGGTGGACATGATCGCCGAAAGCAGCGCGCCGAAGAACATGATCTGGGCGAACAGCGGGGTCTTGTCGAGGATCAGCAGCGGCAGAATCATCTGCGAATCTTCGGCCAGCCACTTCTCGACCAGCGCCGGGTCGATCATCGAGGCGGCGTACACCAGAAACACCGGCAGCATGCAGAAGCCGAGGTAGAACACCGCACCGGTCATCGAGGCACGCGCGGCGATGTTCTCGCTCTTGGCCGACATCACGCGCTGGTACACGTCCTGCTGCGGGATGGAGCCGAGCATCATGGTCACTGCCGCGCCGATAAAGGCGACGATGTCCTTGGGCTCGAAGGCGTGCATAAAGGTGAATTTGCCATCGCTGGCCGCCTGGCTGATCACCAGGTCGGCGCCGCCGGCCATGTCGCTGAACAGCCAGACCAGGTAGATCAAGCCGACGACGATGATGATCATCTGGAAGAAGTCGGTCAGGGCAATCGACCACATGCCGCCGAACAGGGTGTACAGCAGCACGATAAAGGTGCCGAGGAACATGCCCTGGGTGGTGCTGATGCTGCCGTCGGAGATGACGTTGAACACCAGACCGAGGGCGATCAGCTGCGCGGCGATCCAGCCCAGGTAGGACATGACGATGACCAGGCTGATGATCAGCTCGACCTGCGGCCCAAAGCGTTTCTTGAAGTAGTCACCGATGGTCAGCAGGTTCATCCGGTACAGCGGTCGGGCGATGATCAGGCCGACCAGGAACAGGCAGCCGAAGGAGCCAAACGGGTCTTCGACGATGCCGGCAAAGCCTTCTTCGAGGAAGGTGGCGGGGATGCCCAGTACCGCTTCGCTGCCAAACCAGGTGGCAAACACCATGGCGGCGACGATGGGGAAGCCCATGCTACGACCACCGGAGGCGAAATCGCGGGTGTTGTGCACCCGGGTGGAGGCGTAGAAACCGATGGCGACAGTCACCAGCAAATAGAGCGCAACGAACCAGATCAGCATGCTTTCCCGTTCCACAGACGTCAGCCCACCGCATGCATGGCCCGCGCAGGCTGCGCGGGACGGATCGATGGGCTACAGGTTTTTGTTATGACCATTCTCGACGGGGTGCTGCACGCGCCCGTCCAAGGTCGCGCAGTCTGGCAAATACGTAAAATATGTCAAACAAAAACGACGAAACGTAAGCAGATAATTCAGCAAAACGCCCTGCACGCCTCTGTAACAGACTGTAATCGCTGCATAACCTGTTCAAGCGCAACTGCAGGTAGTTGCATATTTTTGACAGCAGGTCAGCAAATCTCCTATCCGAAAGACATAAAAAAGCCAGACCCGCTGGGCCTGGCTTTTTCATATCAGCAAGCGCCGCTTCAGGCAGGCCTTGACTCCGCTTCCTTGACCCGGAACCACGCCGCATACAGCGCCGGCAGGAACAGTAGGGTCAGCGCGGTGGCGACGATCAGGCCGCCCATGATGGCCACGGCCATTGGCCCGAAGAACACGCTGCGCGACAGCGGGATCATCGCCAATACCGCCGCCAGGGCGGTCAGCACGATGGGGCGGAAACGCCGCACGGTGGCTTCGATAATCGCGTGCCAGCGGTCCATGCCGGCGGCGATGTCCTGCTCGATCTGGTCGACCAGAATCACCGAGTTACGCATGATCATCCCCGACAAGGCGATGGTGCCGAGCATGGCGACGAAGCCGAACGGCTGACGGAAGATCAGCAGGAACAGCGTCACCCCGATCAGCCCCAGCGGCGCGGTGAGGAACACCATGGCCGAGCGCGAGAAGCTCTTCAGCTGCAGCATCAGCAGGGTCAGCACCACCACGATAAACAGCGGGATACCGGCGTTGACCGAGGCCTGACCACGGCTGGAGTCTTCCACGGTGCCGCCGACGTCCAGCTGGTAGCCGTCCGGCAGTTGTGCACGCACGGGCTCCAGAGTCGGCAGAATCTGCTTGATCAGGCTGGCCGGCTGCTCCTTGCCATACACATCGGCACGCACGGTGACGGTGGGCAGGCGGTTGCGGTGCCAGATGATGCCTTCCTCGAAGCCGTACTCCAGGGTGGCGATCTGCGACAACGGCACGCTGCGGCCATTGTCGGTGGGCACCGCCAGGCTTGGCAGCAGGCCGAGTTCCTGACGCTCACTCAGGGTGCCGCGCAGGAGGATTTCGATCAGCTCGTTGCCTTCGCGGTACTGGCTGACGGGCGAGCCGGTCAGCGAGCTTTGCAGGAAGCGCGACAGGTCGGCGGTGCTGACGCCCAGGGCGCGGGCGCGTTCCTGGTCGATGTTCAGGCGCACGACTTTGCTCGGCTCTTCCCAGTCCAGGTGCACGTTGCTCACATGGCTGTTCTCGCGCACCTTGTCGGCGACCTGGCGGGCCAGTTGGCGCACTTCGTCGATATGCTCACCGGAGACGCGGAACTGCACCGGGTAACCCACGGGCGGGCCGTTTTCCAGACGCGAGATGCGCGTGCGCAGGGTCGGGAACTCGTCGTTGAGCACCTCGATCAGCCAGGTGCGGATCTTCTCGCGGTCTTCAATGCTTTTCGCCAGCACCACAAACTGGGCAAAGCTGGCGGCCGGCAGTTGCTGGTCCAGCGGCAGGTAGAAGCGCGGCGAACCGGTGCCGACGTAGGCGACGAAGTTGTCGATGCCTTCATGGCCACTGAGCAATTTTTCCAGACGCTTGGCCTGCTCTTCGGTGGCGGCCAGGGAGGCGCCTTCGCTGAGCTTGAGGTCGACCATCAGTTCCAGACGGCCAGACGCCGGGAAGAACTGCTGCGGGACAAAGCGGAACAACAGGATCGAGCCGACAAACAACGCAATAGTCAGCACGATCACGGTTTTACGCCGACGTACGCACCATTCCACCGCCGTGCGCACGCGCCGATAGAACGGCGTGCCGTAGGGGTCGTGACCGTCGGCGCTGCCGCCGTGCTTGGCCGCGTGCAGCTTGGCCAGGTCCGGCAGCAGTTTGGCCCCCAGGTACGGCACAAACACCACGGCGGCGATCCACGACACCAGCAGGGCAATCGCCACCACCTGGAAGATCGAGCGGGTGTATTCGCCGGTGCCGGACTGCGCGGTGGCAATCGGCAGGAAGCCGGCGGCGGTGATCAGGGTGCCGGTGAGCATCGGGAAGGCGGTGCTGGTCCAGGCATAACTGGCCGCTTTGATGCGGTCGTAGCCCTGCTCCATCTTGATCGCCATCATCTCCACGGCAATGATCGCGTCATCCACCATCAGGCCCAGCGCCAGCACCAGCGCGCCGAGGGAAATCTTGTGCAGGCCGATGCCGAGGTAGTACATGGCGGCAAAGGTCATCGCCAGCACCAGCGGAATCGACAGCGCCACCACCAGACCAGTGCGCAGGCCAAGGGAGAAGAAGCTCACCAGCAGCACGATGATCACCGCTTCGGTGAGCACGCGGACGAACTCGCCGACGCCGGTTTTCACCGCCGCTGGTTGGTCGGACACCTTGCTCAGCTGCATGCCGGCCGGCAGGGTTTCCTGCAGGCGGGCGAACTCGCCTTCCAGGGCCTTGCCCAGCACCAGAATGTCACCACCGGCTTTCATCGATACGGCCAGGCCAATGGCGTCTTCGCCCATGTAGCGCATACGCGGTGCGGGTGGATCGTTGAAGCCACGCTTGACCTCGGCCACATCGGCGATGCGGAAGGTGCGCTCGGCCACGCGAATCGGGAAATTGCGGATTTCATCGACCGTTTCAAAACGCCCGGTGACGCGCAGTTGCACGCGGTCAGAAGCGGTTTCGAAGAAGCCGGCAGCGGCCACCGCGTTCTGTTCTTCCAGCGCCTGTTGCACGGCCGCCAGCGGCAGGCCGAGGGTGGCCAGCTTGGTGTTGGACAGCTCGATCCACACCTTTTCATCCTGCAGACCGAGCAGGTCGACCTTGCCAACGTCCTTGACGCGCTGCAGCTGCAGCTGGACGCGGTCGGCGTAATCCTTGAGCACGGCGTAGTCGAAGCCTTCACCGGTCAGCGCGTAGATATTGCCGAAGGTGGTGCCGAATTCGTCGTTGTAGAACGGCCCCTGAATGCCCTGGGGCAAGGTGTGGCGAATATCGCTGACCTTCTTGCGCACCTGATAGAACAGGTCAGGAATGTCGGCCGAGTGCATCGAATCACGGGCGATAAAGGTGACCTGGGATTCACCCGGGCGCGAGAACGAGACGATCTTGTCGTAGTCGCCAGTCTCCATCAGCTTCTTTTCGATGCGCTCGGTGACCTGCCGCGCTACCTCTTCGGCGCTCGCGCCTGGCCAGTTGGTGCGTACCACCATGGCCTTGAAGGTAAAGGGCGGGTCTTCGCTCTGGCCCAGCTTGGTGTAGGAAATAGCCCCGACCACAGCCAACAGCAGCATGAGATACAGGACGATCTGGCGGTTGCGCAGCGCCCAGGCGGATAGGTTGAAATCCATCGGGCTTACTCCTTGACCGTCAGGTCGGACTTGGCCGTCAGCTGCACCGCACGGTTGTCACGGTCAACCGGACGCACCTGCTGGCCTTCGCGTAGCACCTGACCACCGGCCGCCACCACCCAATCGGTGGCTTGCAGGCCTTCGAGCACCGGTACAGTTTTCTCGCCGTAAGCGCCGATACGTACATTAGTGCGCTTGAGGGTGGAATCCTTGGGATCGACCACCCAGACGTAGGGCTGGCCCTTCTCCGCCGTCAGTGCCGACAGTGGCACGGCCAGCGGCACATCGCCGTTGTGGGCGATAAACACGCGGGCGCTCTGGCCCAGTTCGGCCGGCACCTTGCCTTCGACGAAGGCAACGCGGGCGGCGAAGGTGCGCGATTGTGGATCGGCCGATGGCGACATTTCGCGGATGCGCCCGGGGAAGCGCTGGTCCGGCTGCGACCACAGCTCAACCGCGACATCCTGACCGACCTTGAAGCGCTCGAAGGCTTGCTCCGGCAGGTTGATCAGCACTTCACGCTCACCGTCCGCAGCCAGGGTGAACACGGTTTGCCCAGCGGCCACCACCTGGCCAACTTCGACCATGCGCTGGGCCACCACGCCATCTTGCGAGGCGCGCAGCACGGCGTAACCGGCCTGATTGTTAGCCACATTGAATTCGGCGCGCACCTGCTTCACCCGCGCTTCACCGGAGCGGTAGGTGTTCTCGGCATTGTCGTACTGCGAACGGCTGACTAGGTTGCGCGCCAGCAGGGTCTTGTAGCGATCACGTTCGGCGCGTACCAGCTGCAGGTTGGCCTCGGCCGCTGCCACCTGGGCGCGGATGGCTTCCAGCTGCAGACGCACGTCCTGCGGGTCCAGCTCGGCCAGGGGTTGATCCTTCTTCACCCGCGCGCCGACATCGACCAGACGCTTGGCCACCTTGCCACCGATACGGAACGCCAGTTCCGGCTCCAGGCGCGCACGCACCTCACCCGGGTAGGCGTCCATCAGGTCGCCAGCCAGCTGTGGCTGCACCACCATGGCCGGGCGCACAGCAACCTTGGCGGGCTCGCCATTACCGCAAGCGCCGAGCAACAGGATAAGACTGACAGGCAACGCAACAGACAGTGCATGACGAAACATGATGACTAACCTTTGTGGAGGCTTTTGAATAATTAAACTGACAGGTATAGTAAAAATAGCAAACTCACTAGTCCAGTATTAAAAACGACCAATGCCAAACAAAGTGTTGCCAACCAGCGGCCCCGGTCGCCCAAAAGACCTGGCCAAGCGCAAAGCCATTCTGGAAGCGGCGAAGACCCTCTTCCTCAGCAATGGCTATGACGGTAGCAGTATGGATGCGATTGCTGCGGAAGCCGGGGTTTCCAAGCTCACGGTGTACAGCCACTTCACCGACAAGGAGAAGCTGTTTGCCGCGGCGGTGCAGTCCAAATGCGAGGAGCAACTGCCGGAGCTGCTGTTCGAGCTGAACGACGAAGTGCCGGTGGCACAACTGCTGCTGAATATCGGCCGGGGCTTCAATGAGCTGATCAACAGCCGTGAGTCGGTGGAACTGCACCGGGTGATGGTGAGCCTGGCAGCGCAGGACTCCAAGCTCTCGCGGATGTTCTATGAGGCCGGCCCGCAGCGCGTGCTGCACGGCATGGAAGAGCTGCTGCGCCAGGCAGACCAGAGCGGCAAGCTGCGCGTACCCGACCCGCTGAGCGCGGCGGATCAATTTTTCTGCCTGATCAAGGGCGGCGCCAACTTCCGCCTGCTGATCGGCTGTGGCGAGGCGCTGCAAGGCGCTGAGGCTGAAGCCCATGTGCGCGATGCAGTCGAGGTGTTTCTGCGCGCTTTCCGCGCCGACTAAGGCAAGGCGTCGCCAGCGTTACTCACTGGCGGCTTGCAGCTTCTTCTTCGGGTAGATGTCGTAGCGGCTGGATTTACCTTCCAGGGCATAGCCCGGCTTGGCGCCTTCAATCAGCGGAGCCTTGCGCGGACGCTTGACCACCACCCGATGGCTGGCCAGCGCCAACGCCGCTTCCAGCAGCGCCGGCGCGTCCAGGTCATCGCCGACAAAGGGGCGGAACAGGCGCATTTCTTTTTTCACCAGCGCGCTCTTGTCGCGATGCGGGAACATCGGGTCGAGGTAGATCACCTGCGGCGGCTCACCCTGCCAGGCGCGCATCAGCTCGATGGCGTTGCCGCCGCGCAGCTGCATCTGCGCGGCAATCGGCGCCACATCACGATCCAGCGCCGCACGGGCCAGACCATCTTCCAGCAGCGCAGCAATTAGCGGCTGACGCTCGATCAAGGTCATGCGGCAACCCAGACTGGCCAGCACAAAGGCATCGCGCCCCAGGCCGGCCGTGGCATCCAGCACAGTCGGGCGCACCCCGGCTTGCACGCCCACCGCCTTGGCGATCATCTGCCCACTGCCGCCACCGAACAGTCGGCGATGCGCCACCGCGCCCTCGACAAAATCCACTTTCACCGGCCCGGGCGCTTGCGGGCCCAGTTCAACCAGCTGCAAGCCGCCCTCACCCAGTTGCAAGGCAAACTCGCTGTCGCCCTCCAGCGGTAAACCCAGGCGCGCCGCCCAGGTTTCAGCCGCAGCCTGCAAATGGGGCGCTAGGGCTTGCATACGAATTCTGGCTATTAGCCGCTCATCACTCATCAGAAAATGTGCTCAAAAATCACTCAATTGACTGGAAAAGCAGCCGATAACCTGCCTGAGCGGCATTTTGCCAGACCCGGCAGTTTCCAGCCGCACCGAGTTCGCCATGTTCGATGTAATTTCCGCCCCGCGCAGCGCCGCCCCTTCGGCCGCCAACACCAGTTCGATCAGCGAAACACTGGAGGAAGGCAAGCGCGCCTCGCTGGACTATCAGATCCTGCGGCGCACCCTGATGCCCGATGAAGCCGAAGCCAAGGCGCCCGCCAGCCCGCCAGAAACGCCCAGCGAGCCACCCGCCGTCACCGCCCAGGCCAGTGATTTTCAGGAGTTGGCCGCCCAGCGCGAGCTGGAGCTGAACGTCAATATCAACGCCGAACCGAAGAAAACCGATCCCCTGGTGCTCGACTTGGCCGGCAACGGCTTCAGCACCAGCGGCCTGAATCGTTCGGTACGTTTTGACCTGGATGCCGACGGCAAACTCGACCAGATCAGCGTGCCCATCGGCGACGATGCCCTGCTCGCCTATGACCGCAACGGCAACGGCCGCATTGATGATGGTCGCGAACTGTTCGGCGACCAGAACGGCGCGGCCAACGGCTTTGCCGAACTGCGCAAGTACGATGACAACGGCGATGGCCGCATCGACAACCAGGATGCGATCTTCGAGCGCCTGAGCCTGCTGCGCTTCGATGCTCAGGGCCGGCAATCCAGCCAGTCGCTGAGCCAAGCCGGGGTCAGCGCCATCGACCTGCAAGCACGCGACGTAAAGATTGCCCTGGGCGCCTATGACGAAATCGCCCAACTCGGCCGCTTCGAATTCGCCGACGGCCGCAGCGGTCAGGCAGCCGATCTATTGTTGGCGCAGCGTTAGCACGACAGCAGACATGGGGCAGTTGTAGGTTGGCGCTGAGGCACGAAGCCCAACACCATCAACAACCTGCTAGCGGCACATCCGCCACAGCCCCATATCCACATGAAAGTGGTCACGGTGCGCGGCGTTGTACTCCGGCCCCAGGGTGGTGTTAAAGCGCTTGCAGGCAGCCTGTTGCACCTGGCGCAGAAACTCGGCGTTCTTGCCCTGCTTGGGCCAATCCTGCAGCACGCTGATGCGCCGGCCATCGGTCAGGCGAAAACCGATGATATCCAGCGCATTCGCCGAGGCATGTTGGCTACGCCGCTGACTGCCGGCAATGGTGCGACAGGCGAAGCTGCCGACATGCTCGACCCGCGCCACCCGCTGACCAAACACTGCCTGGGCAGTTGGCTGCAGATCATGCTGCTCGAACAGGGCAAAGGCCGCTGCCAGCGGGCAGCTGGCGATAAAGCTGCTGCTAAACGCAACACCTGCGCTGTGTACACGCAGGGTGTTGTTCAGCGGACAGGCCGCTTCCGGGCTACTGTCGGCCTGCGGGGTAAAGCGCAGTGAGGAGGTGTTCAAGGCCTGCTGACACAACGCCGGATCATCCTGCAGCCGCCAGAGTTTAAAGCTGGTCAGCAGGTTCGGCGCCTCGCGAATATCCAGCACCGCCCAGGGATTCCAGCGCGGCGGCACCTCCAGCCAGCCACGCCAAATTGCCAACAACAGGCCGGCGAGCACTACACAAAGAATAAGAAAGGCACGAAAGAAGCTCATGCGGCGCAGCCTATCAGAGCAAACCTAACTGCTCGACCTGATCTTCGGCCTGCACCTGCGGCAAGGCCGCCAACCCAGGCAGACGCAACATCAACTGCTGATGGAAGCGCTGCGCCAGTTGCGGCGCCAGGCGGTTGTCCGAAGTGTGCAGAAAGACATAAGGCGTGCGGCCTTCTTCGATCCAGCCCGCCACCTTGTCCAGCCAGGGCGCCATAAACGGATCATTGGCCAACAGCTCGGGGTGGCCAATAAAGCGCAGCTGCGGCGCCTGGCTAAAGGCCGTGGGCCGCAGTGGCAAGCGCGGCTTCTTCGCCTGCGCATGCATTACCGCTGGTGCGCTGGAGACGCAGCTGAACAGCGCCCGCGAATCCAGACAGATACGCTCGATACCACGGCCATGCAGCAGGCGATTAAGGCTGCGCTCCTCCTCGTCTTTGGCAAAGAACGCCGGATGACGCACCTCGACGGCCAGCTCCTCGGCCTGCCAGGGCTCGATAAACGCGCTCAGCTCCGCCAGACGCTGCGGGCCAAAGCTCGCCGGCAGCTGTAACCAGAACGGCGCCACCCGCTTACCCAGCGGCGCCAGCAGACGGCGGAAATCCTCGGTGGCGCTCAGTTGGTCACGCAGGTCGCCGTTATGGCTGATCTCGCGCGGCAACTTGGCGCAAAAGCGCAGATGCGCTGGCATGCGCTCGGCCCAACGGGCCACGTTATCGACAGAAGGCTTTGCGTAGAAAGTGGTATTGCCCTCAACGGCATTGAACACCTGGGCATACAACGGCAGAAAGTCGGCGCTGCGACAGCCGTCTGGATACAAGGAGCCGCGCCAGGCGGGCTCGCTCCATGACGGGCAACCGAGGTAGTAAGGCAACATTAATTAGGCGTAAAGATCGAGGCCGAGCACCTGCTGGGCATCCGTCTCGCTGGCGAAACTGGCGGTTGAGCTGTAGCTGGCCAACGCCTGGGCGGCGCGGTTGTTTAGCGGCGGCTGGTAGAGCTGGTCTTGCAGGCGCGATGGCAGGCTGTCGCTGCTGGCATTACTGGCTTCGACCTTGCGCGCCTGGGCAACTTGTTCGAAGCCCTGGGTGCTGGCTGGGGATGCGGGCTGCTCACGACGTTCCTCAATCTCGCGCTGCGCTTCGCGAAATGGCGTAACCGCAGAGCCCGGGCGGGCACTGCGGTCTGGCGAATAAGAGGAAGTAAAACCGTCGATACGCATCAGTTACTGCTCGGCTTGCTTAGCCAACGATGGACACAAGTGATGGCAATTTAGCCCCCGTAGACCGGCTTGGCAATCAAGCGCGGCGTAACGCGGCAATATGCGCGACAGAAGGTGCGCCGCTATCGGCGGTTTAAACCGGAGCCTTGGGCGTGGCCACCTGATCACGCAGGTAAACCGGTTGCGCCAGGTCAGCGACCACCGCCTCACCACGGGCCCAGGCAAAGCGCGCCAGGCTGAGCAAGTCTTCGGCGTGCGGCAACATGGCGGCATCCTGCCCGCTGACGGCAACCGGAATACGCGCAGCAAAGGTGCCCCAGCCAGTGCCTGCGGCAAACCAGTCACCACTGGCATCGCCCGGCAGGCTGGCGCGCTCCGGTGGCAATACCGCCTCGACGCCGGCCAGGCGCATTTCGCCCTGCTCGGCGCGGTAGCAGCCCCAATAGACTTCATCCATGCGTGCATCAATGGCTGCCGCCACCTGCTGCGCGCCGTGTTCGCGCAAGCTGCGCTGAGCCAGCACGGCCAGGTTGGACACCGGCAACACCGGGCGCTCCAGGGCAAAGGCCAGCCCCTGCACCACGCCGATAGCAATTCGCACGCCGGTAAAAGCACCCGGGCCACGACCAAAGGCAATCGCATCGAGCGCCGACAACGGCACTTCGGCATCGGCCAGCAGCTGCTTGATCATCGGCAGCAGACGCTGGGCATGCAGGCGCGGAATCACTTCGTAATGGCTGAGCACCTGGCCGTTATGCAGCAGGGCAACGGAGCAGGCTTCGGTGGCGGTATCCAGGGCCAGGAGAGTGGTCATTGCATTCGGACAGGTGACGAAATGGATCGGCATTAGAACGGCTTGGGGCTTTTTTTTCCAGCGCAATCATTAGGGGCTGTCACACGAGCGGACTCGAAGAACTACAGGCACGCAGCGGGCCCGAACAGCCCCGCTGCTGCCAGAGTAAAGCGCTTACCAGGGCTCGATAACGGTCTTGGCGTCCCAACCTTGCAAAGGTGCCTTGGACCAGGCGCCGTAGCCGGCATTGGGGAAGACGATCCACTCGGTGCCCCATTTGCCTGATTCGGCAGCGACGGTGGCGCGCTGATCGGCCAGTGGTGTCTTGCGGAAGCGCCCATCGAAGTCATGCAGCGTATCGCCCAGCAGCAACACGATCTGATGATCAGCACTGACGATGGCACGGCGCTCGACCTTGGGCGGCCCCAGCAACAGCACGCTTTGTTCAGAGATTTGCGGCAAGCCGAGCTTGTTCAGGGTGGCCAGTGTGTGTGGCTTCTGCTCGTCGGCACGGTCCGAGATATAACGGATGGTCACGCCCAGGCTGTCGGCGTGCTGCAGGAACTGCTTGGCGCCGGGGATCAGCGCCGGAGTGCCGTCGCGCTCCCAGGGCAGCCAGGTGTCCCAGGCGTCATAGGTGTGACAGTTGGCCAGATCGCGCGCCAACAGGGCGCTGTTATCAATGACGGTTTCATCCAGATCGGTAACGATGGCCAGCTTGGACGGATCTTTCGCCGCGGCCACCGCCGCATCCAGTTTCAGCGTCGCAATGTTGTAGGCCTGCAGCTGCAAGGCCTGAACCTCCGCCGATTGCTGCTGGAAGCGCAGCCCCATGGTGAACTCGGCAACGCTGCAATCGGTCTTGGGTTTCGCCGGGGTCTCGGCGAAGGCCGCAGGGCTCCCCACCAGCGCTAACGCAAGGCCCAACCAGATGGCACTCTTTGCTGTTTTCTCGGTCATTGACTGCGCTCTCTTCCTTAGTATGGGTAAAGGCATAAAGTCTATGACCCCTCATCGTGGTATAGACCAGAACCGATGCTAGCCTAGGCGAGCAAGGTTACTGTTCTATGAACGACGCTCAGCGAGTCCAGCGCGCCAAACGCAGAAACGACAACGGCCCGCAAAAGCGGGCCGTTGGCTGACTGCAGCAAGGCTTAGCTGAGAGCTGCAAGCACCTTGGCAGTGATCTCGTCGACCGAACCAACGCCGGCAATGGCGCTGTACTTCGGCGTGCCGTCAGCGGCAGCGAGCTTCTGGTAGAAGTCCACCAGCGGCTTGGTCTGCGAGTGATAGACCGACAGGCGATGACGTACGGTTTCTTCTTTGTCGTCTTCGCGCTGGATCAGCTCGTCACCGGTTTCGTCATCCTTACCGGCAACTTTCGGCGGATTGTGCTCGGTGTGGTAGACGCGACCCGACGCCGGGTGCACGCGACGACCGGCGATACGGCCGACGATTTCTTCGTCATCAACCGCAATTTCGACCACGTTGTCGATGACCACGCCGGCTTCCTTCAGGGCTTCAGCCTGAGGAATGGTGCGCGGGAAACCATCAAAGAGGAAACCATTGGCGCAGTCGGCTTGGGCGATGCGCTCTTTGACCAAGTTGATGATCAGGTCATCGGAGACCAGACCACCGCTGTCCATTACGCTTTTGGCAACCAGGCCCAGTTCAGTGCCGGCCTTGACCGCAGCACGCAGCATGTCACCGGTGGAGATTTGCGGAATACCAAATTTCTTGGTGATGAAACCAGCTTGGGTACCTTTACCGGCACCGGGCGCCCCCAGCAAAATCACACGCATCGATGTGCTCCTCAAGATTTAAGTAAAAATCGTCGGACTCGCCTCGTGGGGCCAATCTCAGAATTGTTCAAGCAGCGCTGCCAAACTGGGCCAGAGTGCCGAAAGGCCGCTCAAGATACACAGCGCACCCATAGCGCACAAGCCACCGAAAGTCGGATACACCTGCGACCACTTCTAGCAGGTAGTGCTTTATGCCGCGCACTACATCTGCACCGCCGAAAGCACGACTGCCCTTATCAATCCACCTAGCCGGTATTGCGCAAACCGGCCGCAATGCCCGCCACGCTGACCAGCAAGGCCTGTTCCAGAGGGCTGTCAGCCTGATTGTCGCGCAGCCGGGAGCGGGCCAGCAGCTCGGCCTGGAGCAGGTGCAGCGGGTCCAGGTAGGTGTTGCGCACGCTGATCGACTCCAGGGTTTCCGGGCTGTGCGCCAGCAGCTGCGACTGGCCGGTCAAACCCAGCACTGCGGCCACCGCCTGCGACAATAGGCCGCGTAGATGCTCGCCCAGCGGACGCAGGGCCGGCTCGACCAAACGCTCGTCATACAACTGGGCGATGGACTCGTCGGCCTTGGCCAGCACCATCTCCAGCATGTCGATACGCGTGCGGAAGAACGGCCAGTGCTCGCGCATTTGCCCAAGCAGCTCGCCTTCACCGCGCTGAAAAGCGTTATCCAGCGCCGCTTCCCAGCCCAGCCAGGCAGGCAGCATCAGGCGGGTCTGGGTCCAGGCGAAAATCCATGGAATCGCCCGCAGGCTTTCCACCCCACCCTCGCGGCGCTTGGCCGGGCGGCTGCCCAAGGGCAAGCGACCCAACTCCTGCTCTGGCGTTGCCTGACGGAAATAGTCGACAAATTGCGGGTGTTCACGCACCACCGCGCGGTAGGCGCTGACGCCATCGCTGGCCAGTTTGTCCATCAACTCGCGCCAGGCCGGCTCCGGGCTGGGCGGCGGCAACAAGGTGGCTTCCAGCACCGCGGCCAAGTACAGATTGAGGTTTTGTTCGGCGATATCTGGCAGGCCGAATTTGAAACGAATCATTTCACCCTGTTCGGTGGTGCGGAAACGCCCCTTCACCGACCCCGGCGGCTGCGACAGAATCGCCGCATGCGCCGGGCCACCGCCACGCCCTACCGTGCCGCCGCGACCGTGGAACAACAGCAGCTCAACATCCTGCTCGCGGCACACCTGCACCAGGGTTTCCTGGGCGCGGTACTGCGCCCAGGCCGCCGCGGTAGTGCCAGCGTCCTTGGCCGAGTCGGAGTAACCGATCATCACCTCCTGCGGCCCATGCAAGCGCGCGCGATAGCCATGCAGCGCCAGCAGCCGGCTGATCACCGGACCGGCGTTGTCCAGGTCGGCCAGGGTTTCAAACAGCGGCACCACGCGCATCGGCCGTTGCAAGCCGGCTTCCTTGAGCAGCAGCTGCACCGCCAGCACATCGGAGGCCGCACCAGCCATGGAGATCACGTAAGAACCCAAGGATGCAGCGGGCGCGCCAGCGACTTCACGGCAGGTGGCCAGCACCTCCTCGGTTTCACCGCTGGGCTTGAAGTGCCCCGGCAACAGCGGCCGACGGTTTTCCAGCTCTTTCAGCAGGAACGCCAGGCGCGCTTCTTCATCCCATTCGGCGTAACGGCCCAGGCCGAGGTAGTCGGTGATTTCACTCATGGCGGCAGCGTGGCGGCTGGAGTCCTGACGCACATCCAGACGCACCAGAAACAGCCCAAAGGTCGCCGCGCGGCGCAGGCAATCGAGCAGCGGGCCATCAGCGATCACGCCCATGCCGCATTCATGCAGCGACTGGTAACACAGGGTCAGCGGCTCCAGCAGCTCGCGGTTGTCCTGCAGCACGGCGGCGGGCGCTGGAATCTGCTCATGCAGCGCGGCCTGAGCCCAGCTGCGGGTGGCGCGCAGACGCTCACGCAGCTGCTTGAGCAGGCTGCGATAGGGCTCGGCACTCGCCCCCACCCGCGCCAGCAGCGCCGGGCTGGCCTGCTGCATGGACAGTTCAGCAGCCAGGTTATCGACATCGCGCAGGTACAGGTCCGCCGCCATCCAGCGCGCCAGCAGCAGCACTTCGCGGGTAATGCTTGCGGTGACATTGGGGTTGCCGTCACGGTCGCCGCCCATCCAGGAGGCGAAACGAATCGGCGCGGCGTCCAGCGGCAGGTGCAACCCGGTGGCGCTGTGCAACACCTGATCGGCCTTGCGCAGCACATTGGGGATGGCATGCCAGAGCGAATGCTCAATCACCGCAAAGCCCCATTTGGCTTCATCCACCGGGCTCGGCCGGCTGCGGCGGATTTCCTCGGTGTGCCAGGCTTCGGCAATCAGCCGCTGTAGGCGCTGTTTAACCTGCTCACGCTCGGCAGCCGACAGGTCGCTGTGGTCGCCGGCCGCCAGCTGTTCGGCCATCGCGTCGTATTTCTGGATCAGGGTGCGCCGGGCTACTTCGGTGGGGTGTGCGGTCAGCACCAGCTCGATATCTAGACGGCCGAACTGACGGGCCAGAGCCTCGCCCTTGTGGCCGTTGCTGGACAACCGCTGCAGCAGCTCGGCGAGGATATTGTCTTCAAACGGCTGCGCCTCACCCGGCGCGCGGCGGCGCACGCGGTGGTACTGCTCGGCGATATTGGCCAGGTTGAGGAACTGGTTGAAAGCCCGTGCCACCGGCAGCAGCTCGTCATCGTCCAGTTGATTCAGGGTTGCACTGAGTTGCTCCGCGCCCTCCTGCGAGCCACGGCGCGAGGCCTTGGCGCCCTTGCGAATGCGCTCGATCTTGTCAAGAAAGGCGGCGCCATGCTGCACGCTGATGGTGTTACCCAGTAGCTCGCCGAGCTGGTGGACGTCCTCGCGCAGACGCGCGTCGATTTCTGCCATGAGTCTTGCCTCCGCTGATCCTGTCTCCAGAGTGCCCAGCGCGCCAACTTCTTACAAGTGCGCGACGCACAGGCCGCACTTATCGGCCTAAGCACTAGTCTTAACTGTGCAGCCCACCAAAACACGGCGGGCACAGAACAGACACGAGGCAATCATGAAGATTCGCGAGCTTGTTCAGCACTGGCAGGAAAATGCCCAGGGGCGGCTGAGCGTAACGCCTTATCAGATAAGGCTTGATCTGGAAGCCGCCGCGCGCCTGGCGGCACTGCAGGAGATGTACCCCAAGCACCACGTTGAAGAGCTGCTGGGCGAATTGCTCGGCGCGGCGCTCGATGAGCTGGAGGCCAGCCTGCCCTACGTTCAGGGCAGTAAGGTGGTGGCCAGCGATGAACAGGGCGACCCGCTGTATGAAGACATCGGCCTGACACCGCGCTTTCTCGCCCTGTCACGCCGGCATTTGCAGCGCCTTAGCGAGCAGCAAAAACAGGCGGGCTAAGACTATTGGCCTTCGCTGCAACGCACGGCTTGCTTGCGCTGATCGACCAGCACGCCGCTCAGGCCCTTCTGCTCCAGATCAAACAGCACCAGCACGCCATCAATGCACTGGGCGACCTGGCTGGCAGGCTTGAGCGAGACTTTGTAATCCTCACCGGGCACCGTCTTGAGCATGGTGAACTCGGACAGCAGCAAGGCATCTTCCGGCTTGGCGATATGCAGGTAGCCGTAATAGCCGAGCACAGCCACCGTGGCGCAGATGCTGCCGATACCAGTGAGGATCAGCGGGATGGGGTTTACTTCACTCATAACAGGCTCTCGGATTTTTCAGTTAGCGGGCTAGCACAGGCGGCGCAGCTTGCAGCAAACACTCACCCCTGCAAAGGCCCAGATTGCCGCATCATTTACCGCCAGCGCGTACTTCCTCGCGGGCCTTGAAGGTCGCTTCATACACACGCTCGGCCAGGCGTGAGAACGGCAGACTCTGAACCCACACGGTACCTGTGCCCTTGAGCGTAGCGAGGAGGATGCCCTCGCCGCCGAACAACATGCTTTTCAGGCCGCCGGCCAGGGCGATGTCGTAATCGATGCCGCTGGTAAAGGCCACCAGGCAACCGGTGTCCAGGCGCAGGGTTTCGTTGTTCAGCTGCTTACGAATCACCGTGCCGCCGGCATGCACAAAGGCCAGGCCGTCGCCTTCGAGCTTTTGCAGGATAAAGCCCTCGCCGCCGAAGAACCCGGCGCCCAGGCGCTTGTTAAAGCTGATGCCGACCGCAGTGCCGTGAGCCGCGCAGAGAAAGGCGTCCTTCTGGCAGATCAGCGTGCCGCCGTGCTCAGCCAGCTGAATCGGCACCACGGTGCCGGGGTACGGCGCAGCAAAGGCTACGCGCGCCAGGGTTTTGCCGGCATTGGAAAAGTGCGTCATAAACAGCGACTCACCCGTGAGCATGCGCTTGCCAGCACTCCACAGCTTGCCCAGCACGCCCGTGGCCGCGCCATCGCCCATGCGCGTTTCAAAGCGGATGCCGTCGGTCATGTAATTCATCACCCCGGCTTCGGCGATCACCGTTTCACCCGGATCAAGAATGATTTCCACGCTCTGCGCGGAGGCGCCGAGGATTTCGTAGTCGAGTTGATGGCTGGGCATGCAGGGCTCCTTGGCGACAGGTAAACAGGTATGCGGGGCTGTGAGTTCGTAGGAGCGGGCCATGCCCGCGATGCCTTTGGGGTGCATGGCTTATCGCGGTCATGGACCGCTCCTACACCCGACGACAGGGATTACTCCATCAGAGAATATTGGCGTAATCGGCCTCTATCCGATCAAGACTTAGGTGGTTCAAGAAATTGGAGAAGCACATCCAGGCCGACAACGAGTTGAGGTCGCTGAACTGCGGCGGCAGGTATTTGGGTGCAACAACCAGCCCTTCATCCACCAGCTGGCGCAGGGTGCGCATGTCTTCCAGGGTGGTTTTGCCGCAGAACAGCAGCGGAATCTGCTCCAGCTTGCCTTTGCGCACAGCGAGCTGGATGTAGTTGTAAATCATGATAAAGCCTTTCAGGTAGGACAGGTCCTTGGTGAAAGGCAGGCCATTGGGGGTGGAGCCACGGAACACCCGGTTGGCGTTGCTGTAGCTGTCTTCCTGGCTGAAACCCTGCTCGCGGTAGAAGTCGAACACCTGTAGGAAATCCGCGCCCTCTTCGGCCATATGAATGGCGCGGGTGCGGTTGGTCAGCTTGCGCAAACGGGTTGGATAGGAGGCGAAGGTGATCACCTCCATCAGGATCGCCAGGCCTTCCTGAGTCACCGTGGACGAGGGCGGGCCCTTGGCCAGAAAGGTGCAGATCGGCTGGTTCAGCCCGTTCAGCGTGGTCGCCACATGCACCAAGCCCTCGTGCACTTCCAGGGCTTTTACATCGCGATCATTGAACATGGCATCGGCGCGAATCTTGATGTAATCGGCGCCGGCTGCGGCGTCGGCAAGAATACCGTCGGACTCGAACACCCGAATGGTGCCCTCCTCCTCGCCAAACACCTTGTTCAGGCGATGCTGCAGCAGGTTGACGGCCTCCTTGGCAGTCAGGGTCTTGGCTTCGTCCTTGAGGTCGCCGCGTTTGTCGATGTTATTGAGGAAATCGGAAAACATCAGACCCAGATCGGCCAGGGTCGGGTCGCCGGCATGGAAGGCATCGGACGCCGCGCCGTAGAGTTCCTGACTGATCAGGCCGAAGTCTTCGGTGCCGCGCGCTTCAAGCATGCGGATGACCATGCGGTACTCGCGGCACATGCGCCGCATGATCTTGCCCACCGGGTTGAACTGGCCGAGCTGGCGAGTGATGTCGCGCTCGATATTCTGGAATTCCAGCTTCTTCGCCGACGCATCAAAGGGCAGCGGCCGGTTGGCGTAGTAGCCACGGTCAACGGCGGGCAGCTTCTTGCCTTTGTGCTTGAGAAACTCGCTGCGGATCGAGTCATCCCACTTCACCGCATCCAGCACGCGAATCGGCGTTTGCGCGTCGACCAAACGGTCGGACAACGCGCGCACGATCAACTGGTAATCGTCCAACCCGGTATGACTGTTCATGCTTTCCTCACCACAACCTGCTAGTCACCCGCCCGCTGATAACGCGCGACTTCAATAAATACATCCGAATTGGCCTGATCGTCGAGGTAGCTGAACACCTGCTCCAGCGGACTGCTGATCAGCACGCCATCGCCTTCGGCGCCGTCAATCACCTCGCCCTGCAAGGCGCCCTGCTCCAGCTCCTGAAGAATCCGGTCGACATCCAGGTTGTAGATCACCAGCTCATTGCTGGTGGTCAGCTCGAAACCGGCGATGGCGAAGTTCGCCCCCAGGCTTTTCGGCAAGCCCGCCGAGAGGTACCAGCGACGGCCATGGTGGGCCACGGTAAAGCCGTACTCCTCAACACTGTCGAGGTTATCCAGGCTGTCGACATAGGCCCGCGCCTTGTAGACGTTGGAGCCGGCACGGGTGATCTGCAGATACAGCTGCTCGCCCCATTCATTCTTGCGCGACCATTCGCCAAGCAAGGGAATTGGGGCTGCTTCATTGGCGGGAATCGGGTCCTTGAAGGTCACCAGACAGCCACCAAGCAACAGGAAGGACACGGCAAGCAGCGCGCGCCAGGCTTTCATTCAGCTCTCCTTGTGAACGGATTGACCGGGTTAACAGGTCTGTTAGAGGCCCAGTACCAGATGCATATAACGTTTAAGCATGGCCAACATCTCTTCACTGTCCAGATGATCGACACCATCGAGCAGGCCCTGATACTCCATGCGCACAATAATCGCCGTCAAGAGCTTGGCATCCTGCTCTGCCTGCTGCGAGCCCAGCACCTCGAAGAAGTGCGTCACACCCTGCAGCAGAATCTGCCGATGGGCGCGTAACAAGCCGTGCAGGCGCGGGTTAAGCAGGGCCTCCTGCTGAAAGGCCTGCTCGGCCAGCAGGTGCTCACGGCGGGTCAGCAATTGCTGGCGCACGTACTCCACCGCCAAGCGGGCAATCTCATTGGCCAGACGCCGACGCGCCTCGGCACTGCCATCCAGGCGGCTGACCTGCTCACGCAGCAAGCCTTCGGTACTGCTCCAGAACTGGCCCATATGCGCCGCGCTGCGCTCAACGAACTGAGCGAAGGTATCGGTGATCAGGTCGTTGATGTCTTTGAAGTAATAAGTAGTCGCCGACAGCGGCACTTCGGCCTCGGCGGCCACCGCGCGGTGGCGCACGGCGCGCACGCCTTCACGCACGATAATGCGCATGGCGGCATCGAGAATGGCCTGGCGGCGCTGTTCACTGCCCTGTCGGCTGGCTTTGCGGCCGTGGTACTGCACGCTCTCAGCGACGGCGTTGGCCACCAGGGTGGCGCTTTCTTGGGCGGGCTTGGCTGTCACAGCAAGACGATCCTCTGTCGTTTATTCACGATTAATAATGACTTAGTCAGTAAATCGCAAAAATAATCCACTGGGCGCTAATAAAAAATGACTGCCGTGGCTGGCAGGCTAGAAAAAACCAGGTAATAAAAAGCCGCCCGGAGGCGGCTTAGCAACATCAGGCTTGCGGGCGCATGTGCGGGAACAGAATCACGTCGCGAATCGACGGTGAGTTGGTCAGCAGCATCACCAGGCGGTCAATACCGATGCCCTCACCAGCGGTTGGCGGCATGCCGTACTCCAGGGCGCGGACGAAGTCGGCGTCGAAGTGCATGGCCTCGTCGTCGCCGGCGTCCTTGTCGGCCACCTGCTGCATAAAGCGCGCGGCCTGGTCTTCGGCATCGTTGAGCTCGGAGTAGGCGTTGGCGATTTCGCGACCACCGATAAACAGCTCGAAGCGGTCGGTAACGCTCGGATCATCATCACTGCGACGGGCCAGCGGCGACACTTCGAACGGGTAGCGGGTAATAAAGTGCGGCTGCTCCAGTTTGTGCTCGACCAGCTCTTCGAAAATCATCACCTGCAGTTTGCCCAGGCCTTCGAAGCCCAGCACCTTGGCGCCGGCCTTCTTGGCGATGGCGCGGGCCTTGTCGATGTCGGTCAGGTCGGCAGCGGTCAGCTCAGGGTTGTACTTGAGGATCGAGTCGAACACCGACAGGCGCACAAACGGCTCGCCGAAGTGGAACACTTTGTCACCATAAGGCACGTCGGTAGTGCCGAGTACCAGCTGAGCCAGCTCGCGGAACAGTTCCTCGGTCAGGTCCATGTTGTCTTCGTAGTCGGCGTAAGCCTGGTAGAACTCGAGCATGGTGAACTCGGGGTTGTGCCGGGTCGAGACGCCTTCGTTACGGAAGTTGCGGTTGATCTCGAAGACTTTCTCGAAACCACCCACCACCAGGCGCTTGAGGTACAGCTCCGGCGCGATACGCAGGAACATCTGCATATCCAGGGCGTTGTGGTGGGTCTCAAACGGCTTGGCCGCCGCGCCGCCTGGGATGGTCTGCAGCATCGGCGTTTCCACTTCGAGGAAGTCGCGCTTCATCAGAAAGCTGCGGATATGCGCGATAACCTGCGAGCGAACGCGGAACGTCTGGCGCACGTCTTCGTTGACGATCAGGTCAACGTAGCGCTGGCGGTAGCGCTGCTCGGTGTCAGACAGGCCGTGGTGCTTGTCCGGCAACGGGCGCAGCGATTTGGTCAGCAGGCGCACATCGGTCATTTCCACGTACAGGTCGCCCTTGCCGGAACGGGCCAGGGTGCCAACGGCGGAGATGATGTCGCCCATATCCCAGGTTTTCACCGCGGCCAGGGTTTCTTCCGAGAGGGTCTTGCGGTTGACGTAGACCTGGATGCGCCCGGTCATGTCCTGAATCACCATGAACGAGCCACGGTTGAGCATGATGCGCCCAGCCACCTTGACCGGAATAGCCGCCTCGGCCAGCTCTTCCTTGGTCTTCTCGGCGTACTGTTTCTGCAGATCAGCGCAGTAGTTGTCGCGGCGGAAGTCATTCGGGAAGGCGTTGCCCTGCTCACGGATAGCAGCAAGCTTTTCCTTACGCTGGGCAACCAGCTTGTTTTCTTCCTGCTGCTGGTCTTCGTGGGAAAGGGCTTGTGGGTCGAGTTGTTGGTCGCTCATGGTCATCGGTTTCCATCACGGGGTCGTTGCCGCCCTCTCAGGAGGGCGGAATCGAAAGGTATTACAGGCCTTGCTTGAGGCTGGCCTCAAGGTACTGGTCGAGGTCGCCATCGAGGACCTTCTGGCAATCGCTACGCTCGACGCCGGTCCGTAGATCCTTGATGCGCGAGTCATCAAGCACGTAGGAGCGGATCTGATGGCCCCAGCCAATGTCGGACTTGGAGTCTTCCAGAGCTTGAGACGCAGCGTTGCGCTTCATCATTTCCAGCTCGTACAACTTGGCCCGCAGCATTTTCATCGCGGTGTCCTTGTTGGCGTGCTGCGAGCGCTCGTTCTGACACGCCACCACGGTGTTGGTCGGTACGTGAGTGATACGTACCGCCGAGTCGGTGGTGTTGACGTGCTGACCACCGGCGCCGGAGGAGCGGTAGGTGTCGATGCGCAGGTCAGACGGGTTGATCTCGATCTCGACCTTGTCATCGATCTCGGGCGACACGAATACCGCCGAGAACGAGGTGTGGCGGCGAGCGCCTGAGTCGAACGGGCTCTTGCGCACCAGCCGATGCACGCCGATTTCGGTGCGCAGCCAACCAAAAGCGTACTCGCCCTTGATATGCACAGTGGCGCCCTTGATCCCGGCGACTTCACCTTCGGACAGCTCGACGATCTCGGCACTGAAGCCGCGTTTGTCGGCCCAGCGCAGGTACATGCGCAGCAGGATGTTGGCCCAGTCTTGCGCCTCGGTGCCGCCAGAGCCGGCCTGGATATCCAGGTAGCAGTTGTTCGGGTCCATCTCGTGGCTGAACATGCGGCGAAATTCCAGCTTCTCGAGAATGTCGCGCAGGCGTTCGATTTCGGCGGCGACGTCGTCGACCGCGCCCTGATCGTCTTCTTCGACGGCCATATCGAGCAGGTCGCGCGAATCGGCCAGGCTGCCGGTCAGATCGTCGATGGTTTCGACAATCAGCGCCAGCGTGGCGCGCTCACGGCCCAGGCTCTGGGCATATTCGGGCTTGTTCCAGACGTTGGGGTCTTCGAGTTCGCGGTTTACTTCGACCAGACGATCATGTTTGTGATCGTAGTCAAAGATACCCCCGAATGGTCTGGGTGCGCTCGGACAGGTCCTTGATGCTATTAAGGATCGGGTTGATTTCCATGGCTGGCAGCACTCGTAGGTCAAACTTTCGGAAAAGCCGGCGAGTATAGCCCAATCAAATCAGCCCTTGCAGCCGGCAATTGGCGCTGGCACACAGCAAGGCAGACCAACGGCGCACTATACTCAAACGCATCTGTAAACCAGCTACCCGCCCACAGGAGCCGTCGTGCCATGCGCTCATCGCACAGCCTGCGTAGTCGTTTCGCCATTTTGATCGCCCTTCTTGTCGCCAGCCTGAGCTGGTTGCTCGGCACCCTGATTGGCCAGGACGCCACCCAGCGCATTCGCGAAGAGGTCGGCCGCGATCTTGCCGAAGTCTCTTTTATGATGGTTGACCGCCTGGATCGCGACATGCAGAGCCGCGCCGCCATGCTGCAGGTGATCGGCAAACTGCGCGCGCTCAGCCAGCCGGACGATATCGCCGAGGTTCGCGTACTGCTCGACCGCCTGCAGGCTGAATTCCCCAGCATCGCCTGGATCGGCTTTACCGACGCCACAGGCACGGTGCTGGCTTCCAGCAATGGTGTGCTGGAAGGTGTCAGCATCGCCCAGCGCCCGGTGTATCTGGAGGCGCAGAAAGACGTGTTTATCGGTGACGTGCATGAAGCCGTGCTGCTGGCCAAGCTGCTGCCCAACCCGACGGGTGAGGCGATGAAATTCGTCGATATCAGCCTGCCGGTGTTTGCTCCCGACGGCAGCCTGGTGGGCGTACTGGCCTCGCACCTGTCCTGGTCATGGGCCGATGAAGTACGCCTGGCCATCCTCGAGCCGATCCAGAAGCGCCGTAATGTCGAGTTCTTCGTGATCGGCCGGGACCGCACCGTGCTGCTCGCCCCCAAGGAAATGATCGGCCAGCGCCTGCACCTGCCCGCCCTCAACGAAGTAACGCAACACAAGGACCTCTGGGCCGTGCAGGAATGGCCAAACGGCAAGCAATACCTCACCGGCCTGGCGCTAAGCCAGGGCCATATGGACTACCCGGGGTTGGGCTGGACGGTGATCGCCCGTCAGCCGCTGGATGAGGCCTATGCCCCGGCGCGCGAGACCACGCGCTATATCCTGCTGTGGGGTAGCGGCCTGGCGCTGCTGTTCGCCCTGTTCGGCTGGCTGGTGACCGGCTATTTCACCCGCCCCTTGCGGCAGATTGCCGAGGCAGCGGACCGCCTTAGCGCCGGTGAAATCAGCGTGATTCCCGAGCTGAAAAGCACCCGCGAGATCGAAATTCTGAGCAACTCGATTCGCCACCTGGTGGAAAGCCTGACCCACCAGCAAAACGCCCTCGGCGTCATGGAAAATCTTGCCCACCACGACGCACTCACCGGTCTGCCCAACCGCGTCGCCCTGGAAAGCTACCTGCCGCGCGCGCAACAACGCAGCCAGGCCAACAGCAATTGCCTGGCATTGTTTTATCTGGATCTGGACGGTTTCAAACCGATCAACGACCAGTTCGGCCATGCCGCGGGCGATCAGCTGCTACGTGAAGTGGCGGTGCGTCTGCGCAGCTGCCTACGCGAAGGCGATCTGGTCGCGCGCCTGGGCGGTGACGAATTTCTGATGGTGCTGCAAGTACCCAGTGGCGAAGCCCTGGGGCAAGCGCAACTGGTGGCCGAACGCACCCTGGCGGCGCTGAGTGCGCCGGTCGATCTGGGTAACAATCAGGTCAAGGTTGGCTGCAGCATCGGTGGCGCGCTCTGGCCACTGGACAGTAGCAACCTGGCCGAGGCGCTGGAACTGGCCGACCAGGCTCTGTACCGAGCGAAACATGCCGGCAAAAACTGCGCGGTGTTCCACTCGGCCTACAAAAACTGAGGACTATTTAGCCCGCAGGCGCAGCAACTGATCCGCCATCTCGGCCGCATGCCGCTCGACCACCAACGGCACCAGGTTGTCGTTGTAGCCGACCAGGCGCGAGTAGATAAATTTCCAGCGCGTCTGCGCCCGCTGCAAACGCTGTTGCTGCTCGCCGGTCAACTCAGTGGCCAAGCTGGCGAGTTCGGCATCGACCTGCTTGGCCAGCACGTCGATATCCTGATTCAGGTAATGCTGCTGTTGCTCAGGCAGGGTCTCGATATCACCAACGTAAGCCCGAGCGGTGTAACGCGCCGCCAGGTATTGCACCTTGGCCGGCAGGCTCTGCAAGCGCATATCTGCCGCTGACAATGGCTGCGCCAGGCCTTTGAGCAGTTGTTGCTCAAGTGCCTCCAGGGCCGCCACCAACTCACGCAGGGCCTTGCTGTACTGGAAGTTGAACTCCCATGGCAGGTCCGGTTCGCTGGGGTTATAGGCCAAAGTCTGCTCGACCAGCGCGGTAAAAACGGCCAATGACGGCTGTAATTGCTCCATCGCCAAGCGCGCCGAATCGGTCAGCGGCTGCGCCTGCAAGGTCGCCATGCTTTCACGTAGTTTGCCTAGGTCAGCCTGCACCTTGGCTGCCAGTTCGGCATGCCCGCCTTCACCACGGTGGATAAACAGATCGGTACTGGCGCGAAACACCTGCACCTGCGCGTGCTGTACCTGAGTCAAGGCTACGTCAGGCGCGGACTGCGCGATTGCACTGAAAAGAACCAGCGCCAGACTCAGCAGGCAATTCGTGTAGGTACGGCGCATCGGGCGTCCATCCATAGCGAGGAAAGGCGCCGATTATAGGCAGGCCGCCGGCTAGCGGCCAGAACCCTTGGCAGATGGCCGCTACGCGCTATTAGCCAACCACCAATTCCTGACGCACCTGGGCCTCAAGCTCGGCCTTTAGCGCTGGATCGAGCTTAAGCTGACGAGCCAGCTCTTCCAGGTAGGCGCGCTCCATAAAGTGCTCTTCATCGACCATCAGCACGCTGGCGATATACATTTCAGCGGCCATTTCCGGCGTGCTGGCCGCACGGGCGATTTCGGCGGGGTCCAACGGCTTGTTCAATTCGGCCTGCAGCCAATGCTGCAATTCGGCGTCAGTGGTGAGCTTGACCAGCTCGCCTTCGATCAGCTGCCGCTCGCGGGCATCGACATGGCCATCGGCTTTGGCCGCGCCGACCAGTGCCTTGAGAATCGCCTGGCTATGCAGCTCGGCCTGCGGTGCCGGCAAGCGATCCAGGGTTTGCGGCTCCGCCTGTGGTGCACTGGCCTGTTGCGCCTGCCAGTTGCTGTAGGCCTTGTAGGCAACCACGCCAAGCGCGGCCAGGCCGCCATAGGTCAGCGCCTTGCCGCCCATCTTGCGCGCACTCTTGTTGCCCAGCAGCATGCCCAGCGCACCGGCTGCCAGCGCGCCACCACCCGCCCCTTTGAGCAGAGTGCCGAGATCACCGCCCTGACCACCTTTACCGGCGCCGCCGAGCAAACCGCCCAGAGCGCCGCCTAGGCCACCGGCCGAGCCACCAGCGGAACTGCCGGCGGATTTCTGCTGCATCAGGTCCTGGCCGGATTTCAACAACTGATCAAGCAAGCCACGGGTAATCATCAAACGCTCTCCCTAAAAATGGTTGTGCAAGCACACAGACTGATTCTAGAGACGGAGGTTTCTCGCCACCTAACGCCAGAGTGCTTCGAAAGATTGCCAACGGACGTGAAAGCCAGGAAAACCGGCTATTCGTCGGTTATCCGACTACAAATATGTCAAATAGTGGTCACCATCACATTCTGCCGATAGTCGATCTATATTTGACGCCGATAGGATGACGGACACAAACCTCGCAACGGCAAAAGGCTATCAAGAGCCGACGCCGGAGACTTCGCGCCATGCACCCACGCGCCAATCGCCCCACTCACCGCCTGCTGCGCAGCCTGCTTGCCAGTTGCTGGCTATTCAGCCCGGTGCTGGTGGCCGATGCACCGAGCACCCAGCACAGCGCCCTGGCGGCGGCGCTCAGTGACACGCGCCTGGCCAGCTGGCTCAACCTGCTCGATAACTCAACCGGCGACGACGAGCGCGCGCAGTTGGAGCGGGTCAACCACTTTATCAACCGTTCAGTGAGTTTTGTCAGTGACCAGCAGGCTTGGGGAGCTGACGATTACTGGGCAACGCCGGCGCAAACACTCAGCCTGGGCAAAGGTGACTGCGAAGATTTCGCCATCGCCAAATACTTCAGCCTGGTGCGCATGGGCGTACCGAGCGAGAAGCTGCGCCTGACCTTCGTCAAGGCGCTCAAGCAGAACCAGGCGCATATGGTGTTGGCCTATTACCCCAGCGCCAGCGAGCAACCGCTGATTCTCGACAACCTGGACCCGCGCATCCGCCCGGCCAGTGAGCGTGGCGATCTGTTGCCGGTGTACTCCTTCAATAACCACGGCGTGTTCCTGGCCAAGTCGCCGCAGCGCGTCAGCCAGCCTCCGCAGTTTCTTGCGCGCTGGAATGAGCTGAGCGAACGCGCCCTGGCCGATGGCTCGGCACCTTCCGCACCACGCAGCTAATACCTTCTTACCCGTAGCCTGGATAAGCGCAGCGCAATCCGGGCGACCGAAAGCATTGGTAGTGCCTAACGCGGTTGAATATGGGCGATCAGCAGCTGAACGCTTTCCTGCCCACGGTACTCATTGACGTCCAGCTTGTAGGCCAGCTCGACCCAGCGCACGGTTGGGTTTGGCCAGATCTCGCGGTCCACACCAAAGGCGATGCCATCGAGTTGCACGCTGCCGCATTCGCTTTTCAGCACCACCTTGAGATGCCGCTCACCGACCACACGCTGCTGCACCAGCTGAAATACGCCATGAAACAGCGGCTCGGGGAAATGCTGACCCCAGGGTCCGGCATTGCGCAGCTCCTTGGCTAACGGCAGGTGGAATTCTTCGATAGACAAGGCGCCATCGGACAGCAACCGCCCGGTCAGATCGTCCTCACACAACTGGCGGCGCACTTCGGCGTCGAAGGCGGCGGCAAAGGCGGTGAAGTTCGCCTGCGGCAGTGACAGCCCAGCAGCCATGGCGTGGCCACCGAATTTGCTGATCAGCTGTGGATGTTTGGCGGCCACGGCATCCAGCGCATCGCGGATATGAAACCCCGGCACTGAACGCGCCGAGCCTTTCAGTACGCCATCGCCGGCATCGGCAAAGGCGATGGTCGGACGGTGATAACGCTCTTTCATCCGCGAGGCGAGGATACCGATAACCCCCTGGTGCCAATCCGCCTCAAACAGGCACAGGCCAAAGGGCATATCTTCCAGCGGCAGGTCCTTGAGTTGGGCCAAGGCCTCGCGCTGCATACCCTGCTCGATGGCTTTGCGATCCTGATTGAGCTGATCGAGCTGCACCGCCATATCACGGGCCAGGGCTTCGTCTTCACAGAGCAGGCACTCGATGCCCAGCGCCATGTCGTCCAAACGCCCCGCCGCATTCAGCCGTGGGCCGAGGATAAAACCCAGATCGGTAGAGGTGATGCGCCGATGATCGCGCCCGGCCACTTCGAGAATTGCGCGCAAGCCCGGTCGTGCCCGCCCAGCGCGAATCCGCGCCAGGCCCTGATGCACCAAAATGCGGTTGTTGGCATCCAGCGGCACCACGTCGGCGACGCTACCCAGGGCCACCAGATCAAGCAGCTCACCCAGGTTTGGCTCCGGGCGCTGCGCAGTAAACCAGCCCATCTCCCGCAGCCGCGCACGCAACGCCAGCAGCACATAAAACATCACCCCAACCCCTGCCAGCGCCTTGCTGGGGAACTCGCAACCTGGCTGGTTGGGATTGACGATGGCATCCGCCGCTGGCAACTCAGCACCGGGTAGATGGTGATCGGTGACCAGTACGGTCAAACCAGCGGCCTTGGCCGCCGCGACGCCCTCGACGCTGGAGATACCGTTATCCACGGTGATCAGCAATTGCGGTTCGCGCTCAAGCGCCACCGCAACAATTTCCGGAGTCAGGCCATAGCCGTATTCGAAACGATTGGGCACCAGATAATCGACATGCGCCGCGCCGAGCATGCGCAGACCGAGCACCCCCACAGTACTGGCGGTGGCACCATCGGCATCGAAGTCGCCGACGATCAGCATGCGCTGGCCTTGCTGCAACCCCTGCACCAGCAGCTCGACCGCCCCGTCCATGCCCTTGAGCCGCTGATACGGAATCAAGCGCGCCAGGCCTTTATCCAACTCGGCAGCGGACTGCACGCCGCGAGCGGCATACAGGCGGGTCAGAAGTGGCGGCAGCGCGCCTAGATCAGGCAGGTTTTCAGGCAGCAGGCGGGATTCGATACGCATGGGCATTCTTATCTGTAGGGCGGGTGCAACCCGCCGGAATTTAAACGCAGCAGCAATTGAACGACGTAGCCCGGATGCAATCCGGGGCACAGGCATCAACCGCCCCCGGATTGCATCCGGGCTACAGTCACCAGCGACTCAGCGCTCGCCAGCCAACCACTCGATCGGCAGCTCATGCTGGCCGCGCTCATCGGTGACGAACAGTTCGCCGTCGCTGATCATCACGCTCCAGTTCAGCGAACGCGGCATGTCCAGCGCCAGCTTGGCCAGGGCTTCCTGGTCGAGGGCGACGACGTTGATATTTTTCAGGCTGCGCACCGGATCGAGCGCCTTGGTCTGCCATACGCGCAGGTTGCCATAGGCCACCAGACTGAATTTCTCGGTACGCCGCGAGCACCAGGTAATACGGTCGCTATCAGGCTGGCCGACTTCGATCCAGTGCAGCACACGGTCATCCAGGCTCTTTTCCCACAACGCAGGCTCATCCACATCGGACAGGCCACGACCGAACGCCAGGTGCTCGTGATAGAACAAGGCATAGGCAACCAGGCGCGCCGCCAGCCGCTCTTCGGTTTCCGAAGGGTGCTTGGCCACGGTGAAACGCAGGTTTTCATAGACGCTGCGGTCCATGTCGGTGAGGTTCAGCTCGATTTTGTAAGTGGTAGACGGCAGGGCCATGGACGGGGCTTCTTGACTGGTCGAATAAGCCGGCAAGTCTACCGCAAAGGCTGCTCCATCACGAACCGGAACGCTCAGCGGGCGTAGCGCGCCCAGAGCTTGTCGAACTCACTACGGTAGCTGGCGACCAGCAGCGCATGATCGGTTACCAGCAGGTTTTCCTCGTTGCTGGTGGTGGCGCTGCGGGTCCAGTTGAAGCTGCCGTTAAGCAACAGGTTAGCGTCGAACAACGCGAACTTGTGGTGCATGTGATATGGGCTGTCGTCGATGCGCAGCGGCACGCCCTGGGCGATCAGATGCTGGATATCACTGCCTTCGTCGAACTGCTTTTCATTGTCGCTGATCACCCGCACGGCAACGCCGCGGCGATGGCAGGCGATAATTTCTTCGCTGAGGCGGTCATCGGAGATGGTGTACACGCAGATATCCAGCGATGTACGCACCTGCCGGCACAGCTCGCGAATCTTGCGCAAACAATCATCGCCGGGACTGAAGTGCGCGCTGGCCAGAGCCGGACGAGGTGGACTGCTGCTGGCATCGAGGGTCTTGACCACCTGCTCCAGCCATTTCAGCGCTGGCTCGCTATTGTTCAAATCGGCCTGCACCAACTCACGCACCAGGGCAAAGGCGCGGTTACGCAGGTAGCGCACTTGATCCTGACCCAGGTCACTGCCCAGCTGGCGCAACTCATCACGCTCTTCATTGCTCAGGCGCAAATCGGCCAGGCTGTCACGCAGCTGTTGGTCGAGACGATTGAAATCCATTTAACCTCCCTGTCGTGCGCGCGGCGTGTAGCGCCAGGCAGCATAAAGACCGCCGCAGAGCGCGCCGGCCAGATGATATTCAAATGAGACGCCCTGCTGCGGCAGCAGACCGAAAACCCAGCCGCCGTGCAGAAAGAACACCAGCACCGCCAGCAGCAGGTCGAGCCAGCTGCGGCGGAACCAGGCGCGCGCCAGCAGCAGCGCCCACAGCCCGAACAACCAGCCGCTGGCGCCGACATGGATACCCTCGCGACCGAACAGCCAGACCAACAGCCCACTGCCGAGGATGATAAACAGGCTGGCCTGGATAAAGTCGCGTCGCGATTCCAGCAGGGCCAGCAAGCCCAGCACCAGCAGGCCGCTGAGGTTGCTCAGCAGGTGCATCCAGCCGCCATGTAGCCAAGGCGCAAACAGCACGCCCGGCAATGACTCAAGCCGGCGCGGTATTACGCCCCAGAGATTCAGGCTGTAACCACTCAGGCTGTTACCCAGCTGCAACACCAACATCAGTGCGGCGATGCCCAGCAATAGCTGCACGCGCGGCAACAGCCCGGCCTTCATGGCGTTTCGCTTGCGCTGTCGCCACCCAGGCGCTGCTCATGGCCCAGTTGCTCGCCCAGATCACGCAGTTGGGTAGAGATTTCCAGCATGCGGTTGTGGGTGCGCAGGTCGATATCGATCTTCTTGTCCATGGCGTTGATCAATGGCAGAAAGCTGTTTTGCAAGCTGTCGGCCAGACTTTCCAGCACCTTCTGCACCGCTGGTTGTGGCGGCGTAATCACCTCCACCTGCGGGCGCAGCTTGCCCAGGTTATCCAGCCCGGCGAGCAGCTCGGCCCAGGGAATCGTCGGCGCGGCGGGTTGTTCGCCCGGCGCCAGCTTAGCCAGGCCGCGCACACCTTCGACCAGATCATTAAGCTGCGCCACCACCCGTCCACCGACATCGGTGTCGCTGCCGCCCATGGCCTTGTTGCGCATAAAGTCGCGCTTGATCTGCGTCCAACGCTCGGCTTGTACATCGGTCATATTGCCGCGCAGCTCGGCAAGCTTGAGCAGGTTTTCCTCGGCGCCGGTGGTGAGCAGCTGGGATTCGCCCTGGTAGTGATCGGCGATCAGTTGCAGCACTTCGCTATCGTTCATCACCGAGCTGATTTTCTCCGCCATCTTGTTCATGTTGCGGTAGCTGCCCTGCAACTTGAACGGCGGCTCGGTGCGGTACTGATCGGCCTGGGCAGCGCTGGCGATGTACTGCTGGTTGACCCGGCCGACCACATCACGCACCTGCATCAAACGCTGCAAGGTAGTGACGATTTCATTGATCTCCGCGCCGCTGTAGCTGTGGCTCAGCTCGTTGGCAGAGAACGGCTTGCCCTCGGCCTTGGCGACAAAGCGGTAGACATCGGCCATCTCACGGGTGGCCAGTGGAGCCAGCACCGGGTTGGAGGTCAGGCCGTTTTCGATATAGCTCAGAGCGAAGGCTTCCTGCATGCCGCCCAGGGTGTCGCCGAGGTTATAGATATCGGCGCGGTTGGCCAGCATATCCGGGATCTTGAACACGTCGCCGGACTCGGTGTAGGGGTTGCCCGACATGATCACGCAGAACTTGCGCCCGCGCATGTCGTAGGTGCGCGTACGGCCCTTCCACACGCCTTCGATACGCCGTGTACCGTCACACAGCGAGATAAATTTCTGCAGAAACTCCGGGTGGGTGTGCTGGATATCGTCGAGATAGAGCATCACGTTGTTGCCCATCTCCAGCGCCAGGTTGAGCTTTTCCAGCTCCTGACGGGAAGTGGCGTCCGGCGCCTGGGCCGGGTCCAGCGAGCGCACTTCGTGGCCCAAGGCCGGGCCGTTGATCTTCATAAAGATCAGACCCAGGCGGTGGGCAACGTATTCCATCAGGGTGGTCTTGCCGTAACCGGGCGGTGAAATCAGCATCAGCAAGCCGGACAAGTCCGAACGGCGGTTCTCCCCGGCGGTGCCCATCTGCTTGGCCAGGTTGTCGCCGATCACGCCCAAGTAAACATCGTTGATCAGCTTGTTGCGCACAAAGGAGCTAAGCGGCTTGGGCTTGAACTCATTGAGACGCAGCGCCTCGCGCTCGCGCGCCACCACTTCCTGGCGCAGTGCCTGGTAGCGCTGCAAGCCGGGCAAAAACTGCTCGCGATGCACCCGCAGGCGGGCGAAGAAATCGTCCACCGCCAGCACCAGTTGCCGTTCGCTGATGCGCGGGTGTTCGCCCATCAACTCCTTGGCGGTAAAACGCAGATCAACCTCAGTGATGCGCTTGGGCACGTCCTCGGCGAGCAGGCTCAAGGCCACGGCCTCAGGCACATAGGCGCTGAGTGCGGCGAACTCCTCTGCTGCGCACAGGCCGCGCAGCCAGTTTTCCACCAGCGCCCATTGCGCCGCCGGGCGCTCGTGCAGTTGCGTCAGGGTTTGCTGATACACATCCCACATATGCGCCGTCTGCAGACGCGCCTGCAGGCCGGCCAGCAGCTCGCGGGCGTATTTACTGAAGACGAACTCGATACGTTCGGCGGCCAGTTCCTGCACCAGGTATTCCGCCGCTTCAGCCAGCGTCACCTGGCTCAGGCTCATGTTCTGTTGGGCGATATAACCGGTCATGACCTCGGCGATTTCCGCTTGCAACTGCAGCAGGCTGTCGCGCTGGCCGAATAACTGCTGGATATGGCGGGCACTGCGCGCGCGCTGCGGCCACTGCTTGGCATCGTCGCGACGCTGCGCCTGGCCCCAGAAAAAGCTGGCGAAACCACGGGGCAAGGCGCCGTAGCTAAGCAATCCAGCGCTGTCGCGCAGCGGCAACAATTGGGTGAGAATCAGCGCCGCATCGTGGTCGTGGATGCCCTTCTCGTAGCCTTCCTTGTAGCGCGGCGCAGCGAAGTCGCGAATGCTCTTGATCAGCGCCTCCGGCTGGGCCAGCTGCTGTTTGAGCAGGTCCAGGCTGAGGCCATCGCGTCCGGTATCGGCGGCCGCCAGCACTTCGCCGGCCAGGTATTCGGCGCGGTACAGCGTGGCGGACTCGGACTCCAGGGACACCTGCCAGTAATCGCGCAGCGCTTCCAGCTCATCGTTACGCAGCGGTTCGAGGAATTCGGTGCCGGTCAGGTGCAGGTAGAGCTGATCACCACGCGGCATCAGAGTCAGATCCAGCTCCTGGGTGTTGACGCTGAAGCGGTGGCGCGGACCGAGCTTGATGACGTTGCCGCCCTCCTCGAACAGCTCGCTCTTGTCGCGCAGGCTGCGCACAGCTTGGTCGCGGGCGGCCTTGAGGCGCGACTCGACATCCTCGGCCTTGACGCTGTCCTTCAGCTCGCGCAAGCGCTCGGCCAGTTCACGCAGTTTGAGAATCAACGGGTCAGAAGCGAAGAAGGCGTTCAGCTCATCGGGTTGAGTCAGGCGCGCGATGCGCCGGCCAAGGCTTTCCAGAATCCGCCGCGCGGCATCTAGCAGGCCCTGGGCCTTGCGCTGACGCTCGTCGAGCAGCGCCTGCTTGTGCGCCTCGAAGGTTTCCAGCAGCTCTTCGCGCTTGGCCAGAATATCGCCGAGGAACTGCTCCTGATCGCCGAACTGGCTTTCCAGTTCTTCCAGCTGCA
The DNA here is from genome assembly GCF_030690725.1 of Pseudomonas sp. GTDB lineage: Bacteria > Pseudomonadota > Gammaproteobacteria > Pseudomonadales > Pseudomonadaceae > Aquipseudomonas. Next base: position 129,651 of record NZ_JAUYGD010000033.1, on the reverse strand, counting down.
CCAGCAGACGCGACAGCTGTTCGTCGCAGCGCTCCGGGTCCTGGGCCATGGCCAGGGCATTGGTGATGCCCTGACTGAACAGTTTGAACTGGGCGCCGAACTGCGCCACGGTTTCTGCCGAGCCCAGGCCCTTGCGCCGTTGTTCGGCACGGGCCTTGGCCTGGTTAAGACGGGCATAGACTTCGGAAATCGACTCGACGATCTCGGTACGCTGGGTGGCGTCGTCGATTGGCAGCGAGGCCATCAGGCTGGAGAGCATATCCAGATTGCCGGCCATGGCCTGCAGCGCTACCAGCGGCTCGTTCAATTGGCTGACGGTTTCGGCTTTCTGCGCCTGGGCGTCGAGCTGGGCCAACTGCTGCACATAGGGCTGCAGCGCCGCCGGGCTGGCGAGAAAGGCCGAGGTGGCAGTCGCGACCTGATCCTGGGCGGCGAGCAGCTCGGTTTCCATGGCGTCGATACGCGCCACATCGATATAGCGGTAATCACGAATGGTCAGCAGTTGGCCGCGCAGGGCATTGATGCCATTGAGCGCGTCGACGAAGTGCTGCACCTCATCCCAACTGTCGATCAGCAGGCCGGACAGCAGCGCCTGCTGGCGGGTTTCCGCTTCGGCCATGGCGCGGGCCGATTGCTGACGAATGCTCTCGACTTTCTCGAACTCGTCGAGCACCAGCTCGCCGGTGGAGGCGATCTCGCGCAGCAGCGGCGCCATGCCCTGGCACTGGGCATCGCCCAGCCAGTGGTAGACGTCGAACAGGCGGCGGGTGTTCTGACACAGCTGGGTGTAGCGCTGCACCGAGACTTCCGGGGTTTCAATCTCGCGACTAAGGCCCAGCAGATCGGAGACGCCGCGTACCAGCTCGGCGTTGCCGATGCGCCCGAAGAAGCCGCCGCGCACCGGTTGGCGAGCGGCGAAATCATCACTGCAAAATGGCGTCTGCCAGATTTGCATCGGATGGATACGGGTCGGCTCCGTGCCTTCGGCGGCGAAGATCACCATGCGCCCGTCTTCCAGGCGCGCGTAGCCGTGGCCGAAGATCGGGTTGTGCAGCTGGCGATTGATCATGTTGTAGGTAAACAGCGCCGAGCGGCCTTCTTCCGGGTGGTAGAAGATGTACTGCACGTCCTCGCCATTGGGCGAACGCACCGCGCGCTTGAAGCGCATGCCGGCCATGGGCTGCTCGAACGCCTTGGACTCGCCGTTCTGCAGGTAGTAGCCACCGGGGAAGATGATGCCGTGGTCTTCCGGCAGCTGCACGCAGGCCAGGCCGATGGCGTCGATGCGCTCGACCTTGCGCGTCAGGCTGTTGAAAACCAGGTAACGCCACTGCTCTTCGCGGTATGGCAGGACTTTCAGCAGAATCAGACTGCCAAGCTTGGCGTACTCGATCTGCGCGTCATCCAGCGACTGGGTCTTGTCCAGCACCGCTTCGCGGTAGATGCCCAGGCCGTCTTCGGTGTTGTTCTCGACCTTGACCGTAAGGTCGCCGCCGATGGTCTCGACAAAGATGGTGTCGAGGATATTCATATGCGGATGGCGACCGTTGACTACCATCTCGCGGGAAGTCTTTTGCCATTCGAAATCGAACGGCTCAGGCAGCGCTATATCGCGCTCGCCGCGGTTATCGATATAGCGAACTTCTTTGCCGTCGAGGGAGATCGACCAGCGGAACACCCGGATATCACTGATCCGCTCACCGATCTGGAAGCTGGCCAGCAGCTTGCCGTCGCGCACCAGCAGTTGCAGCAAGCGGGTGTTCTTGTAATAGGTGTAAAGCTCATTGAAGTCGTTAACGAAGCTGCTCTGGCCGAGAAAGCTGTCGGCCAGCGCCACGCTCTCGGCTTCATAGCCTTCGTCCTGCTCGCTCAGGCGATACAGGGAGAACACGTCCTCGACGCGGGTTTCCTTTTTCAGGCCGAGGAACACGTTGTAGCCGAACAGCAGGTTCTCGCCGACCTGAACGATATCGCGGGCCGTGCAGTTGTTCTCGGTGCGGATGCGTACCCGCCCGACCACTTCCATCTGGCTGCTGCCGAACTCCTGCAAGCGCTGAGCGTTCAGCGCCTCGGTGGCCTGGCGCAGGCGCAGGCCTTGCTCCTGCAGGCGCTTGTGCAGCACCTCGTAGGCACCGCCTTCGGCGACGGCCTTGTCCAATACATCCTGTGGTTGGGCTACGGCTGGAGCATCCGACATCGTGGTCTTCCTGAATCTGCGCTGTCTGCTAGCAAGGTGGGATAAAGCGAGGGGCGGCTTCAGCCAGCCCCATGGGCGAAGCACATGGCTTCACCCTTTTTAGGCACCAATCTTTTGGGCAATTTCGGCAAGTTTGTCGCGCATCGCCTGATCGAGTTCTTCGGGTTTGATATGAGCAATGATCTTCTTCAGCACGCGAATTTCATTGTCATCAATCACCCCATCACGCTCAGCAACAGCCAGCAGCGCACCCAGTTCCTGCACATCCAGGCGGCCGTCATTGGCGAAGCACTGGATCGAGCGAAACGACATTTCCAGATAATCCCGTGATTCCGACATAAGACTTCCTAATTAGAGATAAACGGGCCATTCAAGGAGTTGGCTTTCGCCAACCCCAAGAGAACATCCAACTTATTGCGAAGACGCTAGCTTTCAGCCGTTACCGGCAAGCACTTAGCTCTCGCTGCTATCCACTGCCGCCGGCGTTTTGCTTTCGCCGACACGACCATTCAGCAGACGGGCCAACACGTCCTGCACCACCGGGCTCTTGCCGACCACGCCTTCGATGGCTTTGCCCACCGACAGCGACTTGGCGAAGGAGTTGAAGAAGTCGCCTTCGCCGCCGACGATCTCGATCTTCGCCTTGGACAGCGCCGCCGAGAGCACTTCGGCCTGATCCTTGGCGATTTCCTTGTTGGCGGCGATGGCAGCCATGGCTTCGTCGAAGTTCGCCTCCAGCTGCATGCGGAACTCTTCGTGCTGACGCGCGTTGTCGCTGAGTGCATCGAGAGCACCGAACTTCTTGCCCAGACCTTCGGCCTCGGCATTCAAACGTTCCAGCAGCACATGGGCTTCGGCCATACCCAGGTCCTGGGTGGCTTTGGCCTTGGCCGCGCCGAGCTGTTCTTCGCCGCGCGCCTGAGCACCGAGTTTCTCTTCCAGCACCTTGGCATCGGCCAGGCCGTCTTTCTCTTTGGCCGCTGCTTTGGCTTCGGTCACCCGCGCCTCGGCCAGACCTTTCTCCTGGTCGCCCTTGGCTTCGGCAATCAGCTGCTCAGCATGCACGCGGGCTTCGGCCAGGCCTTCCTTCTCCTTAGCTGCGGCGGTGACTTCACGCACCCGCGCATCGGCCAGGCCAGGCGCGGCGCGCTCGGCCTCGATACCTTCGGCCATTTTCTTCTTGGCTTCGGCCTGCTTGGCCGCGGCCTCCAACTCGGCCTGAGCCAGGTTGTTGATTTCTACGGCCTTGTGCTGGGAACGAGTTTCGTCGGCTTCGGCCTGTTTGACCTGGCGCACCAGCTCCTGCTCGGCTTCGGCCTGGGCATTGAGCACCATGACCTGCTTGGCGCGGTCGGCTTCAGACACTTCACGCACTTCCTTGATGCGTTCTTCTTCCTGAGCCACGGTCTTCTCGACCGCTACGCGCTCGCGGATCACCCCGGCGATATTCTTGCGCTCGACTTCCAGGGCTTTTTCTTTCTCGATGCGCTGCAGCTCGACTTCGCGTTCGCGGGAAACGATTTCCAGGTCCTTGGCGCGGGTGACTTTTTCAACCTCGATCACCACCGCACGCTGGCGGTTCTGCTGCGCCACTTCGACTTCGCGCTGATGGTTCTCGGCGCGAATATCCAGCTCCTGCTGGGTGTGGATGCGTGCTTGCTCGGACTTCAGGCGCTCTTCTTCCTGCACCTTGAGGGTTTCGGCCTGCTCGCGGGCGCGGATGGTTTCGATCTCGCGCTTCTGCCGAGCAACCGCATCGGCTTCCTGGCGTTCCAGGGACAGTGTGGCCTCACGTGTTTCAACGTTCTTTTTCTTGATCGCCAGCTCTTCGTTGCGCTCCAGCTCGTTGGTGATGACGTTCTGTGCGGCGGTCAGCTCGGTGATCTTGCGGATGCCCTGGGCATCGAGAATATTGCTCGGATCGAGCGACGCCTTGGAGGTTTGCTCCAGGTAGTCGATGGCCACGTCTTCCAGCACATAGCCGTTAAGGTCGTTGCCGATCACCTCGACGATACGGTCGCGGAAATCCTGGCGGTTCTCAAACAGCTGGACGAAATCGAACTGCTTACCAACGGTTTTCAGCGCTTCGGAGAACTTGGCGTTGAACAGCTCATTGACCGCTGAACGGTCAGACGCGCGCTCCACGCCGATGGCCTTGGCCACTTTGAGCACGTCCTGCTGGGTTTCGTTAACCCGCAGGTAGAAGGCCACGGTGATGTCGGCGCGCATATTGTCGCGGCAGATCAGCCCGTCTTTGGCACGGCGGTCCACTTCCAGGGTGATCAAGGAGATCTTCATAAACTCCTTGAGGTTGATCACCGGGTATACCAGGGCACCGGTGAAATGCACCTTGGGCGTCGACGACATGTCGTTGACGATCAGCGCAGTGCCCTGCGGCACCTTGATATAGAAGGCTTTGAACAGGACGAAAAAGCCAAAAATAACCAGGAAAAACAGACCTACACCGGTCAGAAAAGGCATTAGCAGCTCGAGGCTCATTACAATCAATCTCCTTTGATAAACGGGCTAGATGCCCTTGAACTCGTCTTCGGTAATCACCCGATAGGCGTGTTCGGCCTCCAGGTACTCCAGCAACACCACGCGGTCGCCACGTTTGAATCCCTGCGCCTCATCGGCACGTACACGCAAAATCAGCCCGGCACCGCCATCTTCAAGCGTCGCCTCACCCTGCGTGGACGTTATCCGACCACTGCGCACGATGGCCACCTGCCCGAGTACGGACTTGCTGCTGGTGGCCTCCAGCTTGAGAAACAGCGGGCGCAAGGGCCGCACCAACAGGCTCACCACGGGCACCACGGCGATCAACGCAGCGGCGATCACCAGCAAACCCAGGGGGTAACGCAAAATGCCCAAAGGCAGAAAGCGCAACAAGAACAGCTCGGCGAAATAGCAGAGGAACCAGGCAAAAAAGAACAGCAGGGTGAGAATCAACGTCACCGGCACGCCATTGAGGCCCAGCTTGAGTAACAAACCGGCCAGGCCTTCGGGCTGCAACGCGTGGTTTTCCAGCGACGAGTCGACTTCGATATCCAACAGATCGACATCGACAATCCCCATGGCTGCGACCAGCCAATACAGAATCGCCACGCAGAGTGCAAAACTGAGCAGCACCACGGGGAACGACAGCGCGGTCTGTATAAATAGCTCCATCTTCTTTACATCCTGCTAGTCGAAGAAGCGGCAGCCGCAGCCCCCGCATTGGCCGTTTAGGCTTCTGGCTTGGCCTTACTCTTCAGACGTGCCAGCACGCTATCAGCACTGGCGTTGTCCGGCACAATACCGGCAGCCCGCAGTTTGACCTCCAGGGCGTCATCCGGCGCGTTGGTGGCGGCCAGCTCTGCATTGGCTTCCATCATGGCTGCACGCTCGGCCTGTTTGAGCTTGATGCGCTCCAGCGACTCGACGGCGGTATGCAACTTGGCCTGCGAACCGCCATAGCGCTGCGCCACGGCCATCTGCGCTTTCTGCACGCTCTCCGTGGCCTTGACCGTATCGACCTGTTGTTTCAGGCGCTTGATATGCCCTTCCGCCTGAGTCACGGCCTTGCGCAACTGCGCCACGCTGGCCGCAAAACCATCGGCCTGTTCACGGTCGCTGGCCTGTTCGGTTTCCAGATTGGCGATCTTCTCGGCGACTTCCTTGGCCAGGGTTTCATTGCCTGCATCCAGAGCCTTGAGCGCGTACTGCTCATACTCGGCGATCTTCGCCGTGCTCTTGCCCAGTCGATCACTGGCCAGTTTCTGTTTGGCCATAATCTCAGCCAAGGCTTCCTTGGACTTGCGCAGCTCTAGATCGGCATCGCGAATCTCCTGATCGAGAATACGCAGCGCCTGACCATCTACCACGGCCTCACCCACTTCATTGGCGCCGCCCCGCAGCGCCGTCAGCAATTTGCTCCAGACGTTCATAGCATCACTCCTTAGCGTCGGCTTTGAGGAAGCCTTCATAGGCTTCGGTGGCCTTGATCACGTTGTCGGCCAGCAATTCAATCTCGAACACCACATCGGTCAAGGTCGACGCCGAGCTCAGCGCACCAAACATGGTGTAGCAAGGCTGACCGTCCGGCAGGGTTTCCAGACCGATAGAGGACAGTGGAAACAGCTTGTGGGTACGCAGCACCTGCTCGTTGAACGCCGCACTGTCGCGCACATCGGCGGCAGGCCACAGCAGGCCCTCGACCACGATCTGCTCGCCAAATACGGCGACAAACAAAGGCAGATCGCCATAGTCGTGCATGGTCACGTGCAAGCTGGCATCCGAGCTCTGAATCAGCTCGATGCTCGCCTGCCCGCCCTTGAATAGCTCAACAGCCGACAGTGCATCGTATAAAGCCTGTGCAGTCCAAACCTGCGGCATGCTCATACCCTCCTCCTTTTCCATTGAAGCCAGCTTTACTGAGTGCGGCTGGCGAAGTTTCCGCTCGAATGCCATAAGCAGCGGGGCATGCTCTGGCAGTATCCAGACCTCTTTTTTCACCAATCCCTGCTCGCGCAGACGTTGACGGAAGAGACGCTGGTAATGGGCTGATGATTTGCTTTCCATGAACGCAGACTAGACCTACACATGTAATGAATCAACACATCACATGTAATATTTTAAAGCGCATGTTTGTTGATTCTCAGGCGAGCACAAGCGAACCGCTCAAGAGCAGCGCCACAGAGAACACACAGGGAAAAGTCGCAGGAGGGGAACCATCCAGGGCCAGCAATACCGAGCATCCGTTCGTGGCAGCAATTTAACGCCATATCAGCGGCCAACTAAACAGCTAAATCTGCCAACCCCATCGCAGCCGCAGCGGCCGATAGCGAGCATTGAAATATGACGCAGCACCTCACAATCGAATAGCCTTGGCCAGCCTAACGCCCAACGGAAGCCCTTATGAGCACAGCCAACAAACCCCTCGCCGGCCTGAAAGTGATTGAGCTCGGCACCCTGATCGCCGGCCCGTTTGCCTCGCGCATCTGCGCGGAGTTTGGCGCCGAGGTGATCAAGGTCGAGTCACCGGACGGCGGCGACCCGCTGCGCAAGTGGCGCAAGCTGTATGAGGGCACTTCGCTGTGGTGGTTTGTGCAGGCGCGCAACAAGCAGTCGATCACCCTTAACCTCAAGCACGAGGCCGGGCGTGAGGTGCTGAAGAAGCTGCTCAGCGAGACCGACATTCTTATTGAGAACTTCCGCCCCGGCGTGCTGGAGAAACTTGGCCTGGGCTGGGACGCGCTGCATGCACTGAACCCTAAATTGGTGATGGTGCGTCTGTCGGGCTTCGGTCAAACAGGCCCGATGAAGGATCAGCCGGGTTTCGGCGCGGTGGGCGAATCCATGGGCGGACTGCGTTATATCACCGGCTTCGAGGACCGCCCGCCGGTGCGCACCGGCATCAGCATTGGCGACTCGATTGCTGCGTTGTGGGGCGTGATCGGCGCATTGATGGCGCTGCGTCATCGTGAAGTGAACGGCGGCTGCGGCCAGGTGGTCGACGTGGCGCTGTATGAGGCGATCTTCGCCATGATGGAGTCCATGGTGCCGGAGTTCGATGTGTTCGGATTTATCCGCGAGCGCACTGGCAACATCATGCCCGGCATCACCCCCTCCTCGATTCACACCAGCAGCGACGGCAAACATATCCAGATCGGCGCCAACGGTGATGCGATCTTCAAGCGCTTTATGCAGGCCATCGGCCGCCAGGACCTGGCCGACGACGCGACCTTGGCCAGCAATGACGGCCGTGATGCGCGTCGCGACGAGCTGTATGGCGTGATTGATCGCTGGGTCGGCTCATTGCCGCTGCAGCAGGTGCTCGATGCACTGAACCAGGCCGAGGTGCCTGCCAGCCGCATTTTCAGCGCCGAGGACATGTTCCATGACCCGCAATTTCTCGCCCGAGAAATGCTTCTGTCGGCCAAGCTGCCAGACGGCAAAGCCTTCAAGATGCCCGGCATCGTACCCAAACTCAGCGACACACCGGGTGAAGTGAACTGGGTCGGCCCGGAGCTGGGCGAGCACAATGAACAGGTGCTGAGCGGGCTGGGCTACAGCGGTGAACAGATCGCCCAATTGCGCAGTGAGGGCGCCATCTGATCAACCACTCCGCTAAAGGTGAACGCCATATTTGGCGTAGATCCCCTCAATAACCCCGCGCCGCTTGAGCATCAAAATGGCCGCATCGAGCTTATCCAACCAGGCTTCGTGGCGAGGATGAATGCGCATGCTGACATCGAAAGAGCTCATCACGTCGCCGATTTCGAGGTGACGGTACTCCGGATTCTTGACCAGACTGTATTGGGCAATCGCCTTGTTGACCACAATTTGATCGAACCGCGACTTGGCCAACATTTCCAGCAACTGCGCTTCATTCAGCGCATTGCGCCGATCAAGCTGCCCCGCCTCGATCAACGCACGCAGGTCAGGGTAGGCATAGCCCCGCACCAACCCCACTGACTTGCCGCGCAAATCCTCAGGCCGCGACACCGGGAAAGCTTTACCCGGAGCAAACACCATGACATCGACAACCTTGCCAAACGGCACCGAAAACACCCCAGGCGTCGATTGCCCCTGCACCCACCCCGGATAAACACCCGGCTCGATATCGAGCTGCCCGCCGTTGAACAGCAGGCCAATACGCGGATAGGGGTAGTACTGCACGCTGAAGGTGTCGCCCGTGAGCTTGCCTAGCTCATCGAAGATATCCTGATAGATACCGGTCTTACCCTGCTCGATCATCATCGGCGGGTAGTTATAAAAGCCGACTTCAAAGGTGGCGGCGTAAGCGCCAGCCTGGAAATAGATACCGCACAGCAACACAACCGCCTTGATCAACCACTTCACCCGACTACCTCTACTGCACAACACACTGCCGCTAAAACGCGCCAGACCACCAGGCGACTGCAGCACCCAGCACGAGCAAACCCAACAACCAGAAGATACCGCCATGCCCACCAGACTGCACCACCGATACACCGCCCGCCCGTCGCTCAGACGTGTAGCCATCCACGGCATCCTTGGCCTCTTTCAAACCCATCCCCCTGAGCTCGCGCAGCAGCTTGATCGCCTCGATTTTCTGCCCGCGCTCAAGTGCCGCCACCACCTCCACTGGTAAACCCTGATCAAACTCAGCCATCACACACCCCGCTCCAGCAACCTTCCCAGAGCATAGCCACAAAAAAAGCCGGCCCCTTGCGGGTACCGGCTTTATTGACCAGCGCCAGGCTTACAGCGGCTTGCCGCGATTGCCGTGCTGAGCCACAAAGCTCTGTACGGTTTTCAGATCATTGGCCAGTACCGTGCAGCGCTCTTCACGCTCGAACAGATCCGCCAGGTGCGCCGGCAACGCCGGCGCCTGGCCTACGCCAGCCTTCTCAACGGCTTCCGGGAATTTCACCGGATGCGCGGTGCCCAGGATGACCATCGGCGTCGCCAGGCTACGACGGCATTCACGGGCGGCACGCACGCCAATCGCGGTGTGCGGGTCGAGCAGCTCACCGCACTCGTTGAACACCTCGGTGATGGTTTCGCAGGTCTGCGCATCATCCACGGCGAGGGAGTCGAACAGCTTGCGTGCTTCGGTCCAACGATCCTGATCAACGCTGAAGCCGCCGCCCTGCTTGAAGGTGGCCATCAACTCGGCAATCGCCGCGCCGTTGCGACCGTGCAGGTCAAACAGCAGGCGCTCGAAGTTCGACGAGACCATGATATCCATGGACGGCGACAGGGTCGGGTGCAGGGTGTCCTTCACGTACTGATTGCCGCTCATAAAGCGGTGCAGGATGTCGTTACGGTTGGTCGCAACGATCAGCTGGCTGATCGGCAGACCCATATTGCGCGCCAGGTAACCGGCGAAAATATCGCCGAAGTTGCCAGTCGGCACCGAGAACGCGATGGAGCGTGCAGGCCCGCCGAGCTGCAGGGCCGCGTGGAAGTAGTAAACGATCTGGGCCATGATCCGCGCCCAGTTGATCGAATTGACCGCCACCAGACGCGTGCCCTTGAGGAAGCCCTGATCAGCGAAGCTGTCCTTGACCATTTCCTGGCAGTCATCGAAGTTGCCTTCGATGGCGATGTTATGGATGTTGTCGCCGAGGATGGTGGTCATCTGCCGGCGCTGCACTTCGGACACGCGGTTGTGCGGGTGCATGATAAAGATGTCGACGTTGTCGCAGGCCTTGCAGCCCTCGATGGCCGCCGAACCGGTATCACCAGAGGTGGCGCCCATGATCACAACGCGCTCGTTGCGCTTGGCAAGCACGTAATCGAGCAAACGGCCAAGCAACTGCAGGGCGAAGTCCTTGAAGGCCAGGGTCGGGCCGTGGAACAGTTCCAGCACCCACTCGTTGCCGTTCAGCTGACGCAACGGGGCGACAGCGCTATGGGCGAATACACCGTAGGTTTCTTCGAGGATCTTTTTGAAGTCGGCATCCGGAATGCTGCCGGTGACAAACGGGCGCATCACCCGGAAGGCCAGCTCGTGGTACGGCAGGCCAGCCCAGGAGGCGATTTCTTCCTGGGTAAAGCGCGGCAGGTTTTCCGGCACATACAGGCCGCCATCGCTGGCCAGGCCAGCGAGCAGCACATCTTCGAAATTCAGGGCCGGTGCCTGGCCACGGGTACTGATATAGCGCATAAGGGCAAACCTTCGGTTGAATCTTTAAAAGCCGCAGCTGCCTGCGGCCAGAGGCTGATTAGTTCAACTGCTCGACGCGGATACGCACAACGCTGCCAACCACATCTTCGAGCGCCTCAAGGGCACTGATCGCCTCGTTGATCTGCGCTTCGACCACGCGATGAGTGACCAGAATCATCGGCACCAGGCCATCCTGCTCCTCGACTTCCTTCTGCATGATCGACTCGATATTGATCCCGCGCGCCGACAGAATGCTCGCCACCTGGGCCAGTACGCCCGGATGATCCTTGGCCTGGATGCGCAGGTAATAGGCACTCTCGCAGGCTTCGATCGGCAGAATCGGGTGATCGGACAGCGAGTCCGGCTGGAAGGCCAGGTGTGGCACGCGGTTGGTCGGATCGGCCGTCAGCGCGCGAACCACATCAACCAGATCGGCGATGACCGAGGACGCGGTCGGCTCCATGCCGGCGCCAGCGCCGTAGAACAAGGTGCTGCCAGCAGCGTCGCCATTGACCATCACCGCGTTCATCACGCCATTGACGTTGGCAATCAGGCGATCCGCCGGGATCAGCGTCGGGTGTACACGCAGTTCGATGCCAGCGTCGGTGCGGCGCGCCACACCGAGGTGCTTGATGCGATAGCCAAGTGCTTCGGCGTAGTTCACGTCAGCGGTGGTCAGCTTGGTGATGCCTTCGGTGTAGGCCTTGTCGAACTGCAGCGGAATACCAAAGGCGATAGACGCCAGGATGGTCAGCTTGTGCGCGGCGTCGATGCCTTCGACGTCGAAGGTCGGATCGGCCTCGGCATAACCCAGCGCCTGCGCTTCGGCCAGCACGTCGTCAAAGGTGCGACCCTTCTCGCGCATTTCACTGAGGATAAAGTTGCCAGTACCGTTGATGATCCCGGCCAGCCAGTTGATGCGATTGGCCGCCAGGCCTTCACGAATCGCCTTGATCACCGGGATACCGCCAGCAACAGCGGCTTCAAAGGCGACGATCACGCCCTTTTCGCGGGCCTTGGCGAAAATTTCATTGCCGTGCACGGCGATCAGCGCCTTGTTGGCGGTGACCACATGCTTGCCGTTCTCGATGGCCTTGAGCACCAGCTCCTTGGCCAGGGTGTAACCGCCAATCAGCTCGATAACGATATCGATCTCAGGGTTGTTCACCAGCTCAAACACATCGCTGGTCAGGCTAATACCGGTGGTGTCGTACTGCGGCTTGGGCGAGCGAATGGCAATCTGGGCAACTTCAATACCACGCCCTGCGCGCCGGGTAATTTCCTCGGCATTTCGCTTGAGTACATTCAACGTACCGCCACCGACGGTACCCAGCCCACAGATGCCTACTTTCACCGGTTTCACACTGAACTCCCCATCTGCACTGCGTAAAACGGCCGGAGCAAGCCCCGGCCGTAGAAAAAGAGCCGCACCATACGAAGCGGCTGTTTATTAGTCAATCAGGCGCGCGCCTCAGATCACTTGGATTCCAGGGCTATTTTCGCCAGCTGCGGTGCTGGTTGATAGCCGGGAATGATCTTGCCATTGGCCAAGACGATGGCCGGCGTACCGCTAACCCCGATCATCTGCCCCAGCGCGTACTGCTTGGCAACCGGGCTGTTGCACTGCGCATCTGCCACGCCCTGGCGGCTTTTTGCGCGGTTCATGGCGTCCTGCTGGTCCTTGGCGCACCAGACATTCGACAGCTCTCTGGCCGCAGCACTTTCCAGGCCCTGACGCGGGAAGGCCAGGTAACGCACCTCAACGCCGAGACGATTGAGCTCAGGCACTTCGCTGTGCAGCTTCTGGCAATAACCGCAATCGGTGTCGGTGAATACGGTGATATGGGTTTTCGGCTGCTTGGGCGCAAACACCACCATTTCCGCGGCAGGAATGGCGTCCAGCAGCTTGACCACGCCCTTGCTCTCAGCGGCCTCGGTCAGGTTCACCGGCTTACCGTCCTTGACCTGAAACAGGTAACCCTGCAGCAGGAACTGGCCGTCAGCGCTGGTGTACAGCTGCCGACCACCGGCCAGCTCGACCTGATAAACGCCAGGCATCGGACTTTCGGCAATTGCCTCAATCGGCAGAGCCGGATCGATAGCTTTGAGGCTATTGCGGATAGCCTGATCGGCATCGGCGGCAACGCCCACGCTGCTGGCCAGACCCAAGGCCAATGCAACAACAATGCGGTTAAAACGCATACAAACTCCCGGCAGAAAACGACCCAACAAAAGATGCACGCAGCCTACCATAGAAGCCCACAGAGACCGACCATCGCAGGCTGGACGGCGTTCTCAGCCTCGCGGGTGGTGCTGCGCATGCAACTCCTGCAGCCGCGCGCGGGCAACATGGGTGTAGATCTGCGTGGTCGACAGATCGCTGTGCCCCAACAGCATCTGCACCACGCGCAAATCGGCGCCGTGATTGAGCAGGTGCGTGGCAAAGGCATGGCGCAGGGTATGCGGCGACAGGCTCTTGGCAATCCCCGCCACCTTGGCCTGGTGTTTGATGCGATACCAGAAGGTTTGCCGAGTCATCTGCTCGCCACGCAGGCTGGGAAACAGCACATCACTGGGCTTGCCATCCAGCAGAAACGGCCGCGCCTCCTTGCTGTAGCGCTCGATCCAGGCAATCGCCTCTTCACCTAGCGGCACCAGGCGCTCCTTGCTGCCCTTGCCGAAGACGCGCAGCACACCCTGACGCAGATTGACCTGCTCCAGCGTCAAGCCAATCAACTCACTGACACGCAGACCGCAGGCATACAGCACCTCAAGCATCGCCCGGTCGCGCAGACCAATCGGGTCATCCAGCTCGGGAGCGGCCAGCAAGGCCTCGACATCGGCTTCGGACAGCGACTTGGGCAGCGGCCGCCCCAGCTGTGGCAAATCCACCTGCAGGGTCGGGTCACGACTGATCAGCTGTTCACGCAGAAGAAACCGGTAGAAACCGCGCAAGCCCGAGAGCAGGCGCGCGGTAGAGCGCGCCTTGTAGCCCTCATTCAGGCGCCAGGCCAGGTGATCGAGAATCAGCTCACGCCCCGCATCCGGCAGCTGCACATCACGCACCTGCAGCCAGCCATTGAACAGCGCTAGATCACTGCGGTAGGCAGCGCGCGTGTGGGCCGACAAGCCCTTTTCCAACCATAACGACTCAAGAAAACGGTCAATCAGCGGATGATCGATAGCTGGCATCAAGAAACCTCAAACGATACGCCCGATAGTGTCTACGAGCGCAGCGCCATGGGCCAGCGCTAAGCATACGAACACAACATCGCGTCGAATGGTCGACAAACAACCGACCAGCGGTGGCGAGAGCAATAGGAAAAGCCGCCGTCACCCTATCTTTGGGAGGGTGACAGAGCGCCATTTGCAGACCATGATTGCATCACGCCACTACAGCACAACGGTGCCCACGCATGTCCAGCCAACAGCATTCACGTCTTGGTCAGATTCTGATCAACAAAGGACTGATTAACCGCGGCCAGCTGGATGCTGCCATTCAACTGCAACTGACCAACCACAAACGCCTGGGCGAGACACTGATCGAGCAAGGCTGGCTAACCGAACGCCAGCTGAAAAAGGCCCTCAGCAAACAGAACAACCTGCGCCTGGCCGCCACCCTGGTTGCAGCGCTGCTCAGCCCCTTCCAGATCGCCAGCGCCGACGCCCCGAAAAACGCGCCCAACGCCATCAGCCAGGAACAAACACCGCGCGGCCTACGCCCCCTGAGCGACATGGAATTGAGCAATGTCAGCGCCCAAGGCCTGGATGATGTGCTGCAAGGCCTGTTTCTCCAAGCCGGCAGCGGTGATGGCCTGGGCACCGTCGGCCAACTGAGCAAACTGGTGATGCCAGTGCTGAGCAGCCTTGAGGCGGAAACCTCGATGAAGGATGTGCAGTACGACACCAGCAAATTGACCTCAGTGATCAACGCCGACGGCTCGGTGAACGTGCGCCTGCCCAGCTCGATTGGCGAGCTGCGCTTCGACAATATCCGCGTCGCCGGCGCCCCCCAGGGCCAGAGCATGGGCAGCCTGAGCCTGCATGACATCGACCTGTCGCAAGCTTCGCTGAAGATCAGCCTTCGTTAACCGCACCCGATAATCGAAACGCAGAAACGAAAAAAGCAGCCCGAAGGCTGCTTTTTTATTGGAAAGCCGAGACTTAGCCCAGTTTTTCCTTGATACGTGCTGCCTTACCGGACAGGTCACGCAGGTAGTACAGCTTGGCTTTACGTACGTCACCGCGACGCTTAACGGCCAGGCTGTCAACCAGCGGGCTGTAGGTCTGGAAAGTACGCTCAACGCCAACACCGTTGGAGATCTTACGAACAGTGAAAGCACTGTTCAGACCACGGTTACGCTTGGCGATTACCACGCCTTCGAAAGCCTGCAGACGCTGACGGTCGCCTTCTTTCACTTTAACCTGGACAACAATAGTGTCACCCGGTGCGAAAGTCGGGATCTCTTTGCCCATCTGCTCAGCTTCGAGCTGCTGAATAATCTTGTTGGTCATGCTGCGCTCCTAAGACAGGCCTCGGCCGGTCATCGATACATTAACTATCGTCCCGCTGGCGGACGTATTCCTCCAGCAGCTTCTTCTCTTCTCCAGAAAGCGAGCGGCTTTCCAGAAGATCGGCGCGTCGTTCGTAGGTCCGACCAAGGGACTGCTGCAAACGCCAGCGCCGGATGTGTTCGTGGTTGCCACTAAGCAACACGTCGGGAACACGTTTATCCGCATACACCTCCGGGCGGGTGTAGTGCGGGCAGTCGAGCAAGCCATCCGTAAAGGAGTCTTCCTCGGCCGAATCTGCATGACCCAATGCACCAGGCAAAAGGCGCGTTACCGCGTCGATCAGCACCATGGCCGGCAGCTCACCGCCAGACAGGACGTAGTCCCCAATCGACCATTCTTCATCGACATGCGCCTCAATAAAGCGCTCATCAATGCCTTCGTAGCGGCCGGCAATCAGGATTAACGCATCCTCATTGACCAGTTCGCGTACTGCTGACTGCGTCAGCTGGCGACCTTGCGGCGACAGGTAAATCACCTTGGCCGCACCACCTGCAGCGTGCTTCGCTTCAAGCAAAGCATCTTCAAGCGGCTTGATCTTCATCACCATGCCTGGGCCACCGCCAAAAGGCCGATCATCCACGGTGTGGTGACGGTCTGTGGTGTAGCTACGCGGGTTCCAGCAGGTCAATTGCAACAAACCCTGCTTCACCGCTCGGCTGGTAATGCCGTATTCGCTGATAGCGGCAAACATTTCCGGGAACAGCGTAATGACTTCAACGCGCAGATTTGGCATCAGGCTTAGAAGTCCGCATCCCAGTCGACCCGCATTTCGCCAGCACTCAGATCAATCGACAACACGCATTGCTCGGTATAGGGCAACAGGCGCTCACGATCATCCAGGCTGTCGGTGCAGGGTTTGACCACCATCACATCGTTGGCACCGGTTTCTAGCAGGTGATCAATCTTGCCGAGCAATTGCCCTGCCTGATCAATAACCTTGAGACCTTCCAACTGGTACCAGTAGTACTCGCCGTCAGCCAATTCAGGGAACAGGTTGCGCGGCACACAGATCTCATAACCGGCGAGAAGACGCGCTTCTTCACGATCATCAAGACCCTTGAGCTTCGCGACCAGGAACTTATCACTCCCGCGTCCGCTGACCAGCTCTACCTGTTTGACACTGCCTTCGCGCCTAAGCGTCCAGGACTTGTACTGCAACAGGTTTGCAACAGGATCAGTAAAGGAATACACCTTCACTTCACCGCGAACGCCATGTACAGAGTAGATCTTGCCGATAACGATCAAATCATCGGTAGAAACAGGCGTCGCACTCATATTGCTTAGGCCGCAGCCTTAGCAGCGTCCTTCAACAACTGAGCAACACGATCAGAAGGCTGTGCGCCAACGCTCAGCCAATGGGCCAGGCGATCTTGCTTCACGGACAGACGAACTTCCTGACCACGAGCGATCGGGTTGAAGAAACCGATTTCTTCTTTATGCGAACCGTCGCGTGGGTTACGGCTGTCGGTCACGTTGATTTTGTAGAACGGGCGCTTTTTGGAGCCGCCAAGGGCAAGACGAATCGTTAGCATGTGAACATAGTTCCTGTAGTCGGTGCTGCAAATCTAAATGCACAGCGGGCATGGGTGCCCGAAAGGCCGCATATTCTAAGGAATATCCGGATTTTTGCAAATGGCTTTTTCAGGCGCATGAGGCCGTGCAAGCAAGATTTGCCAGAGGGCCGCGGTCCAAACCGGCCAATCAGCTCCCGCGAAAGGCGGGTTTACTGTAAACACCCGCCAACTCAGCGGGGTTTGCGCCGACATTGCTGCCGACGCGGATTCCTTACATTTTCGGCAGACCGCCCGGCATCATCCCGCCCATGCCGCGCATCATCTTGGCCATACCGCCTTTGGCAGTGAATTTCTTCATCATCTTTTGCATCTGCTTGTGCTGCTTGATCAGACGACCAATATCCTGCACCTGGGTACCGGAACCCATGGCGATGCGGCGCTTGCGCGAGCCGCTGATGATTTCCGGGTCGCGGCGTTCCTGAGGAGTCATCGAGTTGATGATCGCCTCCATCTGTTTGAACTGCTTCTCGGCCGCGCCTTGGGCATTGCCCATCTGCGCCAGATTGACGCCGCCCATCTGCGGCAGCTTGTCCATCAGGCCGCCAAGGCCGCCCATGTTCTTCATTTGTTGCAGCTGATCACGAAAGTCTTCGAGGTCGAAGCCCTTGCCCTTCTTCAGCTTTTTGGTGAGTTTCTCGGCTTTCTCGCGATCCAGGGTCTGCTCGGCCTGCTCGATCAGACTGAGTACGTCGCCCATACCGAGAATGCGCGAGGCAATCCGGTCCGGGTGGAAAGGCTCAAGCGCCTCGGTCTTCTCGCCCATACCGATAAACTTGATCGGCTTGCCGGTAATCGCCCGCACCGACAACGCCGCACCGCCGCGCGCATCACCGTCGACCTTGGTCAGCACCACGCCAGTCAGCGGCAGCGCATCATTAAAGGCCTTGGCGGTGTTGGCAGCATCCTGGCCGGTCATGGCGTCGACCACGAACAGGGTTTCGACCGGTTTGATCGCCGCGTGCAGCGCCTGGATCTCCGCCATCATCTCGGCATCGATGGCCAGACGACCGGCGGTATCGACGATCACTACATCAATAAACTTGAGCTTGGCTTCCTTGATCGCCGCTTCCGCAATATCAACCGGCTTCTGGCTGAGATCGGAGGGAAAGAAGGTCACGCCAATATCATTGGCCAGGGTTTCCAGCTGCTTGATCGCCGCCGGACGGTAAACGTCGGCAGACACCACCATCACGGTCTTCTTCTTGCGCTCTTTAAGAAAGCGCGCCAGCTTACCGACGGTAGTGGTCTTACCCGCCCCTTGCAGACCGGCCATCAGCACCACGGCTGGCGGCACAGCATTCAGCGCCAGGTCTTCGTTGGCCGCGCCCATCAGCTCTTCGAGTTCGGCGCGGACGATCTTCACGAACGCCTGGCCCGGGGTCAGGCTCTTCGACACTTCGGTGCCGACCGCGCGATCCTTGACCTTATTAACGAAGTCCTTGACCACCGGCAGGGCAACGTCAGCCTCAAGCAAGGCCATGCGCACTTCACGCAAGGTGTCCTTGATGTTGTCTTCGCTCAGCTTGGCTTTGCCAGTGACATTTCGCAGGGTCTGCGAGAGGCGGTCAGTCAGATTTTCGAACATGCGCGTTCCTTTCAGGCTCAGTCGAGCCGAGGGTGGGCTTGCAACAGGTGGCGGATTATAGCGAAGACTGCAAGGCACCGACACCGCCAGACGCTTTCGTGGCGCACGGGTTGTATGCCACACTGGCCGCCTTTCGGGTTTGCCTGACAAGGATTTATGCACCCTCTGCTACCCAGCCTCGCCGCTGCCTGCCTCTACGCCGGAGCCGCACTCTATCAAGGCCTGCGCCTGCAACAGCGCAGCACATCCAACAAGCGCCTGCTGATTGCACTCGGCACACTGGCGCTGCTGCTGCACGGCAGCAGCCTGTTTCTGCAGATGTTCGATGCCAGCGGTTTGTCGCTGGACTTCTTCAAGGCCGCTAGCCTGATTGCTGCTGCCGTAATTCTGCTGACGCTGCTGGCCTGCACGCGCATCCCGGTGGAAAACCTGCTGTTGCTGCTGTTTCCCCTGGGCTTTATCACCGTGCTACTCGCCGAATTTATGCCCAGCGGCACCACCCAGGCCATTGATGAAGCGCCCGGCATCCTGGCGCATATCCTGCTGTCAATCACGGCCTACGGCATGCTGACGATTGCGGTGTTCCAGTCGCTGCTCCTGCTGCTGCAGGACCATCAACTCAAGCACAAGCACCCATCGGGGCTGATCAAGAACTTCCCGCCCCTGCAAACCATGGAAAGCCTGCTGTTTGGCTTCCTCTGGGCTGGCTGGGCGCTGCTGTCGCTTTCACTGCTATCTGGCGCGCTGTTTATCAGCGATCTGTTTGCCCAGCACCTGGCGCATAAAACCATCCTCTCGTGCTTTGCCTGGGTGGTATTTGCCGTGCTGTTGTGGGGCCGCCACCAACTCGGCTGGCGTGGCCACAAAGCCATTCGCTGGACCCTGGCGGGCTTCTGCCTGCTGATGCTGGCCTACTTCGGCAGCAAGCTGGTTCGCGAATTTATCCTGCATATCTGAGACCCCTTCCGTGGAAAACGCACACCCCGGCTTCCTGTTCGGCCTGCTGATCTTTCTGCTGCTCTGCTCAGCGTTCTTTTCCAGCTCGGAAACCGGCATCCTCAGCCTCAATCGTTATCGCCTCAAGCACCTGACCAAAGAAGGTCACCGCGGGGCAAAGCGTGTCAGCGCGCTACTCAGCCGCCCGGACCGCCTGCTCGGCACCATCCTGATCGGCAACAACTTCGTCAATATTCTCGCCTCCGCCATCGCCACGGTGCTGGCCATCAAACTCTGGGGCGAAGCCGGAATTGCCATCGCGACAATCGGCCTGACCCTGGCGCTGCTGATCTTCGGTGAAATCACCCCCAAGACCCTGGCAGCCCTGCACCCGGAGCGGGTCGCCTACCCATTCAGCCTGCCTCTGCTGGTACTGCTTAAGCTGTTCTATCCACTGGTGGTGCTGCTCGGCTGGATCACCAATGGCCTGCTCAGGCTGCTGGGCGTCGACCCCACCAGCAAAAGCAGCGACAGCCTGTCCACCGAAGAGCTGCGCAGCGTGGTGCGTGAATCTGGCGCCGGCATGCCGAAGAATCGCCAGAACATGCTGCTTGGCATCCTCGACCTTGAGCGGGTGACGGTGGACGACATCATGATTCCGCGCAACGAAGTCACCGGTATCAACCTGGATGACGATATTGAAAGCATCATAAGCCTGCTGACCAACACCACCCACACGCGCCTGCCGGTGTTCCGCACCGACATCAATCAGATCGAAGGCATCGTGCATATGCGCCAGATTGCCCGACTGCTGACGCACAACGAGCTGAGCAAAGAAGCGCTACTGGCCGCCTGCAACGAGCCGTACTTCGTACCCGAAGGCACGCCACTGTCGACTCAGCTGATCAACTTTCAGAAGCAGAAACGCCGGATTGGCATCGTCGTCGATGAGTACGGCGACGTGATTGGCATCGTTACCCTGGAAGACATCCTCGAAGAAATCGTCGGTGACTTCAGCAACCAGGACACCTTGCGCAGCCCGGATATTCACCCCCAGGAAGATGGCACCCAGGTAATCGATGGCGCCGCCTATATTCGCGAAATCAACAAGGCGCTGGACTGGCACCTGCCCTGCGATGGCCCAAAAACCCTCAACGGCCTGGTGACCGAGGCGCTGGAAAGCATCCCTGACAGCGCCGTGTGCCTGAAAATCGGCCCTTATCGCCTGGAAATTCTGCAGTCGTCAGATAACCGGGTAAAAAGCGTGCGCGCCTGGCAAACCAAGCCTAAGGCGCACGCCGAGCCGCCGGCGCAAGACTGACGGCCAGCCCCTGCGCCCACACGCGATAGCCTAGACCTGACGGGTGATAACCATCACGCGCCAGGTACTCGGCGGAAAACTCCAGCTCAACCGCGTGATGCCCTACCCCCAGGTTTGCCGCTAGCTGGCGCAAGCGCGCATCCAGCAAGCCTGCGCGCATCCCGAGCAACCGCCGCAGCAGCCAGGGCAAGGCGCTGAAATGCTGCAGCGGCGGCACACTGCTAAACGCCACCCGAGCGCCGCGCGCGGCCAACGCTTCAGCCATACCGCCGAGTGCGGCGTCCCAACGGGGTAATGAGGTCAGGTGGGTGGTGTCATTGACGCCGAACACCAGCAGCGCCAGATCAAAGGGCTGATCGAGCACCTGCGGCAACAGCCGCTCATAAGCCTGCGCAGCGGTAATGCCATTCTCGCCGCAGGCACGCCAGGCAACCGGGTGACCGCAACGCGCAGCCAGAGCAGTCGCCAGTTGACCGACCAACGCGGCGTCCAGCTCATCCACACCCACGCCAACCACGGTCGACTCACCCAGTACCAGCAGGCGCAATGGCTCGCCCGGCAAGTCCGCGCCTGCAACGCCACTCAACAACCCGGCCGCTGGCGGTAAACGAAGGGTGTTACGGCGCGTGCGCAGCGCTAGCGGCAAGGCAATCGGCGCCAACAACAGCAACCCTAGCCACCAGGCATAGGCACGCAGTGCATTCACAACTCGACCTTGACCGCCTGCGCCGCACGCGTGGCCTTGGCCCGCGCAGCCTGCAATGACTCGTCACGAGCCAGCGCCACACCCATACGTCGCTGACCGCTGACTTCCGGCTTGCCGAACAGGCGCAGAGCGGTATCCGGTTCAGCCAGAGCCGCCGCCAGATTGCCGAAGCTGACCTGCTGCGACTCGCCCTCGACCAATATCACCGCAGAAGCCGATGGGCCGAACTGACGGATGGCCGGAATCGGCAAGCCGAGAATCGCCCGCGCATGCAGGGCGAACTCGGACAGATCCTGGGAAATCAGGGTGATCAGGCCAGTGTCGTGCGGGCGCGGCGATATTTCGCAGAACCACACCTGATCACCTTTGACGAATAGCTCGACGCCAAACAGCCCGCGCCCACCCAGCGACTCGGTAACCGCCAGGGCGATGCGCTCGGCTTCGGCCTGGGCCTTGGCACTCATCGGCTGCGGCTGCCAGGATTCCTGATAGTCACCCTTGACCTGACGATGACCAACAGGCGCACAGAAGGTGGTGCCGCCACTATGGCGCACGGTAAGCAGGGCGATTTCATAGTCGAAATCGATAAAGCCCTCGACTATCACTCGGCCCTTGCCCGCGCGGCCACCGGCCTGGGCGTAATCCCAGGCGGCTTGCAGATCATCCAGGCTTTTCAGCACCGACTGGCCCTTGCCCGAAGAACTCATGATCGGTTTGATCAGACAGGGAAAGCCGATGCTCTCGACTGCGGCGCGGCACTGCTCAAAGGAGTCGGCAAACTGATAGGGCGAGGTCGGCAGGCCCAGCTCTTCGGCGGCCAGACGGCGGATACCTTCGCGGTTCATGGTCAACTGCGCGGCGCGGGCGCTGGGGATTACGGTAAAGCCTTCATTCTCCAGCTCGACCAGGGTCGCGGTGGCAATCGCCTCGATTTCCGGGACGATGTAATGCGGTTGCTCCAGCTCGATCACCGCCCGCAGCGCGTCACCGTCGAGCATATTGATCACATGGCTGCGGTGCGCCACCTGCATGGCCGGCGCATTGGCGTAGCGATCCACGGCGATCACCTCGACGCCCAGACGCTGAAACTCGATCACCACTTCCTTGCCCAGCTCGCCTGAGCCACACAACAGCACACGGGTCGCGCTCGGCGACAAAGGGGTTCCGATACGGGGCATGGTGAATCCTCAAACTGATCAAGAAAGTTACAGCAGAATGCCTTTGGCCTTGGCCCGCTCATGACACTGCACCAGCACCTCACGGCGCTCAGCGTTATCCATCAGGCTCCAGCGGGTGATTTCAGCGACCGAGCGTTGGCAGCCGATACAGATATCTTCATCGTCCAGCGCGCAGACATGCACGCAGGGCGAGGCGACGGGACGTTCCTGCGATTGCATCAGCCGTCCTGCTCCTGCAGATCACGGGCATAGCGCTGGGCGTTGTGCACGTAATGGGCGGCGCTGGCTTCGAGCATCTTTTTCTGTGGCTCGGTCAGTTCACGCACCACCTTGCCGGGCGAGCCCATCACCAGCGAACCATCAGGAATTTCTTTGCCTTCACCAATCAGGCTGTTGGCGCCGATGATGCAGTACTTGCCGATTTTCGCGCCATTGAGGATCACCGCATTGATGCCGATCAGGCTGTAATCGCCCACCGTGCAACCGTGCAACATGGCGTTGTGGCCAATGGTCACGCCGGTGCCGATATGCAGTGGAAAGCCCATATCGGTGTGCATCACGGTGCCGTCCTGCACATTGCTGTTCTCGCCGATATGAATCAGCTCGTTGTCGCCACGCAGCACGGCGTTGAACCACACGCTGGTACCCGGCTCCAGCTTGACCTTGCCAACCAGGGTGGCATTCGGTGCAACCCAGCTGTCGGCATGGGCCTCGACTTGGGACGAACCCAGGCGGTATTTCATGGATGCTTCCTCATAGGCTCAGGTGAGCTTGATAAAGTGCTCGGGCGGCTGGTGCATATCAATTTGCACATCGTCGAACGCCAGGTTGACCAACTCGACCAGCATGATCGCCGTCAGCCCCCAGATTTTATATTCGCCATAACGGTAACTCGGCACATACCAACTGCGCCCCAGGTAATCGATACGGTGGGTGGTTTCCCGCGGGTCGTCGCGAAAGAACGCCAGCGGCACGGCAAACACCGCCGCTATTTCACCGTCATTAGGCTTGTACTCGACAAAGTCCGGTACCAGCCCGACATAGGGCGTGACCTGAATACCGTGGCGCGACACCAGGGTGCTAAGCGGCCCGACCACCTCGACCAGGCCTGGCGGCAAGCCGATTTCCTCTTCCGCCTCACGCAGGGCGGTCTCGATCAGGTCGGCATCTTCCGGGTCACGCCGGCCACCGGGAAACGCCACTTCACCACCGTGGGTAGACAGACCGCTGGCACGCAAGGTCAGTACCACTTCCGGCTCGTCGCTGCGGGTGATGGGCACCAGCACTGCGGCCTCAGGGTAGCGCTTGTCGGTCTGCAGAATGTGCGGGCTATAGCCACGCATGCGATGGAGCAACTCATCCAGCATGGGGATTCTCAGTCTTTTATTCTGCGTTCGATCATGGCACGAAAGCAGCGCACGGCCCAAGCCCCGCGCCGCTGACTGCAATCATTCAGGCGCTCGATAGCCCGACCCACCAGGCCGCTTGCCGAGTAGCTGAAATGCGCGCCAAGATAGCTGACACGCAGCGAGGGTCTGGCATGAAGTTCTGTAGCAACTGTGGCGGCGCGATCAGCCATATCATCCCGCAGGGCGACAACCGCCTGCGCCACGTCTGCGCGCAGTGCCAGACCGTGCATTATCAAAACCCGCGCATCATCGCCGGCTGCCTGCCTGTGTGGGGCGAGCAGGTGCTGCTGTGCCGCCGTGCCATCGAGCCACGGCGTGGCTACTGGACCCTGCCGGCCGGCTTTATGGAGAACGGCGAAACCCTGGAGCAGGCCGCCGCCCGCGAAACCCATGAAGAGGCCTGCGCGCGGGTGCGCAGCCTGAGCCTCTATACCCTGTTCGACCTGCCGCACATCAATCAGGTGTATATGCTGTTTCGCGCCGAACTGGTCGACCTGGACTTTGCCCCCGGTGAAGAAAGCCTGGATGTGCAGCTATTTCACGAACAGGACATCCCCTGGTCAGAGCTGGCTTTCCCGACCATCGGGCGTACCTTAGAATGCTACTTCGCAGACCGCCGAGAGCAGCACTACCCGGTCCGCAACGAGCCGCTTGAAGCCTTGCGCGCACATTACAAGAAAGCCTTTTGATCCATGGGAATTACGATGCGCTGGTTGTTCGCCCTACTCTGCCTGACCGTTGCCCTGACTGGCCACGCCAACACCACGCCGACCCTTAACGGCAAGACCATCGACAAAGTGCTGGTGGTCAAATCCGAACGCAAGCTGCACCTGATCAGTCGCGGCGACACCCTCAAGTCCTACCGCATCTCCTTGGGTAAACAGCCTAAAGGAGCCAAGCAGCGCGAAGGCGACCTGCGCACCCCGGAAGGCTTCTATTGGATCGACTGGCGCAAGACCAGCGACAAGTACAACCTGTCCATGCACATCTCCTACCCCAACGCGCGCGACCAGGCGCAAGCCCGCAAGAGTGGCGTATCGGCAGGCGGCATGATCATGATTCACGGCACGCCGCTGGATGAGGAATACCCGGAGTGGATGTTCCACACCCTGGACTGGACCGAAGGCTGCATCGCCATGAAAAACACCGACATGCGCGAGGTCTGGGCAGTGGTCAAGGACGGCACCCTGATCGAAATCAGACCCTGATCAATAGACATAAAAAAGGCGCCTTCATGGCGCCTTTTTTATGAATTAGAACTGGATATCTGACAGTCGCCACACCTCAAAAGCCGGCGTCTCGTAGGGATGCTGCTTCTTCATGGCCTTGACGGCGTCATGGATCAGCTCATCAGCCACCACCATCTCGACTTTCCACTCCGCCACCTGTTCGACCTGCCCAGGCTGACCGAGAAATGGCTGGCTGCCTTCCAGAGCGCGGAACTGGCCCTGCCCCAGGGTTTGCCAACAACACTGATCATAATGACCAATACGTCCGCCACCGGCGCTGAATACCGCGTTTTTCACGGCATCCAGATGAGTTTCAGGCACATAAAAACACAGCTTGTACATCGAAGTCTCCGCCGGCAAGACTGATAAAAACAGTTCGATAATGATGCCACACAATAATGGCATTTTGCCTTATCGGGTATTCGCGCAGCCCATCACACTTGCACCCTATGACCGGATAATGTGCTGTGTGTTCAACGTATTAGCTTAATAAGCCCAGGCTACAGGCCACGCCAGAATCGCCGCCAGCGGGCCTTGAAGCCGCTTACCGGCTGGTTATGGCTACCATCACAGTAAGGTAGACGTTGCGAGCGAGCGCAACGGCAAAGCAGCAGAAACTGCTCACGCTCAGGTTGCAGTTCCAGCACATCAGGGCAGGCAGAAGCACAATCGGGAAGCTGGGACGAACGCCCGCAGCGGCACAGCAGCAAGGTATCGCCAGGTTTGACCTGGCGCACCTCAGGCAGAATCGGCGCAGGCTTACTCGACATAAGCCTGCGCCAACCGGATCAATCCACCCACACGCGAGCGTTGCGGAACATCCGCAGCCAGCCGGCATCTTCCTGCCAGTCATCTGGTTTCCAGGAGTTCTGCACGGCGCGGAATACCCGCTCCGGGTGCGGCATCATGATGGTCACGCGGCCGTCGCGGCTGGTCAGACCGGTGATCCCGCGCGGCGAGCCGTTGGGGTTGGCCGGGTAGGTTTCGGTGACCTTGCCGTGGTTGTCGATAAAGCGCATGGCCACGCAGCCGGACAGGTCGGCTTCGAGCAGGGCTTCCTCATTTTCGAACTCGGCATGACCTTCGCCGTGAGCGATGGCGATTGGCATACGCGAACCGGCCATACCACGCAGGAAGATCGACGCCGACTCCTGCACCTGGACCATGGCTACGCGCGCCTCGAACTGCTCGGAGCGGTTACGCACGAAGTGCGGCCAGAACTCAGTGCCAGGGATCAGCTCGTGCAGGTTGCTCATCATCTGGCAGCCGTTGCACACGCCGAGACTGAAGCTGTCCTTGCGCTCGAAGAACGCCTGGAAGCCATCGCGGGCACGGCTGTTGAACAGGATCGACTTGGCCCAGCCCTCACCGGCACCGAGCACATCGCCGTAGGAGAAGCCGCCGCAGGCAACCAGGCCCTTGAACTCGTCCAGGCTGACGCGACCGCTAAGGATGTCGCTCATGTGCACGTCGATCGCGTTGAAACCGGCGCGATCAAAGGCCGCAGCCATTTCTACCTGGCCGTTGACGCCCTGCTCACGAAGCACGGCAATCTGCGGACGTACACCCTTACGGATATACGGCGCGCTGATGTCCTGATTGACGTCGAAGCTGAGCTTGGCCGACAGGCCCGGATTGTCCTCGTCGAGGATGGTGTCGAACTCCTGCTCGGCGCACTGCACGTTGTCGCGCAGACGCTGAATCTGGTAGCTGGTTTGCGCCCACTGGCGCTGCAACAGGCGGCGCTGGCCGCCGAATACCGGCTGACCGTTGAAGCTGATCGCCACGTCATCGCTGTTGACCGGCTGACCGATCACCGCCACGCAGTCGCCCAGACCGGCGGCGCTGAACTGTGCCAGCACTTCCGGGGTGGCGTCCTGATGAACCTGGATCACCGCGCCAAGTTCTTCGTTGAACAGTACGGCGGCCAGCTCAGCGCTGTCATCGGCCAGTGCATCGAGGAACAGGTTCAAACCGCAGTGGCCGGCAAAGGCCATTTCCAGCGCGGTAACCAGCAGACCACCGTCGGAACGGTCGTGGTAGGACAAGATATGACCGTCGGCATTCAGGCCCTGGATTACCGCGAAGAAGGCTTTGAGGTCTTCGGCGTCATCCACATCCGGAGCCTGGGTGCCGAGCTTGCCGTAAACCTGGGTGAGGATCGAGGCACCCATACGGTTCTGCCCGCGGCCCAGGTCGATCAGGATCAGGTCGGTTTCGCCCTTGTCCATGCGCAGTTGCGGGGTCAGGGTCTTGCGGATATCGCTGACCGGAGCAAAGCCGGTCACCACCAGCGACAGCGGCGAGGTCACGCTCTTGTCCGTGCCCTCATCGCGCCACTGGGTTTTCATCGACATCGAGTCCTTGCCCACCGGAATGGTGACGCCCAGCTCCGGGCACAATTCCATGCCGACCGCTTTAACGGTGTCGTACAGACGGGCGTCTTCACCCGGGTGGCCGGCAGCGGCCATCCAGTTGGCGGACAGTTTGATATCAGACATCTTCTCGATGCGCGACGCGGCCAGGTTGGTCAGGGTTTCGCCAATCGCCATACGCCCGGACGCCGCAGCATCCAGCAGCGCCAGCGGCGTGCGCTCGCCCATGGCCATGGCTTCACCGGTGTAGACGTCGAAGCTGGTGGCGGTGACGGCGCAATCGGCCACCGGAACCTGCCACGGGCCAACCATCTGGTCGCGAGCAACCAGGCCGGTAATGGTGCGGTCGCCGATGGTGATCAGGAAGCTCTTGCTGGCCACGGCCGGGTGATGCAGCACGCGAGTAACGGCTTCGTCGATGGTCAGGGTGCTGGCATCGAAATCATCACCCAGCTCAGCTTCGCGGGCGGCCGAGCGGTGCATGCGCGGCGGCTTGCCGAGCAGCACTTCCAGCGGCATGTCCACCGGGGTGTTGGCGAAATGGCTGTCAGTCACGGTCAGGTGGGCTTCTTCAGTGGCCTCACCAACCACGGCAAACGGGCAACGCTCGCGTTCACAGATGGCCTTGAAACGCTCGAAATCGACGGCGCTAACGGCCAGTACGTAACGTTCCTGGGACTCGTTACTCCAGATCTCGTGCGGGGCCATGCCCGGCTCATCATTCGGCACGTTGCGCAGTTCGAAGCGGCCACCGCGGCCACCGTCATTGACCAGCTCGGGGAAGGCGTTGGAAATACCGCCCGCGCCAACGTCATGAATAAAGGCGATAGGGTTGTTGTCACCCAGCTGCCAGCAACGGTCGATGACTTCCTGGCAGCGGCGCTCCATTTCCGGGTTTTCGCGCTGTACCGAGGCGAAATCCAGATCAGCCGAGCTGGCACCGGTGGCGACCGACGACGCGGCGCCGCCGCCCAGGCCGATCAGCATGGCTGGACCGCCGAGCACGATCAGCTTGGCGCCCACGGTGATCTCGCCCTTCTGCACGTGATCTGCACGGATGTTGCCCATGCCGCCGGCGAGCATGATCGGTTTGTGATAACCACGCACCTCTTCACCCCGCGGGGTCTGGATCGCCTGTTCGAATGTACGGAAGTAGCCGGTCAGGGCCGGACGACCGAATTCGTTGTTGAACGCCGCGCCGCCCAGCGGGCCTTCGATCATGATGTCCAGCGCAGTAACGATGCGCTCAGGCTTGCCATAAGGCACTTCCCAAGGCTGCTCGAAACCGGGGATGTTCAGGTTGGAGACGGTGAAACCGGTGAGGCCAGCCTTCGGCTTGGCACCACGACCGGTGGCGCCTTCGTCGCGAATCTCGCCACCGGAACCGGTGGACGCGCCGGAGAACGGCGAGATGGCCGTCGGGTGGTTGTGGGTTTCCACCTTCATCAGGATATGCACGGGCTCCTGGGTCGCGCCGTACTGGCGAGTCTCAGGGTCCGGGAAGAAGCGTCCGGCCACACTGCCGACGATCACAGAAGCGTTGTCCTTATAAGCGGACAGCACGCCTTCGTTGTGCATCTGGTAGGTGTTCTTGATCATGCCGAACAGGGATTTTTCCTGGCTCTGGCCGTCGATATCCCAGCTGGCATTGAAGATCTTGTGACGGCAGTGCTCGGAGTTAGCCTGGGCGAACATCATCAGTTCGATATCGTGGGGGTTGCGCCCCAGACCATTGAAGCTGGTCACCAGGTAATCGATTTCGTCTTCGGCCAGGGCCAGGCCCAGTTCAACGTTGGCCTTCTCCAGCGCAGCGCGACCACCACCGAGGATGTCCACGGCAGTCAGCGGCTTGGGCTGAGCGTGGCTGAACAGTGCAGCGGCGCCTTCAAGGTTATCCAGCACCAGCTGGGTCATGCGGTCATGCAGTACGTCGGCAACCTGCTGCGCCTCGGCGGCATTCAGCTCGCCGCTGACGTAATACGCCAGGCCGCGCTCGATGCGCTGAATCTTCGCCAGGCCGCAGTTGCGAGCGATGTCGCTGGCCTTGCTCGACCACGGAGAGATGGTGCCAAAGCGCGGAATGGTCAGGAACAGGCGGCCGCTTGGCTCCTGCACCGGCACACTCGGGCCGTATTTCAGCAAACGGGCCAATACCTGCTCTTCGTCGGCATTCAGAACGCCGATAACCTCGGCGAAATGCGCGAACTCGGCATACAGGCCGGTGACCGCAGGAACCTTGCTGGTCAGTTGCTCAAGCAGTTTGCCGTGACGGAAAGCAGAAAGGGCGGGAGCGCCGCGCAGGATCAACATCGGGGACAGCCTCTGGGAAGGGGTGTACTTTGAGGCCGTGCATTCTAGCCTAAAGCGTTGCCAACGGCACCCGTGGCAGCACGCCAAGCGCAGCGACTGCGCTAGCAGAGAAGCCACCCGCTGTCGAGATATGGCGCGCCCCATGCTTTGCGTATACTGCGCCAATGTTTGCCCAATCTGCGTTCCGTGTGCGCTGCGCCTGCTGGCTGTCGGTGATCGGAATCCTCCTGCTGCTCGGCGGCTGTGCTGAAGAACCCAGCACACTCGAGCGCGTTCAGGCGGAGGGTGTACTGCGGGTGATCACCCGTAACAGCCCGGCCACCTATTTCCAGGACCGTAACGGCGAAACTGGCTTCGAATACGAGCTGGTGAAGCGCTTTGCCGACGACCTGGGCCTTGAGCTGAAAATCGAAACCGCCGACAACCTCGACGAGCTGTTCGCCAGCCTGAACAAGCCCAACGGCCCGGTATTGGCCGCCGCCGGCCTGGTAGAAAGCGACGGACGGCAGCAGCACGCACGCTTCTCCCTGCCCTACCTCGAAGTCACCCCCCAGGTGATCTACCGCAACGGCCAGCAACGCCCAACCCGCCCTGATGATCTGCTCGGCAAACGCATTCTGGTACTTAAAGGCAGCAGCCATGCCGAACAGCTGGCCGCGCTCAAACTGCAATTACCGGAACTGGCTTACGAAGAATCCGCTGCCGTTGAAGTGGTCGACCTGCTGCGCATGGTTGATGAAGGGCAGATTGACCTGACCCTGGTCGACTCCAACGAACTGGCGATGAATCAGGTGTACTTCTCCAACGTGCGCGTGGCCTTTGATCTGGGCGATGCGCAAAACCTGGCCTGGGCCACTGCCCCCGGTGAAGACCGCAGCCTGCTTGATGAGATGAATGCCTTTATCGAGCGCGCGCACCAGAACGGCAGCCTGCAGCGATTGAAAGATCGCTACTACGGCCATGTCGATGTACTCGGTTATGTCGGCGCCTACACCTTCGCCAAACACCTGCAGCAACGCCTGCCGCGCTACGAGAAGTACTTCCGCGAAGCCGCCCAGGCCAATCAGGTCGACTGGCGCCTGCTCGCCGCCATGGGTTATCAGGAGTCACTCTGGCAACCCACCGCCACCTCGAAAACCGGCGTGCGCGGGCTGATGATGCTGACCCTGCGCACCGCCCAGGCCATGGGGGTATCGGACCGCCTGAACCCCAAGCAGAGCATCGAAGGCGGCGCCAAATACATTGTCTACGTGAAGAACCAGCTGCCGGAGAGCATTCAGGAGCCGGATCGCACCTGGTTCGCCCTGGCCTCCTACAACATCGGCGGCGGCCATTTGGAAGATGCGCGCAAGCTCACCGAGGCCGAAGGCCTGGACCCGAATAAGTGGCTGGATGTGCAGAAGATTCTGCCGCGCCTGTCGCAGAAGCAGTGGTACAGCAAAACCCGTTATGGCTATGCCCGTGGCGGTGAGCCGGTGCACTTTGTGCGCAACATCCGCCGCTACTACGACATCCTCACCTGGGTAACCCAGCCGCAGCTGGAAGGCTCCCAGCTCGCGGAAAGCAATCAGCACCTGCCGGGCATCGACAAACGTCAGCCCAACGAGCAGACCCCGCCGCTTTAACAGAACCTGCTCAAAGGCTCGCGAGCTAGAGTCCTGCAAGGCGCTACGTAGTAACAGCCTCCGGCTGGTCAAAACGGCGAGGAAGCGGAGTTTACTGATGTAAATGAGCATTACCCGCTTCGCTCGCCCTTCGGGTCGCGCTAAAGCGCGTTAGCCGCAAGCGGCTTACCGAGCCTGGTTTAACGCCGCAGGGCCGACGCGCAGCAGACTTTGGATAGGTTCTAGCGCTGCTCGCGCCTGGCTTTGAAGAACGCACTCAGCACCGCCCCACACTCCTCCGCCAATACGCCGCCCTCAATCAGCACCCGGTGATTGAGAAACTCCTGGCTGAAAAACTGCCCACGACTCAACGCCACACCAGCTTTGGGTTCGGTAGCGCCATACACCACGCGCTGCACCCGCGCATGTACGATCAGCCCGGCACACATGCTGCACGGTTCCAGGGTGACATACAGGGTGCTGCCCGGCAGACGGTAGTTATCCACGGCCTGGGCGGCGGCGCGTATCGCCACCATCTCGGCATGGGCGCTGGGGTCATGGGTGGAGATCGGGCAGTTAAAGCCGCGCCCGACAATCTGGCCATCCTGCACCAGCACCGCGCCAACCGGCACTTCGCCCAAGGCTGCACCTTCGGCAGCCAGGGCCAGGGCCTCGCGCATAAAGTGCTGATCCTGGCTGCGATCAATGATCAGGGGTTGGCGCACGCTTAAACGACCTCGATTGATGCCATCAGACCGGTTTCCATATGGTCGATCACATGGCAGTGGAACATCCATACCCCGGGATTATCAGCGACCAGCGCGACGCGAGCACGCTCATTCTTGCCCAGCAGGTAGGTGTCGGTGAAATACGGGATGATCGACTTGCGGTCCGAGGCCAGCACCTTAAAGGTCATGCCATGCAGATGGATCGGGTGCTGATACTGGCTGAGGTTGCGCAGCTCGATGATATAACTCTTGCCCAGCTGCAGCCGAGCAATTGGCCGGTCGGCGCAGGTCTTGTCGTTGATATCCCAGGCCTGGCCATTGATCTGCCAGAAGCTGTGCGCCGCGCCCTGGTCCAGACCGACCGATACCGCACCAGCCCACTCGAAGTTGAATTTGACGGTTTCCGCATTGGCCAGATCAGGCTCGGCCACCGGGTTAGCTGGCAGCGCAGGCGGCCACTCACCCGCCCCCTCGGCATTGGGCCGCGCGCGCAAGGTCGCCAAGCGCAATGGCCCGTTACGCAACGACAGCTCATTGCCGGCCGCAGGCACCTTCAACCCAAGTTCGATACGCATACCTGGCCCCAGCCAGTACTCCTTACCCAGCGGCCTTGGCTCGACCGGATTGCCGTCCAGCGCATAGATACGTGCATCCGCGCCGGGCAGGTTAAGGCGATAGGTCAGGGTGTTATCCAGATTGATCAGGCGCAGACGCACCACCTGCCCGGCAGGCAAATCCAGGGTTGGCGCGTGCTTGCCATTGACCGTACTCAGTCGCCCAGGGGTGCCGCCACGCGCCGCCTCGCGCGGTACGCTGAAATCGGTAAAAGCGCCCTGCTCGTCGATATGCCAGCTTTTCAGGTTCAGCGTGTGATCGTGGATGAAACCCGTCGGCTCACGCTCTTCGACGATCAATGCACCGACCAGACCGCGCCCCAGCTGCTCGCCGCTGGCGACGTGCGGGTGATACCAGAAGCTGCCGGCGTCGGGGGTGATGAAGTTGTAGTCGAAGTATTCACCCGGCAGCACCGGCGCCTGCGACACATAAGGCACGCCGTCCATCGCCAACGGCAGACGGATGCCATGCCAGTGAATAGTGGTCGGCACGTCCAGCTGATTAATGAAGCGCACGCGCAAGCGCTCGCCCTGACGGCAACGCAGCTCAACCCCAGGCGCTTGCCCACCATAGGCCCAGGCCGAGGTGGTTTGGCCCGGCACCAGCTCGATATCCAACGGCGCGGCGATCAGCTCATAGTCGTGGGTCGCCACATTTTCCGGACGACCCAGCCAGTAGCGCACACCACCAGCACCAAGTCCGACGACGCCAAGCCCAGCCAGGCCGATCAGCATTTGTCTGCGGGAAAACAACATATCCACTCCAGGTTGCCTGGCTATATGCCATGGCGATGCATCGGAGGAAGAACTCACTCCCGATAGATGCAATAGTTTCTCATCTAACTAGCGTTCAAGACGAGCCTGAAATCGAGGCTGATTGCCGCACCGCTGGCATAGGGAATCAGGAAGCGTCCAACTTACCGCCGCCCTGACCGACCTGGCGCATCGCCTCGGTCAACTCGTCAGGCACCCCGCGAAGATTGAGGTCGTATTGGTTGTACGGGATGCTGATATTGGCCGCTGCAAGCGCTTGCAGCATGCTCACCATCAGCTCGCTGCGCGTAGTGGTCCAACGATCGTAGTCCTGCGCCCAGGCGCGCAAGCTGAAGTTCAGCGAGCTGTCACCATACTCCTGCAACAACACGACCGGCGCAGGTTCTGCGGCCACCCCAGGGACAGCGCGTGCCACGCTGGCCAGTAGCTCAATCACTTGGGCAGGGTCGCTGCCGTATGCGACGCCGATTGGCACTTCAATGCGCCGATTGCGGTCCTGCAGCGTCCAGTTGGTCAGGTTATTGGCAACCAGGGTGCCATTAGGCACCACGATGTCGGCGCCATCGAAGGTACGGATTTTGGTGGCGCGTAGGCCAATTTCGCGGACGCTGCCGCTGGCGCCGTTGATCTCGATAACGTCGCCAGGCTGAATCGGCCGCTCGAACATCAACACCAGCCCCGACACGAAGTTACTCACCAGCCCCTGCAAGCCAAAGCCAATACCCACACCCAGTGCGCCGAACAACAGCGTCAACTGACTGACCTTGAAACCCGCCGCCGACAACGCCAGCAAAAAGCCCAGCAACAGCAGCGCGTAATAGGTGAGCGAGGCGATGCTGTTGCCCACACCACGTGGCAAGCGACTATGCCCCTGCAACTGCTCGCGCAGTATCAACTTGGTCGCCCGCGCTGCGGCGATGGTTATCAGCACCGACAGGGCAAACACCAGTACATCACCAAGGCTGATGGACAACTCGCCGACCTCGACGTCATAGCCCAACACCTGACTGACGAACGCCTGCACCGGCAGCAACACGCGAAAGCGATCCATGCTGTACAGCAGCCAACTGACTGCCGCTGCCAGTAACAATGCGCGACGCAACCAACTCAACAATGCCTGGCCGTGTCGACGAAACAGCCATACCCGCTGCACAGCCGGCAACTCCATCAGCATCCGCAGCAGCGCATTGACTACAGTCATGCTGGCGTACAGCAGCAGGCCGATATAACCGCTGTCGATCACCCCGCTGGTGAGCGTCTGCGTCAGCAGCACGGCACCGGCAAAATTGGCCAGCAGTGAAGCCAGCAGCAGCCCACCGCCCAGCCAAACGATCCCACGCACCATCGAGCGCGCCCAGACGACACTGCGTTCGGCTCGCCGCAGCATCTGCCGCAGTAGCCAGAGCGTGAGTAGCAGCGCGACGACCGTCAGCCCGAGCTGAAACACGCGATAAAAGTCTTCACCGCCCCATAACAGCGCCCCCAGCCGGTCTGCCAGATACAAGCCAGCCGCCATTAGCGGCCAGCTGCCAAGCAGGTCATGGGCACGCTGCGGGAGCATGCGCAACGCAGGCACCACTGCCAGCAGCGTCAGCACCTCAAGCGCCAGCATGGGCGCATCCGACTCGAACACCTGCACGGCCATCACGGCCAGCAGCAACCAGGCGGACAACGGGCGCGCGGCCACCCGCTGGCTATCGTCATCACGGCTCGCATGAGGCGCCAAGCGCTGCTGGCGCGCCAGCCAGAGCAACACAAGCAACAGCAGCACCAGCAGCGCTTGCATCGTGTGCACCTTGATGGTGTTCACCGCGCTGTAGGCATTGGCAAAGCGGATTTCAATATCCAGCCCTGGCACCACGGAATCCGCATCGGCTTGCTGGTCGTCAGGCACGTGCAGCGCCTGCCACAGCGGTAACGCATCACGACTGAACAGACGTGCATCAACGCCACTGATTACCCTGTCCACCTCTTCGCGCCCAAGCTGAATGCTCGAGTTGATCGCATTGGCCCGTTGCCCCAACTCAATCAGCTGCTCCAGCGGAGCGGCAAGCACCTGCTCGGCCGCCTGCAGTTCGCTGATCATCAAGTCGATCTGCCGAGCCAGAGGCACGGGCATGCTGTCTGCCGGGGTCGCCGCGCGCGTGGCTTGCCAACGCGCACGGCGCAGCGACAGCTCGGCCGTGTCATCGGCATAAGGTTTGGTGACGGCGCGCATCTGCGCACGCCAGGCTTGAATACGATGCGCGTCGAAGCTCCAGTGGCGCGCCAGACTCTCCAGCCGCACAAAAGGCAGCTGGCGCAGCTCATCCACGCTGAAGGTCTGCAATTTCTCATCGACGGGGCGCGCAATGTCATCGAGCAGAGCGCCAAGCGCGGCAGCCGGATCAGCACTCGCTGCCCGGCGTTTGGCGCGGTCCGCAAGACGCTGGTCATCATCCGCGCGCAGCAGAATGTCGCTCAGGGCAATCGCCGCAGCAGCCGTGGCAGTTGGGGCAGCAGGAGCAGGCTCGTCTTGCCCCCAGGCAGGGCTGACGGCCAGCAGCAGAGCGCTCAGGGCCAGCCCCAGCAGATGGCCAAGTGAGCCGCCCCCGCTTGCAGCACAACACCGCGCCATGCTCGCCAAGGCAAATAATGCGGTCATCGCTGATCTCCCTGCATAAATGGCCGAACACCTGGATTCTGGTTCAATCCGCAGCCCGAGCATAGCCACGATAAGCGCTGCAGGTCTCGCCAGCCTGCGGCTGACTGAATAAAAACAACCGCTGCCTCTAAGCCAATAGAGAACAGCGGCTGTCCGATACCCACGCCTAGGGGCTAACAAAAAGGGGCCCGTAGGCCCCTTCTGGTTACTCCCACTCGATGGTGGCAGGCGGCTTGCTCGACACGTCATAGGTGACGCGGGAGATGCCTTCGATTTCGTTGATGATGCGGCCGCTGACGGTTTCCAGCAGTTCGTAAGGCAGGTGCGCCCAACGTGCGGTCATAAAGTCGATGGTTTCCACCGCGCGCAGGGCGACGACCCAGGCGTAACGGCGACCATCGCCAACCACACCCACGGATTTCACCGGCTGGAACACCACGAAGGCCTGGCTGACCTTGTGGTACCAGTCGGCCTTGCGCAGCTCTTCGATAAAGATATGGTCGGCGCGGCGCAGCAGGTCGGCGTATTCCTTCTTCACTTCACCGAGGATGCGCACGCCCAGACCTGGGCCTGGGAATGGGTGACGATAAACCATGTCGTACGGCAGGCCGAGCTCGAGACCCAGGCGGCGCACTTCGTCCTTGAACAGTTCGCGCAGCGGCTCGACCAGTTTCAGGTTCATTTCTTCCGGCAGGCCGCCGACGTTGTGGTGCGACTTGATCACGTGGGCCTTGCCGCTTTTCGCGCCAGCCGACTCGATCACGTCCGGGTAGATGGTGCCCTGGGCGAGGAACTTGATGTTGTCCAGCTTGCAGGACTCGGCATCGAACACGTCGATAAAGGTGCGGCCGATGATCTTGCGCTTCTTCTCTGGATCCGCTTCGCCGGCCAGGTTGTTGAGGAACTGCTCTTCGGCGTTGGCGCGGATCACTTTGACGCCCATGTTCTCGGCGAACATGGCCATCACTTGCTCGCCTTCGTGCAGACGCAGCAGGCCGTTGTCGACAAATACACAGGTCAGCTGATCGCCGATGGCTTTGTGCAGCAGCGCCGCAACAACCGAGGAATCCACACCGCCGGACAGGCCGAGCAATACGTTGGCGCTGCCAACCTGGGCGCGCACGTTGGCGATGGCGTCGTCAACGATATTGGAGGCGGTCCACAGCGCTTCACAGCCGCAGATGTCCAGGATAAAGCGCGAGAGGATGCGACCGCCCTGCTTGGTGTGGGTCACTTCCGGGTGGAACTGCACGCCGTAGTAGCCGCGACTGTCGTCGGCCATGGCGGCGATCGGGCAGCTCGGGGTGCTGGCGAGAATATGGAAGCCAGCCGGCATGGCGGTGACTTTGTCGCCGTGGCTCATCCAGACGTCAAGGCCGAATACGCCGTCGTCATCAACGTGGTCTTCGATACCGTTGAGCAGGCGGGCCTTGCCGACGATATCGACGCGGGCATAACCGAACTCACGCAGCTCGGAACCTTCAACCTTGCCACCCAGCTGCTCGGCCATGGTCTGCATGCCGTAGCAGATGCCGAAAACCGGTACGCCGAGGTCGAACACGGCTTTCGGCGCACGCGGGCTGCCGGCTTCATGCACCGACTCCGGGCCACCGGCGAGGATGATTCCGCGCGGGGCGAAGGCACGGATGTCATCGTCGCTCATGTCGAACGGGTGCAGCTCGCAATACACACCGATCTCGCGAACGCGGCGGGCGATCAGCTGGGTGTACTGGGAGCCGAAATCCAGAATCAGGATGCGGTGAGCGTGGATGTCTTGATGAGCCATGGCCGTCTCTCGTAGCGGAATTCACAAATGACTCGGGGCTGCCCTGTAAAACAACAGCGACAGCCCCGGGCTTTATATCAACTGATCAACAATTAACCCACGCGGTAGTTCGGGGCTTCTTTGGTGATCTGTACGTCGTGTACATGGGACTCGGCCATGCCAGCGCCGGTGATGCGCACAAACTCAGGCTTGCTGCGCATCTCTTCGACCGTCGCACAACCGGTGTAGCCCATGGAGGCACGCAGGCCGCCCATCAGCTGGTGAACGATGGCTGCCATTGCGCCCTTGTATGGCACGCGGCCTTCGATACCTTCCGGCACCAGCTTCTCGGCACCGGCCGAGGAGTCCTGGAAGTAACGATCCGAAGAGCCCTGCGCCTGAGCCATGGCGCCCAGCGAGCCCATACCGCGGTAAGCCTTGTAGGAGCGGCCCTGGAACAGCTCGACTTCGCCCGGTGCTTCTTCAGTACCGGCGAGCATCGAACCGATCATCACGCAGGACGCGCCGGCGACGATGGCCTTGGACAGGTCACCGGAGAAACGGATACCGCCATCGGCGATCAACGGCACACCGGTGCCAGCCAGTGCGGCGGCAACGTTAGCCACGGCGGAGATCTGCGGTACGCCAACACCGGCAACGATGCGCGTGGTGCAGATCGAGCCTGGGCCGATACCGACCTTGACCGCATCGGCGCCAGCTTCGGCCAGAGCCTTGGCGGCTTCGCCGGTGGCGATGTTGCCACCGATCACCTGCACGTCCGGGAAGTTCTGCTTGACCCAACGCACGCGGTCGATCACGCCTTTGGAGTGACCGTGTGCGGTGTCGACGATGATCACGTCAACACCGGCGTTAGCCAGTGCAGCGACGCGGTCAGCAGTATCGGCACCGGTGCCGACAGCAGCGCCGACGCGCAGACGGCCTTGATCGTCCTTGCTGGCCAGCGGGTAGGCCTTGGCTTTTTCGATGTCCTTGACGGTCATCATGCCCTTCAGGTGGAAGGCACCATCGACGATCAGAACTTTTTCGATGCGGTGCTTGTGCAGCAGCTCGCGCACCAGGTCTTTGTCGGCGCCTTCCGGGACGGTGACCAGACGCTCTTTTGGCGTCATCACTTCACGCACGGTGGCGTCCAGGCGGTTCTCGAAACGCACATCGCGGGAGGTGACGATGCCGACCAGGTCGCCATCGCTCAGCACCGGTACGCCGGAGATGTTGTGCATGCGGGTCAGTTCGAACAGATCACGTACGGTGGCGTCGGCTTCGATGGTGATCGGGTCCTTGACCACGCCCGCCTCGTAGCGTTTGACCTTGCGTACTTCGGCAGCTTGCTGCTCGACGGTCATGTTCTTGTGGATGATGCCGATGCCGCCTTCCTGAGCCATGGCAATCGCCAGACGGGCTTCAGTCACGGTATCCATGGCAGCAGAGAGCAACGGAATATTCAGTTCAATGCCACGGGTCAGACGCGTTTTGAGGCTGACATCCTTCGGCAGAACTTCGGAATAACCTGGAATAAGTAGAACGTCGTCGAAGGTAAGAGCTTCTTGACTGATACGCAGCATGGCGGGGGCTCCCGGACGGGAAAATTGGAAGCGCGCCATTATACTCAGACGCCCCCCTGCACTCAACGCAAACAACAACATAACTGCGCGGAGCTTATGCGGCGCTATCCAGAAGCGGGATGAGAACAATACAATAATGATTCTCAAAAACACCCGCACCTGAGTAGCACATGCCCACCAACCGCCTCTCCCCTGTCCAGTCTGCCTGGCATCTCACCCTTCTCGCCCTGGCCTTGATGCCTGCCGCCAGCAGCCTCGCGGCCGAAACTGCCAGCCCACTTGAGCTGCCAAGCCAGGCCGTCACCGCCACCCGTGAAGACCAAACCGGCTACAGCGCCAGCACAGCCAGCACCGCGAGCAAAAGCGCCGTGCCGATCATGCAAGAGGCCCAGGCGGTGCAGGTGGTCACCGAACAGGTGATCGAGGACTATCAGGTGCAATCGCTGGACGACGCGATGAAGTTCGTCAGCGGCATGACTCAGAGCAACACCCTGGCCGGCACCCAGGACGGCTTCGTCAAACGGGGTTTCGGCACCAACGCCGACGGCTCGATTCTGCGTGACGGCATCCGCTCCAGCCTGTCGCGCAACTTCAGCGCCACCACCGAGCGGGTGGAAGTGCTCAAAGGCCCGGCCTCTCTGCTGTATGGCGCACTGGAGCCCGGC
The DNA here is from genome assembly GCF_030690725.1 of Pseudomonas sp. Taxonomy (GTDB): domain Bacteria; phylum Pseudomonadota; class Gammaproteobacteria; order Pseudomonadales; family Pseudomonadaceae; genus Aquipseudomonas. The sequence continues at coordinate 89,241 of NZ_JAUYGD010000033.1, read as the reverse complement.
GGGCTGATCAACGTGATCAGCAAGCAGCCCGAATACCAGCGGCGCACGCAGATCAGCGGTGAAACCAGCAGCGAGGGCGACGGCAACATCATGCTCGACACCACCGGCCCGTTGGGCGACAGCGGCTTCGCCTACCGCCTGATTGCCGAACGGCAGCACGGGGACTACTGGCGCAACTTCGGCGCGGACAACCACACACTGGTAGCCCCGTCCCTCAGCTGGAGCGGTGATGACCTGCGTATCAGTCTGGCCTACGAGCATAAGGAATACTCGACCCCGGTGGATCGCGGCACGGTGATCATCAACGGCAAACCGGCGAACACTAAGTACAACGCGCGCTTTAACGAGCGCTGGGCTAAAGCCGAAGGCACCGATGAGCTGTTTACCGCCAAAGCCGAGTACCAACTCAACCCGGACTGGCTAAGCCGCCTGACCTACGGTTGGAACAACGAGCGCTACGACTATGCCGAAGCGCGGCCTGACACCCGCGCGGGCAGCCTGAACCCGGCCACTGGCGCATTGCGCCGTGTTGCCGATGGCAGCGAACACGACAACCAGACCCAGTACCTGGCCTGGGACTGGATCGGCAACGCCAGCGTGTTCGGCCAACGTCATGACCTGTTGCTGGGCATCGACACTGAGCAGGTCGACAATTTCCGTGGCGACACCTATCGCGGCTTGGCCGTCGGTGGCTTCAATATTTTTCGCCCGGTCTACGGCAACCTCGCCGAACCTTCGCTGCTTAGCACCGTGCAAAGCGACAGAAGCGACAAACTCCATTCGCGCTCGCTGTATGTGAAGGACAATTGGCACCTTAACGAGCAATGGATTCTCGTAGCAGGCGGCCGTTACCAGCACTTTGAGCAATTGGTCGAACAAGGGCGTGGCAGCGACTACAAGAAAACCACCGACCGCCAGGACAACAGCTTTCTGCCGTTTGCCGGCCTGGTCTACCAGCTCAATCAGCAGGTCTCGTTGTACGGCAACTACAGCCGCTCGTTTGTGCCCAATGCCTCCGATGCCGACACCGGCCTGGCGTTCGACCCTGAAGAGGGCCGCAGCTATGAAGTGGGTATCAAGCTCGACCTAGGCAACGCCCTCACGGCCAGCGCCGCAGTGTTCGATATCGAGAAAAAGAACGTCGTGGTCAGCAACAATGGCACCTCGCAAGCGGCCGGCAAGGTCGGCTCGCAGGGTGTGGAAATCGATATCAGCGGGCGTATTGCCGAGCGCTGGGAGCTGCTCGGCACCTATGCCTACACCGATACGGAAATCATCGACGACCCAGCCAACCAGGGCAATGAACTGGTGAATGCCGCGCAGAATATCGCCAGCCTGTACCTGACTCACCACCTGGCGCTGCCCAGCGACGCCGGACAATGGCGGATTGGCGGCGGCGCGCGCTATGTCGGCGAACGTGCAGGCGATAACGCCAACAGCTTCTGGCTGGACAGCTACACCGTGGCCGATGCATTTGTCAGCTGGGAAAGCCAGCTACTGGGCGACAAGACCCGCCTGCAGCTGAACGCGCGCAACCTGTTCAACCAGGAGTACTACCCCTCCAGCGGCGGCAACCTGCGCGTCGCGGTCGGCGAACCGCGCGAACTTCGCCTATCGGCCAGCGTCGATTTCTAACTATTTAGATCGGTTCAAGGACGAACCCACTCAGGCAAGATCGACCCGCACCAGCGACAACGGATAGCCCAGACGGGCAGCAAACTCGTCGAGAAAGCTTTGCTTGAAGCCAGCATCTGCCCAGTTATTGAAGATAAAGCCCAGATTGGAAAAGCCGCAGGGCTGCAGAAACAGAAAGCCGTTGATATCGTCTTCATGGCCGCACAGCGGACAGCGGAAGTTATCGGTATGCCCCGGCATCCAGTCTTCCAAGCTATCGAACAGCCTTTCGCCGACCTCGCGCCTGCACTCAGGGCAGCCGGCCTCCTCCAGAAAGCCAGCGGTCGGCGTATAGATGCAGCGCTTGTAGATAATTTCCAAGCCATGCACCGCTTGGCCGAACGGCAGCAGTTCCGGACGCTCGACTACGCGCCGCGCACCCTCGGCAATGCCGTAGCCCATATGCTTGTAAGTACGCCCACAGGTGGTTAGCTGCTCTTCGATGATGTTCTGCTTGACCAGCCAGCGCACGATCAACCGCGCCCGCGCCTCGTGGCCGGGAAAGCTGGAAATCTGCGGCACGATGATCGCCTGCTGCTCACTCATAACGGGACTCGGTTTGCGCTAAAGGCGCGCAGCTTAATGGGCTCATGGTGGCGGTCAAGACCAATCCGCTATGGCCGACAGAGCAAAGCCTTTATTATGCAGGCCATGATCAAAGCCCCCTTCCAACGCCTGAACCTCGACCGCGAGGTGCTCAGCGTCAGTCAACTGAACAACCGCGCACGCCTGCTGCTGGAAGATGTATTCGGCGGCATCTGGGTCGAGGGGGAAATCTCCAACCTAGCCAAGCCGGCGTCCGGGCATATCTACTTCACCCTTAAAGATAGTCAGGCCCAGGTGCGCTGCGCGCTGTTCCGGCAGAACGCCGCCAAGGTGCGCCAGGCGCTGCGTGATGGTCTGGCGGTCAAGGTACGTGGCAAGGTCTCGCTGTTCGAAGGGCGCGGCGACTACCAGCTGATTCTCGATGCAGTGGAACCCGCCGGCGATGGCGCGCTGCGCCTGGCCTTCGAAGCGCTAAAAGAAAAGCTCAGCGCCGAAGGGCTGTTCGCAGCCGAAGCGAAAGTTGCCCTCCCGGCTCATCCGAAACGCATCGGTATTATCAGCTCGCCGACCGGCGCGGTGATCCGCGACATTATCAGCGTATTCCGCCGCCGCGCACCGCAGGTCGAGCTGACCCTGATCCCCACCGCCGTACAGGGCCGCGAGGCCACCGCACAGATTGTCCGCGCCCTCGGTGTGGCCGACGCTAGGGGCTTTGATGCGCTGATCCTCGCCCGTGGCGGCGGTTCACTGGAAGATCTCTGGTGCTTTAACGAAGAACCGGTGGCCCGCGCCATTGCTGCCTGCATCACGCCCATCGTCAGCGCCGTAGGCCATGAAACCGATGTGTCCATCGCCGACTTTGTTGCCGACGTGCGCGCGCCAACGCCCTCGGCCGCCGCCGAACTGCTGGCCCCCGACAGCAGCGAGCTGGTGCAACGCCTGCATAACCTCAAGCGCCGCTTGAACCTGCGCATGCAGCACCGGCTGGAGCGCGAGCGCATGCGCCTGGACGGTTTGCAGCGGCGCTTGCGCCACCCCGGCGAACGCCTGCGCCAGCATGCGCAGCGTATTGATGACCTGGAGATGCGCCTGACCCGCGCCTTCGCACGCCAGCTGAACAATCGCCGCGAACGCCTGAATCATCTGCAAACCCGCCTGCTCAGCCTGCACCCTGAACGCAACCTCAAGCTGCTCGATCAACGCCTGCAAGCCCTGGCCGAACGCCTGCAACGCAGCATGCGCGAAGGCCTCAAGGCGCGCCGCCTGCAGCTGCATAGCCAGGTGCAGACGCTGCACGCGGTCAGCCCGCTGGCGACCCTCGGCCGTGGCTACAGCATCCTGCTGGATGAGCGCGGCCGCGCTATCCGCAACGCCGCCGACACCCGCCCCGGCCAACGCCTGAAGGCGCGCCTAAGCAACGGTGAGCTGGATGTGCGAGTCGAAGACAACCATGTGCAACCGGTCACCCTCTCGCTGCTCGATTGACCTTTTCGATTTACCTTTTAAAGCGGTGGATAAGCTTCACGCTATCCACCCTACGGATACTCAATGCGCCTGTTCACTCTGCTCGCCCTGCTCTGCCTCGCCCTGCCCGTCCACGCCGAAGGCTTTATCAGCCGACTGCTGAATAAACCCGTGCCCGGCGGCGTGGCCGTGGTGGACCTGGGGCCAGCGAGCAGCGCGCCCAGCGTGCGCTATCAGAACAAACCGGTGCTGGTGATTCACGAGGATCAGCAACGCTGGATCGCCATCGTTGGCATCCCGCTGAGCATCAAACCGGGCAGCCAGCAGATCAGCGTCAACGGCAGCCAGACCCTGAGCTTTCAGGTGGGCAGCAAGCATTACGTCGAACAGCGCATCACCATCAAGAACCAGCAGCAGGTCAACCCGAACGCGGCCAACCTCAAACGCATCGAGCGCGAACTGGCCGAACAGACCCGCGCCTATCAGCAGTTCAGTGCGCGACAACCTAGCAACCTGCTGTTCGATAGGCCGGTCAACGGCCCGCTGTCCAGCCCGTTCGGCCTGCGCCGTTTCTTCAATGGCGAGGAGCGCAACCCACACTCGGGGCTGGACTTCGCGGCCAATAGCGGCACGCCGATCAAGGCCCCGGCCGCTGGCAAGGTGATCCTGATTGGCGACTACTTCTTCAACGGCAAAACCGTGTTTGTCGACCACGGCCAGGGCCTGATCAGCATGTTCTGCCACCTCTCGGCCATCGGCGTAAAAGTCGGCGATGAGCTGCCACGCGGCGGCGTACTAGGCAAAGTCGGCGCCACCGGCCGCGCCACCGGGCCGCACCTGCACTGGAACGTCAGCCTGAATGACGCACGCGTCGATCCAGCGATTTTTATTGGCGCGTTCACGCCCTGACCGTTCGTCGACCTGGCTCCGCGAACATCTCAAGCCTTCTCAGCACATGCCGATTACGTCTGTGACACCGGGTTTTCCGCCCGGTCGAGCGGGTACACACGTAGATGCTGACGGTTAACACCAACATCTCGTCGTCGTTCACGCGCCGCCAATTGGAGAGCAACAGCACGGCCCTCGGTACTTCGCTGCAGCGCCTGTCCACCGGTCAGCGCATCAACAGCGCCAAGGACGATGCCGCCGGGCTGCAAATCTCCAACCGTCTGACCTCGCAAGTGCGGGGGCTGAACGTGGCCACGCGCAACGCCAACGACGGCATATCGCTGCTGCAGGTAGCGGAAGGCGCTTTGCAAAGCGTCACCGACGCCCTGCAGCGCATTCGCTCGCTCGGCTTGCAGGCCATGAACGGTTCCAACGGTGCCAGTGAACGTGCCGCGCTTGATCAGGAAGCACAACAGCTGCTGCAGGAGATCAACCGGGTCAACGAAACCACGACCTTTGCCGGCCGCAAAGTATTTGATCAAGGCACCTTTTCGGTTCTGGGGGATCTCGACCAGCGGGCCGTACTCAATGCCTTAAAGGGCTTCTGGATCAGCGAAGGCGAGCAACGGGTATTCGATGCCTTCGGCCTGACTGCCGATGGCGCTGAGCTGGAAATAACCTTTACCAATGACTCATCCAGCCAAACCCTGGCCTCGGTTTCTGGCACCTCCGGTGCTGGCGGGAAAATCTTTGATCAGGTGCTCAATGTCAACCTGGCCTATTTCGATGCCTCCAGCCTGCCCAACGGCGGCAGCACACCGCAGTACACCGACAGGGTGATTGCCCACGAAATGGCCCACGCGGTCATGGGCCGCACCATGAACTTTGCCGGGCTACCCAGCTGGTTTATCGAAGGCAGCGCAGAAGCCTTGCAGGGTGCCGACGAGCGCCTGGCTGGAGACACCGCAGGCGGCACCAATACAGCCGCCATCCTGGCTGCATTTAACGCCGACGATGTCAGCGCCTCAGCCGGCTATTCAGGCGGCTACGCTGCCGTGCGCTATATGCATGAGGAAATCAAAGCGGCGGGCGGCAAAGGTATAAAAGACATCATGGGCTACCTGCAACAGAACAGCGGCTCGACCCTGGACCAAGCTTTGACCAACGCCAGCAAAGGAGCCTTTAGCAGCCTGGCCGACTTCAATACCCAGTTCAATGCCGATGCGGCAACCTACGTTGCAGGACTAGACCTGAGCAACGCTGATACCGGTGCAATTGGCGGCTTCGATGCTGACGGTGGCAATGTGCTCACCGCCGAGAATGTGCTGCCCAATCAGGGGACTGGGCTCCCAGGCTCCAAAGGCTTCAAGCTGGTTGAGCCGGAACTGTTCAATGCCAACGGTGTAGGCGGCAACACCATCACCCAGTTCCAAGTCGGAGCCCAGGCCTATGAAACGATCCAAATCGGCTTCAGTGCATTCAGCGTCGATGCGATGGCCCTAAGTCGCCTAGACCTCAGTCAGACACCTGGCCTGGCCGTCATGGACATTGATGATGCCCTGGCCTATATCGACCGCCAGCGCGGCTATATGGGTGCCCTGCAGAATCGCCTGGAAAGCACCATCAACAATCTGCAAAGCATTGCCGAGAACGCCGCTGCCAGCCGCTCACGCATCCTCGACACCGATTTCGCGGCAGAAACCTCCAACCTGGTTTCTCGGCAGATCATTCAGCAGGCCGCGCAAAGCGTACTTGCCCAGGCCAATCAACGGCCGCAAACCGTGCTAAGCCTGCTCGGCTAAGCGCTCGCAATCGCCGCTACATATTCGCCACATCGCCGCAAAAAAAACCCAAAAAAACCTTAAACAAGCAATCATAAAGCGTTTTCTTATCAATGCTTGCACGCTTTAGCCTCGCTGGTTAGGGTTGACGCCATGCACACTAATCACACCCTTATTCTGCTGCGCCAACACGCCAACCTCTGCTTGGTCAGCCAGCGACTGCGTGGCTAATTCTTACGCCCACGCCCTGCCTTATTTTTTCAAATTTCGCCCGGCTCGCCGATTGCCGCCGCGCTAAAAGGATTGCCCCATGAGCATGCTTAAAGACCCGTCCAGCAAATACCGCCCGTTCACCCAGATCCAGATTCCAGACCGCACCTGGCCGGACAAGATCATCGACAAGGCGCCAATCTGGCTGTCCACCGACCTGCGCGATGGCAACCAGTCGTTGATCGAGCCGATGGATGCCGAGAAGAAGATGCGCTTCTTCAAGTGCCTGCTGGCCGTGGGCTTGAAGGAAATCGAAGTGGGCTTCCCGTCCGCCTCGCAAACCGATTTCGACTTCGTTCGCGAGCTGATCGAAGGCGGCCATATCCCGGATGACGTGACCATTCAGGTGCTGACCCAGGCCCGTGACGACCTTATCGAGCGCACCTTCGAGTCGCTCAAGGGGGCCAAGCGCGCCATCGTCCACTACTACAACGCCTGCGCGCCGAGCTTTCGCAAGATCGTCTTCAACCAAGACAAAGCCGGCGTCAAGGCCATCGCCGTGGCTGCGGGCAAGACCATCAAGCGCCTGGCCGACGCCGCGCCGGAAACCCAGTGGGGCTTCGAGTATTCGCCGGAGGTGTTCAGCTCCACCGAAATCGATTTCGCCGTCGAGGTGTGCAACGCGGTAATCGAGGTGTTCCAGCCGACCCAGGCGAACAAGCTGATCCTCAACCTGCCAGCCACCATCGAATGCGCCACGCCGAACAACTACGCCGACCAGATTGAGTGGTTCGGCCGCCATATCGACAAGCGCAACAGCGTGCTGCTCAGCGTGCACACCCACAACGACCGTGGCACCGGCGTGGCAGCCTCCGAGTTGGCGGTGATGGCTGGCGCGGATCGCGTCGAAGGCTGCCTGTTCGGCAATGGCGAGCGCACCGGCAACGTCTGCCTGGTGACCCTGGCGCTGAACCTCTACACCCAAGGCGTTGACCCGGAGCTGGATTTCTCCGATATCGACACCGTGCGCAAGGTGGTCGAGGACTGCAACCAGATCCCGGTGCACCCGCGCCATCCCTATGTCGGCGACCTGGTGCATACCGCTTTCTCCGGCTCGCACCAGGATGCGATCCGTAAGGGCTTCGCCCAGCAGAAAAGCGACGCCGTGTGGGAAGTGCCCTACCTGCCGATCGACCCAGCCGATATCGGCCGCGATTACGAGGCGGTAATTCGCGTCAACAGCCAGTCCGGCAAGGGTGGCATCACCTTCCTGCTCGAACAGGAATACGGCATCAACCTGCCGCGGCGCATGCAGATCGAGTTCAGCCAGGTGGTACAGAAGGAAACCGACCGCCTCGGCCTGGAGATGAGCGCCGCGCAGATCTATCAGCTGCTGGAGCGCGAATACCTGCAAGCCACTGCGCCCTATGCGCTGAAAGGCCATCGCCTGCAGGAAGAAAACGGTACCAGCGCGGTTGATGTGGAGATCATCACCGACGGCGACAGCCAGCACTGGCGCGGTATCGGCAAAGGCCCACTGGAAGCCCTGGTCGCCGGCCTGCCGGTGGCCGTGGAGATCATGGACTACAGCGAACACGCCATCGGCGCCGGCACCAACGCCAAGGCGGCGGCCTATATCGAACTGCGGGTTAACGGCGGCCGGGCGCTGCATGGCGTCGGCATTGACGAAAACCTGACTACTGCGAGCTTCCGTGCGCTGTTTAGCGCGCTGAATAGGGCCATTGGCCAGGCAGCCGAACAAGCTGCCTAGCAGTGCGTTGAAAACTACCTGCGTTGGCAATACTGCGTTGAAAACGGCCTCAGAATGCTCATTTACAACACGTAAACTGCGCTTCTTCGGCCGTTTTCGCCTTGTCTTGCCTGCCTCGCCTACGCTTTCAACGCACTGCAGATCGCGGCAGCCGCCGTCAGCGCTCTATGGCTGACGGCTCGTTCGCCAGGTAACGCGCTGTAGCCTGCAACGCCTGGCCGATATCCGGCCAGTGCAGTTGATGGCGCTGCGCCAAAGCCTGGGTCGCGCCGGTATCGAAACGAGTGGTCTGGATAAAGTCCAGCGACTCGGCATCGGTGCGCAGCAAACGCGGCACACCCGGAATCTTCAGCAACGCCCGCAACAAAGGAATCGGCATATGCCGATTCGGCGCTCGCACATTAAGCGTGTTGGCCAATTGCTGCAGCATGCCCTGCAGGTTGGGCGTCGCGGCATCCAACGCGAGAATCTCCTGCCCGGCCTGCTGCTCATCAAAGGCTGCGGCCACGATCAGCTCGGCGAGAAAATCCACACTGACCAGCGGCAGCCAATGCGCTGTCGAGCCCGGAATCGCCCCGAGCAAACCGCCCGCCAGATTGCCGATCAGCCCAGCCAACGGCTGCGCCGGCAGAATATGCCCGCTGCGGCTATGACCGCACACGGTAGCCGGGTGCACCACCGTCAGTGCTGCCTGCAACTCAGCCATACGCGCGCGTACGCGAAAATGCGCCTCCAGCTTGCTGCCCTCATAGGCCCCGGTGCGCTTATAGACCTTGTCCCAATCGGTGCGCTCGGACTGCTGCAAACCAATGCCGATACGCTGTAGATGCCCATGATTAGCCAGCATAAAACCGCCCACCATCAGCAGCCGACTGCCTTGCTGCGCCGCCAATTCAGCCACCGCCAACGCCCCCTCAACATTGACCTGCCGCGCCTGCTCGGCAGCCAGCCCCCAGGCAAACTGCGCGCCCAGGTGAAACACCACGGCAGCCTGACGCACCTGCTCGCGCGCGGCAGCATCCAGGCCCAGGTCAGCGCGTCCCAGGTCACCGGCTACTGCCGTCAGCAACTCACCGCGGCCGCCCAATTGCTCAATCTGAGTACGCAAGGCCGGCAAGGCTTGCGGCTGACGCATCAGCAGCGACGCCGAGTGGCCCTGACGAGTCAGTAGCGCCAGAAGATGCTGACCGATAAAGCCGCTGCCGCCGGTTACCAAACAGTGTTTGTTCATGATCAATCCACCCGAGCCGTTAGTGACCCGAGCAGGCTAAACTGTTGAGCACACTCTACAGTCAAGCGAGATTTTCATGCGCATAGGCGAACTGGAAAAACGCAGCGGCTCTAGCCGCCACACCCTGCGTTATTACGAAAGCCTGGGGCTGATCAGCGCCCTGCGGCGCGACAACAATTACCGCGAATACAGCCAGCAAACGCTCAATGACCTGGGGTTTATCCAACAAGCGCAGGGCATGGGCTTTTCCCTCGGCGAGATTGGCGAAATCCTCAAAGCCCGGCGCGAGCAACAGCTCGACTGCGCCCAGGGCGCCGCGCTGGTCAGTCGCAAGCTGGTTGAGGTGGAGCAGAAGATTGCCGACCTGCAGCAACTGCGCGACTTTCTATGTAGCGAGAAGCTGCGCCTGGAAGCCAGTGCTGCCGAACAGGCGGCTATACGGACGACTCTGGCGGCTCGCTAAATCAACCCGGCTATCAGACCAAGCGCACGGCGAGCGCACGAGCGACATCTACACTAAAAGCGATGGATTGCAGGAGTACCTGACCATGCGTTCACTGACACACTGGATGTGCACCCTCACCCTGCCACTGCTGCTCGCTTGCAGCGTAAATAGTCTGGCGGCCACCGTGGTCATGGCCTTCGGAGAAAAGATCCCGCCCTTCTGTTTCCCGGAAAGCGACAGCGGTATCGAGCTGGAAGTAATTGGCGAAGCCCTGGCATTTCGCGGCCACACACTCGAACCCCGCTACTTTCCTCTGGCCCGCGTGCCACTGGCGTTTCGCAAAGGTGAAGTGAATGCGGCCATGACCGACCTGGGTCAGGACCTTGCCGCAGTCGGTGGTCACTACGGCAACCCGGCGGTGATCTACTCCAACGTGTTTGTCAGCCTGCAAGGCCGGCGCTTTGACATCCAGAAGCCTGAAGACCTCAAGGGCCTTAGCGTGGTGGCCTTCCAAGGCGCGGCCCAGCGCTATCCCGAATGGCTGGCCGCCAGCCAGAAAGATGGTTTGTACTTCGAGCAAAACAATCAGGAACTACAGGTACTTGGCCTGAACAAGGGCCGTTACGATCTGGTACTCAGTGATCGCAGCATCTATCGCTATTTCGAACTGCTGCTCGAACGTACCACTCTGTTCAAAGCTAAGAGCATTGCCATGCACCAGTTTGTCGAGGAAGACCCGCAGAACTACCGGCCGGTATTTCGCGACCCGCAGATCCGCGACGACTTCAATGCCGGCCTCGCCCAACTCAAGGCCAGCGGGCGCTACCAGGCGATCTACGATCACTACTTAAAGCAGTAACGGTCGTCCATCAGTCGGTCAGATCAAAAGCATCCGCATCGCGATAAGCCGGGAAACGCTGACGGTAGGCTGCCAACTCCGAGGCTTTGAGGGTTACCCGAAACACTCCATCCGCCGCCCCAGGCTCCAGCAGCGCCTCGCCCTGAAAATCCAGCACCTGACTGTCGCCGCTGTAGGCGTGGCCTTTGCCGTCCTCGCCAATGCGGTTTACCGCCGCCACGTAACACAGGTTTTCGATAGCCCGCGCTGGCAACAGGCGATTCCAGTGATTGCGCCGCGCCGCTGGCCAATTGGCGGTATAGAGCAGCAGGTCGGTGGTCAGCGGGTCTCGGCTCCAGACAGGGAAACGCAGGTCGTAGCAGATCAGCGGACGCACCTGCCAACCCTTCACCTCCAGCAGCACCTGCTGTTCACCCGCGCTGTAGTGCTTGTGTTCGCCAGCCATGCGGAACAGATGGCGCTTGTCGTAATGAGCCACCGTTCCATCCGGGCGTGCCCAGAGCAGACGATTACGGTAGGAGCCATCGGCAGCCTGGATAATCAGGCTGCCGGTGACCACCGCCTGCAGCTTCTGGGCTTGCTCGCGCAGCCACTGACTGGTCAGGCCGTCCTCGGGTTCGGCCAGAGCAGCAGAGTCCATGGAAAAGCCGGTACTGAACATCTCCGGCAGCACGATCAGATCGGCACCGCGCGCCTGTTCCAGCAGAGACCCGAAGTGCGCGCGATTGGCTGCTGGGTCCTGCCAGGCCAGGGTGGTCTGGATCAGCGCCAGTTCGAGGTCGGGCAATAGACTTAGATCGCGCATAGTTTGTCAGCCGCCTGGCGCAGGGTTTCTTCACGCTTGGCAAAGCAGAAGCGTACCAAACGCAAGTCCTTGGGTGGTGTCTGGTAGAACACCGATACCGGAATCGCCGCCACGCCATGCTCGCGGGTCAGCCACTCGGCCATGGCGACATCATCCAGATCGTTGCGAATGGCCGTGTAATCGACCAGCTGGAAATAAGTGCCCGCAGCGCGGGTAAAGCTAAAGCGCGAGCCGGCCAGCAGATCGCAAAACAGATCGCGCTTGGCCTGGTAGAACGCCGGCAACTCCTCGACGTGCTCGGGATGCTCGGCCATATAGTCGGCCAAGGCCCATTGCAGCGGCGTCACGCCGCAGAAGCTGACGTACTGATGGACCTTGCGCAGTTCGGCGCTCAAAGCCGGCGGCGCCACCACATAGCCGGTCTTCCAGCCGGTGACGTGATAGGTCTTGCCGAACGAGCTGACCACGAAGGCGCGCTGATACAACTCGTCATGGGCGAGGATGCTGGCGTGCTGGACGCCATCGAATACCAGATGCTCATAAACCTCATCGCTGATCAGGTAGATATCACGCTCGCGGATCAACGCAGCCAATTGATCCAGCTCGGCGCGGGAGATCAAGGTACCACTGGGGTTATGCGGGCTGTTAAGGATAATCAGACGAGTCTTGTCGCTTAGCGCATCCTGCAGACGCTGCCAGTCGATGGCGAAACCCGGCAAGGCCAGCGGCACATGCACGCAGCGCCCGCCGGCCAGCTGCACCGAGGGCTCGTAGCTGTCGTAGCTGGGGTCGAAGACGATGACTTCATCGCCCGGCTGAATCAGCGCCTGGATAGCGCAGAAGATGCCTTGGGTAGCGCCGGGAACTATGGTGACTTCAGTATCGGCGCTGACCATACGGCCATAACTGCGGGCGATCTTCGCCGCAACCTGCTCGCGCAGCGTTGGCAAGCCGGTCATCGGCGCGTACTGGTTATGTCCGGCGGCAATATGCCGGCCGACCGCATCACGCAAGGCCTGCGGGCCATCGAAATCCGGGAAGCCCTGGGACAGATTTAAAGCACCTGCTTCCATAGCCAGCTGCGACATGCGGGTAAAGATGGTGGTGCCTACATTAGGCAACTTGCTGATAAGCATCGCTATATTCCGTAGGGCGGGTGCAACCCGCCAAAAATCACAAGCTGGCGGGTTGCACCCGCCCTACGCCACTGTTAATGCCGCAGGATAGCCCAACGCTCAGAAAGGCAAAAGGCACCCGCAGGTGCCTTTATAGAGCGTTGAAGCTGGAAATAACTCCAGGGCTTAGCGCTTGTCTTTGCGCTTCTTCTCGGCCTTTTTGTGGTGGCTCATCAGACGACGCTTCTTGTTTACCTGACGATCTGTGAGGGTGTTCTTGTTGCCCTCATAGGGGTTATCGCCGCCCTTGAACTCGATACGGATCGGCGTACCGACCAGCTTAAGCACGCGGCGGTAGGTGTTTTCCAGGTAGCGGATATAGGACTTGGGTACCGCCTCGACCTGGTTGCCGTGAATCACGATCAGCGGCGGGTTGGCACCACCCAGGTGGGCATAGCGCAACTTGATGCGGCGATTGTTGACCATGGGCGGCGCGTGATCGCTGACGGCGTCTTCAAGAATCGTGGTCAGACGGTTAGTCGGCCAGCGGGTGATCGCCGACTTGAACGAGGCCTGCACAGACTTGTACAGATTGCCCACGCCGGTGCCGTGCAGCGCCGAGATAAAGTGGATATCGGCGAAATCGACAAAGAACAGCCGGCGTTGCAGCTCGACCTTCACATAGTCGCGCTCGCTCGGCTCCATGCCATCCCACTTGTTCAGGGCGATTACCAGGGCGCGGCCGCTTTCCAGGACAAAGCCGAGCAGGTTGAGGTCGTGATCGACCACACCTTCGCGGGCATCCATAACGAATACCACGACGTTGGAATCCTGGATCGCCTGCAGGGTTTTCACCACCGAGAACTTTTCCACCGCCTCGAAGATCTTGCCGCGGCGACGTACGCCGGCGGTGTCGATCAGGGTGTACTTCTCATCATCGCGTTCGAACGGGATGTAGATGCTGTCGCGGGTGGTGCCGGCCTGGTCATAAACGATGACCCGCTCTTCACCAAGCATGCGGTTGACCAGGGTCGACTTGCCGACGTTAGGGCGGCCGATGATCGCCAGCTTGATGCCGTCCTTTTCGCTCGGGCCGGGAATGCGCTTGGCTTCCTGACCTTCGAGAACGACTTCTTCTTCCTCGCCCTCTTCCGGCTCGGTGGCATCCTTGGGGAAGGAGCCGAGCACGGCTTCAAGCATCTGGGTGATGCCGCGACCGTGAGCACCGGCAATCGCCAGGGATTCGCCCATGCCCATGCTGGAAAACTCGGCGCGGGCCAGGTCGGCGTCGATGTTGTCGACCTTGTTGATGACCAAGAAGCTGCGCTTGTTACGCCGACGCAGGTGCTCGCCGATCATCTGATCGGAGGCGGACAGCCCGGCGCGGGCATCCACCAGAAACAGTACGGCATCGGCCTCTTCGATAGCCTGCAGCGACTGCTCGGCCATCTTCGCGTCAATGCCTTCCTCGTCACCGGAAATACCACCGGTGTCGATGACGATATAGGTTCGCCCCTGCCACTTGGCCTCACCGTACTGGCGATCACGGGTCAGACCAGACAGGTCGCCGACAATCGCGTCACGGGACTTGGTCAAGCGGTTAAACAGGGTGGACTTGCCGACGTTCGGGCGGCCCACCAGGGCAATTACGGGAACCATTAGGCTCTCCACTTCGTTATTTCAGAAAATACAAAAGCCGCTGCAGAGGCAGCGGCCGGAATTCATTGCACTGGCCAGTGCTGCGCAGCCCTAAGTGCTGTGCAGCATAGCCAAAGCGTCAGCGAGCGATCACTTGATGGTTAGCGCCACCAGATTGCCGCCGTTACCGTAGGCATACAGCCAATCACCTACAACCAGCGGACGGGCACGCAGGCCGTCGCTGTCGATACGCGTACGGCCGACAAAACGACCGTCCACCTGGCTAACCAGGTGCAGGTAGCCTTCCAGGTCACCGAACGCGATATAGCTGGAGAACACTTCCGGCGCCGACAACTGGCGGCGAGCCAGGGCGTCATTGCTCCACAGTGCCGAAGCCGAACGCTCGTCGATACCTTCAACGGTACCGCTGGCCAGGCTTACGTAAACACTGCCGTAACCCTGAGCCACACCGACCGAGCTGGACGCTTCACGCTGCCAGAGGATACGACCGCTTTCCAGCTCCAGCGCAGCAACGCGACCCTGGTAGCTGACAGCGTAAAGAGTGCCCGCCGAAAGCAGCAGACCGCCGTCGATGTCGACCACACGATCCAGCTCGGAACGGCCCTGTGGAATAGCCACACGCTGCTCCCACACCGGAATACCACGCTGTGCATCCAGCGCAATCACTTTGCCGGTGGACAGGCCGGCAATCGCCAGACGGTTGGTCAGGACTGGGCTGCCAGTGCCGCGCAGGGTCAGTACCGCCGGGGTGTTTTCAAAGATCCAGCGCTGCTCGCCGGTGTTCATGTCCAGAGCGATCAGGCGGTCATCCTGAGTCTGTACCAGCACCACGTCGCCATTCAGCGCAGGCGGGGCCAGCACTTCACTGGTCACGCGAGCGCGCCACTTCTCTTCGCCGCTAGCGGTGTCGAGGGCGACGATCTCACCTTTCAGCGTGCCGACTACCACCAGGCCATAGCCTGCACCGACTGCGCCGGAAACCGGCAGCTCCAGGTCGGCCTTCCAGATGACCTTGCCGGTCATGCGGTCCATGGCCACAACCAAGCCTTCGACATCGGCGGCATAGATCTGCTCACCATCAATCGCCGGGACCAGCATGTTGAAGGACTCGCCCTGGCCGTCGCCAATCGAACGACTCCACTGTTTCTGCAGGCGGACTTCTTCCTCGAACTTAGGCAGATCGGCCGGTGGCAGTTCCTTCTTGCTATTGCTGCTGCAACCTACGGCCAGAACGGCCAGGGCCAGCAGTGCGGCATTCTTCCAGCGCATCACGTCACGCATCCCCTTTTGCCAGATCATCCAGCTTCATTTGCAGACCACCGACAGCGGCATCTTCAGCGAGCGCAGCTTTGGCTTTTTCGTAGGCGGCATGCGCATCATCGGCACGGCCGAGTTGCACCAGCAGGTCACCTTTGAGCTCTTCACGGCTGGCGGCAAAGGCCGGCGCAACCTTGGCATCCAGCAGTTTCAGGGCATCGTCTGCCTTATCCTGCGCAGCCAGCACGCGCGCCAGGCGCTGACGGGCCAGCTCAGCCAGGCTGTCATCAGCCGGCTTGTCGACAATTGCCTGCAGCTCACTGGCAGCGTCATCCAGCTTGCCTGCTTCAACCGCGACCTTGGCGACAAACAGACTGCCGTACTGGGCGTAATGAGTGCCGGAAAAATCTTTTTTCAGCGTGTTGGCCAGCTCGGCGACCTTGCCGGCGTCAGGCTTGCCGCTCGGGTCCAGCGCAGCTTCGAGCAATTGCTGATACACCAGCGAAGCACCCTGGGACTGATTAGCCTGGTACTTCTGCCAGCCCTGCCAGCCAAACACCACCACCAACGCCAGCACAACACCGGTCAGTAATGGCATGCCATTGCGCTGCCACCAGTCCTTGATTACCGCCAGTTCTTCATCATCAGTACGCGAAACCACCCCAACACTCCTATTCGCTAAATCACTTAACAGACGCTCAGGCCTGATCGGCGCAGGTCGCCAGATGATCGGCCAATGCCGACCACGCAATACTTTGTTGTTCGCCCTGACCGCGCAGCGGCTTGCAACCTACCACTTGCTGGGCCAATTCGTCTTCACCCAAGATCAAGGCGTACAGCGCGCCACTCTTGTCGGCCTTCTTGAACTGACTCTTGAAGCTACCCGCCCCGGCATTTACCTGCAGACGCAGGTTGGGCAGCTGATCACGCAGACGCTCACTTAAGGCCAGCGCCGCCAGTTCGGCCGGCTCGCCGAAGGCGCACAGGTAAACGTCGACCGTACGGGCGATTTCAGCCGGTACTTTACCTAGAGTTTCGAGCAACAGCACCAAACGTTCGATGCCCATGGCAAAACCCACGCCTGGCGTCGGTTTGCCGCCCATCTGCTCGACCAGTCCATCGTAACGGCCGCCGGCGCAGACAGTGCCTTGGGAGCCGAGCTGGTCGGTTACCCACTCGAACACCGTCTTGCTGTAGTAATCCAGGCCACGCACCAGCTTGGGGTTGATCACGTACGGCACACCGGCCGCATCCAGACGGGCCTTGAGCCCCTCGAAATGCACGCGCGATTCTTCATCCAGGTAATCCGCCAGCTTTGGTGCATTGACCAGCAGGGCTTGGATTTCCGGTACCTTGCTGTCGAGCACGCGCAGCGGATTGGTGTTCATACGGCGACGGCTGTCTTCATCCAGCTGATCGGCGTGCGCAGTCAGAAACTCAACCAGCGCATCGCGATACACCGCGCGCGCAGCGCTGGTGCCCAGGCTGTTGAGCTCAAGCTTCACTGCATCACGGATACCCAGCAGGCCCCACAGGCGCCAGGTCAGCACGATCAGCTCGGCGTCGATATCCGGGCCGTCGATATTGAAGACTTCCACACCGATCTGGTGGAACTGGCGATAACGACCTTTCTGTGGACGCTCGTGACGAAACATCGGACCGATATACCAGAGCTTCTGGGTCTGCCCACCACCCGCCAGACCATGCTCAAGCACAGCACGCACGCAGGCAGCAGTGCCTTCCGGACGCAAAGTCAGGGAGTCGCCGTTGCGGTCGTCGAAGGTGTACATCTCTTTTTCAACGATATCGGTGACTTCACCAATCGAGCGCTTGAACAGCTCGGTGAACTCAACAATCGGCATGCGGATCTGCCGATAGCCGTAACCGTCCAGCAGACCAGCGACGGCACCTTCAAAATAACGCCAAAGCGGAGTCTGCTCGGGCAGGATATCGTTCATGCCACGGATGGCTTGTAGGGACTTGCTCAATTCAATTCCTTAACGGTGTTAGCTGCGCAGAATCAGAGCGGCGTCAGCTGCGACCTTGTCGGCCGCTTTCTGGCGGATCAGCTTTTCCAGCTCATCAACCAGGTTGTCATTGCCCAGCTTGAGCGCTGGTTTGCCATCGATATAAATCAGATTGGGCGAACCACCAGTCAGGCCGATATGGGCTTCCTTGGCTTCGCCAGGGCCGTTGACCACACAGCCGATCACCGCCACATCCAGCGGCACCAGCAGGTCTTCGACACGCTGCTCCAGCTCGTTCATGGTTTTCACCACATCGAAATTCTGCCGCGAGCAGCTCGGGCAGGCGATAAAGTTGATACCGCGGGAACGCAGGCGCAACGATTTGAGGATGTCGTAGCCAACCTTGATCTCTTCAACCGGATCAGCGGCCAGGGAAATGCGGATGGTGTCGCCGATGCCTTCAGCCAGCAACATGCCCAGGCCCACCGCCGACTTGACCGTACCGGAGCGCAAACCACCGGCTTCAGTGATCCCCAGGTGCAGCGGTTGCTCGATCTGTTTGGCCAGCAGACGATAGGCCTCGACGGCCATAAACACGTCAGAGGCTTTTACGCTGACCTTGAAGTCGGGGAAATTCAGGCGATCCAGGTGCTCGACATGACGCAGCGCGGACTCTACCAGTGCGGCAGGAGTCGGCTCGCCGTATTTCTTCTGCAGATCTTTTTCCAGCGAACCGGCGTTTACCCCGATACGAATCGGAATGCCTTTGTCGCGCGCCGCCTCGACCACCGCACGCACGCGGTCTTCACGGCCGATATTGCCCGGGTTGATACGCAGGCAGTCGACGCCCAGCTCAGCCACGCGCAGGGCGATCTGGTAGTCGAAGTGGATATCGGCCACCAGCGGCACCTTGACCTGCTGCTTGATCTTGCCGAAGGCCTCGGCTGCATCCATATCCGGCACCGAGACGCGCACGATATCGGCGCCGGCATCTTCCAGGCGACGAATCTGCGCCACGGTGGCGGCCACATCATTGGTGTCGCTGTTGGTCATGCTCTGCACAGCGATAGGCGCATCGCCACCTACCGGCACGGAACCCACCCAGATTTTGCGTGAAATACGGCGTTTGATCGGTGACTCGCAATGCATGTTACTGCCCACCCAACTTCAGACGCGCGGTCTCACCGGAGATAAACGGTGCCACATCGACCGGATTGCCATTCAGGCTGACCTGCACACCGCGGGCATAACCCAGACGCAGCTCCAGCGGAGCCTTACCGGCCAACTGCAGGCTATCGCCTTTGCGCTTGAGGGCGCTGAACAACACCTTGCCATTGGCATCGGTGAGTTGCGTCCAGCAATCGGCAATAAAGGTCAGGCTGACCACTGCCTCGCCTGCGCCAGCTTGCACTGGAGCGGTGGCAACTGGCGCTGTGGGCGCAGCCTCGGCAACAGCAGGCGCGGCATTGGCCGGCGTAGCAACTGCGGCCGGAACACTTGGCGTTTCACTGAGGACTTGCGGCTGTTCAGTTTGCGGGGCCACCTCGGCAGCCTCGGACAACAGCGGCAACGCGGCTTCTGTTTCCAGCTGGGCAGCTTCCACCGCCTGGTCTTCCGGCTCATCAAGCGGATGAATCTGCGTGGTGCCGTCAGCGCCGTCTACTTCAACATGTTCAAGGCTGGTTGACGCCAGGTCTTCGGCGCGGCGCTCGGCCTGCTCCTGCCACCAGAAGAAGCTCAAGCCAGCCAGCGCCAGCAACAACACAAAACTGACCATGCGCAAGATGCGCTGCGAGTAGCTAACTGGCTCCTCGATGCGCCCCAGGCTGTGCACGCTGCTACCGGCGGCGTCGCTGCCGGTGAACTGATCAAACTCCAGCACCAGGCGGTTCTGGTCGACTTCCAGCAGCTTGGCGTAAGCCCGCACATAACCGCGAGCAAACGTATGCCCAGGCAGTTTGTCGAAGGCACCTTGCTCGACCTGACTCAAGCGCTGCGGAGTCAAATTCAACTGCGCAGCAACCTCGGCAATGGTCCAACCGCGGCTCTCACGAGCCTTGCGCAAAGTCTCACCCGGATTGATGCGGGGAACTGCTAGCACTTCTGGATGCGCCGCTTTCATCATTGCTCCGACAGGTATTGCTGATATTCCGGCGTGCCCGGATAAAGTCGCTTCAACTGCAAACCGAGGCTCGCGGCATTGTCGCGCTCCTCGAAAATCTTCGCCAAGCGCACGCCTAGCAGCAGGCTGCGGGCATCCGGCTGGGCAAGCGCCATATAACTATCGTAATAACCACGCGCGGGGACGTACTGCTTGTCCTCATAGGACAGCTGCGCCATTTCCATCAAGGCGCGAGGTCGGCGGCTATTCAAACGCAGCGAACGCTCAAAATAGGCCTTGGCCTGCTCACGCTGTTTGAGCTGTAGCGAGGTCAGCCCGAGGTTTTCAAATACCCGCGAACGCTCAGGGTAAAGCGTGTCTTGTGCCGCCTGGGTGTAGCGCTCCAACGCGTCCTGATAACGCTGCTGCTCGAATAGAAAGCTGCCGTAATTATTCAACAAGCGGGCATCGCCACTGCGCTGTGAAATAGCTTTGCGGTAGTGATCGTCAGCCAGCTTGGGTTCCATTTCAATCTGGAACACTAACGCCAAAGCGGCATGCGCATCAGCATTCGAAGAGTCGAGTTCCAGAGCCTTTTTCAAGGGGATCTTCGCGCGCTCAGTCTCGCCCTGCTGCAAATAACCAATACCCAGCTGGACGTATGCGTCGCGCGCTTCGCCGCGCCCCTTCCCGGTTTTCATCGGATCAACATTACCGGTGGTAACGCAACCGGCTAACAGACTGGCGGCCAACAGCAATAACGCGGGACGCAAGGTCATGGGTATCCTCCCCTCAGGTTCGATTGGCGGCGGAACTTGGCGTTTCGGCCTCGCTACTCAATTCACGCACAGCAATATAGCGTTCACTACGGCGGGTACGGTCCATGACCTGGCCGACCAACTGGCCACAAGCAGCGTCAATGTCCTCACCCCGCGTGGTGCGTACGGTGACATTGTGCCCGGCTTTGTGTAGCAGGTCCTGAAAACGGCGAATAGCATTGTTGCTCGGTCGCTCGTACCCGGAGTGGGGGAAGGGATTAAACGGAATCAGATTGATCTTGCAAGGCACATCTTTGAGAAGTGCGATCATTTCCTCAGCGTGCTCGGTCTTATCGTTTACATCCTTGAGCAGGGTGTATTCGATTGTAAGCACGCGTTTCTCGCCCAGGCGCGAGACATAACGCTTACAAGCCGCCAGCAGCATTTCCAGCGGGTACTTCTTGTTGATCGGCACCAGCTGATTACGCAGTGCATCGTTCGGCGCATGCAGCGACAACGCCAGGGACACATCAATCACTTCGCCGAGTTTGTCGATCATCGGCACCACGCCGGAGGTCGACAGCGTCACCTTACGTTTGGAGATACCGTAGCCGAGGTCGTCCATCATGATCTTCATGGCGGCGACGACGTTGTCGAAGTTCAGCAACGGCTCGCCCATACCCATCATCACCACGTTGGTGATGGCGCGGTCGACCTTCGCCGGTACGCTACCGAACGACTTGTTGGCGATCCACACCTGGCCGATCACTTCGGCGGCGCTTAGATCGCTGTTGAAACCTTGTTTACCAGTCGAGCAGAAACTGCAATCCAGCGCACAGCCGGCCTGCGACGACACACACAAGGTGCCACGCGTACCCTGTGGGATATACACGGTTTCTACGCAACTGCCTGACGCCACCCGCACTACCCACTTGCGCGTGCCATCAGTAGAAATATCTTCGCTGACCACTTCCGGGCCGCGGATTTCAGCACAGGCCTTGAGCTTTTCGCGCAAGGCCTTGCTGACGTTACTCATGGCATCAAAATCATCGACGCCAAAGTGGTGAATCCATTTCATCATCTGACCGGCACGGAAACGCTTTTCCCCGATGCTTTCGAAGAATTGCTCCATCTCTGCCTGGGTCAGACCCAACAGATTGGTTTTACCGGTCGATGCAATCATGGCTTCACCCTCACTCAAATTCGCTTAGCGAATGCGAGCGCAAACTTCGGTGGAAGCGAAGAAGTAAGCGATTTCGCGAGCAGCAGAAGCTTCGGAGTCGGAACCGTGTACCGCGTTCTCGTCGATGGAAACAGCGAAATCAGCACGAATGGTGCCGGCAGCAGCTTCTTTAGGGTTGGTAGCGCCCATCAGGTCACGGTTAGCCAGAACAGCGTTTTCGCCTTCCAGAACCTGAACGATAACTGGACCGGAGGTCATGAAAGCAACCAGGTCCTTGAAGAAGCCGCGCTCGCTGTGCTCAGCGTAGAAGCCAGCAGCTTCACGCTCGGACAGTTGAACCATTTTCGAAGCAACGACGCGCAGGCCGGCTTTTTCGAAGCGGCTGGTGATCTCGCCAATAACATTCTTGGCAACGGCATCAGGCTTGATGATGGAGAAAGTGCGTTGAACAGCCATGTGAAACTCCAGAAACAGTGATTAAAGCGAAAAATTAAACCCGCGAATTATACGCGGGTTCCGGTTAAATGCGTAGGCCAGGCCAAAAGGCCGATTAATCCGCCTCTTCGATCCAGGCCGCTTGAATGGCTTCAAGCACCTTCTCGCCGCCGCGCTGTGGATCGTCACTGAACTCCGGCAACGCCAGAATCCACTTATGCAGATCAACAAAATTCACGTAGCGAGGGTCCACCTCAGGCTTGGACTCCGCCAGCTGAATGGCGATCTCCAGAACATCAACCCACTTCAGACTCATAACAGCTCCTTGAATCAGTGCGGCGCTTCGGCGGCGTGGTTGAGTGAGTACTTGGGAATTTCCACGGTGAGGTCTTCATCACCCACAATAGCCTGGCAGGACAAACGCGATTGCGCTTCCAGCCCCCAAGCCTTGTCGAGCATGTCTTCTTCCAGCTCGTCAGCCTCAGCCAACGAGTCGAAGCCCTCACGAATAATGCAGTGACAGGTGGTGCAGGCGCAGACACCGCCACAGGCACTTTCGATCTCGATATGGTGCTCGTGCGCCACTTCAAGCACCGAGGTACCCGGCGCGACCTCGACCACCAGACCTTCCGGACACAGCACCGCGTGAGGCAGAAAAATGATCTGCGGCATGCTTATTCCTCAATCTCATCAAGACTACGGCCGGCCAGTGCGGCCTTGACCGTGGCATCCAGGCGACGCGCAGCAAAAGCGTCAGTCACCTGGGTCAAACGTTTGGTTTGCTGCTCAATCGCCAGACCATCATTGCCAGCCATCAAGTCACGCAACTGTTCTATCTGCGCATCGATTGCCAGGCGCTCATCGGCATCCAGCAAGCGTTCGCCATCGGCCAGCAATGCGGCTTCGACGGCTTCCAGCAGACGCTGGGCATCGACCTGTTGCTCGCGCAACACACGGGCAACCTTGTCATCGCCGGCATTCTTGAAGGAGTCCTGCAACATGCGGGCGATTTCACCATCGGTCAGCCCATAGGACGGCTTGACCTGAATACTCGCCTCGACACCCGAAGCCAGCTCACGTGCAGCGACACTAAGCAGACCGTCGGCATCGACCTGGAAGGTCACGCGAATCTTCGCCGCACCGGCGACCATCGGCGGGATACCGCGCAATTCAAAGCGCGCCAGCGAGCGGCAATCACTGATCAGCTCGCGCTCACCCTGCAGCACATGCACCATCATGGCCGTCTGGCCAACTTTATAGGTGGTGAAGTCCTGGGCGCGGGCCACGGGGATAGTGGTATTGCGCGGAATCACCTTCTCCATCAGCCCGCCCATGGTTTCCAGGCCGAGCGACAGGGGAATCACATCCAGCAGCAGCAATTCTTCACCATCGCCGCGCTTGTTGCCCGCCAGGGCATCGGCCTGAATCGCCGCACCGATGGCGACCACCTGATCGGGGTCGATATCGGTCAACGGCTCACGGGCGAACAACTCGGCGACCGCCTGACGCACGCGCGGTACACGGGTGGAGCCGCCAACCATAACCACGGCTTCAACCTCATCCAACTCAATGCCGGCATCACGCACCGCACGACGACAGGCCTTGAGGCTACGCGCCAGCATGGGTTCGATCAGCACATCGAATTGCTCACGACTCAACTGCCCCTGCCAGCCGGCGTAGCTGAGTGGTGCACTGGCGCTATCGGTCAGCGCCTCTTTAGCGGCGCAGGCGGCTTCAAGCAACAGACGCTGTTGTGTTGGATCGAGATCAGAGGAAATCCCGGCTTGCTGCACAATCCAGCCAGCAATCGCGTGGTCGAAGTCATCACCGCCCAGCGCACTGTCGCCGCCCGTAGCCAGCACTTCAAACACGCCGCCGGTCAGGCGCAGCACGGAAATATCAAAGGTGCCGCCACCCAGGTCATAAATGGCGACCACACCCTCGGCGTGCTGATCCAGGCCATAGGCCACAGCAGCGGCAGTCGGCTCGTTGAGCAGGCGCAACACATTCAAGCCGGCCAGGCGCGCAGCGTCCTTGGTGGCCTGACGCTGGGAGTCATCGAAATAGGCTGGCACGGTGATCACCGCACCCACCAGCTCACCACCGAGGGTCGCTTCAGCGCGCTGACGCAATACTTTGAGAATGTCGGCGGAAACTTCAACCGGGCTTTTCGGCCCCTGCACCGTTTCGATAAACGGCATATGCGATTCGCCGCCAACAAAACGGTACGGCAGCTGCTCGCCGAGCTGTTTGACGTCGGCCAAACCGCGCCCCATCAGGCGCTTGACCGACAGCACGGTATTTAGCGGATCGGCTGATGCGGCCGCCTTGGCGACCTCACCCACCTCGACCCGATCCGTGTGATAGCGCACCGCGGACGGCAGAATAACCTGCCCTGCTGCATCGGCCAGCGGCGCGGAAAGGCCGCTACGCACGGCGGCGACCAGCGAATTGGTGGTACCCAGATCAATCCCCACCGCCAGGCGACGCTGGTGTGGCTGGGGGCTTTGTCCGGGCTCAGCGATCTGCAGTAAGGCCATGATTAATCAGTGCTTAAGCTATCAGGCGCGCCCACAGGCGCACCGGCGTTAATCGTCGAGGCGCTCTTCCAGCTGGCGAACCTCGTGAGAGAGCTTGTCGAGAAACTGCATGCGACGCATCAGGCGCTCGGCCTCTTCGCGTCGCGAGGCATCATCCCAACAAACGGCAAAACTTTCGTTGAGCTCATCCTGAGCCACTTTCAAACGCCGCTTGAATTGCGCCACACCGGCCAGGTCTGCACTGTCATGCAGTTCTTCCAGCTCTTCGCGCAGCTGCATCTGCTGCAGCAAAAAATCCGGGTCCTGCACCGTCACTTCCAACGGCAGCTCAGGGCCGCGCAGCGCCAGCAAATAGCGGGCGCGCTGCGGCGCACTCTTGAGCGTGCTGTAAGCCTCGTTGAGACTGGCGGACTGCTCGAGAGCCAAACGCTGATCACGCTCGGAAGCATCGGCAAAGCGATCCGGGTGAACATTGCGCGCCAACTCGCGATAACGCACGGCTAGCTGGTCAAGATCCAGACGGAAACCCGGCTGCAGGTCAAATAAAGCAAAGTGACAAGGACTGCCCACACGCGCCTCAGATGTTGAAGCTTTCGCCGCAGCCACATTCGCCGCGCACGTTCGGGTTGTTGAACTTAAAGCCTTCGTTCAACCCCTCTTTGACGAAGTCGAGTTCGGTGCCATCGAGGTAGACCAGGCTCTTGGGATCAATGATCACCTTGACGCCATGGTTCTCGAACACCTGATCTTCGCTGGCGGTCTCATCGACAAACTCCAGCACATAGGCCAAACCGGAACAGCCCGTGGTGCGCACACCCAGGCGAATACCCTCGCCCTTGCCGCGCCCCTCAAGAGAGCGACGCACGTGCTGAGCGGCAGCTTCGGTCATGCTGATAGCCATCGACAAACCTCCTTAGAGCAAGCCTTTCTTCTGCTTGTAATCGCGCACAGCAGCCTTGATGGCGTCTTCGGCGAGTACCGAGCAGTGAATTTTCACCGGCGGCAGAGCCAATTCCTCGGCCAGCTGGGTGTTCTTGATGGTTTCTGCTTCGTCCAGGGTCTTGCCCTTCATCCACTCGGTAGCGAGGGAGCTGGAGGCAATTGCCGAACCGCAACCGTAGGTCTTGAACTTGGCGTCTTCAATCACGCCCTGCTCGTTGACCTTGATCTGCAAACGCATCACGTCACCGCAGGCCGGCGCGCCGACCATGCCAGTGCCGACATCCGGGTCTTCCGCATCCATCTTGCCGACGTTGCGCGGGTTTTCGTAATGGTCAATGACCTTTTCACTGTAAGCCATGTTGGTATTCCTTCCTCATCAGAGAGCCGCTCTTGCTTGGCGACTACTTAGTGCGCCGCCCACTCGATCTTGGAGATGTCGACACCGTCTTTGTACATATCCCACAGCGGCGACAATTCGCGCAGCTTGGTGACCGCCTCGCAAACCTTCTGCGCGGCGTAATCGACTTCTTCATCAGTGGTGAAGCGGCCGAAGGTAAAGCGAATGGAGCTGTGCGCCAGTTCGTCATTGCGGCCCAGGGCGCGCAATACGTAGGACGGCTCCAGGGAAGCCGAGGTACAGGCCGAACCGGACGAAACCGCCAGATCCTTGAGCGCCATGATCAGCGATTCACCTTCAACGTAGTTGAAGCTGAGGTTGAGGTTATGCGGTACACGGGCGCTCATGCTGCCGTTGATGTACAGCTCTTCCAGACCGTCGACCTGTTTGAAGAAGCGCTCGCGCAGGGCCAGGATGCGCTGGTTTTCCTGGGTCATTTCTTCCTTGGCAATACGGAAGGCCTCACCCATGCCAACGCACTGGTGGGTCGCCAGGGTGCCGGAACGCATGCCGCGCTCATGGCCACCGCCATGGGTCTGGGCTTCCAGACGCACACGCGGCTTACGGCGTACGAACAACGCACCAACGCCTTTCGGGCCATAGGTCTTGTGCGCAGAGAAGGACATAAGGTCGACCTTGAGCGTTTCAAGATCGATCGCCACCTTGCCGGTGGACTGCGCCGCATCAACATGCAAGAACACGCCGCGCGAGCGGGTCAGCTCGCCGATAGCTGCGATGTCGTTAATGGTGCCGATTTCGTTATTCACGTGCATGACCGACACCAGAATGGTGTCCTCACGCAGCGCCGCCTCGATCATGGCCGGGGTAATCAGGCCATCTTCACCAGGCTCGATGTAGGTCACTTCGAAGCCTTCGCGCTCAAGCTGGCGCATGGTATCCAGCACCGCTTTGTGCTCGATCTTCGAGGTGATCAGGTGCTTGCCTTTGCTCTTGTAGAAATCGGCGATGCCTTTGATCGCCAGGTTGTTGGATTCGGTAGCACCGGAGGTCCAGACAATCTCACGCGGGTCGGCATTGACCAACTCGGCCACCTGGCGGCGAGCGTTTTCTACGGCTTCTTCAGCCTTCCAGCCGAACACATGGGAGCGCGACGCCGGGTTGCCGAAGTTGCCGTCGACCAGCAGGCATTCGCTCATTTTTTGCGCAACACGCGGATCAACCGGCGTGGTGGCGGAATAATCGAGGTAAATCGGCAACTTCATCAATTTTCTCCTAATCAGGTATCAGGCCAGCTAGCCAGCGCTTTGCGCTCAATCGACGGCGGACGTTTCGATCTTATCCAGGTACGGCGTCCTGCCATTGCAGCGGCGCTGATCCTGGCGCTGGGCAACTTCCTGCACTTCACGACGGGTCACCAAGTCAGCGAGACTGATGCCACTTAGAAATTCGTGTATCTGCTGGCTGAGGTCACACCACAAATGGTGGGTCAGACAGGTATCACCCGCATGGCAATCGCCCTGCCCCTGACAGCGCGTGGCATCGACCGACTCATTGACGGCGTCGATCACCTCAGCCACCTGAATGCCCTGCATGTCGCGCGACAGCTGATAACCACCACCCGGCCCACGCACACTGGAAACCAGATTACCGCGACGCAACTTGGCAAACAGCTGCTCCAGATAGGAAAGGGAAATACCCTGCCGCTCGGAGATATCAGCCAAAGACACCGGCCCACGTTGAGCGTGCAGCGCCAGATCAAGCATGGCGGTGACGGCGTAACGGCCTTTGGTGGTTAGTCGCATAAGGGATTACCGCGTGGTCGCAATATGCCGCGAGTATGCAATTCCCGAGCATTTAAGTCAACTATAAGACCTAGTGCTTTAGTCGGGATTAGCCAGAATGGAGGGCGCGCAGCATAGCAAAATGCGCGCACCCACACCATCAAGCCGCAGGCTTGTCTGCGTCTTTGACCACGCCGGCGAAGTCCTCGTCACGCAGTTGCGGCAAATCCTTGGCGCAGTAATCGCTGCCCAGGGATTTGAGCGCGCCGCACATGCCTTCCAAGCGCCCATCCACCGCATGCAGGTGATCGAGCAACTGACCAATGGCGCGTGCCACCGGGTCCGGCATGTCCTGACTTACGCCGTAGGCATCGAAACCCAGCTTCTCGGCAATCGCCTGGCGCTTGGCCTCCTGCTCATCGTCGGTTTTGACGATGATCCGCCCTGGAATCCCGACCGCCGTAGCGCCCGCCGGCACTTCCTTGGTCACCACGGCATTGGAGCCGATCTTGGCGCCCGCACCGACCGTGAACGGCCCCAACACCTTGGCCCCAGCACCCACCACCACACCATCTTCCAGCGTTGGATGGCGCTTGCCTTTGTTCCAGCTGGTGCCGCCCAGGGTCACACCCTGATAAAGGGTGACGTCATTACCGATCTCGGCGGTTTCACCAATGACGATGCCCATACCGTGGTCGATAAAGAAGCGTCGACCGATCTTCGCGCCCGGATGGATTTCAATGCCGGTCATCCAGCGCCCAAAGTTCGACACCACACGCGCCAGCCACTTCCAGCCACTGCCCCACAGCGCATGCGCCACGCGATGCAGCCAAACCGCATGCAACCCCGGATAGCAAGTGACCACCTCAAAGGCATTACGCGCCGCCGGGTCGCGATGAAATACGCTTTGGATATCCTCTTGCATGCGCTCAAACATCTGCCTTCTCCTGCCTAGGGTGCTCGCCACGCGCCGCCTTGATGGTTTCCGTCAAGATACCGCGCAAGATATTCATTTCCAGCTTGCTCACCGCACTGCGCCCATACAAGCGGCGCAAGCGACTCATCAAATGCCGCGGCTTGGCCGGATCAAGAAACCTGATCTCAATCAGCGCCTGCTCCAGATGACGATAAAACGATTCCAGCTCATCCGCAGCAACCGGCTCTTCATCCGGATCGACGAGCGCAGGCTGTTTAACCGGCTGCCCCTCTGTGGCCAGCCAAGCCATGCGCACCTCATAAGCCAGCACCTGCACTGCCGCCGCCAGATTCAACGAGCTGAACGCCGGATCAGAGGGAATGTGCACATGATAATGACAGCGCTGCAGCTCCTCATTGGTCAGGCCGGCATATTCACGGCCAAACACCAACGCCACCTGCGCACCTTGCTGCGCCTGCTCGCACGCGACAACACCACACTCACGCGGCTCCAGCATCGGCCAGGGAATGTGCCGATCCCGCGCACTGGTGCCCAGCACCAGGCGGCAACCGACCAGCGCCTCTTCAAGCGTGCCGACTACCTGCGCCGCATCGAGAATATCCGTAGCGCCAGAAGCTCTGGCCACCGCCTCTTCACTCGGGAAATCGCGCGGATCAACCAGCACCAACTGCGACAACCCCATGTTTTTCATGGCCCGCGCCGCGCCACCGATATTGCCCGGATGACTGGTACCGACCAACACAACGCGAATATTTTCCAGCAACGCAAACGCTCACAGACAAGGCTTAGAGGGGCAAATCTTACAGAAGCCACCCGCCTTGCGCCACGCAAGGAGCAGGTTGCACTTCAACCGCCGGGCTTTTCTGCTAGAATGGCCGGCTTTCTTTAACGACCCAGGTGAACATCCATGCAGCCCATGCTGAATATCGCGCTGCGCGCAGCCCGTAGCGCCGGCGAAATGATCTTCCGCTCGACCGAACGCTTGGACGTCATCTCGGTCGACGAGAAAGAAGCCAAGGACTACGTAACTGAAGTTGATCGCTCCGCCGAGCAGCTGATCATTCAGGCCCTGCGCAAAGCCTTCCCGAACCACGGCATCCTCGGTGAGGAAAGCGGCCTCAGCGAAGGCAGCGGCGACGGCGCCGATTACCTGTGGATCATCGATCCACTGGACGGCACCACCAACTTTATCCGCGGCATCCCGCATTACGCCGTCAGCATTGCCTGCAAATACCGTGGCCGCCTTGAACACGCAGTGATCATCGACCCGGTACGCCAGGAAGAATTCACCGCCAGCCGTGGCCGTGGCGCCGCCCTCAACGGCCGCCGCCTACGCGTTGGCAATCGCAAGAGCCTGGAAGGCGCACTGCTTGGCACCGGCTTCCCGTTCCGCGACAGCCAGATGGAAAACCTGGAAAACTACATCGGCATGTTCCGCAGCCTGGTCGGCCAAACTGCTGGCGTACGCCGTGCAGGCGCAGCGAGCCTGGATCTAGCCTACGTGGCCGCCGGTCGCTTTGATGCCTTCTGGGAATTCGGCCTGTCCGAGTGGGACATGGCCGCTGGCGCACTGCTGATTCAGGAAGCAGGCGGCCTGGTCAGTGATTTCAGCGGCGGCCACGATTTCCTGGAAAAAGGCCAGATCGTTGCCGGCAACACCAAGTGCTTCAAAGCCGTGCTCACGGCCATTCAGCCGCACTTGTCAGCCTCCTTGAAGCGCTGATCAAGCCGCAATAAAAAAGCGCCCCACGGGGCGCTTTTTGTACCTGCTGAAGCCTTGCAATCAGTTGGCCTGGTCAACCAATACCAGCTGACCATCCTTGACCGGAATCTGCCGACCCGGATCACTGGCCATGCGCACCTGACTCACCTTGCCGTCCAGCTCATATTTGACGTCATAGCCCACCAGTTTCTCGCTGGCATCGGTCACCGTGCTGCAACGGGTTTCGGTAGTGGTGTAGGTATCACGACTCTGCAAATGCTCCTGCGCCTTGTTGCCGGCATAGCCGCCGCCAACCGCACCGGCGACTGTCGCCAGCTTCTTGCCGTTGCCGCCACCCACCTGATTACCTAGCAAGCCACCCACCACCGCACCAATCGCCGTACCGGCTATCTGGTGCTCATCCTTGACCGGCGCCTGACGGGTGACCGCCACGTCCTTACAGACTTCGCGCGGGGTCTTGATGGTTTGCTTGATTGGCTTAACAGCCAGTACTTCGGCATATTTCGGCGCACTGACGATGCTGTAAGTGGCCACTGCCCCACCCGCTGTCACGCCCACCGCACCCAGTACCGCGCCTACCAACATCGACTTATTCATACATGCCTCCTTGAAACCGCTGCTTAGCGCTCAACGCACCTTAATCCCTGCCTTGGAGCATAAAAAAACCGGGCAAGTTCAACACTTGCCCGGTTCATTCAACCATTTGCGATAAAACGCACAGATTCAGGGGCGCTCATCGACCTCTTCTTCCACCACCGGCGGAATCAGGTCATCGACCGTCAGATCGAGCCACACCAGCACCACGTTGGCGATATAGATCGACGAGTAAGTACCCGCCGCCACACCAACAAACAGCGCTACCGAGAAGGCGAACAGGTTGTCACCGGCGAACAACAGCAACGCGCCAATCGCCAACAAGGTGGAAAGCGAGGTCGCCATGGTACGCAGCAGGGTCTGCGTGGTGGAGATGTTGATGTTGTCGATCAACGTCGCCTTGCGCAGCACACGGAAGTTCTCACGCACCCGGTCGAATACCACAATAGTGTCGTTCAGCGAGTAGCCAATGATCGCCAGCAAAGCCGCCATCACGGTGAGGTCAAAAGTGATCTGGAAGAACGAAAGGATGCCCAGCGTGACAATCACGTCGTGGATCAACGAGACAATCGCGCCCACGCCGAACTTCCACTGGAAGCGGAAGGCCAGGTAGAGCATCACCCCACCCAGCGCCAGCAACAGACCAAGCCCACCCTGATCACGCAGCTCTTCACCCACCTGCGGGCCGACGAACTCGACCTTTTTCACCTCAAGCTGCTCGCCCGCCTGACGTAGCGCAGCAGCTACTTTATTGCCCAACTCAGGATCATCGCCCTGCATGCGCACCACCACATCGGTGGTGGCACCAAAGCTCTGCACCACGGCGTCGGCATAGCCGGCACCGGCCAGTTGCGCACGGATATTACTGAGATCCGCCGGCTGCTCGTAGCTCAGCTCGATCTGCGTACCACCCGTGAAATCCAGGCCCAGGTTCAGGCCCTTGGTAAACAGGCTACCCAGGGCCAACAGCGTCAGCAGCACGGTGAAGGCGAACGCAATATTGCGCACCCCCATGAAGTTGATCGTACGATTCATAACAGCCCCTTAAATCCACAACTTCTTGAAGTCACGCCCGCCGCAAGTCAGGTTGACCATGCAACGCGTCACCAGAATGGCAGTAAACATCGAGGTGAGAATACCCAGCGACAGCGTCACGGCGAAGCCTTTGACCGGCCCGGTACCCATGGCGAACAGGATGCCGCCGACCAGCAGGGTGGTCAGGTTGGCGTCGACAATCGCCGAGTAAGCCCGATCAAAACCCTCATGGATGGCGCGCTGGATCGACATGCCATTGGCAATCTCTTCACGAATACGCGAGAAGATCAGCACGTTGGCGTCCACCGCCATACCCATGGTCAACACGATACCGGCGATACCCGGCAGGGTCAGCGTGGCACTGAGCAGCGACATCAGCGCCAGCAGCAGCACCATGTTCAGGCCCAGCGCGATGGTCGCCAGCACGCCAAAGAAGCGGTAGATGGCGATGATAAACAGCGAAACAAACAGCATCGCCCACAGCGACGCATTGACGCCCTTGGCAATGTTGTCAGCACCCAGGCTCGGGCCGATGGTGCGCTCTTCCGCGAAGTACATCGGCGCTGCCAGACCACCGGCACGCAGCAGCAGAGCCAGCTCGGACGACTCACCCTGGCCATCCAGGCCGGTGATGCGGAACTGGCTACCCAGCGGCGACTGGATGGTGGCCAGGCTGATGATCTTCTTCTCTTCGACGAAGGTCTGCAGCTCGACTTCCTTCTCGACACCATCAACCACCTGGCGTACGTAGCGGGTTACCGGCTTCTGCTCGATAAAGATCACCGCCATGCTGCGCCCGACATTGTTGCGGGTCGCACGGTTCATCAGGTCACCGCCGCGACCATCCAGACGGATGTTCACCTGCGGGCTGCCGTTCTCATCGAAACTGGCCTGGGCATCGGTGACCTGGTCACCAGTGATGATCAGATCACGCTCCAGCTGCGCCGGCGGACGACCTTCCTGCCGGAACTCGAAGCTTTCGGTCGCAGCCTTGGCCGCATCCGGCTCAGCGGCCAGACGGAACTCCAGGTTGGCGGTCTTGCCGAGAATACGCTTGGCCTCGGCGGTGTCCTGCACGCCCGGCAGCTCAACCACGATGCGGTTGGCGCCCTGACGCTGAACCAGCGGCTCGGCCACACCCAGCTCGTTGACCCGGTTACGCACGGTGGTCAGGTTCTGCTTGATCGAGTATTCGCGAATCTCGACCAGCTTGGCCTGAGTCAGCGTCAGGCGCAGCACCTGCAGCTCGCTGCGCTGCACAGTGGTCATATCGAAATCGTTGAAATCCTTGCGGATCAGGCGCTCAGCCTTCTCCAGCGCAGCTTCATCGGTAAAGCCCAGCTGAATCGCGCCATTGAGCTCAGGCAGGCTGCGATAACGCACGCGCTCTTTACGCAGCAGGCTCTTGACCTCGCCTTCGTAAACCTTGCGACGCGCATCCAGGGCTTTGTCCATGTCCACTTCCATCAGAAAGTGCACACCACCGGACAAGTCCAGGCCAAGCTTCATCGGGCTGCCGCCCAGGTTACGCAGCCAGTCTGGCGTGGTTTGCGCCAGGTTGAGGGCGACTACGAACTCATCGCTCAAGGCCTTGCGCACCAGCTCTTTGGCTGGCAGCTGGTCTTCAGCGCTGTTCAAACGCAGCAAGCCGGCACGGCCCTGATTGGCCAGGCTGACGGCTTTTACGCTGATACCGGCCGCTTCCAGGGCGCGGCTGGCGCGGTCCAGGTCGGCCTGCTCGACGCGCATGGCGGAGCTGTTGCCACTGATCTGGATCGCCGGATCATCCGGGTACAGATTGGGCGCGGAATAAAGGAAGCCGATTGCCAGCACAGCCAGAATCAGCAGGTACTTCCAGAGGGGAAATTTGTTGAGCATGACGCCGCCCGTTATGACGCGGGGCGCATTAAGCGCCCCGTCGAATGGTAAAGGTGTGTTGCTTAGATCGCTTTCAGCGTGCCCTTAGGCAGCGAGGCGGCAATCGCCACTTTCTGAATCTTCAGCTCGACAGTGTCGGACACTTCGATTACCACGAAGTCATCGGAAACCTTCGTCACCTTGCCAGCGATACCGCCGCTGGTTACCACTTCATCACCTTTCTGCAGGCCGCTGATCAGACCTTTGTGCTCTTTGGCACGCTTGGCCTGTGGACGCCAGATCATCAGATAGAAGATGACCAGAAAGCCGACCAGAAATACCCATTCAAAGCCACTACCAGCAGGACCGGCAGCCGGTGCGGCGCCTTCAGCGAAAGCAGCGGGGATAAAAAAGCTCATGTAACACTCCTGTTGCAAGGGTCTTTAAAAAGTTGGGAATCAATCCAGAGGCGGCGTTGGCAGCCCGCGCTTGGCATAGAAGGCATCGACAAAGGCGGCCAATGTACCCTGTTGAATAGCCTCGCGCAAACCAGCCATAAGCACCTGATAATGCCGTAAGTTGTGGATTGTATTGAGCATGCTACCCAGCATTTCGCCGCATTTATCCAGATGGTGCAGATAAGCACGGGAGAAATGTTTACAGGTGTAACAGTCGCAGGTCGGGTCCAACGGCGAATTGTCCTGTTTATGGAAGGCATTGCGGATTTTCAGCACGCCAGTATCGACAAATAGGTGGCCGTTGCGCGCGTTGCGGGTCGGCATCACGCAGTCAAACATGTCCACACCACGGCGCACGCCTTCAACCAGATCCTCCGGCTTGCCCACGCCCATCAGGTAACGCGGCTTATCAGCCGGCAGCTGCGCCGGCAGGTAATCCAGCACCTTGATCATTTCGTCTTTCGGCTCACCCACCGACAGGCCGCCAATGGCATAACCGTCAAAGCCGATTTCTTCCAACCCATCCAAGGAAACCTTGCGCAGCTCTTCGTGCATGCCGCCCTGGACGATGCCGAACAGCGCCGCCGTGCTGTCGCCATGGGCCTCTTTCGAACGCTTGGCCCAGCGCAGCGACAACTCCATCGAGCGCTTGGCCACATCGAACTCGGCCGGATACGGGGTGCACTCGTCGAAAATCATCACGATGTCCGAGCCCAGGTCGCGCTGCACCTGCATCGACTCTTCCGGCCCCATAAACACCTTGGCGCCATCAACCGGCGAGGCAAAGTACACGCCCTCCTCCTTGATCTTGCGCATGGCGCCGAGGCTGAACACCTGGAAACCGCCGGAGTCGGTGAGGATCGGCCCCTGCCACTGCATAAAGTCATGCAGATCACCGTGCTTCTTGATCACTTCAGTGCCGGGACGCAGCCACAGGTGGAAGGTGTTACCGAGGATGATCTGCGCACCAATCGCCTCGATATCACGCGGCAGCATGCCCTTGACCGTGCCATAGGTGCCCACCGGCATAAACGCAGGGGTTTCCACCACGCCACGGGGGAAGGTCAGCCGACCACGGCGCGCCTTGCCCTCGGTCGCCAACAATTCGAAAGACATGCGGCAGGTGCGCGTCATAGCTGTTCCTCTGGCCCGCGCGGTGCGGGGTTGCGGGTGATAAACATGGCATCACCGTAACTGAAAAAACGATATTCACCGGCAATCGCCGCCTGATAGGCCGCCATGGTTTCCGGGTAACCGGCAAACGCCGACACCAGCATCAGCAGGGTCGATTCCGGCAAATGGAAATTGGTCACCAGCGCATCGACCACATGCAGCGGTCGACCTGGGTAGATAAAGATGTCGGTGTCGCCACTGAAGGCCTTAAGCACGCCATCGCGCGCGGCGCTTTCCAGCGAACGCACGCTAGTGGTGCCGACCGCAATCACCCGACCGCCACGCGCACGGCAGGCCGCCACGGCATCGACCACATCCTGACCGACCTCCAGCCATTCGCTGTGCATATGGTGGTCTTCGATGCGCTCGACCCGCACCGGCTGAAAGGTGCCCGCACCGACGTGCAGGGTGACGAACGCCTGCTCAACGCCCTTCTCGGCAATCGCCGCGAGCAGCAGCTGATCAAAATGCAGCCCGGCGGTCGGCGCCGCAACAGCGCCAGCACGGTCGGCATACACCGTCTGATAGCGCTCGCGATCCGCCTGCTCATCCGGCCGATCAATGTAAGGCGGCAACGGCATATGCCCGACCCGCTCCAACAGCGGCAGCACTTCTTCGGCAAAGCGCAGCTCGAACAACGCATCGTGACGCGCCACCATCTCGGCCTCACCACCACCGTCGATCAGGATGCTCGAACCCGGCTTCGGCGACTTGCTCGAACGCACATGGGCTAGCACGCGGTGGGCGTCCAGCACGCGCTCGACCAGAATTTCCAGCTTGCCGCCGGAAGCCTTCTGGCCGAACAGCCGCGCCGGAATCACCCGAGTGTTGTTAAACACCATCAGATCGCCAGGGCGCAGGTAATCCAGCAGATCACTGAACTGTTTATGAGCCAGCTCACCCGTTGGCCCATCGAGCACCAGCAAACGGCTGGCACGGCGTTCGGCAAGGGGATGGCGGGCAATCAGAGCGTCTGGCAGCTCGAAATTGAAGTCGGCAACGCGCATGGTAGGAAGGAGGTCGTCTAGCAGGGCGGCAAAGCTTACCGGAAATCATGCATTCTGACCACGCAAGTGGATTGACCAACCCCAACACCATCCCTATACTGCGCCGCCATTGTGCCCCGGTGGCGGAACCGGTAGACGCGGCGGATTCAAAATCCGTTTTCGAAAGAAGTGGGAGTTCGAGTCTCCCCCGGGGCACCATACAATTAACTGAAGGCCTTGAATTTCAAGGCCTTTTTTTATGCCTGGCGTAATCTTGGCGTAACGACTTACAAGCAACAAAAGCCCCGGCGACAAATCACAGGCACAAAAAAGGCCCGGCATCGCAGGCGTCCTGCGGCACCGGGCCTTTGTTTTGGCGTTTATATCTTCCACACCTCTTTCGCCCTCTCAAAGCCGACCCACTTCCCATCCCGATCCAGTCCCCGCCCCGCCATCAGCTGCGCAGCAATCGCCTGGGTATCCACCTCGCCTTTCGCCATGGCGTTCAGCAGTTCGGTGGGCAGGGGCTGGAGGTGCTCGAGCAGGTTCATTGTCGCTTCCTTTGTGGTTTCCGTGGGCACCAGTAACGCTCTGGTGCCGAGGCATAGCAAGCGAATCAGACGCCATCAAACAGGCCTCCAAGCGAGGCAGGCACCCAGTTCATAATCACCAGCTCGCCGGTGGTTTCGGCAACGCCCTGCCGCTGGTTGGTGCAGCTGTAGCGGATATCGAGCTGCTCCATATGGAAGCCATCGAACGCCCGGCGGATATCGGGGTGGTCGTTGATGCTGACCATCACCTTGCCTTTGCAGCGCCGCATAAAATCGGCCATGCGCTCATAGTTCTCGTAGGGGAAGTCCACGCCATAGCCCGCTGTTTGCCAGTACGGCGGATCCATGTAGTGGAAGGTGTGGGCGCGGTCGTAGCGCTCAGCGCATTCAAGCCAGGGCAGGTTCTCAACATACACACCGGCCAGCCGCTGCCAGGCAGCAGACAGGTTCTCCTCGATGCGCATGATGTTCGGCGCCGGGCCAGTGGTGGCGGTACCGAAGGTTTGCCCGCTGACCTTGCCGCCGAAGGCGTGGTGCTGCAGGTAGAAGAAGCGCGCGGCGCGCTGGATATCGGTGAGGGTTTCCGGGCGAGTGATCTTCTGCCACTCGAACAGCTGCCGGCTCGACAGCGCCCACTTGAACTGCCGCACGAACTCCTCGACGTGGTTCTGCACCACCCGGTACAGCGACACCAGGTCGCCGTTGATATCGTTCAACACCTCAACAGGCGCCGGCTGCGGGCGCATGAAGAACAACGCAGCACCGCCGGCGAAGACCTCGACGTAGCATTCGTGGGGAGGGAACAGCGGGATAAGACGGTCGGCCAGGCGGCGCTTGCCGCCCATCCACGGGATGATGGGGCTAGTCATATAATGCAAACCTTACTGTATAAATAAACAGGTGCTAGACTCTCCCCCGCTTCGTGCACGGAGTGGGAGCCTTGGCTTGGCTTGGCTTGCAGGAATGGCTGCAGGTCGAGTGGCCTGCCCGGGTGCTGTAACACCTGGGCGGGTCGCTCTTTTCTTACGGAGGGGTTACGGGGTTGTAGCGGCCTGTCCGGTCAGGGTCCGGACGTAGCCTTGCAGGTACTCAAGTTTCTTCTGGTCGCGGATCATTCCGGCGCGGATATCCCAAACAGCTGATCCAGCTCGCTCACTGAGTTCGACGCTGGCTCCATCGCCCAGGCCGCTGCTGCCTGTGGTTTTGGACACGACGAGATCAGCGGCGGCAATTCGGGCCTCGATGCGCAGCCGCTTACGCTCATCATCAGCGCCAGAATAAAGCCGGCGCCAGCGTTCATTTTCACCTTCTGCATCTGTTAGCTCCTTGTGTTTGGTTGAGTCGAGGTCAGCCAGCAGTTGCTCTGACTGCACGCGGGCATCCAGCTGATCACTGACCTGTCGTGCTGCTGCTCGGGAGATCTCGCCCAGCGTATCGCTGTGGGTTTTCTCGGCCTCGGCCAGCTGCTCACCCATCCGCCAACCGTTGGCGGCCCAGCCAGCGGCAAACACCACCACCAGCAATGCACCGAGCAACCAGGTGCGCGGGGAGCCGGGGATCAGACCGAGCAGGCTCACGCCACCACCCCGCCACAGGCCGAGAACATCGAGGCCAGCGCCTCGGGCTCACAGGGCTCCTGCGCCCGTTCTTCCTCGAAGATGCCCAGCAGCTTGGCCAGTGCATGCTCACGCTGGCCGTAACCAGCCCCCGGCAGGCTGGCCCAGATCGGCGCAGCTGCCGCAATGGCCTGCACGAGGCGCCCGGCCTGGATGTGCGGCAGCGCCTTGCACTCGGTCAGCAGTTTCACCGCTGCCAGATCCTGCGCTTCAGGAATGAAGCGGCCACGAAAACCATAGTTGCGCACGATGGCATCCCAGGTGCGCTTCAAGAATTGATAGCGGCCAGCGGCGGTCGAGTGGATGCCATAGCGCGGCAGCGGAACAAGCAGATCTGGATGCCGGTCGTAGCCACTGAACAGCCGACCGCCGACCACCACGTTGTAGCCATCGTCACTGCCTTTGATGGTGGACGTGCCTTCGCTCCAGGCGAGCATATCCAGAAAGGCAAGCACGTTCGGGCCGCCAGCCTGGGCAGCAGAGATTCGAGCCATGAGATACTCCAGAATTGAACCCGGCACAGGGCCAGGGCAGGGGAAACAAATATGAGAAAAGCGCGCGTCAGGGCATTTGCTGCGCGGCATGCAGCCGAGCTAATTGCAGGCTCACTGCCAGAGCCCGCCGACTTGCAGGGAGAAGGGTTTACCGCCGAGGATCGAGTGGCCGTTTATAACGAACTGCGACTGCTGGCCGAGAACCTTTTAGCAGACGCCGAGCGGCTAGACGCACTGCGCTGAGTCACACTTCAGCCGGCAACAAAACTCCGACGCCGAGGAAGCCTTGTTAACAAAGACCATGCATTTGAATTAATGCATAATCTCTAAAACTGGAGGCCCCCATGAAACATAAATTACCTGCAGCGTTGGTCGTTATTGCCGTTGGCACATTCTTATTGGCGGGGCAGTACTATGGGGCGAAGTCAGGCCGGCAGCAGGCATACAGCATTGCTATAACAACGCAGTAAGCTCAATGAAAAATGATTGCGATGAGCGAGCAGAAGACTTCCAGGACAAGTACGGCCACACCTACCAAAAATAGCTCGACTGCCAAACCGCAAGTCAACTGGCAATATAGGCGCCAACCGCTGCAGCTCCAGATTGGTTTAGATGAATCTTATCGGCATCAGTGAAAGCATCTGCCATAAAACCAGCCGCGCTAACTATTGGCAGCATTGTGTCAATTTTTGCGGCAACCCCAGTTATCGAGGGCATGTAATCGTCCCACGACTCTTTGTAATAGTCGCGAGCCCCAGGGTTCAGGCTGTTGCTTTCTGCGCCGTAAACCGAATTTAGCAAAACTACTTCAGCAGATGCGGCGACAGTGGCATTCACAGAGCTTTGTATATTGGAAGCTCTAGCTGCTTGAGCCACAGGCCCAACCGCGTCGTTCGTTGAGCACTGCAGGAACACCACCTGAGCGCCAAGTGTTGTAACATCTGTGATCCTGGCTAGAATTGCAGCGCTAGTATTAGACCCTACGCCCTTATTGACGATCAGGTTATTCCTAAGTGCAGGGTACAGGGGCGCATGCCGCATCCAAGTAGTCTCATCATTGCTGAGACCAAGCGCAACTGTTGGGCTGAACCCGTTCTTACCCTCGGTAATACTGTCGCCTATAGCTGCAAAGTTAGGGTTGCACATCGAGCGGTAGTCAAATTCAACCCACGACGCGGCAGGGGCCGCTGTTGCGAATTGCAAGGAGGCCGTCTGAATAGCAAAAAACGAGCAAGAGAACCTGCATCCGAACTTGTATCGGCCGTCAGACTGGCGCACCCAAACAGTCAGTGATCCGAACTTGTTATCGTATTGGATTGCCAAGTTCAGCGGCGTTGAGCTAGACACGGTAGCCCCAGCAACTTGCGGAGATGCTACGACGCTGGAGCCATTCCAATACTGGAAGCTGACCGCCCCCGCTGTATAAGTGGATGCATTGGCAGAATTTAACCAGAGTGAAAATATTGATCCGGAAGAACCGGTAAGGCCCAGAAGAGATATGTTATTGCTATCTGCGCTGGCTCGAACACTGACGTACTCAATCCAGTCCTTAGCCGTGCTTATCGGGGTGCCAAGTGTTTTAGTTGAGCTGGCCGATGAACCCCCGGCGGTTTTGGTGAATCTTAGCCAGCTTGAGCTAGTAGAGAGCGTGCCATTGGTTGCCGACCAGCCAGAAGTGCTATCACCCTCATCGTTATTGATAAAGTTTTCAGTAGTTACAGTTGGAAGGGTGACAGTTGGCGGCACCAGAAATATCTTGCGCTCATCCAGCAGCCAGCTCACGCCGCCGTCAACAGAAGTGAAACGCGCATAGGTGATATCCCGCGCCGATGTTGAGGCGATGTTGGGCGCCCCATCAAACAGCCGAACATTTGCAGGCTTCGAGACCGAGAAGCCCCCCGCCATAGACTGCGAGAAGATAACTTCGATGGATGAGCGCTCACCGCTCACTGCACCGGAAAGCGTAAGCGTGGTGACGTTTGCATTAAGCATTACGCCGAATGTCTGGGCTGTTGCAAGGTCGAGCTCAAGTGCGCCAGATGCGATAGCGGCTGTCGCGTAGACGCTTGACGCGGAACCCCCACCAATATCAATGTTACCGCCACCGAGCAGCGAAGCACCGTTGATGGTCTTGATGTTGGTGCCGCTGACCAGTCCCGCTTGCTTGGCGGACAAGGCCGCCTCAAGGCCAGTCACCGTGCTGATCGGCTGACCACCAGTATGATTGGCCCGATTCTTCAGGTTGCTGTCGGTATCGTTTGCAGTTGCGCCAGTCGCTACGCCGTTTAGTTTTTCTTTGTCTGCGGCGACCATAAAGCCATCGACAGAAGTCGTGGCTGCAGCGTGCGCCGCGCCGCCAGCACCGAAGTGATCATTGATCTGGCGCTGCAGCTTGCCGATTGCAGCCAAAACGTTGTCGGTGCTTACCACTGCACCACCCGTGGCTAAGCTCAGCCCGCTCAGTACCACGGCCAGCACCCGGGCAGCTGTATGATAAAGGTTGGTCAACCCCTCAGGTAACGCATCAGTGCTGGC
Organism: Pseudomonas sp.; assembly: GCF_030690725.1. Taxonomy (GTDB): domain Bacteria; phylum Pseudomonadota; class Gammaproteobacteria; order Pseudomonadales; family Pseudomonadaceae; genus Aquipseudomonas. The sequence goes on along the minus strand of NZ_JAUYGD010000033.1, from coordinate 47,512 downwards.
AGGCCCGCCGCCACCTGTACCGGTTTGCCACTCTGAGTCCGTCGCATCCCAGATGTAGCGCACCACATCGCTACCAGCACCGGCATCAACGTCTGCATAGTTGCCGGCTACCGGCGATGCCACCCCAGCAACCATTGCAGCAAAGGTTGTAAAAGTGCCGCGAAAGTTTGGGGACTCAAGGCCAACCAGCTTGGTGCGCAGGGTGCTGGTGAAGTCTTCCTGGGACAGCTGCTTGCCTGCCACCTTATCGACTTTGCCATCCAGGCCAGCAGCAAGGGCTGCGGGCTGAACAGCCGTATCAGCCTTGCCGCCCTGAGTTGCTGTGGCAGCACCGATATCTGCTGGCGATGGCAATGCATGACGGTGGTCCTGCCGGCTGGCCAGCTCACTGGTGCCGGCCGAGGGCGTGCCCAAGGCCAAAGGCGTTGCATCACCAACCGCCGCGCCGCCACTCGTGCGTAGCTCATCGGCGCTGCCAGCGGTGAAGCGGGCGCTGATAGGCTCGCCTGTCAGCCACTCAAGTTCGGCAGTGCCTTCCTGGCCGCGCTCTACATCCAACACGCCAGAGGCAGCGCCGGTGACCTTCACAATCTCCCAATCAACCTCGGCGCCATCCACAACCTTGGCCAGGGTCAACAGGTAGTAATCACCAGCCCCCAGGCCTACCAACTCAGCAGCTTTGTCGGCAGAAATGGTCAACTCTGGCGCAGCCGAAGCCGCTGGAGCCGCCAGGGTCGCGGCCCAGTTGTTGATAAATCGTTGCATGGAATCTCCTAAACGTACTGAATGCGCTGGTCATTGCCGACTGTCACCAGCCCCGTTAAGGGGCTGCGCGCACCGAAGCGCGGCGGGGGCGGTATCGTGGTGGAAGGCGCAGTAACCGTAATGCTGCCGGCCACAACACCGCCCGGGTGCGCGGTCGGGCCATAGGTGCGGGTGCCACCACCGAGACTGAGCTGCCAGGGCCGCTCGCGGGTGGCTAGGCACACCATGTTGTTGCTCCACCAGTGCGGTGTTACTTGCACCGCCACACTGGGGCCGTACTCGGTGCCGTCAGTACCGGTTACCTCCGGCAGCTTAATTTCGGAGGCCGCCGCAAGTGGCAGCCACTGCTCAACGGGATCAACGCCGAAGCGGTTAGTCGGATCTAGCAGCGACTGCACAAGCAGGTTGCGCGCAAACGCGGGGGTATCCGGCGCCGCTGGGCTTGGGCTGGCGAACCAGTCCACCACCTCATCGTTGAGTTTCAGCGTGTAGGTATGCACCAGGCTGGCACTGCCATTGGCCGGCGGCGTGCTGCTGCCATACAGCGCCGCCTCTTCATCGAAGATGTACTCAACACTGAACTCATCCAGCAGCACACCATCAACCTTGAGCGAATACACCAGCCGCTCAACCGTGGTAGCACCGTAGCTACCAACTGACTCGAACACCCCAGCTACATCGTATGGCCCAGGCCGCGTGATGCTTTCCGGCGCGCAGGCGCCGCCGCTGAGCAGGTAGCGGGTAACTGTTTCTCGATCAACCGTGGCGTTGCGGCCGCAACTCATGCGGTGCTCGGCCTCAAAGCGGTACTCGATATCGCACGTCACCAGCACCGGTACACCGCTCGAGTCGAGCCAGCCGCCGATCACCTGGCCAGCCAGGGATGCCTCGCGCACGCCAGTTATAAACCGCACCCAGTTGGTAGGCGTTGGGATTTCAGGGTTAGGCGGAAGATAGGCCAGGGTGTATTCGGCAACCCGATCAAGCCGCCAATCGCAATCAGTCGCCTCATCGTCGCGCGGCGCTATCCACTCTGTCTGGGTGTCAGGCTGCCACTCAAACACGCCATCAAAAAGCACAAAGCCATCGGTCAAAGAGGCAATGCCGCTGCCTTGGTCTGCCACAAATTCCAGCACCAGGTGCAGTGGGCTACCCTCTGTGCCAGTGCCGCTGCAGCGCAGCAGCGACAACCGGCCAGGGCCCTGCACATACATATCGTGCGTAGCGTCATAAAACAGGGTGTCACCCAGCAGGATGCGATCACCGGCCGGGCTGCAATCAAACGTGCGGTAGGTTTCGGGGGGGAAGCGGCCCGCACCATAGCCACTCAGCTCAACCGTTACCGGGCGCTCATCTGGCGCCTTACCGATTCGCCCAAACGCTGCCATTGTGGCCGGCGCAGTAAGCTCGCTGAATGCCTCATTAGCCGAAGCCATAAACGGCATAACAACGCCCCAGCAGTTGCCCATACCAGCCGCGTAAATGCCCAGAGTACTAATTAGCGTGCGCCCGTACATCAGTTGGTTCGGGCCATTGCTGAACAACCAAACAACCGAGTCCGTGCGCCACAGGTAGCCATTTGCGGTATCTACTGCTGCTTGCTCGAGCGTGCGGGTGATGCTCGGTACGCCCGATACTGCAACCCGGTACGCCCCACGCACTTCAAAGGTGTTCCACTGACCATCACGGTGCTCACCGTTAGGCAGGGTCAGGCGGGCACCCACCACAAGGCCGTGGTACGGGCAGCCCAGAATGCGGTGCTGGCCAAGGCTCAGCGTCATGCCATCAATCATTCGGGGCTCGCCAAGTCAATTGGAATGGTGGCGCCGTTAGCATCAGTCAGCACCAGTTTTTTCGGGGGGCCGAACTCCCACACGAACACACCATCAGCAGTGAACAGATACTGCGAATCGTGGAACTCGCGCAGCGCATAGCTCTGCTCAGTCAGCGGGCCAGCGATGCCGCCACCTGGCGACGTTGCCGGCGGCGGCGTGTAGTTGCCCCGCCCACGCGTAACCGGAACAGCCCCAACCGGTTGCACGGTGCGCAGGGTGCGGCGCTGGCGAGCTGGGGTGATTAGCCGGTTGAGGTCTTCCACCACCGATTCACCGCGGCGCTCTGCCTCGATGCGTTTGCCGATGGCGCGCCGCTCATCCCCACCCCTGGCGACCCGGCTGTTGCTAACCCCGGCGCGGATTGCAGCGCGCTGCTGCGCAAGCGTTGGCTCAACCATGGTCAAAGCTCCAGCAGGTCATTGGGGATGGCCACGAGGTAGGTCGCCACTATCGGCACAGGCAATTCATCGCGCTGTTCAGCGGGGATCTCGGCAGCATCGATATCGAAGCGGCGCGGGTACATGGCAGAGCCGGGGTCAATGGCCGAGTAGTTACCGGCAAACCCAGGCAGCTCATCGTCGTACTCAGGCGACTCATCACGGCCGCCCAGTTGGGTGGGTAGATTGGTTGGCACCAGGCCGGGGTCTGGCTGCGGCTCATCAACGGACGCAGGTGGCGTAAGCGGATCTGTCACTTCACCGCCGCCGCGCATCAAAGCGATGGTCAACGTGGTGATCGCGGCACCCGACTGATAGTCAGCGCGGGTGGCGATGCGCACACACTTGCCGCGTGCGCGTATCAAGTCATCCAACTCCAAGGTGTGCGTCAGGTCGATGCCCATAGCCATGCTGGTGGGCACTTGCCAACTCACCGTGGTGCCACGGTGCGTGCGCACCACAATCGCCACGCCCTGCCGGAGCTGAACCACCAGAAAAAGCACACGGCGCGACTCATCCCGCTCATCGGTGTGGCTACTGATGCCATCAGAGAACGGTGCATCGCCCCAGGCCTCAGCCAGCAGGCTCTCAATCTCAAGAGCCCCGCCCGTCCGCTCAATCACCTCGCCAGCAACATCAATGCTGCTGGGCACCACCACGTTCAATTGATAGCGTTCAGTAACGCTCTGCGCCCATCGCCGGCCCATACCGAAGCTCGCGCCCAGCAGCAGCTCTTCAGCTTCGTAGTAGTTTGTCCAGGGCACACCGATCAAGCACGGGTCAGGCATGCTCGGCCACAGCAGATCCCAGCTGAAGTCGGCCAACAGCTGGCCACCCGCACCGGCCACGGCGTCTTTCACCATCGCAACAGTGGGCAGCTCTTTCGAGTCAGGGAAGTACCAGCCGCAGAAGCCACCACCGACCCAGCTGAAACGCTCATTGCGCTGGCGCAACCGCGCATAGCGGTAGTCAGCTTCGATCACCACCTTGTTGACCAGGCTCGATAGGTCAGCCTCATCATAATTCTGAGTGCCATCCAGCACCTGGCCTGGACCGAACACAAACGCTGGCGCGATGGCGTACCAACTGGTAACACGCGGCACGCCGTAGGCATCGCAATCCAGGCTGGCGGTGCGCGTGCCCATCCGCTCTTTCGCATAATCCCAGCGGCTGCGACCTTCAACTGGCTCGAACACATCTGGCGACCAGGTGCCGGCCGTGAGCGCATCGATCTCCTCAATGGGCATACCCTCAACCCGCTGCTGCAGCTGGTCGCTGCATTCACAGGTCATCACCCGTGAGCTGGCGTCCCAGATCGGCGTCACCACCCTACCGGTCAACACCCGCGCTTCAGTGGTCAGCCCGGCACTTGTGCTGATGTAGTCGATGGTGACGGCGCGGCCTTTCCAATCACTTGGCGTTACGGGCCCAGTCGCGAGGTGGAAGGCGATACGACCAACACCAGCAGCACCCTCCTCTCGGTCAGCGTCCCATCCCTCAACGAGCTGATCGCTGATGTCCTCACCGCCTAGCACAACCCGCTCGCGCCAGAGGTAACCGGTGCCCGCAACCACGTACACGGGCGGTGCAGCACCGCCTGCACTCCCGCCATTCAACGGCGCACCGTTGAGCGGGCCTCCATTGATTAGCATTAGGCTTCTTCCCAGGGGATGGACCAGCCATGCATGGCGGTGGCATTGGATTGGCTTTTAGGGGGCCGCCTGGCAAACACGGAGTACACCGGGCACCACCACACTTGGTACAAGGCTGCACCCGGCACAGCAGTAACGGTTGAAACGCCAGCGACGGTTGAGACCTCGGCATCCATCCAATCACGGCCGATCAACGCATAGGCCCATGGGGCTTTATCCGGTCGGGGCGTACTCGGCAACGTGAACACCAAGCCCTCGCCCTGCATGCTGTTGATCTGGGTACTGCGCAACTCCAGCGGCTCTTTGTAGTTCAGCCCGTCCAGACCGGGCGGCTGATGTCCGAGCCCGCTTATGGTTCCGGACATCTTCTCCCAGCGGGTCATCTTCACTGCCGCGCCGTTGCTCATGCGCAGAACAGTGCTACCGCCAATGGCCTCCTCATCCAGATCAGCCGCACCGGCACTCAGCTGAACAATCTCGATACCGCCAAGCATGAGAGGTGGTAGATGCATTCGGGAAACTCCGGACATGCGAAATCGCCCTGCTACGCTGATCGCTTACAACACGAAACAGCGAACCAAGGAGGTTCCATGGCAATTGAAATAGCGGAAGAACAGATCGGCGAGGCGCTACAACAAATCAGGCAAAGCCCAGTGCCATTGGCCGCGCGGCAACTAGCAGGCGACGACGAAGCAAACCTGCTGATAATTCGCGAGCTAAGGCGCCGAGGGCTTGTCGACGGAGTGTTCCTTAACGACTCGACCCGCCCAGGGGACCAATACGGGCCGTTCCTCTACGACGCAGCACGGCTCACCGCCACCTGATCACGCTTCGCGGGCGACACTTGATCGGTCAGCCCGCCCAGCTTGGCGATAGCCCAGTTCAACAGCAGCAACTCACTGCGGAGGGTGTTGCTATCGCCTAGCAGCTTCTGCCCAGTTACAGCCTCATCCAGCATTAAACCGTTCTCAACGGTGCCAAGGGTGTTACGCACTTGCACCAATGCATCAATCACATCTGCTTGATCATCGTTTGCCATGACTATCTCCAGGCGTAAAAAAGCCCGCACTGGGCGGGCTATCAGGTTCAGCGGGCAGTGCCGCCGTGTTTCAAGGCTGTTCGCTTGAGTAGCTGGCTAAACGAGTCCTCCCGCATTAGCACTTCATAGCTTCCGCCTGGTGTATCGAGAGTGGCGCGGCCCCAATCAGCTAGCGGGTTATCGCTTTGCATCAATGCGGGGCTCATTGCAGGAATGGCCGGCAATGCTCGATCTGTAATGCGCCCACCATCAGCGAACTTAGGGAACCGGCGTTGCCGCACGGCCTCCATAAAGCCTTCGCCGTAGTAATCCACTGAAGCAGCGGGCTGCATAAACTCGCCGTTAGAACCCCACATCAGGATGCTGTCGCTACGCCCGGTACCGGGGCCGCGCAACTTGCCGCCGTTGGCGAACTGCGGCAAAGGCGGTAGCACGTAATCACCCGAGTAAGTCGGCAAGTCACTGACTATGGGCCCGTCCGGGTGAACAACGCGCACAGGCAGAACAATCTCCTGCTTGCCCATATCGGCAACCAGCTGCTGGATCTGCGAGCGCACAGCCTCGATGCTCGCTTCGTCCGACTTGATGCTTAGCGGCAGGTCCTTCAGCTTGGCGGCATCGGCCTCAAGGCTTTTTATCTGCTCGCGGATTGCAGCAATCTTATTCTCGGCATTGGTTTGCTCGATGTCGTTGGCCGCCAACTCGATGGCCTGCAGCTCTTTGATAAAGCCGCCGAAGCCATAGGTTTTTTCCCCGGCGGCAGCCAGGTCCTGCAGCATCTTCAATGCTGCCTGGGCCTGGGCCTGGGCCCCCTCAACATCACCGGCCTGCAGCGCGGCCCTGGCCCCTACCTTCAGGGCTTGCGCACCGCCATACGATGCAGCGCCATCACCACCAAGCGTGGCCAGGGCTTCTTGGTAGCGTTTGTCGATATCGAGCCGATCATTGCGGACCTTTTCGAGCTCGGCGGTTGCCTTCTTCTCTTCGGCCACCAGCGCCTTGACGGCCTTCTTCGCATCTTCGACCTGCTGGTCCTGTAGGGTTTTCAGGTCGCCGATGTATTTGGTGTTGGCGTCTACCTCTTTCTGGCGGCCAGCTTCGGCGGCGGCGGCAGCGACATCAGCAAGAAACTGCAGCTCGGCGTTCTGACCGGACTGCTGCTCAAGCTCCTTCGCCCTGAGCTTTTCCAGCTGGGCAAGCTTCGCTTTCAGCTCTTCATCCGAGAAGAACAGCTTCAGGAACATGTCAGCCAGACCGGCACCACTGAGCACCTTCTGGATTTCCTGGATCTCCTTGTTGATTTTATCCAGCTCGGTTGCGCCACCAGAAAGCTGCGCGGCCCATAAGCCGATCTGATCGCCGATCAGGCCAAGGTCGGCAGCAGACCCAACAGCGCCGGCAGCAATTCGAGTTATTGCGCCACTGATGGAAATCAACCCCTCTGTTGTGCCAGGGTCTTGGACAACCTTAGATAGCTCATTGATCGCATCAATAAGCGGCTGCACATCTGCTTGTCCAATCGCCTTATTCCACTGATCCGCCAGGGCGGTCATAGCGCCGCCTACCGTTTCCGGCAGGGTCTCGGCCTCTTTTCGCAGGACATCAAGCTGGCTGACCAGTGCATCAGAGACCACATCCGCAGTCAGCAAACCCTGCGATGCCATTTCCTTCAGGGCACCAACCGGTACGCCTATCGAAGCGGCCAGCGCTTGCATCAGGCGCGGCGCCTGCTCTGCAACACTGTTGAACTCTTCACCGCGCAGCGCTCCGGCGCCAAGCGCTTGCGCGAACTGAATAACGCCGTTCTGGGCTTCTTCAGCAGTAGCACCGGAAACCCGAAAGGATGTGGCAACGGCTTCGGTCACTTTCAAGATATCGGACTGACTGCGGCCGGCTTCTTTCAGCGGCCGACTGATGCGGCCATACAACGTAACCAGGGAAGCCACAGGGCTTTGCGTAGCCTGGGCGATACGACCAAGCTCAGTTTGTGCAGTGGTGAACTCTTGCTGCGAGCTGGTAGCCAGCTTCAGGCGGGCATTCATAAGGTTGTAGGCATCTGCCTGGGCCGCGATTCCCTTGATAGCCGACACCGTTGCATAAGCGGCACCAACACCGCTGACAAGGCCCGGCAGCATAGCCCCGCCGCCACTCAGGCGGCGCTGCTCAGCCTGCAACTGGCCCATGGCGGTTTTGGTCTCGATCACGCGGCGGGTGTAGGCCTGCTGGGCAATGGAAAGCTCGCGAGTGGTCAGGTTGCCGCTGGCGCGCAGCAGTTGGTACTGGCTACGTAGACGCTCCAGCGCACCCTCAAACTGCCGCGCTCGGGTAATTCCGAAATCCGCTTTAGCCTGCTCCAGATTGGCCATGCGCTGTTCACGAGCAAGCTGGCCAAGGGCGGCTGTTTGAGCGCGAATACCTTCCCGCGCCTGCGTGGTGCGAGCAGCCTGCGCCGCTGCCGCCAATTGTTCCTGGCTTGCCTGCTGGGCAATTGCGCCACGCATATCGCGCAGCCGCGCCAGGGTTTCACCCACGCTACGACGATAAGCCGCTTCTGCCTCGGCACGCTCTTTGGCAGACAAGCTCCCATCCTGCCCCACCAACTGGTACTGCTGGCGCAACTTCACCAGCTCGCGCTGGGTCTCCTCAATAGCGCCCACACCCAGCGCTTCACGTGCGGAAGAAAGCGCAGCGTCAGCACGGCCAGCGTCCAGGCGAGTGTTAAGCTGCGCGGCCAGCCGCTGCTGCTCGGCGGCCAGGTTGCCCACGTCAACGCCTGTGCTCACCAACTCTGCGCGGTAGCGCCGCAGCTGCGCAATCTGGCTGCTCTCTTGGCGCTCAAGCGCCTGTAAGGCGCTGGCGGCATTACGATAATCCGCCTGTAATTCTTTTGTAGGGGCGGCGGAGCGAGCCAACTCATTGGCAAGTTCACGCACACGATCCCGCGCAGTGACCATATTGCGCTGCGTGGTTTCCAGCGTCTGGCCAAGCTCACGAAAGCTATTCACCTTACCCAGCGGCTTGGTTACTTCACGCACCAGGTCGACGTATTCTTTCTTAAAGCCGCGCACTTCCCTATTAGCATCATCCAGGTTGGCCGTGATGCTCAGTTCAACATCAGTCATGGCTCAACCCTTCAACGCTTGGAGAAATAAAGACCAGGGGTAATCAAGCACCCGGTGGTGGCCCAGTACAGTTAACTTGCATACCAAGTTGTCGAGCTGGCTCAGGCTGGCTGCTGCAGTTTGCGCACCCTGGCCAGCATTGCGAAAAAATCCGGGTTGGCCTTTTTGCACCCGGCAATAACCGCAGCTACTTCACTGGGGCGCAGCGCATTCACGTCGTCGGCTGTCAAGGTTGTAAAGGCCGGCAGGTCGCTCAGGCGCAGCTCTTCAAACAGCAGATTATTGGCCAGGTCAGTGCCACCACTTTCGGCCATAACCTTGCGCAAGCCCGCCACGGTAAGTTCGCGGCATACAACTTCTTTGCCGCCAACCGCCACTACTTCGGTATTCCCTAAATCGTTCATGCTTTTCTCCGGGTAATAAAAAACCCGCCGGAGCGGGTTTGTATAAATACTTTTAACTATTGCAGTAACGGGTGAAGCCCAGGCATTCCAGCACAAGCCCTGATTGCTATGTACTGACGCGGAGTACCGGCAATTATTGGTTGATAGTTTGTCGGCATTACATATCCGTTAAGTGTTTCCAGTGTCAGAAGCTGAGGGGTAACAACTGCGAGCGAAGATTTGCAGTCAACTGCGATTCTAGAATATGTCTGGGCGCCGTTTTCAGATTCAGCTCTTACAGTCATAACCGCAAAATTTTCTGATTGCGACAGGCCTGCTTCATAATACTTAGCGCGGTTTTCGCCAGGAACATTTATCTCCCTACCAGCTGCAAGCTCTGCGGCGGTCTTTGAAGCTTCGAAACGATCTTTGTAGGAAAGATAGCTGTTAAAGCCTTGTACCAACGTAAGCCCAGAACCACCAATCACTGCTAACAAAATAGCAAGAATTATTACTGCAGGTATAGATGCCAAAACCCACTTGACCATAAAAACAACCATGGACCAAAAGCCCATTCTGATATCAACAACGACAACTGGCTTTGCGGCGGCAGCATCGCGCGAAGCCATATTCCTTTGCTGCTCAGCCTCACGCTGACGCCTTCCCTCTTCAACTGAAACCTTCGCACCCTGCCAGCCATCAGCAAGTTTGCTTGCAACAGTTGGTTTTGGCTTTGCGGCTTCCGCAGCTGCTTCCTCTGCAGCCAATCTACGCTGCTTTAAAGCGAGCGCCTTCTCATAGAAAACGCCGCATTCGGGGCACTTTGCCGGATCGCCATATGCAGACGGATCAGATTCTTTATTACATGCCGGACACTGCACAGGGCTTCCCTCCCAATTGATATGGCAGGGACTGTAGCCGATCACATCCAACACGAAAACCCAGCAACTGGCTGGGTTATCGGCAATGGATTGAATCAGCGGGTTAACAAAACATGCTGGAACACTTCACCCATGCGCCCGGCAATCACGTGCATCAGGCCAGGCAGGTACTGCGCGGGCACGGTGAAGGGGTCGCGCAATACATCCGCCAACCGCTCTGGGGTCACGATCAACGCGCCAACCGGCAGCGCCTTCACCTGCGCCCTGCCCTGTTCGTCCAGGCTGAACAGCATCTTGGTGTCCAGCAGCTGATCGAGCCCGAAGCGCTCGACTGCCGAATGACCCGGCATGAGGGCCTCAGCCACGGCGGTTTTCTGCACCCCTTTGTCAAAGGTTTTCATCACGCCAGCCAGCCATTCTTCCCAGGCTTTGGCCAGCTCGGCATCCCGCACATATCCCGCCGCGCGGTAAGCAGCAGCTGGGTCAATAAATATGTGCTTCTGCTGGCCGCGCAGGCGGAACACTTTGCGATCATCTGCCAGGCTACGCGTGATGCGGTCAGAGCCGCCCAGCCCCAACGCCGCGGTAATGCAACTGGCCTTCACCCACACCTTCGCCCCATCAACCAGAAACTGAACCCGCGCGCCACGAAAGGCGTGGGTGATTCGCTCGGACTGTTCAGGGGCTGGCAATGCCGGCTGGCTGAGCGCCTTACGCTCCATGTCGATAAAGTGGCGGCGGACCATGCGGCCCTGGTCGTTGTTTTCAACCATTGAAAGTTCTTTGGCCATGTCCAGGGTGAGGTGGTATTCGGTACGAGCCCCACGGTTTCCCGCTCCCCGAATTTGGGGAGTGGCAAACTGGGCATAATCCAGACCAGCCTCAAAGCCATACTTCTTGATTCGTTCAACCATCCAGGTTGCGAAATCCCGGCCGACCTTCAAGAAACCATGCAGCTCGCGGCCATCACACACCTGCGACGGCATGCTGCCGATCACACCATCAAACACCCGCACCAACTGTTGCGCACCGCCCTGTACCGCCGTAGTATTCGCCATGTGAATCGCCTCGAAATGATTTACACCGAAGCCCTGACGTTGCCGCGTTGGGGCTTTTTCTTTTGCGGCGCTCATGCCGCCTCCGCCTGACTTTTTGCCTTCTCGAGTCGATAAACAATCTCTGCATTTTGGCTTCGCCTGTTGGCTTTAGCCTGTTCCTTCAGCCAGGCCTTCAAGTTCTCAGGCATCCTTACAACAACCTGGGGGTCGACTCTGCTCATATCTCACACCTATGCATCACCGTTATACACATCACAAATGTAGAACCGTGATGCATTGCTGTCAATACCACGGTGATGCATTCTTTTGTCAACCGAAAACGCTTGTCAAAAGCCTGGACCTCAATGAGCAGAACAGACCCACAGTTCAATCTCCGTATCCCTGAAGAATTACGGGACAAGGTCGCAGAGGCAGCCAAAGAAAATAGGCGCTCAGCCACGGCCGAAATCATCGCCCGCCTAGAAGCCTCATTCCAGCAAGCCTTCACATTCGCGGACGCCGTGATCGTAGATGAGGTCCACAGAACCGAGCCGAAATTCAGCGAAGCGGATATCAAAACAGCAATCGATCAGGTGTTCGGCAAATTGCTTTTTGAGCGCATCGGGCTAACAGCCACCCCAACTGAAGAGCAACCACTCCCGCTCGACCAGGCTGTTAAGCACAACCCCCACATGAAAATCCCCACATCGGTGAAACGTGTGAAACAGGTCAAGCGGTCCCGCCCGCTGGGCGTAGACCCGAAGCCGTAGAAGCCATCCATGGCATGTATATCTACGCCGCCTTACGCTCCTTCATGATCTTCATAAACGGCGACTGATTCGGCCCCGTGCGGCTTGGATCAGCCAACACTTCGCAGGAAACCTGCTGCCCCATAAAGTCTTCGATATTGATCCAAGCCAGGGTCTGCACCAAGTCAAACATACAGCGGAAGTACAGGTTGTTAACGCGCTTCTGGGTGCCGACAGCGTTCACACCCTCAAACAGCAGCTCCAGTTCAACACCGCTGTTGGTCAGCACCTGAATGTCATCCACTGGGGCGCTCATGTAATCAAACTCGAGCATGTACGGCACCGGAGGATCTTCTGCGGCGGCGGCCGCAATAGCGGTGGCGAGCGCACCACCTGGCATGGGCTCAATGCCGGAGCCAGTCAGCTTCCATTCAATGTCTTCTTCGTACTCGATCAAGCCGGTGGCCGCATCGACCACGGTGGTAATGCTGAGCGGCATTTTATCCAGCATGGTGGTCATGCCGACCTTGGCTTCCTTCTGCTCGCCTGTTACGGCGGCAGATTCCAGCTCAGTGGCCGCGGCCCAGAGGAATCGCACAAAGTTGGCCGTGAAAAACTCACGGAAATTGAAGTTCAGCAGCATCGCCGTTGGGCGGCTTTTGCTGGCGTAGTTGCCGCCACCAACGGTCATGGTGTTGGCCAGGGTGATTTTGTTCACCTCATGCGTCTGCTCCATAGTGGAGCCCAGCCCCATGGGTTCAAACGGGGCGGCGGTACCAGCCACGCGACACTTGACCTGGCCGGCGACCATGAACGTTTCTTTTACCCATGCCATGATTACTGGCCCTCTTTCTGAGTTGGTTTAGCGACCTTGCCCAGCTCTTCAAGCCAAGCCTTCTGGTGGGGCAAAACATCAATTTTCTCCCCCGGCCCGCAAAGCTTGCCGGCGTGCTCATGCAGCACGGTCAGCTCCACGGTTACGGTCTTGCGCGCGGCTTTCGCCACTTCTTTGGTAGCAGTCATCAGCATTTACCCGGTATGTGGATTTTCAGTTGCACGGGAAAGACCAGCGTCCCCGCATTGAGCCCGTCACCGGGCGGGTATATCTCTCAGGCCAAGCCCCCTAAGGGGGCAAAATGCCTTGAATAGTGGTGTGCAGGTACACAGGGATGATCACGCTGGCAGCGCTCTCACCATTGCCAGGCGGGAATGAAGTCGGCGCACCCAGCGATATGCCAGTGCACCCCAGTGGCAACCAGCTCGGCCGAATGCCCTCACAGGGCATTACCGCCAAGAGCAGATCGCGCTCTAGCTCTTCCAGTGCATCGTCGTAGTCATCAACGCCGACATCGACAGCACCGATAACGTGAAAACCGCTGAACAACTTGAGCGCAAATGCTCCAGGCGTTGGCGGTTTACCAGGTGCCTTCTGCAGGACAATCAGCGGAAAGCCAACCTCCGCACTTTTAAGCACCTCGTTGAACCAGCCAGTGCGCACATTGGAGCCCGCATTTGTGCTGAAACCATTTGCAGGGCTGATGGCTTCAAGCCGGCTTACCAAGGCTTTGCGGCCTTCGGTTATCAGGTTCTTGTCCATGGTTAACGGACCTCCATGCAAGCAGCTGAAACCAGATGGCCGTCATCCTCGATCACGTCCTCCACGCTGTAGCGCTTGCAACCCTGCTGGAAGATCCCGCCACGGGTTACAGAGGCCAAGTCGCGCTTCTTCCAAGTGATGCCCACGGCATCACTCCGGAACACACCATCAGGACCTACGCGCTGCAGGTTGTGATCAATGAGGACTTCGATGCCATATACAGGCGGCTCACCGTGCTGCCCCTGGTAATCACAGGTGCCGTCGTTGAGCGCCGACATAATGGCGGCATCCATTGCCGCCAATGCCTTACCGAAGCCGGCCATGGTTAGATGGTCAGCTCACGGACGGAGGCCGGGCGGGTGCACAGGTGCAGCGGGTTGGACTGCGCCTCGCCTTCCACGCCCTTGTCGAACTTCATCACCTCCAACTTGGAGTAGTACGGCATGCCCTCGGTATTGACCGTCTCCATGTAGTCGGCCGGGGCGAAGGCGCTGATGAACAGCTCCGGCACACCCATTGGTACAACGAAGGCACGATCAGTGGGGACGAAATTAGAGCCGCCCAGCTGGCCCTTGTAACGCTCCCAGGTGATGCCGCCGAACTCGAACGGCAGGCGGCGATCACCCATCAACGCCTGAGCGGCCTGCCAGCCCAGGTAAGGCTCGCGGACCTTTGGGTGGGAGATAAACTTCTTCCAGTACTCTTTGCCGCAATAAGCATGGGCACCTGTGCTGGTGACCGCGCCGAGCGCATCTTCCTGCGTGTCCAGCACCTCGACGCACTTGGTGCTTACGTCGGTATCGTCGTTGTTCAGCTCCATGCTGAAGGCTTTTGGGCGCTTGATATCGAAACGCTGGAAGATATCGAACAGCACACTTTGGCCATCGGCATCGACAACCTTCCCCATGATGGCGCCGATGCGCTGGAATTCATGGGTGAGGTCGAGCTGACGGCGAGCCTTCTCAACGCGTCGTGCGACGTAGGCTTGCACCTGCATCAACTCGGTCATACTGCCGACAGCGCGAATGCCCTGAATTTCGTCCGCCAGGATCTGGAAGGACTGCGGCAGGTGCACAGTGTTGAACGGGATCAAGCTACGCTTGTTACCGGTCACAGCTTGGCCAGGGCTACCACGGGCAGCAGCCTTTACCAATGCCAGGGTCATGCCGTCCTTCTCGATCTGCACGACGGTGCTGTTGACGCCCTGCTCTTCGAACAGGCCAGCAGCTGCAATCTGCCCCGGCAGCACGTGGTCTTCGTTGATGACAGCGAGCAGCGCAGGTACGCCAAACGCCTCGTCCTGGAAAATCGTAATCTCAGCCATGGTGGGCTCCTAGAAATGCGAAACCCCGCAGGGGCGGGGCTTGGGGTAAAGGGGTTTGCCGGGTGGGGTTAGGGCCGGATGACGAAGCCCTTGGCGAGCAGGTCGGCGCGGCCGTTGGTATCGAGGCCGGTGAGCAGGCGCTCAATCACCTCGGCGTCACGCATAACACCTACAGCGCGCACGTCGTTCACGGTTGCGTCCACCGAGGCGAACAGGATGCCACTGGCAGCGCGGCGGCCGTCGTCGGTGCCATCGTCGTCATAGGCGGTGTATTCGCCCAGGTTGGCCAGCACCGCCAGGGTGAAGCTGTCGTCGACGGCGAAGTCGGTAGAGCCATCGGCCAGGGTGAAGGTCAAGCCGCCGCCGGTGAAGGCCTGGCCGACGGTACCTTCGCCGATCAGCAGGCCCATCGGGTCGACTACCTCGAACGTGCCGGCGTTGGCAGCCGCCTCGGTGATGTTCAGCACGTAGTCGCCGGTGATGGCTGCGCTGGTTACCGTTACCGAGCCGATGGTGCCGTTACCGATATTGCCGGCATCAGCAGTTGGGGTCAGTGCGTTGGCGGCGGTGATCAGGGCGATCAACATGCCGGCCGGGAGAATGCCAGAGCCGGCGGCAATGACCACCTCCTCACGGCTGCGGGTGCCGCTGGCCTCCGAAAGGAGGAACTCACCGGTGTACACGCCTTCGGTTTTGATGGTCATGCTTATTTTCCTCCTTTCGAGGCTTGGGTATTACGACGCTGGGCGTAGACCTGGCTCGGCGTCGGGGGTTGGTTTGCGCTGGCCTGCGGGGCATCATCAAGCGGCGGCAGGTTGCTGATTTCGACCTTGCTGCTGTTTGTGGCCAGTTTGTCGAACAGCTTTGCCCGGGCCTGGTCGCCGGTAAGCCCTGCTTCAATCAGGCCCTGGGCTTCATCCGGCAGTTTGGCCACCAAGCAGGCGGCGCGTACTTCCTTGGCGCGGTTGAAGTGCGCCTGCACGGCATCGGTACTGGCCAGGGCGCTGGACCGGATGAGGTAGGGCAGGCAGTTGCTCAGGCCGGCTTGCTCACAGTCGGCGGCCAGTTTGGCGGCCAGCTCGGAGGCTTCCGGGGTTGCAGGTGCCGGGGCTGGTTCGGGGTCAGGGTCAGGAGCCGGTTCGGGCTCTGGATCTGCCGGCGGCTCGGGCTCCCCCACCAGCAAAAGCGCGGCGGCTGGCACGTTGCGATAGCGGTTGAGGATCTTGCCCAGGGCGGCGTTGTTTACCAGCGGTTCAACTTCGCCGAACACCTCATCAACAAAGCCGTGAGTCTTGGCCTCGCTGGCGGTAAGCCAGGTGGTGTCGTTGATCATGCGCCGCAGCTCGGCGTCATCGATGTTCAGGGCGCGGTGCTGGTAGCTGGCAACGATGCCTTCGAAGGCTTTGTCCATCATGTCGGCCATCTTGCGCAGCTCTTCGCTGTCGCCGGCCATGAATGTCCAGGGGTTGTGGATCATGAACATGGCGTTGTCGGCCATGGTCACGCGGTGCGCGCCGCACACGGCCACGCTGCCGGCGCTGAAGCAGGCCCCGTCGATCTGCGCGGTGCAGCGCTCGCCCAAAGCGCGAAGGGTGTTGTGGATGGCAATGCCGTCGTAGACGTCGCCGCCAATCGTGTCGAAGTGCACGATCACATCCGATACGCCATCGTCGACCTCTTTTAGGTCGCGGATAAAATCACCGGAGGTCACGCCCCAGAAGCCGATCTCGCCGTAGATATAGACCTCAATCGGCTTACCACCCTCTTCGCCGGCAGCCTGGATGCTGTACCAGTGCTCTGCGCTGAGGGTTGGCACCCCTTCAGCGCGGTTCAGAATGCGCGGCTGCGCAAGGGTGCTGATACCCAAGCCGCCGAGCATTACCGCCAGCGCCAGTCGGTTGGTCATGTTCATGGCTTTTCCTCTTTCTCGTCCGCCATCGCGGCCGTGTCGGTTGTGTAGTCGAGCCCGAGCGCTTTGGCTCGGAGGTTGTCGTCGGCGTTTTCCTGGTCGATCACTTCGGCGTCGTAGCCGTTGCGCAGGGCGTGTTCGCTGCGGCTTGCAAGCCCGCCCTTGATCTCCAGCAGCTTGCCTTGCACGTCCTGTACGGGGTGCATGTAGGCCCAGCCTTGAGGCACCCAGCGTGTGCGCAAGTAGTCGCGCCGCTTGGCCTGGTAGTCAGGCAGTTGGATGGCTCCGGATAGCCACGCGGCATCAAGCCAAGCAGTGCGCACCGGGCGGCAGAGCTGGAACACGTAAACGCCGAACTGCAGTTGCTCAATACGGCGGCGGAAGTCATTCAGCAGCACACGCAACACGCGGTCGCTGATATCAGCCATGTCGCCGGTCAGCAGCTCGTAAGGCAACTCAATGCCTGCGGCAGACGCCATCAGCTGTTGCTTCATGAAGTCGACGTAGGTGTCACCAGCCGATGGCGGTTCGGAGAATTTAATGTCCTCCCCTTCCATCAGCTCCTGCATGGTGCCGGGTTCCATCGCCACCATCGGCGTGCCATCGGTGTCGTTGGCAAACGGCTTACCTGTCAGCGGATCAACAGCCTGCTGCCCTTCAGGTCGCTCCTTGATAATGAAGCCGGCAAATAGGTTGGCCACCTCCTGCCGGAACAGCACCGCGTCGTCGTAGTTGTCGAGCGATTTGAGCCGAAGCAGCACAGGCGCCAGGCGCGGTATGCCGCGCAGCTGGCCACCCTCCAGAGGCTCAAAGATGTGCAGCACCTCGCTGGCCGGGATGCGGTTCAGGGTGCTGTAACTGGTGCCCAGGGCACGCGCATCGCCGGGGTGGTTCTTCCACATCCAGTAAGCAACGCGCCGGCCGACCTGGTCGAACTCAATGCCCGCGCGCACCACGTTGCCTCGCCGGGTGACGAAGTTGCGATCCAGCGGCACGAACTCCGGGGGCAGTACCTGCAACTGCAACGGTACCGCCAGGCCATCCTCGGCGCGGCGGTAGCGCAGCCGCACAAAGCATTCGCCGCTCTCCTCAACCATGCGCGCAATGAGGCTCTGCTGGCCGTAGAAGTCGGTCAGGTTGTCGGCGTCCGACTCGTCGGCCCAATCAGTCCAGAGCTGGTTGATGGCGCTGCGCAGGGCGGGGTCTGTGACCTGTGCCCGAGGGGTGATGCCGGTACCGATCAGGCTGCTGACGCGTTTTGAGATACCGCTTGCGGCCCAGGGGTTGTTGCGCACGGCGGCCTTGGAGCGTTTGCGCAGGGTGGGCAGCGCCGGTATGGCCACTGCGTTTAACGCTGCATCGGGTGCATCCCAGCTCTGCGCGCGCCGACCGTGGCCGGCGCCTTCGTAGCTGTTGAGCATCTGCAGGCGGCGCGGGTTGGCGCGGATTCGGTAGCCCATTACGCCCCCTTGCCACGGCTGTAGAGCCGCACTTGCCGGGGTTTGCCGGCGCTCGCCTCGCGGGCAGCATCCGCTGCATATTGCGACTCCAGCATGCGCAGGCTGGCAAGCGCGGCACGATCCAGACGGCGATCACCCTTGCTGATGCTCTGCCCTGTTTCAAGGATCTCTGTGATCGACGCCCGGACTTCATCCAGGCGCTGTTGTGCGCTTGCCATGTGGGCGCCCTCAATTCATCGTTTCAGGTAGGCGCTGCGGGATACCCGACGCGCATTTGGTTGCGGTGCTGGTTTGCTTGGCGGTGGAGAGGTGGACTGAGCTGCTTCTTCCATCACAGCAACGACGTTGCTGCTTGCGGCCGGATGCGCGAACAGGCTGCCCTGGCTGACTGCAGCCCGCAGCTTGCTCCACTCAGCCTGGTGGTAACGGTGCAGCCCAAGGAACTGGGCGGCGGCCTGGTTGTAAACCAGCAGGTCGAGCACTTCGTTTCGCTCAGCCTTACCCTTGACCCAAACGGTGCGCTTGTAGCCCTTCACGTAAACGGTGATCTTGCGTTCGGCCACGGCCTGGTCGTAGAACTCATCAGGCAGGTCAGTGGAGAAGTGCAACGCACCAGGCCCATCGGCGAACGGGTAGCGGTTGTAGATCCAATCCTTCGCGGTATCGGTACCGATGATCCACAGCTCGGCGCCCTGCTTCTCGGTTTGGCCGTTGTGCTTCACGTCGACTTTCGAGGGGCGCTGGGCCAGCACCGGCCGGCCTGGCTTGCTCGCGCCCTTGACGGCAATCACGTTGCGCCAGCGGCGCAGGCGGGTGAACTTGTAAACCTCATCGGTGTGGTGGCCACCGGAGTCGATGGCAGTGGCGCAAATGGCCAACTCAACGCCAGAGGTATGCCGATATCGGCGCTTCAACTGTTCGTCGAGCGCATTCCAGGTGCGCTCATCGGCGGGGTCACCCGCCACAACCTGGAAGTCAACAACCCAACGTTCGAGACCTTCGCCCCATCCGATCACCAGCATTTCCAGGCGGTTGTGCTGCACGTCCACTGCGGCGGTGAGGATCAGCGCACCGGGCGGAACAGTGCCCAGCCGGTAATCCTCGGCGCGGGCCTTCAGCTCGGTGGCCTTGGTCATCGCTTGCGCGGAATCCCACACCAACGCCAGGCGGGTGTTGTAGAACACCTGCATGGGTTCGTTGTCGCCACGGTCGGCGGCCAGCTTGGCCTTGTCGTACTGCTTTGCCAGGCTCTGCCAGGACAGCCAGCCCAGCGGCGAATAGAGCGCGTTGAGGTGAAAGCCCACCGTTTCGCCGTCGCCCTGCGCCGTGGCGCGCCATTCGCCGGCCAACAGCATGGCCGTCTTGTGGTGCTCCTCGATCAGCGCCCCACATACGGGGTTGCCGCATAGGTAATCAACACGCTGGTAGTCATCCGTCCACTTGAGGTTTGCCCACTCAAGCACCTGATGCTGGCCACAGTGGGGGCACGGCACGAAGTAGCGGCGCTTGTCGCTGCTCTCGTAGAGATCATCGATCCGCGAGGCGCCCTTGATGGTTGGCGAGCTGGAGAAGTAGAACTTCGCCTTTCGGCCGAACGTGGTGCCGCGCGCCTCGGCCATCTCAACGGGGTCGCCTTCGCCGTCGACGTCGACGTCCCAGCGGTCGATCTCGTCGCCGTAGATGTAACGTGCAGCCAGCTCTGCAAGGTTTGAGGCCGAACCGGCCGTGGTGCAGTACAGCGTGCCACCCTCGAACTCTTTAGTGTCCAGGGTGTTGCGGGCATCACGCGATCGCGGCTTGGCAACTCGATCTTTGAGCTCCGGCACCGCCTTGATGGTTTTATCGATGCGACTGGATACGCGCCGGGCCAGCTTCTCGCTGGGCAGCAGCGCCAGGATGTTGGCCGGCGCCATGTGGATGTTGCCGCCGATCCAGTTAAGCGCGATCTGCGTCTTCATCATTTGCGAGGCGACCATGGTCACCACGCGCTTGCAGGGGTGTATCGGCGACAGGCAGCGCATTGGCTCGCGAGCGAATGGTGTGCGGTCTGTGTGGTACTTACCGGGCTCTGCGGCGCCGGTGTCCTTTGGGATGCGCTGGTATTCGTCGGACCACTCGTCGATCCACAGTTCGGGATCGAGCTCCAGGCCACGATGGTATGCCGCACGGTACGTGGCGGCACCGTCGGCATAGGGGTGTTGCATGGCTAGTTTGGCTCCTTCGCCCCCTGTTCAAGCTCGGCGTCCAGCTGAACCAGGCTGGCGGCATCCGTGAGGACACCACGCAGCAGCTCGGTGAGCTTGCGCTCCATTTCCCAGGTGTCGGTGATGGCGATCAGCTCGCCGGCAATCTTTGGCGGCAAGCCCAGGATCAGGTCGCGCAGCGTTCGCGCGGTGTTGAATGCGGCGGTGTCGACGGCCTTGCGGTCGACCAGTTGACCGCGACCTTTGAGGAACTCGTCTTCTGCCAGCAGCGCCAGGTAGTGTTCGCGGTGTGCACGGGCCTTCTGATAGTTGTCCCCACCGCTGGATAGAGGCGGCAATGAGGGCGGAGCCTGCGGCGTAACCAGGGAATGCACGCCCTTTTCGGCGCGGTCACGTTGGTGGCGATCAGCAACGCCGACCTTGCTTGGGTCGGCGGTCTCGCCGAGCAGCGCCAGGGTTGCCTCAACCTCGACGTGGCCCTTTTCGTTCAGGACCAGACGCCCCTGCCCTGCCAGCTTGGAGACATAAGGCCTGGACCAGCCTTGGCTATCTGCGAACTCTGACTTCTTCATGACCGTCATGAATTCACCTGTTAACCAGAAACACGTACAGAGTTAACCGAATTAACCCCTGTTAACTAACCTCCAGGGCCTCCCACTACCGCGAGAGCGGGGTTCGAATTACCCTTGTGCCAGCCTCTACCCCAGGGTCCCCGGCTGTAGCACGCCATTGCCCCGAAGCTCATCGCCCGCCGCGCGTTCCGAGCGCCCGAGCCAGCGCGAGCTCGAAGCGGATCGGCAGCCGATCCTCGGCAATGCGCTCGGCAACAGCGAAGAAGTCGAAGCGCTTCGAGTATTCCGGCCGCCGCCCGAAGGCGATGACCATGCGCATGCCATTCGCGCCGCGTCCTGTTCGCTCAGCAATACCCAGCGGCCTGCTGCCCTTGCGCAATATGAAATAGCGCTTGAGGTTGCCAGCACTGCGGCGGCTGTCGGTACTGTTCGCGTACTTATCAAACTGCGAACCAAGCCCCGACAGGATCTTGTTCATGGTGCCGCGACTGATGTTCCCGTAAGCATCCAGCTTCATACCCTTACCTGGCAGGATGTATTGCCCGGCAGGGAGTTGGCCCGCATCGGTCAACAACTTCTCGCTGCGCTTCTGCTTGCGCGACCCGCCGAACACCTGAGGCGCCAGCCACTCTGTAGCCGGCTTACCGCCATTACCCGGCGCTTCGTCTTTCATCCAGACCCGAGCCTTCATTGTCTCTTTCGTCGCGGGCTCGACGAACAGACTGTTCAACGTCCACCTGGTGGGCCGGTCGAACACAGCGGCCATCTCTTCAACCAGCCCCTGCTTCACATCTTGAGCAGTGCCGGTCAGTGCAAGCGCTGCCGCAAAGGGCAACTGCTCACGCTCAAGACGATCCAACATCTGCAGGCGCTCGCGCAGCCCGGAGAACTTGACCTCGATCACAGCATCCCCCTGCCCGCCATGGCGCCTGGCTCACTGAACTTCTGACCTGGGTGTATCAGCCACCCAGGCCGGCGCGCTTGGCCAGGTAGCGGGCGTAAATCCCGCCGACGATGTCCGCACCAAGCAGGCCGATGCCGATGCCAGCAGCGCCGGCCAGGTAGGCGTTGTTCCACCAGGCCATGCCGACCATCAGGGCAGCCATGCCGAACAGCGCCGAGCTGCCGAAACGCAGCGCCACGCGCTTGAGGATCTCGCCCATCGCCACGCCTGGCACATCCGCCTGGCGCATCTCGCCGACCAAACCGGCAAGTGCTACCAGAATCAGCAACCAAGTGGGCAGGTCAGCCAGGCCCTGCTGCATTTGCTGTTCAGTCGACATACCGGGCTCCTAGTAACGGATATGAAAAAGCCCCGCCGATGGGCGAGGCCTTGAAAAGACAAAGCCCCGCAGTGCGGGGCTTTGAATCCCGAGTGGGCGCTCGGGAGGGGTGTGCGACACAGCACGTCGCTCTGTTGCTCGGTAGGCGTACCTATCGAATCGTGGTGACTTTTTACCCCCTGGGTGACAAACCGAAAAGCCCCCATTAACGGTAAAACCTAGCGGGGGCTAGCCGGGGCGCTGGGAGGCTCTACGGAGCCGAGTCGCCCGACGAGCGGTCAACAGAGCCGCCCCGCAACCCAGCCCGCTTGGCCTTATGCGCCGCGATTGCACCCTTCCCGCCCTGCACCTCCTCGAACTCCCGGCCACGCCCGGTGTGAGCAATACCCGCCTGGCGCTTCGCCTCCTTGCGCATCCGATCGCCATCACGGCGCGACTCCTTACGCATCACCGCCAGCTTCTGCTGCCGCTCCACCAGCCCGGCCTGCAACCGTACATGCAGCAGCTCAACCTGCCGGTAGTACGCCCGCCGCCCGGCATCACCCCGCCCCAACTCCAGAGCGTCAACCTGCTCAGCGATGGTCAGTGGATTGATGCCGTAGCGCGTCCGCGCAAGGCGCCCCAGCAACGCGCCACCGTCCTGCCCTTCCAGCGCGTATAGCACCTGGTCGACCTCGGCCGCCGCGTAATCAGGCCCGGCACCCGCGATCAACAACTTGGCACCGTACACGCCACCACGGGGCGCGCAGCCGGCGAACTCAACGATGGTGCCCATGGCGCTTGGCAATCCGCCACCAGGGCCGTTCTGGGCGTGCTGCTCGCCCCAATGCCTCAACAGCATCTCGATAGCCTCGATCATCGCCCCACCCCCTCGCCAAAAACCCAACCCAACACAAAAACCGCTAACCCTACACACACCCAACACACAAAAACTTCAATAAAAACAATGCCTTCAAAGACTCTGTGTAAGGTGTGTAAGGTGTGTAAGGGTTTTAGAGCCTCGCGTAGAGAATTTTTGCTGCCGTTCCAATGGGCAACCGGAGTACTACAAGGCGATATTTTTTCACGCACATGCGTGCGCACGCGCGTAAACCTTACACACCTTACACACAGAGCCAGAGGCCCCGTATTTACTAGGCTAGCGCTGTGTAAGGTTGGCAAAACAAGCCTACACACCGTCAACACACCCAACACACATTTAGGCGCACTCATGCCGCCAGCCCCTTGACGTGATCCCACGCCTCAACCGCCCAGCCGCCCAATTTCGCCCGCTCGCGCCACTCCTCAACGTGCCGCCCCAGGTCGGCCGCAGACATGGATGGTGGCAGGAAGGAGCCCTCATCACGCGGCACCAAAAACGCCGCAAACCGCCTACCGTGGCCAGCAGTCCAGGGGATGGCCCGGGTCTTGTCCACGCCGAGGGTCTCGATGAAAAGGCTGAATTTCGTGTGGCTCATCCGGTGTTCGCCATTGCGCTGGCACCACTCCAGAAAAAGCGCATACAGGTCAGAGCTCAAACACCCGCCCCATAGGCCATGCCCCAGCTCACCCAAGCGCCACAGGTTCGCAAACGTCTGCCAAGGCGCGCGGCTCAACGCCACCAGGCGCTGCCGGGCTGGTGTAACCGGCGGCTTGGTCTGCATATCGAAATCGCCCAGATCCAGCGACAACAACCAGGCATACAGCGCCTCAACGCCGCCGTTGGCCAGTTCATGCTTGATCGCCTTCTGCCGCGAGGCCGGCAGCTTCTCCTCCGGCCACATCACCAAAAACCGCCGGTCGCTGTCGCTGATCGGCCACGGCACAATCTCGTTCGAGAGGAACACCGCATTCATGTGGCTGGCCTCCTCCCAACCGTTCACGAACTTGCTCTCGATACGCACCGTCTGCCCGGTGATCAGCTGCTTGATCTTCCCCACCTGGTTGTACTTCTGATCGCGGCTCACCACCTCTTCGAACACCGCCCACAGCTTGCCGCTCTGCCAGGCGTTAAAGCTGCCTTCCAGCTGCGTCTGCCCGACCGTCGCCGAGTACTGCCCGTACAACAAACCCAGCGCCACCGAAAACAGCAGGCTCTTACCTGAGCCCTCAGTGGTTGAGTGCATCAGCACCGCCGTATCCATCTTGGCCCCACTGTGCTGCAGCGGGTACGCCAGCCACCGGCTCAGCCAATCGGTCGCGTCCTCGGCGTGGTTACACAAAAAGCTGATCAACCAGATCAGGTGCTCACACTTCGCGTCATCGCGTACAGGCTGCAGGGGCAACCCCTCGAACGTGTTGATATACACCTCGGGGTCATGCGTCATTCGTGGGTCAAAAACAATGTGGTTCATATCCACCACGCGCCGATCAGGGCTGTTCAGCCACAGGCTGTACGCATCACCCAGGGCCATCTTTACAGCGCCCTCAGCCACCCGCCGTTTTTTCGCGTAGTCCCACACGTCCTTCGTACCGTCGATATACACATAGCGCGTCAGCATCGGCATCTTGATATCGCCCACCGCCTTGCCCGCCAGGGCCTGCGCACGCTCGATATCCTTCGCCCACGCCTCGCTCACCCGCTTCTTGCGCTTCGGGTCCGTAACGCTGTCCCACTCTTTAAACAGATCCTTACCCACCAACGCCTGAAAGGCCGCCTTCTTGATGCGCATGCCGTTGTCCAGGTCCCACGCCTGCGTGGTGCCCTCAATCAGCGCGTAGCGCCGGAGCAGGCCCCGAATATGAAAGGCACCCCCGCCCCCCCCGGTATTGCTGCTGCCGGCCGGCGCGGCACTGTCCTCATCGGTTGGGGCGGGGGGAAGGTCGCCCGGCTCATTGGCCGCGCTGCCTGCGTCTGTACCAGGCGCTGCCTGCTCACCCGCAGTGCCATTCGCCTTCGGCGGTGTACCGCTTACCTTCTTGCGCTGGCTCGCATGGTCAA
The DNA here is from genome assembly GCF_030690725.1 of Pseudomonas sp. GTDB lineage: Bacteria > Pseudomonadota > Gammaproteobacteria > Pseudomonadales > Pseudomonadaceae > Aquipseudomonas. The sequence goes on along the minus strand of NZ_JAUYGD010000033.1, from coordinate 22,343 downwards.
TGCCCAGCGCCTTCGCCGCCGCTTTGGTCGCCGCCTTCTGGTCGCCGTCATGCTCGAGCAGGCAGAACACATCAAACGCATCATTCATGTGCCCGTTGGCCAACGGGTCAGCGCCGTGGTGGGAGTACACCTTGCCCTCGGTCACCGTCACACCCGCCAAACCCGTCGAGCTGCCCGGGTACAACCACTTTTTGCCGCGCCGCTTGTACCCGTGCGCCGCCAGCAGCTGCTCCACGTCGTGCGCATCGTTATAGGCACCCACCACATCAGCGCTGCCGCTCAGCCCAGCGGGTGCCGGCCGGCTCGGCTTCGCCTTGGGTGCAGGGCGCTCTTTCGGCGCCGGCCCCCATTCGCAGGCGCCCTGCCCCAGCGGCTTGAAGATCTCCCAGTTGTTCCAAATAGTCAGCAGCTCTTTCGGCAGCTCAGGCAAACCATCTGCCGAGGGTGGCGTGCGCCAGAAATACGGCTTGCCCGTGTCCGGGTGGATCGACGGCGGCAGCACGTCCTGCACCAAGCCCCCCCGCAGCTCGAACACCGTCACCGGCGCCAATTCCTTCTGCCGTTCGCGCATCGCAGCCGCCTGCCCGGCGTTGCCCGTCTCCTCGGCCTGCTTCAATGTCGCCGTGGCTAGCTTGTACTTGCTTCCGTCCGGGTCCAGGGGGTTCGGCCACGCCAGTTTGTGTGCTGTCAGCTCCACACCATCCGGCACGCGGAACAAAAGCCGGAACCGCTCCGGGTTGCCCACCACCGTTGGATACACCGCGGCCAAGTCATCGAGGTGCAGATCGAGCACATCACGCAGCACCTGGCGCGTGTACTCCACATGGTCAACGTCGAGCGAGCACACCCGGCTAGGCCCGTGCACCACGCCCATATTGTGGTTGGGGTTCTTGGTCCAGAACGCCTCGGCCTTGTCCGCCTCAGTGAAGTAGCCGCCCGGCTTGTTCCAGCCGTTGCCCTTCGGGGCTTTCTGCCCGGGTTCGATCTTCACCAGGGCCAAACCAAACACTTCGATATAGCGCCGCGCCCAGGCGGCGAGATTGGGAGGGGTGTTCGGCGGGGTCATTCAGTGGCCCCTTGTTGGGCTGGGGCGGCAGCGAAATCAAGAAAGCTGAGCATCATAGGCGCATAAAAACCGCCGTCTTTCCCCGGTTCTTTTACCCACGAATAGACCGCGCCTTGGATGATTGCATGCACGATAACCTCGACCCGCGTCACGAGCATTTTCCTGCCATCAGCTGTGTGATGAGGAATTCGTGCATCGCATTCACTGCCGGGCGCTGGATAGCCAGGGAGTACACCCGCCGCGTCGGCCGCGAGGGCGTCAAAGCAGACCGAGTGAACCTCAGTCACCGGCATGCTGGCCACGTTGAAACGGTGCGCATCCATGATTTTGCGCAATGCGTCGGCGAGCAGATCATCCACCCCGCCAACACTGCCACCCGTTGCAGCATCGCCAACCAACCGCTTCAGCCGATCCAACAAATAGGACCAGGCGAAATCACGCTCGGCATTCGGGGTCAGCCCCATTGCACGGGCCACATCGTCACGGCACTGCTTGTCCAGCGCGATCAAAGCAGGGTGGCTGGTGCAGGTCACGCCGCGCGGGTCAGGATTTTGCGGCACGCTCACCAACAGCTCGGTGATTCGCCTCAGCACCGGGTCAACGCCCGTGTAACTGTCGAAGCCCAGCAGCGCAATGATGGCGCTTAGGTCGAGAGACAACGCCTCAAACGCGGCCTTGTAATCATTATTAGACATCGCCCTACCTCCCCTGCCGCAAATCAGCCAAGCAGCGGGTCAGCGTCATGCTGGCCCGCTGCGCTGCACCAGCCTCGACCGGGTGGCGCTTCTTGCCGTTGGCCTTCTGCACGGCACGCAGGGTGCGGGCCGCCTTGATAAAGGCCACCGCATCAATGATCGATTGATCGAGCGTTTGCGCGTTCATCGCCGCACCTCCATCAAACCCTGGCAATGCACGCAAAAACGACAACCCGGCACTGCAAGGCGCCGGGCTTCGGGAATGTCGTCACCGCAGCTGTCGCACTCGGTCGCGCTCTCGCCCTGGTAAACCACACGGTTATCGATGGCCTGCTGCAGGCGATCCGCCTGAGCCTGCTCAGCCATTTGCAGAATGTGCTCATCCATCGCAGCGGCCCTCCATATCCTGTTCGGCACCGGCAATAATCGCCAGGACCGCGCGTATCACCTCATGCCCGTGGTGCTTAAGCGTGGCCACCTCGTGCGGTTGCCACACGTTGTCCGCAGCCCCGGTGTGCAGGCTGCCCACAAACTCGCCCTCGCGTTGCAGCAGCTCGCCCACCGCTTTCAGCGCATCGCGTGATGCTTCAACCGGTACCGGGCGAAACCACACCGCCCCGGCCGGGCGCATCAGCGCATCCAGCAGGCGTGGGTCCTGGGTGGCGCTGATAATCTCCTCCAGCTCATCCGGCGTTGGCCAGCGGCCCTCAAAGTTGAACTTCAGCTTCTTCTGCAGGGTGTCCAGGTCCATACCCAAATCCAGGGCCAGGCTGGTAATGCCACCGTGATAGTCGCGCCCGGCGCGGTATAGCGCGCTGCGCACATTGAGCACCGGACCCGCGTCCGGCAGTAAATCAACTCGGCTCATAAAAACCCCCATGCCGGCCCCAGGCGGGGCCGGCGGCGTGCTGTGCATTTACCAAACGGGCCGTGTGAGAGCCGCCCCGTTCGAGCCCAACCGCGCCAAGGGTGAGAGACCCCAGCGCGGCGTACTACCGAAAGCCGCCGTTTAACGACATAGCCAGCCAGCAGAGGAATCCCCTACTATCCCAACTACGGCGACCCGATGCTTCCCCACAGTGCTGTGTCGGCATCAGGCGTCGTGCGCCTGGCGAGGTGTGAGAGCTTCGCCTGGCACGGCGCGGGAAACCGCGCCACCCCGCCCAACCGTATGTGAGAGTTCGGTTGAGCACCCCGCCGACTGTTGGCTTCAACCAACAGCCGGCACCTTTTTATTAATTAGGCAGCAGCTCTCTCTGTTCCTGAATTTCGGCGCTCTGCAAGCTCTTGCTTGAGTGAATCCAAATCAAACGACTGACCGCGCGCCGATGCTTCCGCAGCGATCAAGCCCAGATAGTTTGTTTCGCCGGTGTATTCAGTCCTCGGCACATAGTTCGCCGCCATCCATTTGTAGACCGCGCGCGGGCTGACCCCGCAAAGGCTAGAAACCTTCACAGCCCCGCCTGCAGCGGTGATTGCATCTTTCAAGGTGCTCATTTCGCATACCCGAATAGTGAACCTGAGGTACATATTATGTCGGAACTGAAAGTACACGCAAGTCCATGCGATAGTGAACGCATGGTTCATATACAAGAAATACGCAACGCTTTCGTCCTCCGCCTTAAGAATGCCGCCAACGAAGCAGGTATTCCCGAGTGGGGCCTAGGCGCACGCCTGGCTTCTATAACCGGCAAGACAGCAAAAGCCGCCAGCAAATGGCTCAACGGCGAAAGCATGCCTGCAAGAGAATCCATGCAGCAGATCGCCGATGCCTTCGAGGTACCGGTCGATTGGCTGGCACACGGTGAAGGGTTCCCGCCGCTTAATACCAATGGCCCAGTGACCCTCAAGAAATACGCACATAGGACAGGCGTAGCGGAGCAACCTAATGTCCGCTACACCCCGGAGCCACACCGGATAACAAGGAGCTACCCATTGATCAGTTGGGTTGCAGCAGGCAGTTGGGCCGAGGCGCCAGACCTTTACACCCCAGGCGACGGCTCTGAATTTCTGGAATCGCAAGAGAACGCCGGCCCGCACGGTTACTGGCTGGAAGTAAATGGCACCTCAATGGTTGCCCCCGAGGGCCCTTCATTCCATCCAGGCTTTCGCATACTAGTCCGCCCTGAAGGGTTTGATTTCATTAGCGGCAAACTCTACATAGCCAAGCTGATGGACACCGGAGAAACCACCTTCAAGCAGTACGTCCGCGATGCCGGGATCGAATACCTCAAGCCATTCAACCCGGCCTTCAAGACCATTGTGATCGACGATAACATCCGCCTCATTGGCAGAGTCATAGACGCCAAGCCCCCTCGCAGCATGTTCTAAATTATGTACTTAAGGTTCTTGATTTATGTGAACCACTAGTACATATTTACTCGCGTACCCAAACTCTCACCTTGTGGAGTACGCGACATGCAATCGACACAGCACACCCGCTGCCCGGTGCTTCTGCACCCGGCTTGCACCACCAACCCAGACGCCATCCGCGCTGTCCAGCAGGCCACCGGCCGCTTCGTCGTGCTCGATGGTGGCCGCCCAACACTCAAGCAACCCACCACCCTGCCAGCCTTCGAGGACTTTGGCCCGTGGGGAGGTGCTGCATGAATACTCGCCACCAAAACAACTGCGACGCCTTTCGTTCCCGGTTGCTCAGCACCCTGAAAAAGCTCCGCGCTGGCCGTAACCATGACGACCTGAATGCTGAGTTCTATATCGCACTTGGCATGATCAGCGCGGCCTGCACACTGGACGGCATCACCATCGATGCCAGCGACCGGCTACATGACCTGGCCCTAAACGCTAGTGAACATCGCTCAAAAGAGCTGACGGCCATCTGTATCGCAGAACGCCAGGCAGCCATTCAGGGAGCAGCCGCATGAGCCAGCTTCTGATCGGCCTCGCCGGCAAGGCCCGTACCGGCAAAGACACCGTTGCCCGCTACTTGGCAGCACACCTCACCTTGATCAGCTACGCCTTCGCTGACCCGCTCAAGCAGGCCCTGGCCGATATGTTCCACCTCACCGCCGCCCAACTGGAAGGCGCTGAGAAGGAACAGCCCCTGCCCTGGCTGGGCAAGGCACCACGCGAGCTGATGCAGCTGCTCGGCACCGAATGGGGCCGCGACCTGGTGCACCCGCAGCTCTGGTTGTTGCTGGCCGAGCAGAACCTGCAGCTGCTCGCCGAGCACAACCAGGCCATGCAGGGCGTGGTGATCCGCGACGTGCGCTTCAACAACGAAGCGGACTGGGTGCGCAGCAAGGGCGGCGTGATCCTGCACATCACCCGGGCAGATGCCACAGCAGTGGCCATGCACCCCAGCGAGAGCGGCGTCACCCACCGGCCTGGCGACCTTTCCCTGGCCAACGATGGCACGTTCGAGCAGCTGTATGACGAGCTGGAAAGCCTGATCCGTGTGCTGCTGCGCTCAAAGCGCAACGCTGCCTGAGGCCCGCACCATGAACCGCACCGTTAAAGAGGCCGCCCAGGTACTGGGCATCACCGAACCCGCGCTGCGCAAACACCTGCGGGCCAGCAAGGCACTCAACCGCGACGGCACCTTGGCAGCAAGGCATCACAACGGCGGCAAGCTGTTCATGGAGCCGCGCGTCACACAGTTTCAACCCGCCAACCGCGCGCCCATCACCAAGCACTACGCCGTGCTGATGGTCACCGAGGCGGGTATCGACTGGCTGGCCGCGCAGATGGGCATCGAGATCAAGAAAATCCCGCAGAAGGAAAGCGCCGCATGAGCAACCCCATCACCGACGCCATTGGCGTGGTCAAGCTGGCCGGCATGCACTTCCAGAACCCAACCGCCGTACCCGCTGCCGTTGTGCGTGATGCGTCCAATGAGGTACTGCAACGCCTGGAGGCCATCCAGCCCGAGGCGCTGCACCTGGTAGCGCTTTACACCGGGCTGCTGGCAATCACCCCGGCCGGCTGGCTGCCGCACGTCACCCTCACCACCGACCCGTTGCGCCCCTTCGGCGCGGTAATCACCGACGAAGCCGGCAACATCGCCGCCCGCGACAAAGGCAAGACTGTCGACAGTCTCGTCGCGCTGTTGCGGCTCCGGCTACCGGCGGGGCGCGGGGTGGCGCAGGCATGACAACGCTGGAACTGCTGCAGCAACGCTGGAAGGCCAACAGCCTGCCACTGGCCCAGGTGCGCGAGCACTACTTCCCGCACATCAAAACGGACAAGCGCCTACGCGCCCTGCTCCGTTCCGGGGAGGTGCAGCTGCCCACCTTCAAGCACACCGATTCCCGCCTGGCGCCGCTGTACGTGCGCCTTACGGATCTAGCCGCCTACCTCGACTCTCGGGCCGAGGCAGCGGCTTAACCCTGCACCCGGCCGCGCCGGGCAACTCTCACATCAACGAAGAGACACAGCACATGAGCAAACGCCCCTTCATGGACACCCTGCGCGAGATCGAGATGGGTGGCCTGCTGGACGAACTGACCGACGCCCAGCACGACCTGATCGACCTGATCCGCCTCACCAACAAGGCCGGCGCACTGACCATCACCCTCAACTACAAGCCCGAGGGTGCCGGCCAGATCACCGTCAAGGCCGAGGTGAAGGCCAAAGAGCCGAAGCTGCCGCGTGGTAGCTCCCTGTTCTTCCTCACCCCCGAGGGCAACCTCAGCCGCCGCGACCCGCGCCAGCAACAGATGGACTTGCGCCCGGTGGGCAACGAAGAAACCCCCGGCGAACTGCGCAAGGTCGCCGACTAACCCTCTCTCACAACCGCTCACAGGAGCACCCCGATGAAAGAAGCAATCGACCAGCTGGTCACCCTCGCACAGGGCCTCGGCAAACCCTTCAACATTGAGCAGATCAAGGCCCCGCTGGCTTTGGTACCGGAAGGCCTCGACCTGCAAGTGCTCGAGCAGTACCTGCCTGCCCCCACTCGCACCAAGCAAAACCTGACGGTGTTGGATGCAGCGACCTTTATCGAATACGTGAAGCGCTTCACCACCTCCGCCACCGTAGTGTTCTGCAACGGCCCCAACGGCCGCACCTTCCGCGCGGTGTTCGACTATCACCAACCAGACCAGCCAGCCTGGGGCTCGCACTCTGCCTCCTACGCCTGCCCGCTCACCGTCGAGTGGGGCAACTGGAAGGCCGCAGACCGCAAGCGCCTGACCCAATCCGACTTCGCCGAGTTTATTGAGGACAACGTGAAGGACGTGGTCGCCAACGAGCAGACCCCGGGCGCACCAACCGCCGCCGACATGCTGGAGATCAGCCGCACCCTGCAGGCGCAGAAGAACATCACCTTCCGCCAAGGCACACGCCTCGACAACGGCCAGGTGCAGCTGACCTACAACGAGGAGATCGACGGCCGCGCCGGTGAGACTGGACAGCTGCGCATCCCAGAGCAGTTCTACATCGGCGTGAAACCTTTCATCGGTGGCGAAGCCTTCCTGGTTACCGCCCGCTTCCGCTACCGCATCGTCGAAGGCCGCCTGCAGGTTTGGTACGAACTGGTGCGCCCAGACAAGGTGCTAGAGGAAGCCTACGAGGCGGTACGCAAGACCATCAGCGCAGGCATCGGCGAAGTACCTATGTACGAAGCCACCCTTTAACCCGTCGCAACACCCCGCCGCCGGACTCTCACAATCACCCCGGCGGCGGGCTCTACGAGGACACAGCACATGCCACACAACATCCAGCTTCAAATCATCGCCGCACTCGCTGTAATCACCCTGATCGGCCTAGCCGTCTGGGCCTACCGCGCCGCGCAAAAAGCCCACATACAGGGCTATGACCTCGGCTACGACGACGCCAAGCGCGGCCACGAGCTGCGCATTGATGACCTTCAACACGAGGTCGCGCACCTGCAGCTCAAAGCGGCCAACCAACACGCCGCCCACCAGCTGGACCGCGACGCGATCATCCAAGACGCACTCGCCCGCATAGCCATATTCGCCCGCCGCGCAGCAGCGTGCACCGAGGCAGACCTCAACACGCTAACCGCCGCCGCCAACCAGCTGGGCTTTGCGAACACCACCTACAAAAGCATGCACGCCGAGGACCCGGCACGCTTCGCCCACCAGATGCAGCTGCAGCTGATCAACCTGGCAGAGCGCATGCGGGTAGCGCTTCAACACCCCAGCGATGCCCAGCAGCTTGAGACCAAAAACGGCACGGCTGGCCCACGCGTTGCTCACGTAGAGGACGCAGCATGAAGACCCTTTGCATTTACCACGGCAACTGCGCAGATGGCTTCGGCGCGGCATGGGCTGTGCGCCACGCCCTTGGCGAAGCCAATGTCGAATTCCACGCCGGCCATTACGGCAAGCCAGCACCGGACGTAGAAGGCCGCAGCGTCATCATCGTGGACTTCTCCTATCCACTCGAAACCTTGCAGCAGATGGCCGAGACCGCCACCTCCATCCTTGTCATTGACCACCACAAAACAGCAGCAGAGGCGCTAGCCCAACTGCCAAAGGCTCCGAGCAGCTACCTGCTTTGGATGGAGTCCCTCGACCCACTATCAGCGCACTTTGATATGCACCGCAGCGGCGCCGGCATGACCTGGGACTTCTTCTTCCCGGCCACGCCACGCCCGGCGCTGATAAACCACATCGAAGACCGCGACCTCTGGCAGTTCAAGCTGGAAGGCACCCGAGAAGTAATGGCTGCCGTATTCAGTTACCCGCAGGACTTTGCAACCTGGGATCGCCTGATGTTCGACGACATCGACCGCCTGTGGCTGGACGGCCTCGCGATTGATCGCAAACAACAGAAGGACATTGCCGATTTGGTAGCCAGCAACAGCCGCTGCCTGGTGATTGGCGGCGTAACCGTACCGGCAATCAACCTGCCGCACACCATGGCCAGCGAAGCCGGCCACTTGTTGAGCAACGGCCAACCATTCGCAGCCATCTACTGGGATACCGCTGAAGGCCGCCAATTCTCACTGCGCAGCTCCGACGAGGGGCTTGATGTAGGCGAGATCGCCAAGCAGTTCGGTGGCGGTGGCCACCGCAACGCCGCCGGCTTCAAGGTGCCGTTCGATCACGAACTGGTGACGGGCTACGTTCAAGCCACGCTAGAAACCACCACCGACAGCCCCGACCTGCGCGCTGCGCTGGCTGATGTCACCGAGTGCCTGCAGCTCTACCTCACCGGCGGCCAAGTACCAGCAGCACGCCGCGAACAAGCACTGGTCAACGCCCGCGCGGCGCTGGGCATCACTCCAGCGCAGGACACAGAAGAGGGTGGCCGCCCATGACCTGGATACTCACCAACAGCGCCCGAGCCTTCGACCTGCTCAACCCACACGCCGAGAACGTCATCACCACCGATCTGGCCCACGCCCTGAGCATGGTCTGCCGCTTCAACGGCCACTGCGCGCACCACTATTCGGTCGCCCAGCACAGCCTGCTGGTCGCCTACATCATCGAGCAGGAAGGCGGCACGCCCGAGGAACAACTGGCCGGGCTGTTGCACGACGGCACCGAGGCCTACATCAGCGACCTAACGCGCCCGCTCAAACTGCTGCTAATTGAGGCGGCACGCCAGCGCGAAATCGCCTGGCTGAACCTCGTCGGCGAGTTCAGCGCCAAGAGCAACGTGGTCAGCATCCGCGCGGCCGCCATGCACATCCTCACCACTGCCGAGCGCGAAGGGGTCAGCCTGCTGCTGGACACCTACCACCAGTTAGAGCAGCGCATTTGGCTCGCCATCGCCGAACGCTTCCACCTCGCGCCCGAGCTGCCGGAGTGCGTCAAGCACGCCGACATGATCGCCCTGGCTACAGAGAAGCGCGACTTACTGCCAACGCACCACGCTGAGTGGGAATGCCTGCAGGGCTACGCCGCGCTACCGCTGCGCATCGCCAAGTACGCCCCGGAGGTAGTCCGCCAGCAGTTCCACGACCGGCTGCTGTGCCTACTTGCGACTACCAACCGCCGCCGCGCCGCCTAACTCATTTCAAATTCGAGGACATCACAATGAACACAATCGCAAAAAACAGCCTTCCTGCCATCGGCAGCCCGCTCGCCGGCGGCTTCTACATGGGCCTCTACTTGCTCGACGGCCTGCTGCAGGCGCTGATCCGCGCACCCGCAGCCAACGGCTTCAACGCCCCACTGCCATGGGGTGCACGTGGCACCAAGATTGAAGGCGCCGGCAGCTTCAATGATGGGCTGGCCAACACCCGCGCCATGGCAGAAGCCGGCTGCGCGCATGCCAACTGGGCGTTGGGCCTCTCGATTGACGGCCATCAGGATTGGTTCATCCCTGCCCGTGACGAAGCCGAGATCGTTTACCGCGTCTGCAAGCCTACCGCCCAGGAAAACTGGTGCAGCTTCCGCGATGGCGATAACCCCAGCAGCGTACCGGCCGGCTACCCGTACACAGCGGATACCCCTGCACAAAGCAACATCGAGGCTTTCTGCCAGGGCGGCGATGAAGCGCTAGAGGATTGCGGTTACTGGACCAGCACGCAGGACGGCCCGAACGGCGCGTGGGTCCAGCACTTCGACGATGGCACCCAGCACTACGGCGTCAAGGGCTACGCCCGGCCCGCTTTCGCCGTCCGCAGAATCACCGTCACCCCTTAACCACTTTCAGGCTTCTCTGCCGCGCGCGCAGCGCGCGGTCGGCTCCAAATTTTGAGGACATGACCATGCAAAAGATCACCCTGGAAGTTGGCAACACAACCATCACCACCCATAACGCCATGCTGGCGCACCAAGTGCTCGAGCAGGAAACCGGCCTGGCGATGGCTATCGCCACGCTGATCCCAGGCGAAGTCGCCACCTGGGCGCAGTGCCCACCCGCCATCGGCCAGCATTGGCAAGGCCAGGGCGGCACCTATGTCGGTGTTATGCGCGGCGTAAATGGCCAGCCGGACTATCACCTGATTGCCCCTAAGCACGCGCAGATCGCTGAAATCACCTATGGCCCACGCGGCAAGAACATCGATGGCGCGAGCTGCGCCCGTGACGGCCTGGCCAACACCAGCGCCCTGCTCGCATCCGGTACCGAGCACCCCGCAGCGCAATGGGCGGCAGACCAAGAGGTCGATGGCCACCGCGACCTGTACCTACCGGCCCGCGCCGAGGCCTATCTCTGCTGGGCCAACATCCCCGAGCAGTTCGCCGACAAAGGCTGGTGGCTCACCAGCACGCAGTACGGCCCGATCATCGCGTGGTTCCAGGGCTTCGACGATGGCTACCAGGACGACGGCGACGGGGACGGCGCCCGGCCCGCTTTCGCCGTCCGCAGAATCCTTATCCCTTCACCCCTTTAAGCCTTTAACCACCGCGCGCGTAGCGCGCGGTTAGCGAGTTTTCCAGCATGGCCATAGCCCAACACCTGCCGATCTACAAACAAGCTGGCGCCCTCGCCAAGCTCGTGGCGGACCTTGTTAAGAACTGGCGGCGCGACTTCAAACGCACCCTCGGGGACAAGGTACTAAACGAGTGCTTAGACGTATCGATCCTGATCTTTCGCGCCAACACCGCGAGCGGTCAGCAGCGAGTCGACTTCATTCAGCAAACCCTGGAACGCATCCAGATTGTTGAGCTGATGCTGCGCCTCGCCGCCGACCTGATGCTGGTTACCCCCGAGCAACACGGTACCGCGATCAAGATCACCGACGACATAGGCCGGCAGGCCACTGGGTGGAAACGGAATGCCGCCACATCGCCAGCTGTATGAGCGCCACGGCCCTCATACCAGAGCGATATTGATTCTGGTCGTGCCGCTGGCTCACAAGGCCACCGCTATGCGCACCAAGGGAACCACCAGGCAAAGCCCTGGCAGGCCTCGCGCAGTTTCGCCGCTGATCGGCCTCGGCCTTCGGCAGCGCGACGTAGATAGCACGACCTGGCGCAGAACGGCCCGAACAACGCGTGGATCCAGAACTTCGACGATGGCAACCAGAACAACGACGACAAGGACAACGCCCGGCCCGCTTTCGCCGTCCGCAGCATCGAACGGTATTACAGGCGGCCATGCTGGTTTTTCTATTGAGCAACTCATGCGGGCCTACTACGACTGCCGCCGCAGCAAGCGCGGCAGCCGCTCAGCCCTTGCATTCGAGTTCCAGCTGGAGCGCAACATCATGCAACTCCTAAACGAACTGAACAGCGGCACCTATCAGCCCGGCACCTCGATCTGCTTCGTGGTCACACACCCGAAGCCGCGCGAAGTGTGGGCCGCTGATTTCCGCGACCGCATCGTGCACCACCTGCTGTACAACCACATCGGCGCACGCATCGAGCGCAGCTTTATCGCGGACTCCTGTGCCTGCATTGAAGGACGCGGCACCCTGTACGCCGCCCAGCGCCTTGAACACAAGGTGCGCAGCATCACCCAGAACTGGAGCCAGCCAGCCCACTACCTCAAGTGCGACTTGGCCAACTTCTTCGTCAGCATCGACAAGCACGTGCTGGCCCAGCTGCTGACCGCCCGTATCCCCGAGGCCAACTGGCGCGCCCTGGCACTGCTGATCCTCTGGCACGATCCGCGCGACAACTACCAGCTGCGCAGCTCACCGCGCCTGCTCAACCGAGTACCGCAGCACAAGCGCCTGACCAGCCAGCCAGCTCACCTCGGCCTGCCGATTGGCAACCTCAGCAGCCAGTTCTTCGCCAACGTCTACCTGGATGCGCTGGACCAGTTCGCCAAGCACACCCTGCAGGCCAAGCACTACATCCGCTATGTGGATGACTTCGTGCTGCTGCATCACAGCCCGCAACAGCTCAACACCTGGCACAAGCAGATCGAAGGCTTCCTGGCCGAGCGCCTGCACGCGCGCCTCAACCCCAGCAAAACAATACTGCAGCCAGTTAGCCGCGGCGTGGACTTCGTAGGCCAGGTCATCAAACCCTGGCACCGCACCACCCGCCGCAAAACCGTTGCCCACGCCATCAAGCGCATCAGCTCGGTACCGCTCCCAGCCCTGCGCGAAACCGCCAACAGCTACTTCGGCCTGCTCACTCAAGCCACCCACAGCCACACCGACCGCCGCAAAGTGGCCAAGGCCATCCTGCTACGCGGTAAGGCAGTGAATGCAGGACTGACCAAGACGTACAAGGGGGCGGCATGACCTGCACCATCTTTCACAGCACCGAGCTGCCGCCCGGGCGCGGCGCACAGGTCAAAGGCTCCCTGCCGCGCAAGCGCGTGCGCTGGGCAGTCGAGTACCTGATCAAAACCCCAGACGGCCGCACGCTGATGCAGTCCACAAAGACCATCCAGTCTGCAACCTACGATGAGCTGTACCCAATCATGGACGCCACCATCGACGCTCTCGGCAACGAAGCCGGCGGCCTCGCCACCTTCGTCAGCTGGCGAGCAACCGCCCACGGCGGGAAGAAGAAACGCAAAGGAGGCCGCAAGTGACTACAGATACCAACCCGGCCGAACTACTGGCAGCCATCAAAGACCTGGTCGTGCAACTCAGCACGCCACGGGTAGCCCCCGAGGATCAACTATGGACCGCCGAGGATATCGCCACCTACCTCAAGCTGGCAGTCGACACCACAGAGCGCCGCGTAGTGACCCGCTCAGACTTCCCAGGCCCGCTGCAGCCATGCCTAACCGGTACCCGCGCAGCCAAGCGTTGGTTTGCGGCAGAGGTAATCACATGGGCACGCCAGAATCGCTCCAAGCTTCCCGCCCCACGGCCTGGCCGCAAGGCAGCCTGATCAATCCAACCGACCGGCGACTTCGGTCGCCGTGGCGTTGTAGTACACCATCAACGAACGCGGGTCACGGTGCCCAGTCATCCGGGCAAGATCGAGCACGTCCAGCTTCCTGGCAAGGCGCGTGGTCGCCTCATGCCGCGTGTCATGGAAGTGCAGATCGACAATCTCTAGCTCATTGCGCACCTTGCGGAACATCGCATCAGCCGAAGCGGACTTGAGCCGGAACAGTTCCTGCCGCCCAGATGCCGCATCAATCAACAACTGCAGCAATTCAACGGCACGCTTGCTCAGCGGCACGTTACGGCTGTCGCCATTCTTGGTGGCCTCAAGCCGCACGTAGCGCTTGGCCAGGTGAGTGGTGGCCTTCGTGAGACCCAATATCTCGCCCTGCCGCATCGCCGTTTCAATGGCCAGCAGGAAGGCAACGGCCAGTTCCTGCTGCAGCGTTTCAGGCTTTGCCCCTTCAACGTAGCCCAGCCGAGAGAGCAGCTTATGTTCCTCATCGGGCTGGATACGCCGATCACGCGGCCGCGCATTGCTTGGGCGCTTAACTTCCCGCACGGGGTTGGTAGCGCACCATCGCCACTCCCGCTTGGCAATCTCAAACACCGAGGAAAGCAACGTCATCTCACGGCGAACCGTAGGTGAGGCCACCTTCTTTAGCCGGGCATCACGCCACTCGGCTATCTGGTCTGCTGTCACGTCGCCAATACGCGCCCCGGCAAACTCCAGATCATTATCCAGCTTGTCCAGCCGCACCTCTTCCCAGCGCTTACCGGCTTTGGTGGGCGACACTTCTTCCTTGTATCGTTTGAGCGCATCTGAAAGACTCGAACTTACACCAGCAGAGTGCCCAGGCACGCCGGCTAGGATTTCCGCCTCTCGCTGAGTGGCCCACGCCTGAGCCTGAGCTTTCGTCGGGAAAGTCTGCGACTCCCGCACCCCACGCTTAACCACCTCAGCCCGCCAGCCGCCGCTCCGCTTCCTGAATGACGCCACATCCGCCCCCTTGGCGTAAATTTGGCGTAAAGGCTATCACGGAACTGCACGAAACCGCCCCCAACTGACAACAGCGGAAAGCCTGAAAGCCCCGCCAATGCTGGGCCTGTCAGAATTTGCCGTTAACTGCCGCCAACTGCCAAAGGCTTTAGAGTCCCCCCCGGGGCACCATAGATTTGAAGAAAGGCCTTGATCATCAAGGCCTTTTTTATGCATGGCATATTTTGGCGCAATGACTTTGAAGCACATAGATTCGTGACTACGAATTGCAGGCACAAAAAAGGCCCAGCGCAGAGGAACAATCCCCACAGCGCCGGGCCTTTTTGTTATTCAGCACGCATCTTTAGACAATATGAATGTGCCACAAGAAATGAAAAAACAGGCTATCGGCAAACTGCTTACTTCCCCAGCCTGCACCTACCGCTGACAAGCAACACACCTGCCTTTGCGTCCGATATCAAGAAATTTTCTGACCCCACCCCGCACTGACACTTCCTAAATTCGCCTCGAAAACAGCACAACTTATCCACAAGTTGTTCTTATTTTTAACCCTTCTTGCCCCGCAAACGTAAAGCTACAATGCCGGCCAGGAGTGGTATTTGAATGGAGTCAAGGCGGTGGGCAGGCAATAAAAAGCCGGCGTGAGGTGCAAACTCACGCCGGCTCATTACCCTGCATCGCTGTGCTACTACTGGGTAGCTCATCGAATGCACTGGTGCAACAGTTTTGCTAGCGCTAAAACTTTAGCACGCACCCAGGCATCCACCAAACTCCAGTGATCCATCGGAGGGCCGGCTATGTCGCCGACTATCTTGGTACTTGTGATCGAAGCGCTAAGGGTCATTCAACTTTTGTTGATGCTTTTGATCAGCCAGTGAGTGCTTCCAGTGGCACCCAAAAGGTGCCACTGACTTACCTACCCCGCCTTCACCCTCCACAACTGATCCCACCTAGTGGTATAGCTCGGGCTCAGCATGTCACGCTTCATCCCCCAGGCCGGCGCCAACGGCACACCAACCGCCGACGTCACGCAACCTGTAAATCCCGCAGCGCTTCTGGGTGCAGTACCGCAATGCGCAACAGCGTCTTGGCTGCACCGGACGGTGAACGCCGTCCTTGCTCCCAGTCCTGCAGGGTGCGCAGACTCACACCCAACAACTCCGCGAACGCACGTTGCGAAAAACCTACTTTAGCCCGCGCTTCTGCCACAGGCGAAAGCTCCACTTGCGTGGTGCGAGCTGCCTTACCGGCTTTCATGTCGCGGACTGATCGCAGCAAATCCGCCTGGAACTGCTCCAGTTCTTTATCCATGATCGATTGCCTCTTTCAGTTGGTTCAGGAAGGCCACGGGCAAGTTGTCGAACTTCGCCTTGGTGTAGGCGATCAGCAGCCAAATATGGCCGTCGGACAGCGCGTTGTAATAGATCACCCGAGCACCACCGCGCTTGCCCATACCCGCACGCGACCATCGAACCTTACGCAGGCCACCCGCACCAGGAATCACGTCGCCAACCAGTGGATTAGCGGCCAACCAGGTGATGAAATCTTCACGCTCACCGTCAGCCCAGATGAGATCAGCGTAGCGTTGGAAAACTTCCGTTTCGAAGACTGTATACATGAAGGCGATAGTACGGCAATGCCGTATATTGAGCAACCAAATGGCAAACGCCTTTTTGCCATCCGCTGGTGGCAACCCTACGCCCCCCACAAACACTCCCCAGAACGTCGAAAGCGGGCCTCAAGCCCAGCAACCGCATGCCCTGCAGGGGCTTGGCATTTGCCGGGGAGTTGTCGTAAAGTCTGCCCCACTGTGTTTGCATGGGTCGCCGAAAATCGTGACCTGGTGCAGTAGATCATCCAGATCCGCTACATCCCGCTCGACGTCGCACACCGCCTAGCAACCAGTATTCAGCCCCTCATGTCGAGTAGCGGCTGTCATCAACTCTAGGTTCAAGGAAATACACCATGTCGAATCGTCAGAACGGTACCGTCAAGTGGTTTAACGACGAGAAAGGTTTTGGTTTTATCACTCCAGAAAGCGGTCCGGATCTGTTCGTGCACTTCCGCGCGATCCAAGGCAACGGCTTCAAGAGCCTGAAAGAAGGCCAGAAAGTCAGCTTTATCGCGGTGCAAGGCCAGAAAGGCATGCAGGCTGACGAAGTACAGATTCAGGAGTAATCCTGCCGCATTGAAGAACCCCTGATGGCAACATCAGGGGTTTTTTTATGCCCGTTAAGGCAAGATTGCACCCGCACACACCCACTGCACAAAGAGCCGACCATGCCGAAACACCTGCTGCGCCCGCAGGGTGAATTCCCCAGCGCCGGACTGATCCGCCGCCTCGCCGCGATGTTTTATGACTTTCTGCTGTGCATCGCACTGCTGATCGTCGTGACCTTTATCTACAAGCTGATCTTGATGGGCTTCTACGGCGAGGCGCAGCTCAAGCAGATGTCTGACGCTGGCGCGCTGGATGGCGACCCTTTGCTCTCGACTGTGCTGTTTCTCAGCCTGTTCGGTTTTTTCGCCAAGTTCTGGACCCACAACGGCCAGACCCTGGGCATGCAGGTCTGGGGCTTGCGTATCCAGAACCCCGACGGCACAGCGATCAGCCTATGGCAGGCGCTGCTGCGTTTTCTGGTCGCCATCGGCTCCTGGCTGCTGCTGGGCCTGGGTTTTCTCTGGGTGCTTTGGGATAAAGAAAAGCGCAGCTGGCATGACATTTACTCGGACAGCCAGGTGATTCAGCTGCCGAAGAATATTCATAAGAAGTAACCCCACAGACACAAGAAAGCCGGCGTGCACTCCATGTGCACGCCGGCTTTTTTACGCCTGAATCAACCTGCGCGGCGTAGCAACCAAACGCCGGCCAGGGCGCAGATACCGGCTGGAATCAACACCGCCAGCAGCGGCGAGAAGCCGAATACAAGGCTCGATGGGCCGAGCAGGTCCTGGCTGATTTTGAACACAAAGCCCACCAGTACCCCGGTAAATACCCGCTGCCCAAGGGTCACGGAGCGCAGCGGACCGAAGATAAAGGAGATCGCCATCAGCACCAGCGCCGCCGTTACCAACGGCTGCAGCACCTTGGTCCAGAACGACAGCCAGTACTGGCTGTTATTCAGGCCCTGTTCGGCCAGGTAGTGGATGTAGTTCCACAACCCGGTCATCGACAGCGCATCCGGCGACAGCACCACGGTACCGAGCAGCTGTGGCGTCAACTCGACATCCCAGCGCTCACTGCCCTGCTCAATAACTTCACTGCTGCGCTCACGGAAATGTGTGGTCGCGACATCTTCCAGCTGCCAGTGATCGCCCTGGTACTGGGCGCGCCGGGCGAAGCTGGATGACTGCATGCGCTTGTGTTCATCAAAGCGATAGCGGGTCACCCCGAGCAGCACGCCATTGGGCTGCACGGCGTTGATATGCACATACTCCTGCCCCTGGCGATGCCACAGACCGCGCTTGGCGCTCTGCGCTTCACCGCCGCCCTGAGCCATGGCCCGGCTGGCCTGTGCCTGATTTTCGCTATAGGGCGCGAGGTACTCGCCGATCAGCACACCGACCAGCATCAGCACCAACATGGGCTTCATCACCGCCCAGACGATGCGCCCGATGGACACCCCGGCCGCGCGCATGATGGTCAGCTCGCTGTTACTGGCCAGCGAGCCCAGGCCGATCAGGCAACCGATCAGCGCGGCCATCGGCAGCATTTCATAGATGCGTCGCGGCGCCGTCAGCAGCACATAGCCGAGGGCATCGAGCAGGCTGTAGTTGTCCTCGACATCACCCAACTCGTCGATAAAGGCAAACAGCAGCGCCAGACCAACAATGATGCCCAGCACGGCGAGGATGGCGACAAATACCTGTGCGCCGATATAGCGATCCAACTTAACCACGGGCCACCTCCAGCGCCACACGACGGGCCGCCCAGCGCAAGCGCAGCGGTTCCCAATACAGCAACAGCAGCCCGATCAATGCGAACAGCCCATGCACCCACCACAAGCCCAGGGCTGCGGGGATTTTCTCTTTATCCAGCGCGCCGCGTGCGCCAATCAACAGCGCCAGGTAAGCCATGTACAGCAGAATGGCCGGCAACAGCTTGAGGAAGCGCCCCTGACGTGGGTTGACCCGCGACAGCGGCACCGCCAGCAGGGTAACCACGAAGACCAGTACCGGAATCGACAAGCGCCACTGCAATTCGGACTGCATGCGCGGCTTGTCATTACCAATCAGCTCACGCGTCGGCATCGCCTCGCGGTCGGTGACATCCGCCTCAACCTCCGGCTTGGGCAGCAGCACGCCATAGGTGTCGTATTTGATGGCGCGGTAATCTGCCTGGCCCGGATTGCCGTCGTAGCGATAACCGTTTTCCAAAATCAGGTAGCGGCTACCATCGGCCTGAATCTCCTGGCGACCGGATTCAGCCACCAGCACTGAGATGCCGCGCTCCTTGTCGCCTTTGCTGGACAGCTGCTTCTCGGAGATAAACACCCCGGCCAACGAGCCGCGATCTTCGGACAACTCCTCGGTGTAGGTCACTCGCGAGCCATTTTTCATCGATTGAAAACGCCCAGGCACCAGGGTATCCAGCTCGGTCATGGCGCTCTGCTGGTTAAGAATCCGCGCTACGTGCTCGACGCCTTGCGGGGCCAGACCCAGGCTTAGCCAGCCGGCCAGCAATGCCACCAGGGCCGCTGGCGCCAGGCTGTAGGCAAACAAGCGCTGCTGGCTCATGCCGGTGGCCGAGAGCACGGTCATCTCGCTGTCCAGGTACATCCGCCCATAGGCCAGGAGGAAACCGAGAAACAGCCCCAGCGGCAGAATCAGCTGCAAAAAGCCGGGAATCCGATAGGCCATGATCAGCAGCAGCACCCCAGGATCGAGCAGACCCTGCGCCGCCTGGGCCAGATAACGGATAAAACGGCCACTCATAATGATGACCAACAGCACCGCGCTCACGGCACTCAGGGTCAACAACACTTCACGGGACAGATAACGGAAGACGATCAAACCAGACACTCCAGGGTTGTCAGGCTCAGGCGGCTACGATCAAACTAGCCGCACTGCTTGCCGGCTCGCCCAACTGGCGAACCATCGAAAAATAGCCGGCATTATCCTGCAATAGTGACGCCTTGTCTTGGGGACACCACGTAATGGAATTTATTGTTAAAAGCGCCCGCCCAGAAACACTAAAAACCGCCACCCTGGTTATCCCTGTTGCTGAGGGCAAAAAACTCGGCGAAACCGCCAAGGCCATCGACACCGCCAGCGCTGGCGCGATCAGCGCCCTGCTCAAGCGCGGCGACCTGGCCGGCAAGGTCGGCCAGACCTTGCTGGTACACAACCTGCCGAACCTGAAAGCCGAACGCGTGCTGCTGGTCGGCACTGGTAAAGACAGCGAACTGTCTGACCGCCAACTGCGCAAATTGATCACAGCCGTTTACAGCAGCCTGAAAAACCTCGGCGGCAGCGACGCCGTACTTGCGCTCGACGAGCTGCAGGTCAAAGGCCGCGACGCCTACGGTAAAACCCGCCTGATGGTGGAAAGCCTGGCCGACGCCGGCTACTGCTTCGACCGCTTCAAGAGCCAGAAGGCCGAAGCCGGCGCGCTGAAAAAGCTCACCCTGCTGACTGAGAAAGCCTGCCTGGCCGACGCCGAGCGCGCCAGTACGCACGCCCAGGCGATTGCCGCCGGCATGGCCTTTACCAAGGACCTCGGCAACCTGCCGCCGAATCTCTGCCACCCGAGCTATCTCGCTGAAGAAGCGAAGAACCTGGGCAAGGCCTACAAAAATCTGAAAGTCGAAATCCTTGATGAGAAAAAACTCAAGGAACTCGGCGCTGGCGCCTTCCTTGCCGTGGCCCAGGGCAGCGATCAGCCGCCACGCATGATCGTCATGCACTACCAGGGCGGCAAAAAATCCGAGAAGCCCTTCGCCCTGGTAGGCAAAGGCATCACCTTCGACACCGGCGGCATCAGCATCAAGCCGGCTGCCGGCATGGATGAGATGAAGTACGACATGTGCGGCGCCGCCAGCGTGTTCGGCACCCTCAAGGCCGTGCTTGAGCTGCAACTGCCGATCAACCTGGTGTGCCTGCTGGCCTGCGCCGAGAACATGCCGAGCGGCGGCGCGACTCGCCCCGGCGACATCGTCACCACCATGAGCGGGCAGACCGTGGAAATCCTCAACACCGACGCCGAGGGCCGTCTGGTGCTGTGCGACACCCTGACCTACGCCGAGCGCTTCAAGCCGCAGGCAGTCATCGACATTGCCACCCTCACCGGCGCCTGCATCGTCGCCCTGGGCAGCAATGTCTCCGGCCTGATGGGCAATAACGACGAACTGGTGCAGCAGATTCTCGGCGCCGGCCTGAGCGCCGACGACCGCGCCTGGCAGCTGCCGCTGTATGACGAGTATCAGGAGCAGCTGGACAGCCCGTTTGCCGACATCGCCAATATCGGCGGGCCGAAAGCCGGCACCATCACCGCGGGCTGCTTCCTCTCGCGCTTTGCCAAGAACTACCACTGGGCGCACCTGGATATCGCCGGCACGGCCTGGATCAGCGGCGGCAAGGACAAAGGCGCAACCGGTCGTCCAGTGCCGATGTTGACGCAGTATCTGCTGGATCGCAGCAACGCCAGCTAACACAGCATGCAGCAGGGTCTCGACCCTTGCTATCCCGTAGGAGCGGGCCATGCCCGCGAAGTCGCAATCGCGGGCATGGCCCGCTCCTACGTAATCTGGAGGTCATTAGTGCGCATCGAGTTTTACGTCCTCTCCACCGCCATGCCGGGTGACCGCCTGCGTGCGGCCTGCCAGCTGGCGATGAAAGCCTGGCGCGCCGGCATGCCGGTGTTTCTGCGCGGCAGCGATGCGCAGCAATGCAGCGAGGTAGACGAACTGCTGTGGCGCTTTAAAGCGGAAAGCTTTGTGCCGCACAGCCTGCACGAGGAAGACGCGCAAGCCCCGGTGGTGATTGGCTTGGACGAAGAACCCAGCAGCGCCAAAGGTGTACTTATCAACCTGGGCAGCACCCTGTCCCCGCAGGTTGAGCGCTTTAGCCGGGTGATTGAAATCGTCAACCAGGAACCCGACCTGCTGACCGCCTGCCGGGAGAATTTCCGCAGTTACCGGCAGCGCGGGTATGATCCAAAACGAGTCGAACTCTAGTTGCACACCATGGACACCCCAAAACTGCCGCAAAAACCCGCCCAACTGCTGAACGACCTGGAGTCGATCCGCCAACTGCTGGGCGATGAAAACCTCGAACCACCGCTGCTGATCGACACGCTCGACCCGGACAGCATCCCCCTGCTCTCGGAAATCGTCACCCCGCCGCCCGTGGCCGCCGCGCCAGCACCTGCGCCCAAGCCAGCGATTGCGCAAACCCTGCGTGAAACCGTCAGCCAGAGCGTTAGCCGCGACAGCGAACTAAACCGCCTGGACAGCGAACTGCGCGCCGCCGCCCAGTTGATCCTGCAGGATGTGATCGACGATTTCGTGCCGCAGATCGAGGCCGAGCTGAAACGTCGCCTGGATGCGCGCCTAAGCCGCCTGCTGCCGCCGCGCCGATAGCCGCCCGTAGCCCGGATAAGCTCCAGCGCAATCCGGGAGGCGCTGCCCCGGATTACATCCGGGCTACAAGTGCCACCATATAGCCTTACGCCCACCAGTCAGCCGCACCAAGCACGCCCTTACGTCGCACAGGCCATCCCCGCTATACTTGCCGGCTTTTCCGTCTAGCCGTCATAAGGGTCCCGCCGCGCATGGACAAGACCTACCAGCCGCACGCCATTGAAACCGCCCTGTACCAGAACTGGGAGGCGAACAACTATTTCGCCCCGCAAGGTTCCGGCGAGCCCTACACCATCATGATCCCGCCGCCGAACGTCACCGGCAG
>NZ_JAUYGD010000023.1 GCF_030690725.1 Pseudomonas sp. | reverse complement strand
AACATTATTTGCTTTTTTTGTATACAACATCATAATCGGCCTCAGTGTTATTTCTTGACCGCTAGGTCAGCTAAGCACGCCAGCAAGGCAAAAAAACACCACCTACCTCAAGAGTCGAGCAGTGCGCAGCACAGGCTCTGGGTGGCACACAACAAGAGATGAGGAGTACCCCTGTGGAAAGCGCTAAACAAGAACAACAGGCGACGCAGATGCAAGACCTGATCAAACCCGGTCTGCTTGACCGCTTCTTCAAGCTGACCGAACACCGCACCACAATCAAAACCGAACTGCTGGCGGGCCTGACGACTTTCGTCACCATGGCTTACATCATCTTCGTTAACCCCAACATCATGGCCACAGCCGGCGTCGATCACGGTGCGGCGTTTGTCGCCACCTGCATCGGTGCGGCCATCGGCTGTTTCCTGATGGGTCTGTACGCCAACTGGCCAGTCGGCCTGGCACCCGGCATGGGCCTCAATGCCTTCTTCACCTACACCGTTGTCGGTGAAATGGGCTACAGCTGGCAGATCGCCCTTGGCGCGGTGTTTATCTCCGGCGTGCTGTTTATGATCATGAGCCTGTCACGCATCCGCGAGTGGCTGCTTAACAGCATCCCCATGAGCCTGCGCTTTGCCATGGGTGCTGGGGTGGGTCTGTTCCTCGGGCTGATCGGTCTGAAGACTGCGGGCATTGTTGTCGACAGCCCAGCAACTCTGCTGACCATGGGCTCATTCGGTGAACCGAATGCAATCCTCGCCGCAGTGTGCTTCCTACTGATTGCCGTGCTCAGCCACCGCAACGTGTTCGGCGCCATCCTGTTCAGCATGCTCGGCGTCACCGCCATCGGCTGGGGCATCGGCATCGTTGAATACAACGGCCTGGTTTCCATGCCGCCAAGCCTGGCACCAACCTTGATGGCCCTGGATATCGCCGGCGCCTTCAACATTGCCATGATCAGCGTGATTCTGGCCTTCCTCTTCGTCAACATGTTCGACACCGCCGGCACCCTGATGGGCGTCGCCCATCGCGCCAACCTGGTGGATGAGGACGGCAAGATCCAGAACCTGTCCAAGGCCCTCAAGGCCGACAGTACCTCCAGCGTGGTCGGGGCCTTTGTCGGTTGCCCACCGGTCACCAGCTATGTGGAAAGTGCTGCGGGCGTTGCTGCCGGTGGCCGTACTGGTCTGACGGCTGTTGCGGTGGGCGTGCTGTTTCTCTGCGCGATGTTCTTTGCCCCGCTAGCCGGGATGATCCCCGCCTACGCCACCGCTGGCGCGCTGATTTATGTGGCAATGCTGATGATGAGCGGCATGGCGCATATCGACTGGAAAGATCACACCGACACCATCCCGGCGATCGTCACCGTGGTCATGATGCCGCTGACTTTCTCCATCGCCAACGGTATTGCCCTGGGCTTCCTGACCTACGCGACGCTGAAGTTGCTGACCGGTCAGCGCGACAAGGTATCGCTGAGCCTGTACGTTCTGTGCATTATCTTTATCGCCAAGTTCGCCTTCCTGTAAGGTTGGCCGGCTGGTAACCAAGCCCCGACGCGCGCGTCGGGGCTTTTGCGCATCTGGAGAATCGTTAATGAGTCTGGAAACCTGGCTGTTGTTCGCAAGTGCTGCACTGGTGGTGATTCTGATCCCGGGGCCGCTATCACTGTTGATGGTCAGCAACAGCCTCAACTACGGCCTGCGCCGCTCGGCACCGGCCTTTATTGGTGGGGTGTCAGCTTCTATCTGTTTATTGAGTGCTTCGGCGCTGGGCCTTGGCGCACTGCTGCTGGCCTCTGAGCAGCTGTTCAGCCTACTCAAACTGGTCGGCGCGCTGTACCTGTTCTACCTCGCCTGGCAAAGCTGGCAGGAATCACGCAAAGCCGCCAAACCGGTGACGGCCGAAGAGCAGCCGGTCAACCCAGGCTTTCGCAGCATGTTCTGGAAGGCCTTCGGCTTGGGCGCCAGCAATCCCAAGGACATCCTGTTCTTTGCCGCCTTCTTGCCGCAGTTCATCAGCGCCGAGCGGCCCATGCTTGGCCAGTTGCTGGTGATGATCGCCACCTGGGCGGTGTTGGACCTGGCCTGCAAGCTGTTCTACGGCCTCAGCGCCCAGGGCGCCGCGCGCTACCTGCGCTCGGGCAAAGGCCAGGTGTGGTTCAACCGCATCAGTGCTGCCTTGTTTGGCGGGGCTGGTGCTGCCTCGCTGCTTAGCCGCTGACAGCCTGCCAAGGCTTATCCACGTCACGACCTGTAGGAGCGGGCCATGCCCGCGAACCGATATCGCGGGCATGGTACTGCGCGCCCCGCCCGCTCCTACTCCAGCGCTTGAAACCCGACAAATCGCAGGCAAAAAAAAGCCCGCAGTGTGTACGGGCTAAGGACTCTTAAATTGAGTCCGAGGGTGACAAGCATTCGGTTCAGCTACCGCGGTAGGTGGAGTAGCTGTAAGGGGAAATCAGCAGCGGTACGTGGTAATGCTCCTGCCCGGCATCAATACCGAAGCGCAGCACCACAACATCCAGAAAAGCCTGCTCAGGCAATTTGACGCCGCGCGCGCGGTAGTAATCGCCGGCATGGAAATGCAGTTGGTAAACGCCGCTGCGGTAATCGTCACCCTGCAGCACTGGCGCATCGCAACGCCCGTCGTGGTTGGTGACAACGCTATTGAGCAGCTCCAGCTGAGCCCCTTCAACGCGATACAACTCAATCTTCAATTCGCTGCCTGGGCAACCGTGGGCGGCATCCAGTACGTGTGTGGTCAATCGTCCCATCGCTTATGGGCACCTGTGCAGACAAGCCAACACAGACGCCGCACCTCCTCTACTTTTATTGAATTCGGCAGATTTATCAGGCTAAGCAGCCTCGACTGAGCTGAAGCATAGCATGCCGAAATTCAAAAATAAGACAATTTTATAAAAAAACTGTACACAATAAATCGATCATTACGCCTGCTTAGCGCACCGCAAACGGGCAGCAAATCAGCCATAAGTGCTGCGAGCACTGCTTTTGCACAGCAACAGCTGACGCACTGGACAGATTCATCACTAAGGCAAAATTTCGCAAAATAAGTGAATTTTAGATTTACAAGATGCAAAGCACTTTGTATACAATTAGCCCATCACGGTCGTGCAACGCATTCATGCCTGCCCAATGACCGCCACAAACAGCAAGAAGGAAGACTGCAGTGAGCGCTGACTACCCACGCGACCTGATCGGTTACGCCAACAACCCGCCCCACCCGCATTGGCCGAATGATGCGCGCATCGCCCTGTCGTTTGTGCTCAATTACGAGGAAGGCGGCGAGCGCAACATCCTGCACGGCGACAAGGAGTCCGAGGCTTTCCTCTCCGAGATGGTTTCCGCCCAGCCGCTGCAAGGTCAGCGCAACCTGTGCATGGAGTCGCTCTACGAGTATGGCAGCCGTGCCGGCGTCTGGCGTTTGCTGAACCTGTTCCAGAAACACAACATCCCGCTGACTATTTTCGCCGTGGCCATGGCTGCGCAGCGTCACCCGGATGCGATCAAGGCGATGGTCGCCGCCGGTCACGAGATCTGCAGCCACGGCTACCGCTGGATCGACTACCAGAACATGAGCGAAGCCGAAGAGCGCGAGCATATGCTTGAAGCCATCCGCATCCTCACCGAGCTGACTGGTCAGCGCCCACAGGGCTGGTACACCGGCCGCCTCGGCCCGAACACTCGCCGCCTGGTGCGCGAGGAAGGTGGCTTCCTGTATGACAGCGACACCTACGACGACGACCTGCCCTACTGGGACCCGGCCAGCACTGCGGCCAAACCGCATCTGGTGATTCCTTACACCCTGGACACCAACGACATGCGCTTCACCCAGGTGCAGGGTTTCAACAAGGGCGACGATTTCTTCGAATACCTGAAAGACGCCTTCGATGTGCTTTACGCCGAAGGCGTGGCCGGCGCGCCGAAGATGCTTTCGATCGGCATGCATTGCCGCCTGCTCGGCCGCCCGGCACGCCTGGCGTCGCTGGCGAAGTTTCTTGAATACGTGCAGAGCCACGAAAAAGTCTGGTGCGCACGCCGCGTCGACATCGCCAAACACTGGCACGCGACCCATCCGCTGCAAGAGCCATCCAAGGAGAGCTCGAAATGAGCCGTTTTCAAACCCTGACCCCATCGCGCCTGAGCCGCGAAAACTTCGTCAACGTCTTCGCCGACATTTACGAACACTCGCCCTGGGTCGCCGAGAAGGCTTTTGATCTGGGCCAGGACGAGAGCATTAACGAAATCGACGGCCTGCATCAGCGTATGGCCGACCTGTTGCTCAGTGCCAGCCATGCGACGCAGCTGGCATTGATCAATGCTCACCCGGATCTGGCCGGCAAGGCAGCCGTACGCGGTGAGTTGACCGCCTCCTCCACATCGGAGCAGGCGGGTGCGGGCATTCACGCCTGTACCGCAGAAGAGTTCGCCCGCTTTACCGAACTGAACGATGCCTACAAAGCCAAGTTCGGCTTCCCCTTCATCATGGCGGTGAAAGGCAGCAATCGGCACCAGATCCTGGCGGCCTTCGAGGAGCGGATTCATAACTCCCCGGAGCAAGAATTCGCCTGCGCCCTGGCCGAGATCAACAAGATCGCGCTGTTCCGCTTGCAGCAGCTGTAGGCCGCAAGCCCTCCGCCCTCCCCAACGCCATCACTAAGGCAGACATTTCATGAAAGCTTACGCCGTACCCTTTGAGAAATACGTCAACCTCGCCGACGCACGCCTGGGCACCAAGGCCATCTCGGTCACCGACGACTGGTTCGCCGACGTTAACCGTCTGTTCCAGCCGACCCCGGCCGTATGGAAGGAGGGCGTGTTCGATGACAACGGCAAGTGGATGGATGGCTGGGAGTCGCGTCGCAAGCGCTTCGAAGGTTACGACAGCGCGGTAATCCGCCTGGGCGTACCGGGCTCGATCAAGGGTGTGGACATCGACACCAGCTTCTTCACCGGTAACTTCCCGCCATCGGCGTCCCTGGAAGGCTGCTTTGTCGCTGAAGGTGACCCGACCGACGCCACCGTGTGGACTGAAGTGCTGGCCGCAGTAGAGCTGCAAGGCAACAGCCACCACTACCATGAAATTGCCAATGCACAGGCCTTCACCCACCTGCGCTTCAACATCTATCCGGACGGCGGCGTCGCCCGTCTGCGCGTCTACGGCGTACCGTTCCGCGACTGGTCGAACGTAGGTGACAACGAAGAAGTTGACCTGGCTTCTGCACTGAATGGCGGTCGCGCCCTGGCCTGCTCGGACGAACACTTCGGCCGCATGAGCAACATCCTCAACCCAGGCCGTGGCATCAACATGGGCGACGGCTGGGAAACTGCACGTCGCCGTACCCCAGGTAACGACTGGGTGATTGTCGCCCTCGGCCATCCGGGCGAGATCGAACGCATCGTCGTCGACACCCTGCACTTCAAAGGCAACTACCCGGACAGCTGCTCGATCCAGGCGGCCTTCGTCAAAGGCGGCACCGACAGCCAGATCGAGACCCAGAGCCTGTTCTGGCGCGAGCTGCTGCCAAGCCAGAAACTGCAGATGCACGCCGAGCACGAGTTCAGCGAGCAGATCAAAGCGCTGGGCCCGATCACCCACGTACGGGTGAACGTGTTCCCGGACGGCGGTATCAGCCGCCTGCGCCTGTTCGGCAAAGTCGCCAAGTAAGCCAATAAACCCCTCTCCCATTGGGAGAGGGGCATAAACGAACGAACAAGAAGACCAACATGCGCAAATTGATCATTGAGCCGCTGAGCAAAGAAGCCTTCGCCCCCTTTGGTGACGTTATCGAAACCGAAGGCAGTGAATTCTTCATGATCAACAATGGCTCCACTCGCCGCTATCACAAACTGGCCACGGTCGAGACCGCACAGCCAGAGGATAAGGCGATCATCAGCATCTTCAGTGCCGAGGCCCTGGATATGCCGCTGACCATCCGCATGCTGGAGCGCCATCCGCAGGGCAGTCAGGCGTTTATTCCGCTGCTCGGCAACCCCTTTCTGATTGTGGTCGCGCCAGTTGGCGATGCACCTGAATCGGAGTTGGTCCGCGCCTTCCGCAGCAACGGCAGGCAGGGCATTAATTACCATCGCGGCGT
>NZ_JAUYGD010000078.1 GCF_030690725.1 Pseudomonas sp. | reverse complement strand
GCTCGTCGAGATAGGCAATGATCGCCTTGGACTCATACAGCCAGGTGCTCTGGCCGTTTTCTTCGATGCGCAGGCACGGCACCTTGATCTTGCCGCCTTGCTGTTCCAACTCGCTGCGTGCCTGGGCGTCGTTCTTCGCGTCGCGCAGGGCCACTGGCACATTCAGTTTGTGCAGGGTGCGGCGGGTTTTTACGCAGAACGGGCAGGCGTGGAACTGGTACAGCGCGAGGTTGCTGGCGCTTTGCTCGACCGTAGCCTGGGCCTCTGGGGTGCGTTTGAGCTTGGCCGGACGGCTGATCCAGTCGAGGAAAATGATCAACTGGCCGAGGCCGATACGCAGTGCCTTGATAATCATGCGGGGCAAACCTTGGTCGATAAACAGGGGCGCGCAGCTTACCCGAGTTTTTCTAGCTTGGCGTCGGCGCTGGTCTGGCTCTGCGCCCAACGGCATAATCCGCGCTCGATTGCCCAACCCTGCCGAGCCTGCGATGAAACCCGAAGACCTGCTGTTGCTGGTAACCCGCGAGATGCCTTTCGGCAAACACAAAGGCCGTCTGCTCGCCGATCTGCCGGGTAACTACCTCAACTGGTTTGCCCGCGAAGGTTTTCCCCAGGGCGAAATCGGCCGCTTGCTGGCGCTGATGCAGGAGATTGATCACAACGGTCTGTCGGGCCTGCTCGACCCGTTACGCAGCAAACCGCGGGTGCCGTTCAAGGGGCAGTAGGTTGTTTGTCGGGCAGTTCTGCATCGGGCTTTGGTAGGCAGCCCAGGCCGACATGTTTGGGAATGCCCAGTCGTTCATTTATCTCTTCGATCCATTGATGCCATTGCCCGCTGCGTAATGCCTGAGCTGCTGCGCGGTCCAGGCGCGGTCCCCATTGCTCCACGTGTTTGCGCAGAACCAGATAGTTCGGCAGGTTGGTGAGCGCAGGCCCACGACGCTCCAAGGTCTTACTCAGCCCTGTCTGCTGCAGTGAGGTCAATCCGCTGCGTTCGGGCTCTATGACGATGTCCAGGCGACCACGCTCCAGCATCAGGAACATATTTTCGCGACTGATGAGCTTGTCGTGTTGGATGCCCTGTTTATCCAACAGGTCTGTGGCCAGCTGGTTGCCATTCAGTATGCCGACACGTAAATCACGCAAGTCCTCCGCAGTGTTAATTACCCAGCGGCTGTCCCTATGCACGAAGGCGTAATTTGTTGAGCAACTGAGCGGCCCGACCAGATGTACCTGCTCACGAAAGGACGCTACTGCGCCAGGCTGACGAAAGAACTCGGCATCAACCTCACCGCGCTGCAACATAAGCAGCGAGCGCGCAGCTGGTACGAGCGTTATTGCAGGCTCAAAGCCGGCCTTGCGCAACAAGGCCTCCACTGCGGGTACTTGCGGTGCCAAGAAGTCGGCAGCCGACAATTCAATTGTCTGTGCTGACGCCATGCCATGCATCAGCGCAAGGTTTAGACCCACCAAGCTACTGACTCGGCGCAGGTTGCTAGTGGCGCATTGGCAGCGCTTTAGCACTTTAGCACTGTGGCGGTTGCCAGCGGATTGCGATTGGCGGTGAGCCGTGAATGCCTGGGCAGTGGCTGTGCGCTGGAGTAGATCGCCCACCTTATGGCGTCGCATAGTGCTAGGTAGACAGATGAAATGGCATTTGCCACTGATTGCCTCCGGCTGGTTGTGGCCTGTTACGGGGTGCAAACCATGCACGTCGCGTTGCGCAGATAAATGACAGGCCATGAGTTGCATCCAGAGAGACTGGCTTTATATGGATAATTTTCCGCCAATACCTCCCAGCTTAATCTAGCTATTGGGTGGCTGCTTCGAGTGACTGAGCGTTGGGCGTAAATTGCTCCGCATGGAGATGCCCCATGTCTCTACATGCCTCAGCTGCAATTGCCTGCTGGCCAGCAGTGCCAGTTGATAATGGTTTTGCTGGGTTTATGAACCCGCGATTGGTATCGAAGATGCGGTGTGCAGATGGCCGCTGCGTCTGCGCTGACCGATATCGATTGCTGTTGCTGTTGCTGGTTGCATGGTTACGGCCCTGAATAAAAACACCCTGCGAAAGGCTAGCTTTGGCAGGGTGTGTGGGGCGTGCATTGACCGGCTTGTGGCCGGTTTTTTATTGCGTGCCATCCATGGCCGCAGGCTGTGTCGCGCGAGGCGACGGTAAAAAGTGCTTCTGGCAATCTGCATTGCGCAGCAGGCGGCTTACTGCGCCTGGCTGACCTCTGGGGTGAGGGCCAGCGGTGGCACTTCAACGAACTCCAGTTGCAGGCGTTCGCTGCTCCAGGCGCGGGTCTGATTGGTCAGCGCCAGGTCGTCGTTCAGCTTTTGGCCGTAAGACGGGATGATTTCTTTCAGCTTGGTTTGCCACTCAGGGCTCTGCAGCTTGTTCTTGAAGGTTTTCTCCAGCACCGAAAGCATGATCGGTGCGGCCGTCGATGCACCCGGCGAGGCGCCGAGCAGGGCGGCGAGGCTGCCATCGGCGGCGCTGACCACTTCGGTGCCGAACTGCAGGATGCCGCCATGTTCGGCGTCTTTCTTGATGATCTGCACGCGCTGACCCGCCTGGATCAGTTCCCAATCTTCTGACTGGGCATTGGGGAAGTACTCGCGCAACGAATCCATGCGGTCTTCCTGGCTGAGCATCAACTGGCCCATCAGGTAGGTGCTGAGCGAGAAGTTATCGATGCCAGCGTGGGTCATCGGCAGGATGTTGTCGGTGGTCAGGGCGCTGAAGGTGTCGAGCAGCGAGCCATTTTTCAGGAACTTGGTGGAGAAGGTGGCGAACGGTCCGAACAGCAACACCTTTTTGCCCTCGATCACCCGAGTGTCCAGGTGTGGCACGGACATCGGCGGCGAACCGACCGAAGCTTTGCCATACACCTTGGCCTGATGCTGGGCGACGATTTCCGGGTTGCTGGTGGCCAGGAACGAGCCGCCAACCGGGAAGCCCGCATAGCCTTCGGCCTCGCTGATGCCGGACATCTGCAGCAGCTTCAGCGCGGCGCCGCCGGCGCCGATAAACACAAACTTGGCGTTGATGGTTTTTTCGGCGCCGCCATTGCTTAGGTCGGCCACCCGCACGTTCCAGGTGTTGTCGGCATTGCGCTCGATACCGCGCACTTCATGCTGCAGGTTGAGGCTGACGTTGTCCTGCTGGCTCAGCGAATCGAACAGCTGGCGGGTGATTTCACCAAAGTTGACATCGGTGCCGATCGATACGCGGGTGGCGGCAAGCTTCTGCCCAGGCTCGCGGCCTTGCATCACCAGCGGTACCCACTGTTTGATCTGCTGCGGGTCTTCGGAATACTCCATGCCGCGAAACAGCGAGCTGGCCTGCAGCGCCGCATGGCGCTTCTTGAGGAAGTCGACGTTGTCATCGCCCCAGACAAAGCTCATGTGCGGCACGTTGTTGATAAACGAAGGCGGGTTGTTCAGCACCTTGCGCTCAACCTGATAGGCCCAGAACTGTTTGGAGATCTCGAAGGATTCGTTGATCGCTACCGCCTTGCTGATATCGATGTTGCCATCGGCCAGCTCGGGGGTGTAGTTCAGCTCGCAGAAGGCCGAGTGGCCGGTGCCGGCGTTGTTCCAGGCGTTGGAGCTTTCATCGGCGACGCGGTCGAGGCGCTCGTAGATGTCGATGCTCCAGCCCGGCTCCAGCTCATTGAGGTAGGTGCCCAGGCTGGCACTCATGATGCCGCCGCCAACCAGAAGGACGTCCACGGTTTTTTCTGGCTCAGGGTGCTTGGCGCAGCCGATCACGCTCAGGCACAGGAGGGTCAACAGGAGTTTTTTCATTAAACCAACCATCTTATCGGTGAAGTCAAAATGACGACCTGGGCGACACGGGATCAGGCGTGTGGCAATAGCCTGCATCCCCGTCGGCGGGCGACAGGCACAGGGCAGGTGTACAGGGCGTCGTGTGCGTAACGGCAATGGCTCAGGGCGCAGCTGGCGAAGCACTGCGCAAGCGTTGCAAGACGTGGGGCGACTGCCGTTGTCAGGCTTATCGCAAGAAGCATGCCCGCAGCACGCCAGCCCCAAGCTGCGGCGTGCTGCCGCAGAGGGATGGGCGTTTTTCCTGTTTCGGGTGGCGTGATCTCGCCATGTTTGGGCGGTTTTACCGAGGCTTTTGGCGGATTGTCGCCGCCAGCCTTGATCGTGAGCAGGCGCAAAAAAACCGGCGCTAGGCCGGTTTTGGGTGTCGCACAGGCTTGCTCAGTTATTGACCAAGCTGAGGAACTCGCTGCGCGTGGCGGCGTTTTCGCGGAACTCGCCGAGCATCACCGAGGTGACCATGGAGGAGTTCTGCTTCTCCACGCCGCGCATCATCATGCACATATGCTGCGCTTCGATCACCACCGCCACACCGAGGGCACCGGTGACCTGCTGGATGGCTTCGGCGATCTGCCGGCTGAGGTTTTCCTGGATCTGCAGGCGGCGCGCGTACATATCGACAATCCGCGCGACCTTCGACAGGCCGAGCACCTTGCCATTGGGGATATAGGCGACATGGGCTTTGCCGATAAAGGGCAGCAGGTGGTGCTCGCACAGCGAGTACAGCTCGATGTTCTTCACCAGTACCATTTCGCTGTTGTCGGAGCTAAACAGCGCGCCGTTGGTGACTTCTTCGAGGGTTTGCTGGTAGCCCTTGCACAGGTACTGCATGGCTTTGGCGGCGCGCTTGGGCGTGTCGAGCAGGCCTTCGCGGGATACGTCTTCGCCAAGTTGGCCAAGGATCGCGGTGTAGTTCTGTTCCAGGGACATGGACAATCTCGTAGGTCTTTCTAAAGGGCGCAGGTTAGGCCGCGAGGCTCGGGCTGGCAAGTGCGTAACCCGCCAGCGGCATGAGCTTATTCGTCGCGGCCATCCATCATGGTGCGTTTGAGCATCACGTACACCGCGCCGGTGCCGCCGTGTTTGGCCAGGCAGGAGGTGAAACCGAGCACCTGTGGATGCTGGCGCAGCCAGGTGTTGACGTGGCTTTTGATCATTGGCTTGCGGCCGTCCATGCGCACCGCCTTGCCGTGGGTGATGCGCACACAGCGCACCTCCAGCTTGTTGGCCTCGGCGATAAATTCCCACAGGGTGTCGCGGGCTTTTTCCACACTCATGCCGTGCAGGTCGAGGCTGCCTTCAAAGCTGATCTGCCCCAACTTGAGCTTGCGCATCTGGCCTTCCTGCACGCCGTTGGCGGCCCAGTACAGCGGGTCTTCGGCGCCTACGTCGATGACAAACTGGTCGGACAAACCGTCGACCTTGACCGAATCCACGCGCGCCGTGGCGGCCTGGCGCAGGGTGGCCAGTTGGGCACGGTTGGGTTTCGGTTTACCGGTGTCGGCGCGGTCATGCTTGATTGGTTTGACGCCGCGCAACTCGGCTTTAAATAAAGAAAAATCGTCGTCTTGCATTTAGGCCTCCGCGAAGGCCGTTAGTGTAACCAAGCTGCCCAGCACTCAGTCGCGCTTTTTCATCAGATGTGGGGCCATGCTCAGGTCGCTGGGGCGGCGCAGGCGGCGTCGGCAGCGGCGCCAGAGCATCACGCCGAAGCACAGCAACAGCAGGCCGATAACGATAAATACGCTGGCCGCGCCTGGTGATTCGTTCAACGGGCCGAGTGCAGCGGGCTGGCCGAGCAGGGTGGCGGTGCCGGCCATTGTCAGCAGCACGCCGAATGTGGCGAACAGCGCCGCCAGGCCAGCGCCCAGGCGCAGGCGCCAGTTGCTGGCATTGCGTGGGCGCAGGCGGCGTGCATCAAAACCATCGGAGTGTTTCATTCCGATTTCCTCATGCCAATTTCCTCGGTGGCTATCGGCGGTATGACCGGTGTGGGCTGGTGTGGTTCAACTGCGCCCAATAGCCCCTGCGCAAGTTGCGAACTGCTGTGCGCTGGTGGTTATTCAGATCAAGGCGCTGGCGCAAGGCACCATGGCGGCAAAGTTGTCGGCCAGGGCGATCATCTCGGCGCGGTGCATGTCGGCTGCGCTGATCACCTGACCGTCGAGCGTTGGCAGGTCGCGGGTGGCGCAAGCGGCATCGACCACGGTGCAGCGGTAACCATAGTCCTTGGTGGCGCGCACCGTGGTGCTGATACTCGAATGGGTCATAAAGCCGCAGACGATCAGATCCAGGTGGCCCAGGGCCTGTAGGCGATCATGCAGGTCGGTGCCGTTGAAGGCGTTGGGCATGCGCTTTTCGACGATGATCTCGCCAGGCAGCGGCGCCACTTCCGGCAAGTGCAGGCCGCGAGGGCCGCGCGGGTCGAGCAGGCCGTCGGGAATGCCCAGGTGTTTGACGTGGACGATGGCGCTGCCCAGGTGACGGGCGGCGGCCAGCAGTTTGGCGATTTCTTCCAACGCGGCATCCAGCCCTGGTAATTGCAACACGCCGCTGCGGTATTCCTCTTGCGCATCGATGACCAGCAAGGTCGCATTGCTCAGGCTGGCGGGCGCATGGCTGCGGCCAGTGAGGGCGAACATCGTTTTAGGGGTGGACATGGCAGGAACTCCAGGCTGGCATGGACAGTCCACCCATTGTCCGCCTGTGCTGCGCTGCTGTGAACCTTTGTGGTCGATGATCTTGCATGCTGCCTATGCGGCGAGCAGAATCGGGGTGCTGCCGAGGAACGGCGATCTCAAGCAAAGGAGCTGCAATATGAGCCTGATTGCACTGTTTTCCGAACACTTCTGGCTGTTGTTTGCTGTAGCGATTTCCATCGCTGTGCTGCGCGAACTGCACCTTAAGCGAGACTAGTGGCGACGCTCGCGCAGCCTCGGTCATCGATAAGCGCCAGGCTATGCCCTGGCGCTTGCGTTTCAGTACAGGCCAAACAGTTCGAACTGCAGGTACCAGATACCCAGCGAGCCGAAGAAGTTGACCAGAATGGCTGGAAGGAACTTCAGGTGCACGGCGAAGCTGTAAGTCTTGTCCAGCGACATCGCCATGATCCCTGCGGCTGAGCCAACCACCGTCAGCGAGCCGCCAATCCCCACCATCAGCGCATTCAGTGCCCACTGATTGAGCCCCAGTTGCGGGTTGGACATCAGCGCCGCCGCTTCCACGGGCACGTTGTCCATCACCCCGGATGCCACCCCGAGCACCACGTTGACCGCCGTGGGGTGCAGCACTTCGAACAGCCGCGAGATATACGACAGCCAGCCGACGTGGTTGAGGCAGGCCACCGAGGTGATGATGCCGATAAAGAACAGCAGGGCGTTCCACTCGACCTTTTGCAGTTGGTCCTGCCAGGGCAGCTCGATACCGCGGCGCATCAGCAGCCAGGCATACAGGGCGACGATGCCCAGACCAATGCCGATGGCGAACTCAATGCTGACTTTCAGCACGATATTGCACAGCACCGCGCCAAATACCGCGAAGAAACCGACTATCGCCAGGCCCGCGCCACCGGGTTTGAGCGCGGATTCGGCCTGGTCGGCCACCTCAATCAGGCTCTGCCCATCGAGCTTGCGCAGGTAGAAGAAGTGCAGCGTGGCGGCGAACAGCAGCCAGCCAATCAGCGCCGAGGGGATCAGCAACAGCAGGCCGGCGATGCTGATCTTGCCGGCCAGTACCACCATCAGGCTGGTCGAAGTGCCGAGAAACCACACCCCGGAATTGGAGGCGACCACGATGTTGCATAGCGAAATATGCGTGTAGCGCTGATTGGTCGAGATGCTTTTCACCGTCTTGCCGAAGATCATCGCCGTGGTGATGTTGTTGAGAAACGGCGAGAGCAGCGCCGACAGCGCGCCGGTGGCCCAGAACATGCCGCGTGCGCCGAGGCCCTTACGCATCAGGTAGCCATTGAGCGCGGTGAAGACGTTTCGCTCATTAAGCAGCTCGACCACCATCCACATAAACGCCATAAAGGCGATCAGGCCAAACAGCTCTTCCTTGATCTCGCTCTGCGCATGCAGGAAGTACTGAAAGCCGTTGGGGTCGTAAAACGCGTAGTGGGCGCCGATAACGATCAGGCCGGACATCATGAACATCGCCGGCTTGAATTTATCCATCTCCAATTGTGCTTCAAAAACGATCAGCGTCATGCCAATCAGGAATATCGCCAGCACGAGCAAGCCCGTGATCGAGAAGGGATCTATGACCATTTTTAGGGATGTCTTGAGAAGGGAGGGAAGGGTTTGGAAATTAGTAACAAAATTATACTGATGCGCATGATGCTTGGGCAGGCCTACTTTGTGACTGTGGCGGCCTTTATGGTCAGCGATGCGTCGTACGGCTAAACAAGCGCTGCGCCCGGCGCGGGCTGGTGCGCCAGGCTGTTAGAATGGCGCACTTTTTCTGCGGAGAGCTGCCGTGACCGACGCTACACATACCTACCCAACCCGCCTGCGCACGGTGCGCGACTACATTCGCTGGGCGGTCAGTCGGTTTCATGGCGAGGAGCTGTTCTTCGGCCACGGCACCGACAACGCCTGGGATGAAGCCCGCCAGTTGGTACTCGGCGCCCTGCACCTGCCCTACGAAATTGCCGACAGCTACCTCGATTGCCGCCTAGAAGACGACGAGCATGCGCACCTGCACGCCTTGCTCGCACGGCGTATCGACGAGCGCGTGCCGACCGCCTACCTGCTGGGTGAGGCCTGGTTCTGTGGCATGCCGTTTATTGTCGATGAGCGTGTACTGGTTCCACGCTCACCGATTGCCGAGTTGATCGAGCAGCACTTCGAGCCCTGGCTGGCGCTGGAGCCGGCGCGGATTCTCGACCTGTGCACTGGCTCTGGCTGCATCGGTATCGCCTGCGCTTATGAGTTCCCAGAGGCCGAGGTGGTGCTCGGCGATCTGTCCTATGAGGCGCTGGAAGTGGCCAACCAGAATATCGAGCGCCATGGCCTGGATGAGCGGGTGTACACCGTGCAGGGTGATGGTTTTGCCGGGTTACCGGGGCAGCGTTTCGATCTGATCGTTTCCAACCCACCTTATGTGGATGCTGAAGATTTCGCCGATATGCCGGCCGAATACCAGCACGAGCCTGAACTGGGCCTGGCCTGCGGTGACGATGGCCTGGACCTGGTGCGGCGCATGCTCGCCGAGGCGGCGGATCATCTGACCGAGAAGGGCGTGCTGATTATCGAGGTCGGCAATAGCCAGGTGCACGTCGAGGCGCTGTACCCGGAAGTCGACTTCACCTGGCTGGAATTCGAGCGTGGCGGTCACGGCGTATTCCTGCTCGCCGCCGCGCAATGCCGCGAGCATCAGGCGCTGTTTCGTCAGCGCCTGAATGGCTGATTAGCGCAGCACTAGATGCCGGCTCAGCAAGGCGCGCAAAGCGGCCGGCTTGACCGGTTTGGGCAGAAAATCCAGGCCGGCGGCATGCACCTGAGCGATCAGCTCGGGGCGGCCGTCGGCACTGATCACCACGCCTGGTAGCGGCTCGCCCAGGCGCGTGCGCAGCCAGGCCATCAGTTCGGTGCCGGTTTCGCCGTCATCCAGGTGAAAGTCCACCAGCGCCAGCTGCGGCCGCACGTTTTCATTCAGCAGGTGTTCGCACTCCAGACGATTGCGCGCCGTCCAGACCTGACAACCCCAGCGTGACAGCAGGCTGTGCATACCGGCGAGGATGCTGTCCTCGTTGTCGATGCACAGCACCTGAATGCCGGCCAGCGCCTCGCCGTTGTGCTCGGGCTGGTTGAGCAGCACGGGTGGTTCGGCGTGTAAGGCCAGGGGGATGGTGACGCTGAATACGCTGCCCTTGCCCGGCCAGGAGCGCACTTCCAGCTGGTGGCCGAGCACCCGGCACAGGCCATCGGCAATCGCCAGGCCCAGGCCCAGGCCTTTTTCGGCGCGGGTCTGGTGGCTGTCCAGGCGCTTGAACTCCTCGAAAATTACCTTGCGTTTGTCTTCCGGTATTCCCGGGCCGCGATCCCATACTTCCAAACGCAGCTGCTGGCCGTTGCGGCGTACGCCGAGCAGTACGCGGCCCTTGGCGTAGCGGAAGGCGTTGGTCAGGAAGTTCTGCAGAATGCGCCGCAGCAATTTGATGTCGCTGTCGACCCGCAGGCGGCTACCGCGCAGGCGGAAGTCCACGCCGTGTTCGGCGGCCAGCACCTTGAATTCCGCGCCGAGGGTGTCGAACAGGTTGTTCAGCACAAAGGCGTGGCGATCCGGGGTGATGCGGCCGTTTTCCAGGCGCGAGATATCCAGCAGGTCGCTGATCAGGTCTTCGGCCGAGCGCAGCGAGCTGTCCAAATGGCGCACCAGCTCGCGGGCGTCGGCGGGCAGGGCATCGTCCTGGTGGGACAGGGCGGCGGAGAACAGCCGCGCGGCGTTTAACGGCTGCATCAGGTCATGGCTGACGGCGGTGAGAAAGCGGGTTTTTGATTGGTTAGCCGCTTCCGCCACGCCCTTGGCCTCAGTCAGCGCCTGGTTCAGTTGCGACAGCTCCTGGGTGCGCTCGCTGACTCGTTGTTCCAGGCCTTCGTTGGCGTCCTTGAGCGCGCGCTCGGCTTCGCGGAATTCGGTGATGTCGGTAAAGCTCATAACAAAACCGCCGCCGGGCATGGGGTTGCCGATCAGCTCGATCACCCGGCCGTTGGGGAACAGCCGCTCGGAGGTGTGCGCTGTGCCCTGGCGCATCCAGTACAGGCGCTTGCTGACGTGCTCCTCGATATCGCCGCCGCCGAGCAGGCCGCGTTCGGCGTTGAAGCGAATCAGCTCGGCCACCGGTCGACCGACATAGACCTGGCCGTCGGGGTAGTTGAATAGCTCAATGTAACGGTGGTTCCAGGCCACCAGGCGCAGCGACTGGTCGACCACGCTGATGCCCTGGGTAATGTTCTCGATGGCGCCTTGTAGCAGCGCACGGTTGAACTGCAGCACTTCCGAGGCTTCGTCGACGATGCGCACCACATCCTCGACCTGCATCTCGCGGCCTTCGATGGCCGCCTTGACCACCGCGCGGGTCGATGAGGCACCGAGCACACCGGCCAGCAGGCGTTCGGTGTGGGCGATCCATTCACTGTTGGCGGTCTGGTTGGGGTCAAAGCCCTTGCCCTGGCGATAGGCGAAACGCATAAAGCTCTGCCGCGCGCGGTCTTCCCCGACAAAGCGGTTGGCCAGCAGCAACAGGTCGCCGACCTGCACCGCGAGCATGCTGCGGTTGCTTGGTTTGTTGCCCAGGTCATGGCCGATAAAGCGCCCGGCCTGCCAATGTTCGGCCACCCGCGTGCGGGAGAAGTAGGAGACCCAGGCAAACAACAGGAAGTTGCCGGCCAGCGACAGCACCACACCACGGGTCAGCGGGTCGACCTGAAAACCTATCGGCCCGTACAGCAAGGTTTGCACGCCCGGCAAGGCATCCGCCGGCCAGCCCAGGCCGCGCGCCACCAGCGGCATGACCAGGGTGTAGAACCAGATCAGCGCGCCAAAGAACAGCCCGGCAAACACGCCCTGGCGATTGGCCTGCTTCCACACCAGCGCGCCGAACATCGCCGGGGCCAGCTGGCCGATGGCCGCGAAGGAGACCTGGCCGATGGTCGCGAGGCTGGCGTTGGAGCCAAGCAGGCGATAGCACACATAGGCCAGCAGCAGGATCAGCACGATGCTCACCCGGCGTGCGGTGAGCATCCAGTGGCGGAAGGCCTCGAAGGGCCGTTCGGTGTTTTGCCGGCGCAGCAGCCAGGGCAGCAGCATATCGTTGGAAATCATCGTCGACAGCGCCACCGAGGCGACAATCACCATGCCGGTGGCCGCCGATGCGCCACCGATAAAGGCCAGCATGGCCAGCGCAGGATGGGCTTCGGCCAGCGGTAGGCTGATCACAAAGGAATCCGGGGTGATGCCGGCCGGCAGCAGCATCTGTCCGGCCAGGGCGATGGGCACCACAAACAAGGCGGCGAGGACCAGGTAGGCGGGGAACACCCAGCGCGCCAGGCGCAGGTCCTTGGGCTCGATGTTTTCCACCACCGTCACATGGAACTGCCGTGGCAGGGCGATGATGGCGATCATCGCCAGGCCCGTCTGGGTCATCATCGCTGGCCAGTTCAACGTTTCTGCCCAGAAACCCTCCAGCTCGGCGCTGGCCTTGGCCTGGCTGAACAGATCGGCAAAACCGTTGTACAGGCCGTAGGTGACAAATGCGCCGACGGCGAGGAAGGCCAGCAGCTTGACCAGCGACTCGAAGGCAATCGCCAGAACCATGCCGCGGTGGTGTTCGGTGACATCCAGATTGCGCGTGCCGAACAATATTGTGAACAGGGCCAGCACCAGCGAGACGATCAGCGCGGTGTCCTGGGCGCCGGTGCCATTGGCCCCCGCGCCGGCCCCGCTGAGCAGGTTGACCCCGAGCACGATGCCTTTGAGCTGCAGGGCGATATAGGGCAATACGCCAACCAGGCAAACCAGCGCTACCACCACCGCCAGGGCCTGGGATTTGCCGTAGCGGGCGGCGATA
Organism: Pseudomonas sp.; assembly: GCF_030690725.1. Classification (GTDB taxonomy): domain Bacteria; phylum Pseudomonadota; class Gammaproteobacteria; order Pseudomonadales; family Pseudomonadaceae; genus Aquipseudomonas. The sequence goes on along the minus strand of NZ_JAUYGD010000078.1, from coordinate 27,777 downwards.
AAGTCGGCAATCGAGGTGATGTTTTCCTGCTTGCTGATCATCACCATCTTCTGCAGCACCCAGGGCGCGAAGACCAGAATGATGATTGGCCCGAGGTAGATCGGCAGAAATGACCAGAGCTGTTCGGCGGCCTGGCCCACCGCGCCGAAAAACGTCCAGCTGGTGCAGTACACCGCCAGTGACAGGCTGTAGACCCAAGCGCGGATCTTCGGCGGCATGGGCGCGGCGCGGCGGTCGCCGTAGAAGGCGATGGCGAACAGAATGGCCATGTAAATCAGCGCAACCGCGGCGATCAGCCCGCTAGACAGGGTCATGCAAACTCCGAAAACAAACTATAGGGGGCTGCCGGGGTCATATCTGGCAGCGCAGCGGCTGCCCAGAGCCTACTGCATATGATTTGTCCCAGTCTCGCAGCAAAGTCACGGTGCGTCAGGCACGACCAAGGTCGCACTGGCGTAGAACATGTTGCTGTTGTGGATTGTGCACACTTGCCGGCCCTGTTAGCGTGTCGCGCCTGCGACTCTGTCCGAGGAGGGACCCTATGTTCAAGCCGCAACTGATTACCCTGCAACGTGGTGGATTGCGCATCGAGCCAATGGTCGACGCCGATATTCCCGCCCTGATCAGTCTGGCCGAAGCCAATCGCCAGGAGTTGATCTATATGAGTGGCAGCCAGCGCCTTGACTGGTATCGCCAGGGCTTGCTCGAACAGCGTGAAGGGCGGGCCTTGCCCTTTGTCATTCGCCTGGGCGAGCAGTTGGTGGGCACCACCCGTTTCGGCGACTTTATGAATACCTTGCCGGCGGCAGAGATCGGCTGGACCTGGCTGGACCGCAGCCAGCACGGCACGGGCCTTAACAGCACCATCAAGTACCTGATGCTCAAGCATGCTTTCGAGCACTGGGGGCTGGTCCGTGTGCAGCTGAAAACAGCTGCCAGCAACCTGCGCTCGCAACGCGCCATCGAAAAGCTCGGCGCGCAGCGTGAAGGTGTGTTGCGCAATCACCGCCGCCTGGCCGATGGCCGTCTGGACGACAGCGTGCTGTACAGCATCACCGACCATGATTGGCCGACCATCAAGCAGCAGCTGGAGGCGCGTTTCAGCGGTTAAGGCATGGCGCAGGCGGGTGGCGAACAGACACGATTCTGGCAGGCGCGCGAGCTGGGCGGTATTGAGCTGCTGCACGCGCACTATATCGAGCAGCGCTTTTCGCCCCATGTGCACGAAGGCTTTGTTTTCACGGTGATCGAGGAGGGTGCCCAGCGCTTTCGCCACCGTGGCAGCGAGCACCTGGCGCCGGCCGGCAGCATGGTGCTGATCAACCCGGATGAGCTGCACACCGGCTCCAAGGCCCATGACCAGGGCTGGCACTACCGCGGCTTCTACCCGGACAACGCGCAGGTGTGCGGTGTATTGGCCGAGCTGGAATTGGGTCAGCAGGGCATGCCGTCATTCGCCCTGAGCGTGTTGCATGACCCACAGCTGCATCGCCAATTCGGCAATCTGCACCAATTGCTGGACAGCCAGGCCTCGGCGCTGCAGCTGCAAACCGCCTGGCGTGAGGCGATTCTGCTGCTGTTTCAGCGCCACGCGCGTTTGCCTGAGGGCCTGGCGCCGGGTGATGAACCGCGTGCCGTCAGCCGCGCCAAGGAATTGCTCAGCAGCCAGCTGGCGGCGCCGCCGTCACTGGAACAACTGGCGCAGGCGGTGGGCTTGTCGCCGTTTCATTTCGCGCGAGTGTTTCGCCGCGCCACCGGCCTGCCGCCGCATAGCTGGTTGATGCAGCGCCGCCTGGAGCAGGCTCGGGCGTTATTAAGAAATGGCTGTGCGCCGCTGAGTGTGGCGATGCAATTGGGCTTTGCTGACCAGAGTCATCTCAGCCGGCAGTTCAAGCAGGCCTACGGCGTGGCGCCAGGGCAGTATCGCCAGGCCCGCGCCATTTCTTAGCAGCCCGCTGAAAACGTCAGCGAGGCAGCCGAGACAAGGCAAAAGTAGGCGAAGAGGCGGAGTTTACGAGCTGTAAATGAGCATTCTGAGCCTACTTTTAACGCCGTATCGGCAACGCAGGTAGTTTTCAACGGAGCTGCTAGCGCGTGGCAATCCATATCAGCAGCCCCGCCTGAAACACGCAGAAGGCCACCAGACAGGTGATGGTAAAGCGCAAGCCGCCGTCTTCGCGTTTGAACACTTCGATACGCTCTTCCAGCTTGCGCACCTTCACTTCCAGCTCGCGCAGGCTTTGATCGGCCTGTTGCAGCATGTTGGCGGCGTCCAGCAGTTCGACGATCTGCAACTTTTCCGTATGCCAGTCACCATGCAGCGAGCTGACCCGGGGCGCGCCGCACTGGGCCTTGATCTTCAGCGGGTCGAGGTATTCGACCACAAAGCCCTGGGCTTGCAGGCAGTGGTCGCGTCGGGCGCGCGCTTCATCGCTGAAGGCGTCTTTGCTCGGCAGGATGGTGTTTGCCACTTGATAGTGGGCGTAGTGCTGGCGTGCCCAGCTAATCCCCTGGGCCAGCATAAAACGCCCCAGACCACGGTTTTCCGGCTGTACCTGCAGGCCGCTGTCGGGGCCGAAGCTGAGCGTGCGCTGCTCATGGTTGGCCCAGACTTCGAAGATGTTCTGCTCTTTGCGCACGCGTTGGCCGGGCAGCTGCAAGGTTAGGCGCAGCAGGCTGTGCTGTTTGCCCAGGCGCTCGACGCGGCCGAGCTGGATAAAGCGCAAGGGCCGCGCGCCGGTGTGGCGGTCGGTGGGCAGGGCGGCAAGGCGTAACAAGCTGAAGTGCTCGGGGGCAAGCTCGGCCCAGGGATGGGCTTGCTCGACGACTTCCTGCGCGGCGGCGTCGGTATCGGTTTGTGGTTCTGGGCTGTCGGTCATACACGGCAATCCTGTGCGCGACATCTTCAGGTGTCGTCTGATGCGCTTATCGGCCGCTGCTCGGCTAACTGGAGGCCGGCTTTTTGCCGCTGCGTTGGATAAACTGGGCGATCTGCTCGCCCAGCCCTTGTGCCAACGGTAGCCGAGGATTGTCATAGCTGGCCAGTTGCGCGGTTAAATCCAGCGCGCTGATGCGCAGCATATGGTTCATGCCGGGGATGATCAGCAGCTCGGCATCCGGCTTGGCCGCTTGCAGCGCCTGGGCATCGGCGACGCTGACCTGGATGTCGTGGCTGCCTTGCACGATCAGCGCCGGGATCTGCAGGCGGGCAAAGGCTTGGCCTGGGTTCTGCCGCAGCAGCGAGATCAAATAGGGCTGCACGCTGGGGCGAAACAGCACCTGCAACTGTTTGGGCACCTGTGGGCTGAATTGCCCAGCCAGCAGGCGGTCGAGCACTTGATTGCTCTGCGCCAACAGATGCGGCGGCAGGCGTGCGGCCAGCTGCTCGCGCAGCAGCTGATCAACCGGCCGTGAGCTGCCGGCAATTGCCACCAGGGCATCGGCCTGGGCCTGTTCGGCGGCTAGGCTGGCAATCAACGCGCCTTCGCTGTGGCCGATCAGAATCAGCCGGTCAAACGCCGGGTTGGCCTTGAGCAGCTGTGCCCAGCCCACCGCATCGCTGACATAACTCTCGACACTGAGCTCGCGTTCATCTGGCGTGGCCGCGCGGCTGGCGGCCACGCCGCGTTTGTCGTAACGCAGGCTGGCGATGCCCTGTTTGGCCAGACTTTGAGCCAGGCGCTTGAAGCTGTCGCTCTGGCCACCTTCGGGGTTGTTGCCGTCACGGTCGGTGGGGCCGGAGCCGGCAATCAGCAGGGCGACGGCAACCGGTGTGGTGCTGCTGGGCTTGAGTAGCGTGCCATGCAGCGTGCCCTGCGCGGTCTGTAGCTGCAGCGCACGTTGCACGCTGCTGTGTGCGGTGTTGTGGGAGGCGGCAGTCGCTGGGGGGTGGAGCAGGGCGCTGCAGAGAAGAAGCGGCAACAGAAGAACTCGGGTCATGGATAGGAACTGCCTGGGGTGAGCCAATTGGACGTTTATCCGCCCTGAAGGTTCGAGGATGATCTGTACGGACGCCACGGGTATACTCGCCGCCTTTACTCAAGTGGGGTTTTGCGCCGGCTGGCGTAGCCTCGGAGCTGATTTTCGCGGAGCGTTTTGCACATGTCCGGCAATACCTACGGCAAGCTGTTCACTGTCACCACCGCTGGCGAAAGCCATGGCCCGGCGTTGGTCGCCATTGTAGATGGCTGCCCGCCGGGGTTGGAGATTAGCCTGCAAGACCTGCAGCGCGACCTCGATCGGCGCAAACCAGGCACCAGCCGGCATACCACGCAACGCCAGGAAGACGACGAGGTGGAAATCCTCGCCGGCATCTTCGAGGGCAAGACCACTGGTTGCTCGATTGGCCTGCTGATCCGCAATACCGACCAGAAGTCCAAGGACTACTCGGCGATCAAGGATTCCTTCCGTCCGGCCCACGCCGATTACACCTATCACCACAAGTACGGCGTGCGTGACTACCGTGGCGGTGGCCGCAGCTCGGCGCGCGAGACTGCCATGCGCGTGGCCGCCGGCGCCATCGCCAAGAAGTACCTGGCGACTCAGGGCATCGTGATTCGCGGCTATATGAGCCAGCTGGGGCCGATTGAAATCCCGTTCAAAAGCTGGGAATCGGTCGAGCAAAATGCCTTCTTCAGCCCCGACCCGGACAAGGTGCCGGAGCTGGAAGCCTATATGGACCAGCTGCGTCGTGATCAGGATTCGGTTGGGGCGAAGATCACCGTGGTTGCCGAGGGCGTGATGCCGGGTTTGGGCGAGCCGATTTTCGACCGTCTTGACGCTGAACTGGCCCATGCGTTGATGAGCATCAACGCGGTTAAGGGCGTGGAAATCGGCGCGGGTTTCGACAGTGTGGCGCAGCGCGGCACCGAGCACCGTGACGAGATGACTCCAGAGGGTTTTCTCTCGAATAACGCTGGCGGCATCCTTGGCGGTATCTCCAGTGGCCAGCCGATTGTTGCGCATCTGGCGCTCAAGCCGACCTCAAGCATTACTACGCCGGGGCGTTCGATTGATATTCACGGCAACCCGGTGGATATCATCACCAAGGGCCGTCACGACCCGTGCGTAGGCATTCGCGCTACGCCAATCGCCGAGGCGATGATGGCCATCGTGCTGATGGACCATCTGCTGCGCCACCGCGCGCAGAATGCCGATGTGCGGGTCAGCACGCCGGTGCTGCCACAGCTGTGATTAGCCTTGCTGCGCGGCCAACCGCGTCCCGCAGCACTGTTTCGGGTTTATGCCCAGCATGAGCCCGGCATTGCCTTACTGGCGCCTGTCCGGTTTCTACTTCTTCTATTTCTCGCTGCTCGGCGCCACCGCGCCGTTTCTCGCGCTGTATTTCGACCACCTGGGGTTTTCTGCCGCGCGGATCGGCGAGCTGATCGCCATTCCCATGCTGATGCGCTGCATCGCGCCGAATATCTGGGGCTGGCTGGGTGACTACAGCGGGCAGCGGCTGGCTATCGTGCGCTTTGGTGCGCTCTGCACGCTGCTGTGCTTTGCCGGCATCTTTATCAGCCAGAGCTACGCCTGGCTGGCGCTGATCATGGCGCTGCATGCGTTCTTCTGGCACGCGGTGCTGCCGCAGTTTGAAGTCATCACCTTTGCCCATCTCAAGGAGCAGGCCGCGCGCTACAGCCAGATTCGCCTGTGGGGCAGCATCGGTTTTATCGTCGCCGTGGTGGGGCTGGGCAAGCTGTTCGAGGTGCTCAGCCTGGACGCCTATCCCTGGGCGCTGATTCTGATCATGGGCGGCATCGTGCTGAGCAGCTGGTGGGTGCCCAATGCGCAACCGCAGATGCGCCCCAATACCCAGGACCAGGGCGGCTTTCTCCAGCAGCTGCGGCGGCCGGGGATTCTCGCCTTCTACCTCAGCGTCGGCCTGATGCAGCTGAGCAACGGCCCGTACTACACCTTCCTCAGTTTGCACCTGGAAGCCCTGGGCTATTCGCGCGGGGTGATCGGCCAGCTGTGGGCGTTGGGCGTGCTGGCTGAGATCGTGCTGTTTATGGTCATGGCCCGGTTGCTGGCGCGCTATTCACTGCGTACCGTGCTGCTGGCGAGTTTTCTGATTACCGCACTGCGCTGGTTGCTGCTGGGCAACCTTGCCGGGCATCTGCCGGTGCTGCTGTTTGCCCAGTTGATGCATGCCGCAACCTTCGGCAGCTTCCACGCAGCGGCCATGCATTTTGTTCAGCGCAGCTTTGCCGACCGCCAGCAGGGCCAGGGCCAGGCGTTGTATGCCGCGCTGGCGGGCGTGGGCGGGGCGCTGGGCGCGCTGTATTCCGGTTACAGCTGGCACAGCCTCGGCGCTGCCTGGACCTTTGCCATCGCCAGCCTGATTGCCCTGGCGGCTGCGGTGATTACCGCGTGCTATATGCGTGATGAGCGGCCCTAGCTTTAATTTGCCGAATTGAACACCTGAATTAAAACCGTACGAGAGCCCTGACCATGAGCAGCCTGACCGTCTACCACCAGTCCTCGCCCGAGTACCCGAACAAGTTGCTGACTCACGTTGAGGACATCGCCAGTACCTTGGCCACCGTCGGTGTGCAGTTCAGTCAGGTGCCGGTAGCGCAGCCAGTTACCGCCGGCAGCGCCAGTGATGAGCTGCTGGCGGCCAGTCGTGTGCAGATCGACCAACTGATGACCGCGCATGGCTACACCAGTGCCGAAGTCCTGAGCCTGTGTGATGAGCGTGGTGAGGGCAGTGAGCTGGCTCGTAGCCTGCGCGCGGAGCAACGCTGTCAGCCGGCCCATCTGCATTACTACCTGGCTGGGCGTGGCCAGCTGGCGCTGCATATCGGCGAGTACGTCTACAGCTTGCTGTGCGAGAAGGGCGACCTGCTGTTGGTGCCGGCCGGCACGGCGCATTGGTTCGATGGCGGTGAGCATCCGCGTTTTGCCGTATTGCGTCTGTTCGATAGCCCGCAGGTGCCGGGTTTTGTGCCAGTGGCGGGTGATTTTGCCGCCGCGTTTGCCGGGCTTGATGACTGCTGAAAAAGCAAACTGCTGAACTCTTGTAGCGAGCGGCTATCCTACGAAGGCGAAACCTTCGCATAGGAGCGTCAAATTATGGGTTCAACATTCAACGGTTTGCTGGGGCTGGTCATTCTGGCGCTGGATATCTGGGCGATTCTCAGCGTCATCAAAAGCAATGCCGAAACGGGCATCAAGGTGCTGTGGATCTTGCTGATCGTCTTGCTGCCGGTGATCGGCCTGATTATCTGGGCATTGATGGGCCCGCGTGGCACGGTCAAGTTCTAGCAGGCCGTTGAAAAACTACCTGCGTTGGCGATACGGCGCGTGGCTATTGGTGCTGTATCTGCTGAGCGGCGCGGTTCAGGCCAGCGATAAACACGCCTGGACCGCGTTGCGTGAAGGCCGCGCCGTGCTGCTGTTGCGCCATGCCACAGCGCCCGGCACGGGTGATCCGGCGAATTTCCAGCTAAGTGATTGCCGCACGCAGCGCAATCTCAATCAGCTTGGTCGCGAGCAAGCGCAGCGCTGGGGACAGTTGTTGCGTAGTCAGTGGATCGAGCCGCGCCTGCTTAGCAGCCGCTGGTGCCGCGCCCAGGATACGGCCCGCGAAATGGGCTTGGGCGCAGTCGAAGCGCTGCCAGCCCTGGACTCCTTCTTTCAAACACCTAACACCGCCCATGAGCAGACTGCTGCGCTGATCGAACAGGTCAATGCGCAAGCCCGTGGCGCGTCGTTGGTGCTGGTCTCCCATCAGGTCAATATCACCGCGCTGACCGGTATCTATCCGGCGTCTGGCGAAGGGTTGATTCTGGCGTTACCGCTAGAGGCTCCGGCACGTGTGCTGGCGCGAGTTCAGCCCTAGGCTAAATACTCAACAGCCGCTGCTCCGGTAGCTGCGCCCCTTCCAGTTTGAGCAACAGCGCCTTGCGCGGCAGGCCGCCGGCATAACCGGTAAGGCTACCGTCGCGGCCAATTACCCGGTGGCAGGGAATGATGATGGCAATCGGATTGGCGCCATTGGCTGCGCCGACCGCGCGCACCGCCTTGGGCCGCGCGATCTCGGCGGCGAGAGCGCTGTAGCAGCTGGTCTTGCCAAACGGAATGGTCTGCAGCGCCTGCCACACGACCTGCTGGAACGCTGTGCCCTGTGGCGCCAGGGGCAGCTCGAAGCGCTGCCGGCGCCCGGCAAAATACTCATCCAGCTGTCGGCACACTTCATCCAGTTCATCGGCGGCGCTGCGCCAGTGTTCGCCGATATGCCAGGGCTTGCCGTCGATATCCATCAGCAATTGCTGCAAGCCGGTTGCGTCAGCGGCCAACAGCAGGCGGCCGATTGGGCTGTCGTGGTAGCGGTAGAACATCGCCTCAAACCTCCGAGTAGTTGTGCCACAGGTGCGCGGCGGCATAGGCGCGCCACGGTCGCCAGGCTTCGGCACGGGCCTTGAGTTGTTTGGCGTCGATGCCATCCGCACCCCACACCGGCGCTTTGAGCAGGCCCAGGTCGCTGGCGGGAAAGGCATCGACCTCGCCAAAGGCGCGCAGCGCAATATATTCCGCGGTCCACGGGCCGATGCCGGGGAGGGCGCACAGTTGCTCGACAAAGGCCGTGTAGCCGGCCTGCAGATCCAAGCGCAGCTCGCCGCTGGCCACCTGCGCGGCGAAGTGTTGCAAGGTCTGCACACGCTTGCCGGGCATGCCGATACCGTCCAGATTGGCTTCGGCGATAGAGGTCGGGCTGGGGAACAGCCGTTGAATCTCTGGCGCATCGGCAAATTGCAGCGCCTCACCCAGGCGCGTAACCAGGCGGCCGGTGATGGTCACTGCCGCCTTGACCGTGACCTGCTGGCCAACAATGGCGCGCACCGCCTGCTCGAACGGCTCGAAGGCTGTCGGCAGGCGCAAGCCAGGGTTACGCGCAACCAGCGGCCCGAGCTGCGCATCGTTGGCAAAGTGCGCGCTGATCTGCTGCGGTTGGCAGTCCAGATCAAACATCTTGCGCACCCGCGCAATAAGCATCTCAAGGCAGGGCTGCAGCGATTGGCTGTACTGCAATTGCAGCGCGTGCTGATTATCCAGCGCTTGCACGCGGAACCAGCCACGTTGGCCAGCGAGGTGCACGCTGCGTGCGTAACTGTGCGGCTGCAGGCTTTCCACCCCAGCCAGGGCGCGTAGGGCAAAGTGCGCGTGGAATTGTTGCCACTGCCAGGGCGGCTGGTAGCTCAGTAATAGGGTGTGGGGTGAATGGCTCATGGCCGAACAATAACCGTCGTTCGGCTGGCTGTCAGCGCAGAACTGACTTTCAAACTGCAGTGGTCAAGGCTTTACCCTCTCCCTGATGTAGGAGAGGGGCCTGCATAGTTAGGCGCTGGCCACCCGCTGATGCAACTGATGCGACAACTGCTCCAGCTGCTGGCCCAGATGCACTAATGACTCCTGGGCATCCAGCAGTTCGGCGCTGGCAGCGCGTTGACGTTGGCTGGCGTCACGTTGCGCGGCGCTGTTGTCGCGTACGTGCAGCAGTTGTTGATGCGCGCGGGTAAGCGCCTGGCTGTGCTGCAGAATCGAACTGGAGAGGTTGTCGGTCAGCCCGGCATTGCTGCTTAGCGCGCTGCCGACATCGCTGACCTGGGCCGCGCCGGTGTCGATGATCTGTTGCGACTGGCCCAGCACGTTCTGCACCGTATCGGCGGTTTCGTTGCTGCGCCGCGAGAGGTTGCGTACCTCATCGGCAACCACGGCAAAGCCGCGGCCATGTTCGCCGGCGCGGGCCGCTTCGATGGCTGCGTTAAGCGCCAGCAGGTTGGTCTGTTGGGCGATGGCGCTGATCATCTGCATGGATTCGGCGATGCGTTGGTTGCTCTGCTGAATCGCCTGCATGCTGGCCTGGGCGTCTTCCATGCGCTGGGCGCAGGCATTTACCTGGCTGCTGCTGTGCTGGGTGTCCTGGCTGAGCTGCTGCATGTGGTCGGTGCTGGAGGCGAGGCTGTCCAGCACTTCATGCAGGGCCAGATCCAGTTGATGCATGGCGTCGGCCTGTTGCTGCACATCGGTGTCGATGCTCTGGCAGCGCTGGCGAATGCCGCCGAGGGTCTGTTGCAGCTGGCCGGCCATCTGCAACAGGTCGCTGGCGGTGCTGCGTACTTCATCGACGATGCCGCCGAGCTGCTCCTGATTGCGTGCAGCGCGCTGGCCGAATTCACGGGATTCGCTAAGCGCCAGCTCGGCATCGGCCAGCGCCTGGTTGCGCAGCTGTGCGCTATACCACTGCGCCAGCCATACGGTCAGCACCGGCAGGATAAACCCGGAATAGGTGTTCACCGCTGCATCCCGTGGGCTCAGCTCGAATACAGGCAGGCTCGCACCGCTGCGTTCCAGGCGGATCAGCCAGAACACGAACAACACCTGGGCCAGGCTCCAGACCATGGCGCTGCGAGCGCCGGCCAGCAGGTAGGCGAAGACGATGATTACCGCCGGCCAGTAAATATGCGCCGAATGCAGGCCGCCCAGTTGGTAGATCAGCAGCATCGAGTAACTGGCCATGCACGCCAGGGCCATATTCGCCGCCACGGCCAGCGGCAGCACAGCGCTGCGCATGACCAGCAGCATCAGCGGCATGCCCAGTACCAGCAGCAACGAGCCATACATCAGCGCATCGTTGCCCATGCGCCCCCACTTGATGCAGCTGTACAGGCCGATAACCACGCTGCACAAGGCGCTGAAGGCCAGGGTGCGGGCCAACAGGATGCTGGCCTGGTCGGTCAAATCATGTGGCAGGAACTGCCCAAGGAAACCCTGTCGCATGAAAACTCCAGTCAGTTGGTTGTTCAGCAGTATCGGCGCAAATGGCCGCCAGCTTGAGGGTGGAAAACTGCCAATTTGACTGATGAAATAGCAAAGTGCCATCTGCGCCGACGACTTGTCAGTCGCGTTTTCAGGCCAGTGTTTGTCGATATTGCCCTGGCGTGAGGCCTTTCCAGCGCTTGAAGGCATGCAGGAAATTCGACACCTCGCTGTAGCCCAGGCGTTCGGCAATCTCCTCCTGGCTCAGGCCGGCGATGGCCAGCAGTTCTTCGGCCAATGCCTGGCGCACTTCCTCCTGCAGCTGGCGAAAGCTGCTGCCCTGATCTTCCAGGCGACGACGCAGAGTGCGGCTGCTGATGTTCAGTTCGCTGGCGATGACTTCCATGTCCGCCAGCCGTCCCGGTGTGCTCAGCAGGCGATCACGAATCTGTCCGGCCAGGCCGCTGCGCACCTGACGTTTGGCCAGCAGGGCCTGACATTGCTGCTCGCAGAGCTGAGCGCTGTGCGGATTGGCGCGGGGCAGGGGCAGATCAAGCAGGTGACGGGAAAAGCTGATGCGGTTCTCTGCGCAGGCAAACTCCGGCAGCAGGCCGAATTGCTCGATAAAGCGCGCAGTGTCAGCCGGCGCCGGCATGCTCAGTTGCACGCGGTCCAGGGGCATGCGGTTGCCGGTCAGTTCGCGCTGAATCACCATCACTGCCACGGTGTCGCGCAGCAGGAGAAAGTCGCGCACCTGATCCGGCAAATGGCTGCCGTCCAGCTGCAGATGTGCCTGGTCGGCGTCTTCACGCAAGCTGATGCGGTTAAAGGCAAAGGTCAGATCCAGGTAGCGCAGTCCGAGGTCGGCAGCCTGGCGGAAGCTCTGACTGCTGAGCAGGGCGTAACCCCAGATGCCATAGGTGGTCAGTTGATAGCGCAAACCGGCTTGCAGGCCGAGGTCATCCCGGCCAGGCAGGGCCTCGATCAAGTTGCGGATCAGCTGCAGTTCCTGCGCTCCTTCGATTTCACTGTGTAGCTCGGCCAGTTGCAGGGGGCTGAGTCCGGTGTCGCGCAGGCAGTGTTCGACACTCAAACCATGGTCGAGGCCCAGCTGGGTCAGCAGTTGCACACTGGTGATGCTGCGTCGTGGCAGGCTGTAGGGAAGAGCCGACATGCAGTTATCCGCTGATTTGTCCGAAAGTCACAACCGATTGGCCGACTATGCCATAACCTCTCACGTGCCGTGCAAGTAGCATCTTGGTATCCGCACTGTTTGCGGTTGGGGATATAAAAATGCACAACACTTCCCAGAACCAGGCCCCGTTGCGCGTGCTGATTATCGGCAGCGGCTTTGGCGGCCTGGGCATGGCCATCCAGTTACAGAAGGCCGGGGTCGAAGATTTTCTGATCCTGGAAAAGGCCGCAGAAGTCGGCGGCACCTGGCGTGACAACAGCTATCCGGGGGCGGCCTGCGATGTGCCGTCGCACCTGTATTCGTTTTCCTTCGAGCCGAAAACCGACTGGAGCCGCAAGTTCGCACCCCAGGCGGAAATCCACGCTTACATGCTGCATTGCGTGGCCAAGTACCAGCTGCGCTCGCGTATTCGCTGCAATGCCGAGGTGGCCTCGGCGGTTTTCGATGCGGCCGCAGCGCTGTGGCGGGTGACCCTGAGCACTGGCGAAGAGCTCTGCGCCGAGGTGCTGATCAGCGCCTGCGGCCAGCTCAATCAGCCGGCCTATCCAGCGTTGCCGGGAATTGAGCAGTTCGCCGGGGAGGCCTTTCACTCGGCGCGCTGGCGGCATGACCTGGACCTGACCGGCAAGCGCGTGGCGGTGATCGGCACCGGCGCCTCGGCGATCCAGTTTGTTCCGCAAATCCAGCCCAAGGTCGCGCAACTGCAGCTGTTCCAGCGCTCGCCGGCCTATGTGCTGGCCAAGCCGGATCGCGCCTATCGGCCGTGGGAGCTAGCGGTAATGCGCCGGCTGCCCTGGCTGCAACGCATCGACCGCGGCCTCAAGTACCTGCAACACGAGGTTCGCGGCCTGGCGTTTATCAGCATGCCGTGGCTGATGAAGCTGTTTCGCTTCAGCTTCGAACGCCACCTTAATCAGCACATCAGTGATCCGCAGCTGCGCACTCAGCTGCAGCCGAATTACCCCATGGGCTGCAAGCGCATCCTGATCAGCAATGACTACTTCCCTGCCCTGGCGAAGCCCAATGTGACGGTTGTCAGCGAGGCGATCAGCCGCGTCGGCGAGCGCGCCATCATCACCGCCGATGGCCGCGAGCACCCGTGCGATGTATTGATCTACGGCACCGGCTTTGCCGCCACGGATTTTCTCGCGCCAATGCAGATTCGCGGGCTCGGCGGGCAGGAGCTGAACCAGGCCTGGCGCGACGGGGCCGAGGCGTACAAGGGCATCAGCGTCAGCGGTTTTCCAAACCTGTTTATTCTTTACGGGCCGAATACCAACCTGGGGCATAACTCGATCATTTATATGCTCGAAAGTCAGTTCCGCTACGTGCTCGGCTGCATCGATTTACTGCGCCAGCAAGGCGCCCGTTATGTCGACGTAAAAGCCGCAGTACAGCAGCGCTACAACCAGCAGATTCAGGCCAGCTCACATCGAACGATATGGGAGCAGGGCTGCTCAAGCTGGTACAAAACCGCCTCCGGCAAAAGCACCAATAACTGGCCGGGCTATACCTTCACTTACCGCCAGCAGACCCGCGCACCGGAGCTTGATGACTATGAATGCACCCGTTGAATTCACCGCGCCGGCGGCCGATCAAGCACTGCTGCGCAGCGTTTTGCGTACCAGCCTGCGCCTGCTATTCCGTGGTCTGGTACGCCCACCCATGCCGATTGCCGGGCAGCGCGCGGTGCTGCGCCTGCTGACAGCAGCCAGCCCGGCGCCGAGTGGCGTTACCCGTAGCGCCGGCACCTTGGGCGGGCGATCCTGTGAGTGGCATAAACCACAGAGTGGTCGCGGCACGGTGCTGCTGTACCTGCATGGCGGGGCTTATCTGATTGGCGGGCCGAACACCCACCGCACGATCTGCTCGACCCTGGCCAAACGCGGACAGATGGATGTGTGCGCGCTGGATTACCGCCTGGCACCTGAGCATCAATATCCGGCGGCTCGCGAGGATGCGTTGGCCGCGTTTCAGGAGCTGTTGACGCTGGGTTATACGCCCGAGCAGATCGTGATTGGCGGCGATTCGGCCGGTGGCAACTTGGCGCTGATTACCAGTTTGCGTTTGCGTGATCTGGATCTGCCGCAACCGGCAGCGTTGGTGTGCTTCTCTCCGGTCACTGACTTTACCGGTACGCAGCTGCACGAGCCGCCAGCCGGTGACCCGCTCATCCACCGCAAATGGGTGGAGCAGGCGCTGGCGCTGTATTGCCCGGCGGGTTTGGCCCACGACGACCCTGGCTTGTCGCCGCAGTTTGCTGATCTGCATGGCCTGGCCCCTGTATTGATTCAGGTCGGTGAAGACGAGATTTTGCGTAACGACAGCCTGCGCTTTGCCGACAAGGCCCAGGCGGCGGGTGTGGATGTGCGCCTGCAGCGTTATCCGAACCTGTGGCACGTGTTCCAGGCCCACGCGGGCATGCTCAAGGCCGCTGATTTTGCCCTTGCCGAAGTGGTGAGCTTTCTGCGCGAGCGGGGCTGCTGAGTGAACAATATTCTGATTACCGGCGCCGCGTCAGGGATCGGCGCCGCCACCGCGAGGTTGTTTCATCAACACGGCTGGCAGGTTGGGTTGCTGGATATCAATCACCAAGCGCTGACTCAGTTGGCCGGTGAGTTGGGTAACGTCTGGCATGCCGAGCTGGATGTGGCCGACCCGGCGGCAGTCAAGGTCGCCCTGGCGGACTTCTGCGCCCTGCATGGCGGTCAGTTGCGCCTGCTGTTCAACAGTGCCGGGATTCTGCAATGCGGGCACTTCGAGGACATCGAGCTAAGCGAGCATGCGCGCATTCTGCAGATCAACGTGCAGGGGCTGCTAAATATGACCCACGCGGCCTTTCCTTATCTGAAAGCCACGCTCAACGCCCAGGTGATCAATATGGGCTCGGCCTCTGGGCTCTACGGCGTACCGCATCTGGCCAGCTATTCGGCCTCCAAGTTCGCCGTGCGCGGGCTGACCGAGGCGCTGGACCTCGAGTGGGCCAAGCACGGTATCCGCGTCGGCGACCTGATGCCGCCGTTTGTCAGCACGCCGATGCTTAACAACCAACGCTTCCAGGCCCCGGTATTGCGCCGTCTTGGCGTCAATCTTGAGGCTGAAGCCGTGGCTCATGCCGCTTTGGCGCAAAGCCATAGTCGTGCAGTACACCGGCCTATCAGCCGACAATTCAAGCTGCTGTACTGGTCCGGCCAGCTGACGCCCGCCTGGCTGACCCGGCGCATCATGGCCTGGCTTAGTCGCGACTGATGGATTGGCTGTGTGGCTGAAACAACTTTCGCTGGGCAAATGCGCGTTGATGGGACTAGTCTGCAACTAACGCTTCTGACTTGTTCGCTCTGAACAAGCCTGCGTTGACCAGCCCTGGTTTCAGGTCTGGCTTATGACATATCAAGCAGCACATCGCTTGATTCTCGGGCGGCACTGCAATCGGTGCCGCAACACCGCTGAGGCTCTGGCGGTAGCAATGGGAAAGCGTTTATCAGGTCGTAGCACTGCAGTATCGACACCTAGTTGGTTCTTTAGCGTCCTGTAAATTTGTCCATCGCCTGAGGAGGTCACTTCATGAGCACAGCCTTGCACGATGATGTCAGTAACGGGGTTTTACGGCGGATGAAGGAGGGTGGCTTCGACTTTGGCAGCTTCCATCCCATCGAGTTCTACGCCCTTTTCCCTGATGAAGAGCGGGCCCGCATGGCCACCCGCAAATTTCGAGGTGAGTCTTTACACGCCCTGGTGACCGAGCGTGATGACGGTGTCTGGCACCTGCAAGTCAGTAAAGTAATGTTCGCGACATACCACGGCATCGACGACTTCGAGCATGACCTGGAGTCAGTCGTGGCGCCGCTTGGCGGCAAACTGGATGGGTGGGGTGTTACCCAGGAGGTAAGGCAGCCCTGAGAACCTGTCTACGGTCTGCTGCGCGTCGGCCCTGCTGCGTTAAAAACAGGCTCGCAATGCTCATGTACAAGAGTACACTCCGCTTCCTCGCCTGTTTTTGCCTTGCATGGCTCTAGCTCGTGAGATCGTAAACAGGTTCTGCAATCCAAACACGGGCCGGCCATAAGCTGGCCCGTGTCATTTCTACCTCGCCTACGCGCGCCCAGCCAATCGCCCCTCGACCCCAGCCCGTGCTTTGCTTCAGACTTGGCGCATGACTGAGATCCTGATTCTTACCCATATCGATTACTGCCCGCCGGCCCACCTGGGCAAGGTGCTTGAGCAGGCTGGCCACCCCTATACCGTGTTACGCGCTGACCTCGGTGAGTTGGACGGCATTGATCTGGACCGACCCAAGGCCGTGGCCATCATGGGCGGACCAATGAGCGTCAATGATCCGCTGCCCTGGCTGGCCACCGAGGTCGCCGCGCTGCAGCACTTTATCCGCCGCGATATTCCGCTGATTGGCCACTGCCTGGGCGGCCAGCTGTTGGCCAAGGCGCTAGGCGCGGACATCAACCGCATGCCTTACACCGAAAGTGGCTGGCAGCCGCTGACCCGTCTGGACCAGGCGGCGCCCAGCCCCTGGTTACAGCATGTGCCTGAGCAGTTCCCGATCTTCCAGTGGCATGGCGACAGCTTTGCTATTCCCGAGGGCGCACAGCCTTTGCTCAGTAGCCCCTGGTGCAGCAACCAGGCGTTTGCCTGGGGCGATAAAGTCTTGGCCCTGCAAGGCCACCCGGAAATGGACGAAGCCCTGGTGCGCCAGTGGCTCGGCGACTGGCACCACCTGCTGGATGAAAGCCAGCCCAGCCAGCAGAGCAGGGCGCAGATGCTCGACCAACTACCCGCCAAAGTTGCCGAACTGAACCGTGTAGCAGAAGGCTTCTATCGCCACTGGCTGCAACTGGCCGGGTTCTGATGCTCGGCTAGGGTGGATGACGCTTTCCCATCCACCAGTGGTTGCCGTGCGGTGGATAAAAAGAGCGTTATCCACTCTACATACTGGCCGCCTTAAAATGGCGCGCGCTGCGACCTGGCGGTCACCATTGCGCCCCGGCTTGGTGCGCTGTTTGTGTCATAAATACTCAAGTTGCTGATTTAAAACATTTTTATTGTATGGCGCGGGCCTTGCAAAGCTGTCTCCATGTCCGGGTGACAAGGAGTACGGCATGGCCCGCACCTTTTATGACGAGATGTACGACGCGAGCGGCGCTGTCCGCCCGCACTATCAAGCTTTTGCCCGCTGGTTAGCGGATACCCCGGATGAACTGCTGGCCCAGCGCCGCCGTGAAGCCGACCTGCTGTTCCACCGCGCCGGTATCACCTTCACCCTGTACGGCGACGACCAGGGCACCGAGCGGCTGATCCCGTTCGACATCATCCCGCGTAGCATCCCCGCCAGCGAATGGCGCATCGTCGAACGCGGCTGCATCCAGCGCGTGCAGGCGCTGAACATGTTCCTCGCCGACCTCTACCACGACCAGCGCATCATCAAGGCCGGCATCGTGCCCGCCGAGCAGGTGCTGGCCAACGAGGGTTACCAGATCGCCATGCAGGGCCTCAACCTGCACCGCGACCTCTATGCCCATATCGCCGGGGTCGATCTGGTGCGCGATGGCGACGGCAGCTACTACGTGCTGGAAGACAACCTGCGCACGCCCAGCGGCGTCAGCTACATGCTCGAAGACCGCAAGATGATGATGCGCCTGTTCCCCGAGCTGTTCGCAGCCCAGCGTGTGGCTCCGATTGATCACTACCCGAACCTGCTGCTCGACACGCTGAAGTCCTCTAGTCCGCTGGATAACCCCAACGTCGTGGTGCTGACGCCGGGGCGCTTCAACAGCGCCTACTTCGAGCACGCCTTCCTCTCCCGCGAAATGGGTGTGGAACTGGTCGAAGGCGCGGACCTGTTTGTGCGTGACGACAAACTCTTTATGCGCACCACGTCTGGAGCCAAGCAGGTGGACGTGGTCTATCGCCGCCTCGACGATGCCTTCCTCGATCCGCTGGCCTTCAACCCGGACTCCATGCTCGGCGTACCCGGCCTGCTGGCCTGCTATCGCAGCGGCAACGTGGTGCTGGCCAACGCCATCGGCACCGGGGTGGCGGACGACAAATCGATCTACCCTTATGTCGACGACATGATCCGCTTCTACCTCAGCGAAGAGCCGATCCTGAAAAACGTGCCGACTTTCCAGTGCCGCAAGCCGTCCGAGTTATCCCACGTGCTGGCCAACCTGGAACACCTGGTGGTCAAGGAAACCCAAGGCTCCGGCGGCTACGGCATGCTGGTCGGCCCGGCAGCCACCAAGGCAGAAATCGAAGACTTCCGCGCCCGCCTGATTGCCCGTCCCGAGGCCTATATCGCCCAACCGACCCTGTGCCTGTCGACCTGCCCGACCTTTGTTGAACGCGGCATCGCGCCACGGCATATCGACCTGCGGCCGTTCGTTCTATCCGGCAAGGAAACCCGCATCGTCCCTGGCGGCCTGACCCGCGTCGCGCTGCGCGAAGGCTCGCTGGTGGTCAACTCGTCCCAGGGTGGCGGCACCAAAGACACCTGGGTGGTGGAGGACTAACCATGCTTTCAAGAACTGCCTCTGATCTGTACTGGATGTCGCGCTACTTGGAGCGCGCGGAAAACCTCGCGCGCATGCTTGAAGTCAGCTACTCGCTGTCGCTGATGCCGCAGGACGGCCGCGGCGATGGTCTGGAAGAACTGGCCCTGCCGCTGCTGATTACCGGCACCCTCGACGATTACCTGGAGCGCCACGGCCCGCTGCACGCCGAGCGCATGCTGCACTTCTTCGCCCTCGATGCGACCAACCCGGCGAGCATCTACTGCTGCCTGCAGGCCGCGCGCAGCAACGCCCACGCCGTGCGCGGGCGGATCACCGCCGACATGTGGGAAAACATCAACGCCACCTGGCTGGAAATCCACGGCATCGCGCAGCAAGGCCTGAGTCGCTACGGCATCAGCCGTTTCTGCGAATGGGTCAAGGAGCGCTCGCACCTGTTCCGTGGCGCCACCTTCGGCACCATCATGCGCGGCGACCCGTACCGCTTTATCCGCCTGGGCACCTTTATCGAGCGCGCCGACAACACCCTGCGTCTGCTCGATGCGCGTTACGAGATGCTCGGCGAGGACATCGACGAAGTCGACGGCCGCCCTGCACGCAGCTACTACCAGTGGACCGCGCTGCTGCGCGCACTGTCCTCATTCGAGGCCTTTGCTGAGATCTACCGCGGTTCGCCCGGCACGCGCAAAGTCTCCGAACTGCTGCTGCTACGCGCCGACGTGCCGCGCTCGCTGCGCGCCTGCATGGACGAACTCAGCCTGATGCTCGCCAGCCTGCCCGGCGACAACGGCCGCCCAGCCCAGCGCCTGGCCGCCGAACTGGAAGCGCGGCTGCGCTACACCAGCATCGAAGAAGTGCTCGACGAGGGCCTGCACGCCTGGCTCACCGATTTCATCCTGCTGGTTCGCCAGCTAGGCCAAGCCATCCAAAGTTCCTACCTGGAGGTCGCATGAGACTGTCAATCAGCCACGACACCACCTATCACTATGAAGATCAGGTGCGCACCAGCATCCAGTACCTGCGCATGACTCCGCACGACAGCGAGCGCCAGCAGGTGCTCAGCTGGCAGTTGACCCTGCCGCGCCCGGTGCGTGCGCAGCTCGACCCCTACGGCAATATCCTGCATGTGCTGACCATGGATGAGCCGCATGAATCCATCGTTATCGGTGCCCGTGGCCAGGTGGAAATCGACGAGGCGCGCGAAGCCGAACACGAAAGCCAGTCGGCGCTGCCGTTTCTGCGCTTTACCCGCCTGACCGAGGCCGACGAAGCCCTGCGCGAATTCGCCAAGCTGCAGAGCCGCAGCCGCCCGGACCGCAGCGGCTTGATCGACCTGATGCATGCCCTCAACGCGCATATCCGCTATCAGCCGGGCGCCACCGCTGTGGAAACCAGCGCCAGTGAGGCCTTCGCCGGCGGCAAGGGTGTTTGTCAGGATCATGCGCATGCCTTCCTGGCCTGCGCGCGCAGTCTGGGCGTTCCAGCGCGCTATGTGTCTGGCTATCTGTTTACCGACAGTGAAGACCACCTTGCCAGCCATGCCTGGGCTGAAGCCTGGCTGGATGACGCCTGGTACAGCTTTGATGTGACCAACTGCCTGGCCAAACCGGAGCGGCATTTGAAGTTGGCCGTGGGCCTGGATTATCTGGACGCCTGCCCGGTACGCGGCATGCGCCGGGGCGGCGGCATCGAGCAGATGCATGCCCAGGTGGAGGTTGCACCGCTGGTGCGGGTGCAACAGCAGTAAAGGCGCTGCGCTGGCTTTGTAGGGTGGGCTAGTCCGTAGGAGGGGCTTTAGCCTCGAGCTTTTGATGCTTTCTATTCAGGTTCTGCGACAAGTTCATTAACGTGGTGATTTCTGATTTTGGTTTCGCCCCTTACGGGCGAGTTCCTTTTGGCAATTGCCCCAAAAGGAACCAAAAGGTCTAGCCCCGACATCCGGCCCTGCCTGCGGCAGGGTACGTTCACGCCATCGTTGCTCCAGGGGCCCGCCGCGAAGGGCCATCCCTGGCCCATCGCGGCTCTCGCGACATCCATGTCGCTCAACCCCTTCCACAACGATTCTGTTCACCCTCCTGAAGGGGCGTTTGGCTTCGTCTGCACGTTTTGTGGGAAATAGCTACAAGTCAAAGCCAAGGGCGTTGAGCATTTTGGTTTCTAAACACATATCTCAGATGCGCGCGCAAAATCCCCGTCAGGAGGCCGAGTGGAGGTGTTGCGTAGGGGGACGAGCCGCATGGATGCGGCGAGAGGCGTAATGGGCCAGGGACGGCCCATGTACGCCGGCCCCCGGAGCAATACCGGAGCGAGGGAAGTTTCGCGCAGCGAAACCCGGATGCAGGGGCGCATTCTCTTTGGTTACTTTCTCTTGTGCGAAGCAAGAGAAAGTGACGCGCCCGAGGGGCGCAAAAGGAACTTTGATAGAAATACTAAATAGACTGATAACAGTGAACGGAAAATAAATTAATTTTTAGGCTTATCCCATAAGCCTAAACCAGTCGCGAACGGTAAGGCGTAGACGAACAACCTCGTCTTCGGCTAAAGGACTGCAGTGCGCTATTGGTCCGCGTAACAAATTTAGATTGTTCATTACACGGTTGAAACCTTTTTGACTATTAAATAAGTCTCCCAGTTTTTCCCAGTTTTTCCTAACTATTTCCCCAAGCTCCCCAAATGTCGTGTAATCCAGCTCGTCTTCTGATCTTTGAGTAAATGCTGAGTCCGCCTCACGTTGGATGTTGTCTTTCACATTTTTCCTGATTGGGTCGGATATGTCTGCTAGATCCCACCAATTTTCCCCTAACTCTGATCTTAGCTTATCGTTAACCATTTTCCGGATAGAAACTTCGAGGCAGTAGAAGAGCTCGTAATGTACTGCCATTTCTTTTGCTTCAGTTCGAATCAAATGCTGAAATTGTGGGTAATATTCATCATCTTTGTCTTGTATAGTGCCAATGTCCCTGCCAAGGTCGAGTTTAAGATCGCTTTCAAGATAGTCTAATGTTCTCTCTGTCATTTGATTGGATATGGCAAATAATTTAATTTTGTCTTCCATGATTATTTCTTCAGTAGGTTTTCGCGAAGGCTTTTGAAGATTGCATTGAAAACACCAATGTCATCAGTTTTCGGAAGGACGAGGTTTATGGTGTAGGACAGATTCAGTCCGATTTCTTCGCTGCCCAACGAAGTGGTTTTTATGTTTTCTATGAAGTGTTCGTCGGATGTAGTTGTTTGCTCAGTTTTTTCATGAACGATGTCGGATGTAGATATGTTAAAGCTGGCATAGCTTTTTAGTGCGTCGAAAGTTCCAATTACGGCTTGGACCGTTTTATTACCTTTCTCTGATCCGGTCATTTGCATAATCAGACCTTCTAGGTCTGATTTGCTTAGGCTGTGCGCGTATTCATTTCTTGTGAATAAATCTGCGTAGCCCTTTTTGATTGACTCCGCCATTGCTGCTTTAGATATTGCTGCGTTTGTATTTCTAAACTGTTTATATAAATCTGTAGGTGTTCCGTCGCTGGCTAGTAAGTTTATTCTTTTTGCTAATGGAATAAACGCTCTGGCGCTACCGCTGCTAAAGCCTAGCTCGGTGGCTAAATAGTCCTGTGTGAATCTGCTTGGAGTGGCGGCGACTTTTATTTTGTCCAGTATTTTGCTTATAAGTCCGGTGGAATTCATGTATGGAGGATAGGATGCTGCCATGATTTTTCCTTTTTTGATTTTTATATTAAATAGTTGTGTTCATAAGCTTAGCTCTAGTCCTTGGTTAGGCTAGTCAGGGCTGCCTTCCTCCCCACCATATGCTCCAAATACTCAACCAATTCCCCCAATTCCTTGTCACTCAAAACCTCAACCGAAAACCCCGGCATCTTGCCTTGTGGCCAGCGCCGCAAGCTTTGTGGGTCGCGGATATAGCGGGTTAAAAAGTCGCCACTGAAATACTCGGTCGGGTTATACGGAATATTCAGGTCCGGGCCGAATTGCGAGTCGCCCGCGCCATTTAAGCGATGACAGGCCATACAGTTCTTCTGGTACTGGGCAAAACCGGCCTGCACCGCCGGGCTGGCGTCGGCCGCTGGCAGCAGTTGCGGGAAGCGCTGCGCCACGGGGGCCAGTTTGCGGATGGTGGCCAGCTGGAATGGCCATTGCTCGGGGCCGATCTGGCTGGCGGCCGGGTTTTGCCATACCAGGTAGAACGGCCCGGCGCTGGGTTTGCCGTTGCCCAGGGCGGGCCAGGGTTGCGCAGGGTCTTCGATGGCCAGCCAGGCTTTGCTGCCAGTTTGGCTAAGCGCGGGGGCGGCGGAGAGTTCGGCGGCAAAGCCGTCGCTGGCCACCAATTGCAGGTGATCACCCGGCTGCACGCCTTCCAGTAGCGCGGCCAGCGGCACGGCGCGGTAGCGCATGCTGCGTTTGTAGCTGACGTCGTCACTGATCTCGACGTTTTGCGCCTGCGGGTGGGTGAGCAGTTGGGCGCTGCTCAGGCGCTGGCTGCCGTTGCCCAGTTCCAGGGTCAGTTCGGCGGCGTGCAGGTGGCTGAAGGGTAGGAGGGTGAGCAGGGCGATGCAGAGGGTGCGCTTATTCAATCCTGCGACTCCAGGGCGAGTTTCAGTTCGTCATAGCCGCCAGCGTTGATCAGGTTGCTGTAGCCCATGGCGCGCAGGTTTTCTTCGGCGATGCCGGAACGGCGGCCGCTGCGGCAGTAGAGGATGATCGGCGTGTCTTTATCCGGGGCAAGGGCGCTGATGCGGCTGGTGATCTGTTCGTGCTCAATCTGCTCGGCACCGGGTAATGCGCCTGCGGCGAACTCTTCGGCGGTGCGTACATCAATCAGCACGCTTTCCGGTGATTGCAGGGCGACAACGGCGGCGCTGAGTTCGGCTTCGCCGGCCAGCAGAGGCAGGCTGACCAGCAGGCCGAGGGTGGCAAATAGGGTGCGCATGGCGAGCTCCTTGGGTTGATTGAAATCACCCTAGCACAGGCGCTGCTTTACACGCGTTTGTTGAAGTTGCGCTGCCGCTGCCGGCTCACTCCACGGTGGCAGGCAGGGCAGGAAATCAGGGGTTTAGCTGACCAAACGGGTCAGGTTGGGAAGAATCAGAATGACTGTGGTGGCAAACACGATCATGCCTGCCTGACGCATTTTCACTGGATTGAACATGGCGGTTGGCCTTGTTGTTTTTTGCGGGTGGTCGTCGCTGTCCTGCTCAATATGCGGATGCGACGCCACGCCTCGTGTTGATCATTCAAGCCGCCCCGGCAAAACCCGGCGACGACGCCTACAGCAGCCGACTAGCGCTCTATTTGCTGGTGGCTTGATTCAACTGTAGGGGCGTGCAGCACCTGGCTATAGACGCCTTGATTACTAAGGTTTGCGGGTTAGTTGCCAGTGGTTATGACGCGGCCCCGGTTATTGGCAAGCGGGCCTTGAGCTAGACGCGCTTGTTGGCCTTCGCCCAGTGATTGACCGTTTGTCTGAGCTGAGCGGTCAATAGGCCTGAGCACTTCGGTCATTGAGACTACTTCGGCTCGGCGTATGGTAGGCCCACTCAACAAAAACAGGCGCGGGCCTCACCTGCGCCATCAGCCACCCTCCATTGGAGGTCTGAGGACGCCATGACCGAAGCATTTATTTTCGATGCAGTGCGCACGCCCCGCGGCAAAGGCAAGAAGGACGGCGCGCTGTACAGCGTCAAGCCTGTCGACCTGATCGCCGGCCTGCTCAAAGCGCTGCAAGCGCGCAATAACCTCGATACCAGCCAGGTCGATGACATCGTGCTCGGCTGCGTAACGCCGGTGGGTGATCAGGGCGCAGACATTGCCAAAACCGCGGCCATGGTCGCCGATTGGGATGTCAGCGTGTCGGGCGTGCAGCTCAACCGTTTCTGCGCTTCGGGCCTGGAAGCGGTAAACATGGGCGCGATGAAGGTGCGTTCCGGTTTCGAGGACCTGGTGGTGGTCGGCGGCGTCGAGTCGATGTCGCGCATTCCCATGGGCTCCGATGGCGGCGCCTGGGTGATGGACCCGGCGACCAATATGCACACCCACTTCACCCCGCAGGGTATCGGCGCCGATCTGATCGCCACCCTGGAAGGTTTCAGCCGCACGGACGTCGACAGCTTTGCCCTGCGCTCGCAGCAGAAAGCTGCCCGCGCCAGCAAAGACGGCTCGTTCAACAAGTCGCTGATTCCGGTGGCCGACCAAAACGGCATCGTGTTGCTCGACCACGACGAGTTTATTCGTGGCGAATCCACCCTCGAAGGCCTGGGCAAACTCAAGCCGAGCTTCGAGATGATGGGCCAGATGGGCTTCGACAGCACCGCGCTGCGCGTTTACAGCCATGTCGAGCAGATCAACCACGTACACACCCCAGGCAACAGCTCCGGCATCGTTGATGGCTCGGCCCTGATGCTGATCGGCAGCGCTGCCAAGGGCAAGGAACTGGGCTTGAAGCCGCGCGCGCGCATCGTCGCCACCGCGGTGACCAGCACCGACCCGACCATCATGCTCACCGGCCCGGCGCCGGCCACCCGCAAGGCGTTGGCCAAGGCCGGGCTGAACGTCAACGACATCGACCTGTTCGAGGTCAACGAGGCATTTGCCTCGGTGGTGATGAAGTTTATGAAGGACATGGGCGTCAGCGAGGACAAGGTCAACGTCAACGGCGGCTCCATCGCCATGGGCCACCCGCTGGGTGCGACCGGCTGCGCCATCCTCGGCACCCTGCTCGACGAACTGGAGAAGCGCCAGCTGCGCTACGGCTTGGCCACCCTCTGTGTGGGCGGCGGTATGGGCATTGCCACGATTATTGAACGAATCTGATCAGGCGTAGGAGCGGGCCATGCCCGCGAAGCCGACGTTGCGTTGATGATCGCGGGCATTGCCCGCTCCTACGGTTTCTGCGTTGCCCACCAGTTGAGTGCAACTGCCAGTGAGAAAGGAATTAAGTAATGACTGACGCCATCCGTTACGAAAAAGGCCAGGACAATATCGTCGTTCTGACCATGGACATGCCCGGCCAGAGCGCCAACACCATGAACGCGGTATACCGCGAAGCCATGGGCAAGATTGTCGACCGCCTGGAAGCCGAGAAGGATTCCATCGCTGGGGTCATCCTCACCTCGGCGAAGAAGACTTTCTTCGCCGGCGGCGACCTCAATGAGCTGATCAAGGTGACCAAGGCCGACGCGCCGGCCTTCTACCAGATGATCCTCAATATCAAGGGCCAACTGCGCCGCCTGGAGTGCCTCGGCAAGCCGGTGGTTGCGGCCATCAATGGTGCGGCCCTGGGCGGCGGCTGGGAAATTGCCCTGGCCTGCCATCACCGTATCGCTTTGGACAGCTCCAGCATTCAGCTCGGCCTGCCGGAAGTCACCCTCGGTCTGCTGCCAGGCGGTGGCGGGGTGGTGCGTATGGTGCGCCTGCTCGGTCTGGAAAAAGCCCTGCCGTATCTGGCCGAAGGCAAAAAGGTCCGTCCCGATGCCGCGCTCAAGGCGGGCTTGATCCACGAACTGGCTTCCGACAAGGATGACCTGCTGGCCAAGGCCCGCGCCTGGATCGCCGCCAACCCGGCGCCCAAGCAGCCTTGGGATGTTGCCGGTTACAAGATCCCCGGTGGCACGCCGTCGAGCCCGAACGTGGCGCAGATGCTGGCCATCGCGCCAAGCGTATTGCGCGACAAGACCAAGGGCTGCTTCCCGGCGCCGGAGAAGATCATGTGCGCCGCCGTCGAAGGCGCCCAGGTCGACTTCGACACCGCGCAGATTATCGAAGCGCGCTACTTCACCGAGCTGACCACCGGCCAGGTGGCGAAGAACATGATTGGCACCTTCTGGTTCCAGCTCAATGAAATCAACGCCGGCGGCTCGCGCCCGCAAGGCTTCGAGCCCTACGTGACCAAGAAGGTCGGCGTGCTCGGTGCCGGCATGATGGGCGCCGGTATTGCCTATGTGTCGGCGGTGGCTGGGATTGAGGTGGTGCTTAAGGACATCTCCATCGAGGCGGCCGAGAAGGGCAAGGATTACTCGGCCAAGCTGCTGGAGAAGAAAGTCGGCCGTGGCCAGATGAGCGCCGACAAGCGCGATGGCATTCTGGCGCGGATCAAACCGACTGTTAGCGATGCCGATTTCGAAGGTTGCGACCTGATTATCGAAGCGGTATTCGAGGATCGTGACCTCAAGGCCAATGTCACTGCCGCTGCCGAGCGGGCTGCGTTGAGCGATGCGGTGATTGCTTCCAACACCTCGACCCTGCCGATCACCGGCCTGGCCAACGCGGTGCAGAAGCAGGACAAGTTTATCGGCCTGCATTTCTTCAGCCCGGTGGACAAGATGCCGCTGGTGGAAATCATCAAGGGCGAGCAGACCAGCGACGAGACCCTGGCGCGCGGTTTTGACTACGTCATGCAGATCAAGAAGACCCCGATCGTGGTCAACGACAGTCGCGGCTTCTTTACCTCGCGGGTGTTCGGCACCTTCACCAACGAAGGCTTGGCCATGCTGGGCGAAGGCGTGAGCGCGGCGATGATCGAGAATGAAGCGCGCAAGGCCGGCATGCCGGTCGGCCCGCTGGCGATCAGCGACGAAGTGTCGATGAGCCTGATGAACCATATTCGTCAGCAGACCATCAAGGATCTGGCCGCCGAGGGTAAGTCCATCCCCGAGCACCCGGCGTTTGCGGTGATCGACATGATGCTCAACGAGTACAAACGTCCGGGCAAAGCGGCGGGTGCGGGCTTTTACGATTACCCGGCGGGTGGCAAGAAGCACCTGTGGCCGGAACTCAAGGCGCGTTTCGAGAAGAGCGATGCGCAGATTTCGCAGATCGACGTACGTGATCGCATCCTGTTTATCCAGGCCATCGAAACCGTGCGCTGCGTGGAAGAAGGCGTGCTCAAGTCGGTTGCCGACGCCAATATCGGCTCGATCATGGGCATCGGCTTTGCCGCCTGGAGCGGCGGCGCGCTGCAGTTTATCAACCAGTACGGGGTGAAGGACTTCGTCGCCCGCGCCCAGTACCTGGCTGAGCAGTATGGTGAGCGCTTCCTACCGCCGGCGTTGCTGCTGGAAAAGGCGGCGAAGAACCAGAGCTTCTAAATCCGTCGTGTTAAAGCAGATGTACTGAAAACCGGCTCCCTGTGAGCCGGTTTTTTTATGGCTATGTCCCAATAGCGTGTTGCAAAGACTAAGCTTTAAGGCAGGCATCCGCTCATGAGGTCTGCCCGCCATGGATACTCAAGCCTTTCAGCGCTGGCTGGCTCAGGTGAGCCAACTCAGCGGCAAACAGAAATCTGCA
>NZ_JAUYGD010000069.1 GCF_030690725.1 Pseudomonas sp. | reverse complement strand
TGTATTCGAATGCGCTGGAGCATGGCGTGCTGGGCCTTGATTCGGCGCTCAAGGCCAATGCCGAAGGGTTTGCCGAGTATTATCGCCAGCGCAGCGTAAGGCTGGCTGCGCTGACCGACGGCTTTGTGCGCTTTCATCTGCAATTGCTGCCCGAGGGTGCGGGCGGGCGCTTGATCGTCCGGGTCGAAGACAGCGGTTCGGGCTTCGATGCCCAGCAATTACCGGTGGAACCCCGCGATGCCCATAGCTTGAGCGGTCGCGGGCTGGCGCTGGTCAGACAACTGAGTGAGCGTTGCAGTTGGGGCGACGGCGAACCGGGGGTGCGCGTGGAGTTTTCCTGGTTGCCTGGGGCATAATCCAAGGCAATACGCCAGGGGAGCGAGCAGTTGTCCGATATTCACCTTGATAGCGCAGTATTGGCGGCTTTGCAGGACGTCATGGAAGATGAATACCCGGTGCTGCTGGATACCTTCCTGATCGACTCCGAAGAGCGCCTGTTGGTGCTGCGTCAGGCTGAGCGGGCGGCCGATGCGCAGAGCTTGCGCCTGGCGGCGCACAGCTTTAAAGGCAGCTGCAGCAATATGGGCGCGCTGATGCTGGCTGGGCTGTGCAAGCAGCTGGAGGAGGCCGGGCGGCGCGAGCAGTTGGAACAGGCCCCTGAGCTGGTCGAGCAGATTGAGCGTGAATTTGCCATTGTGCGCATCCTGCTTAAATCCGAACGTCAGCGTTATCGGCACTAGTCTTGCTGCTTGTGTCCCAAGTTGCTGTATTTCCCCCTGCTGAACCTGCGGGCCAACAAGTTGGCCCGCGCCTTGCAAAACTCTCCGCACGACCAACCCCGAACGGAGAGTATCCATGTCCGTTGCCCCCGATCTGCTGCTCAAGTCGGCACCTGAAGTAAAGCCCAGGGCTGCTGCATCAAAACCGCCTGAAAAACCCGCGCAGCCTAATAGAAATGAGGCTTCCAGCTTCTCTCAGGTATATGCCAGAGAGCGTCAGGCCAAGGCCTCCGAGCGCAGCGATGCATCTGCTAAGCCCGCACGGGAGAGTAAACCGGCGGAAAAACCAAGTGAGGATGCACAGGCCCTTGCCGCTGCTGGGCAGAGCGGGCTTGCCGATAGCGGCAAGCCTTTGCCGAGCGAGCCGACTGTTGAAGGTGTTGTGCTTGATCCGTTGCTGTTGTTGGGCATTACCGGTGAGTTGCCCCCCGAGGAAAGCGAAGAGCTGACAACCGTCAGCGACATGCTGCCCGTGGCTACGACCAGCCTGACCGGCTCGGGCCCGGCGAGCATGACCGAGGCCAGCTTTGATCCTGAGCTGGATGCACTTAACCAGTTGCCGGCCGTTCGTATGGCTTTGGAGATGGGGGCTAAGGAAAAGCTGCAGTCCGACCAGGCAGCGACCCCCTCAGCGCAGGCGCAAAGCGTCAGCCAGAGTTTGCTGGCCAGTCAGGTTGTACAGGATGAAGTACCAGTAGAAGACGATGCCCTGGAGCTGCCGGAATTAAAGCTCGAAGCTCTTACCGGCAAAGGCCTTGAAGCGCTGAAGGAAGGTACGGCGAACAATACGCCGGAAAACTTTGTCAGCAAGCTGAATGCGCTGAGCCAGGCCATTGCTCAACAGACCCCGCTGTCCGCCCGCGCGCCGGTGGTGGTTGGGCAGCCGGTGCCCATGCAGCAGGGCGGTTGGAGTGAAGCGGTGGTGGATCGGGTGATGGTGATGTCCAGCCAGAACCTCAAGTCTGCCGAGATTCAGCTTGATCCAGCTGAGCTGGGCCGTCTGGAAGTGCGTATCAGCGTCAACCAGGAGCAGAGCCAGGTCACCTTCGCCAGCCCGCATGCCGGGGTGCGTGAGGCGCTGGATTCGCAGATGCACCGCCTACGTGAGCTGTTCGCCCAGCAGGGCATGAACCAGCTGGACGTGAACGTCTCCGATCAGTCGCTCAGCCGTGGCTGGCAAGGGCAGGAGGGCGATGGTGGTAAAGGTCGCGGTGGCGCCTCCAGTGAATTGCTCGGCGCGGATGAGGAACTGCATTCGAACGCTGCCGAAGCGGCTCGCACGACATCAGTGAGTGCTCGTGGCTTGGTCGATTACTACGCATAGAGCGCTTGCTGCTGTAGTTGCTTGCCCCACTGATCTAAACTGCATTTCGCCCGGCTCCCATTGTGTGGGAGCTGGGCGATTTTTTTGGGGCGTGGGTTTATCTAATGCCTTGGCCATATCACCCGCAGGTGCTGGGCCACCCGTACTGAGCAGGTTTGTTAACAGACTGGCATAACACTTGCTCTTAACCCTTTGAAAACGGATAGAACTCCGAATAACGACGGATTATTGGCATGGCTAAGAAAGAAGCAGCACCCGCAGCGGCAAATGCCGAGGCGAAACCAGCCGGCAAAATGAAGCTGATCATTATTATCGTTATTGCTGTGCTGCTGGCTGTGGGCCTTTCCGTGGGGGGAACCTTGTTCTTTCTGAACAAAAAGGATGCAGGTGCTGATGAGGCCAAGGCAGAAGCCAGTGCCGAGCCTGCGGTGCCAGTCAAGCAGGCGGCGATCTATGAAGAGTTGTCGCCGGCCTTTGTGGTGAACTTCAACCATCAGGGCCGTGCCCGCTATATGCAGGTCAGCGTGGCTCTGATGACCCGTGATCAGGCGGCCCTGGATGCGCTCAAGGTGCATATGCCGGTGTTACGTAACCGCCTGGTGATGCTGTTTTCCGGTCAGGACTTTGCTTCCCTGATTACCCCGGTGGGCAAAGAAATGCTGCGCCAGCAGGCGACCGCCAGCGTGCAGGAGCTGGCCGAGAAAGAGACCGGCAAGGTTACGGTCGAGCAAGTGTTGTTCACCAACCTCGTGTTGCAGTAATCAGGAGCCGTATATGGCTGTGCAAGACCTGCTTTCCCAGGATGAAATCGATGCCCTGCTGCATGGTGTCGATGACGGCTTGGTTGAAACCGAGGACGAAGCCGAACCGGGAAGCGTCAAACAATATGACCTGACCAGCCAGGACCGGATTGTCCGTGGGCGCATGCCGACGCTTGAGATGATCAACGAGCGTTTCGCCCGCTATACCCGTATCAGCATGTTCAACCTGCTGCGCCGTTCTGCCGATGTGGCGGTGGGTGGCGTGCAGGTGATGAAATTCGGTGAGTACGTGCACTCGCTGTACGTGCCGACCAGCCTCAACCTGGTAAAGATGAAGCCGCTGCGCGGCACTGGCTTGTTTATTCTCGATGCCAAGCTGGTGTTCAAGCTGGTGGATAACTTCTTTGGCGGCGACGGCCGTCACGCCAAGATCGAAGGTCGCGAATTCACCCCCACCGAGTTGCGCGTGGTGCGCATGGTGCTGGATCAGGCGTTTATCGACCTCAAGGAAGCCTGGCACGCGGTGATGGATATCAACTTCGAGTACGTCAACTCGGAAGTGAACCCGGCGCTGGCCAACATCGTCAGCCCCAGTGAAGTGATTGTGGTCTCCACCTTCCATATCGAGCTGGACGGCGGTGGCGGCGACCTGCATATCACCATGCCTTATTCGATGATCGAGCCGATCCGCGAGATGCTCGACGCGGGCTTCCAGTCCGATGTCGACGATCAGGACGAGCGCTGGATCAAGGCGCTACGCGAAGACATTCTTGGCGTCAGTGTGCCGCTGGGCGCAACTGTTGCCCGCCGCCAGCTCAAGCTGCGCGACATTCTGCATATGCAGCCCGGTGACGTGATACCGGTGGAATTGCCGGAAAGCGTAGTGCTCTGTGCCAACGGCGTGCCCTCATTCAAGGTCAAGATGGGGGCGCACAAAGGCAAACTGGCTTTGCAGGTGCTCGGCCCCATTGAGCGTAACCGCTAATCCCCCTATTCAACGCCAGCCGAGGAAAAACGATGGCAGACGAAAACGAAAACGAAGCCAGCTCCCCCGAGGAACAGGCACTTGCTGATGAGTGGGCGGCTGCATTGTCCGAGGCCGGTGATGCCGGACAGGACGATATCGACGCCATGCTTGCCGCCAGCGATCCAGGGCCAGCGGCGCCGCGTGCGCCGATGGAAGAGTTCGACAGTGCGCCGAAGATCAATCTGCCGGTTAATCTGGACGGGCCGAATCTGGATGTGATTCTGGATATCCCGGTGTCGATCTCCATGGAAGTCGGCAATACCGATATCACCATCCGCAACCTGCTGCAGCTTAACCAGGGGTCGGTGATTGAGCTGGATCGCCTGGCCGGTGAGCCGCTGGATGTACTGGTCAACGGCACCCTGATTGCCCACGGCGAAGTGGTGGTGGTGAACGAAAAGTTTGGCATTCGCCTGACCGACGTGATCAGCCCAAGCGAACGCATCAAGAAGCTGCGCTAACCATGCATAGACTCCTTCTGCTGGGCCTGGCTTTACCCTTTGCAGCGATTGCTGCAGAGCCTGCCGCGCAAACGGCTGTACCCCTTGCTGGAGCGGGCATGGGCGGGCAGCTTGTGCAGTTGCTGCTGGGTCTGCTGCTGGTGATCGGTTTGATCTTTCTGCTGGCCTGGCTGATGCGCCGGGTGCAGCAAATCGTGCCGCGTGGCGGTCAGGTGATCAAGGTATTGGCAACCCAGGCCCTGGGCCCGCGTGATCGCCTGGTGCTGGTGCAGGTGGGCAGCGAGCAGGTGTTGCTGGGGTTGACGCCAGGCAACATCACCTCGCTGCATGTGTTGAAGGAGCCGGTGCATTTACCGGATGCCGAGCCGGCTTCTACCGAGTTTGCCCAGCGCCTGATGGAGTTGTTGGGCAAGGACCAGAAGGACAAGTCTTGATGCTGCGTTTGTTGCTGGTGTTGGTTTTTAGCCTGGGGGCTTCGCTGGCGTTCGCCGCAGATCCGCCGACTGCCAGTACCTTGATTCAGTCGGGCAGCAACCCGCTGTCGATCCCGGCAATCACCCTGAGTACTGACACGGCCGGGCAGCAGGAATATTCGGTCAGCCTGCAGATCTTGCTGATCATGACGGCGCTGAGCTTTATTCCAGCGTTTGTCATGCTGATGACCAGCTTTACCCGGATCATCATCGTCTTCTCGATTCTGCGTCAGGCCCTGGGCTTGCAGCAGACGCCGTCGAACCAGATTCTGGTTGGCCTGGCGCTGTTTCTGACCATGTTTATCATGGCCCCGGTGTTCGATCAGATTAACCGCGAGGCGCTGCAGCCCTACCTGAACGAGCAGATGACGGCGCAGGACGCCATCGTCAAGGCCGAAGGGCCGATCAAGAACTTTATGCTGGCGCAGACCCGCGAAAGTGATCTGGAGCTGTTTGTGCGCCTGTCCAAGCGTACCGACATTGCCACGCCGGAAGATGCGCCGTTGACCATTCTGGTGCCGGCGTTTGTCACCTCCGAGCTGAAAACCGCCTTCCAGATCGGCTTTATGATCTTTATCCCGTTCCTGATCATCGACATGGTGGTCGCCAGTATTCTGATGGCGATGGGGATGATGATGCTCTCGCCGCTGATTATTTCCCTGCCGTTCAAGATCATGCTGTTTGTGTTGATTGATGGTTGGGCGCTGATTATGGGCACCCTGGCCGCCAGCTTCGGAGGCACCTAGCCATGACCCCTGAAGTGGCGGTGGATATTGTGCGTGGTGCCCTGTGGCTGACCGCCAGCATCGTGGCGATTCTGGTGGTGCCGAGTCTGATAGTTGGGTTGTTGGTGGCGATGTTTCAGGCCGCGACTCAGATCAACGAGCAGACCTTGAGTTTTTTACCCAGGCTGTTGGTCATTTTGCTGGTGCTGATTTTTGCCGGTCCCTGGCTGGTGCGTCAGCTGATGGAGTACACCGAGAACCTGATCATGAATATTCCGATGCTGATCGGCTGACATGCTCGAGCTAAGCAACGAGCAGATCGGTGCGTGGGTGGGCAGTTTTCTGCTGCCGCTGTTTCGCATTGCTGCGCTGCTGATGTTTATGCCGATCATTGGCACGCAGCTGGTGTCGGCGCGTGTACGCCTGTATCTGTCCTTGGCTATCTGTCTGGTGATCATGCCGACCCTGCCGCCGATGCCGGTGATCGATGCGATCAGCGTGCAGGCGTTTATCTGGATCGCCCAGGAGATTCTGATTGGCATGATGCTGGGTTTTATTCTGCAGCTGTTCTTCCAGATTTTTGCGATTGCCGGGCAGATCGTCGCCATGCAGATGGGCCTGGGCTTTGCCTCCATGGTCGACCCGGCTAACGGTATTTCGGTGCCGGTGATTGGTCAGGTGTTTATGATCCTGGTCACCCTGCTGTTTCTCGCCATGAATGCTCATCTGGTGGTGTTCGAAGTGCTCACCGAAAGTTTTTTCACCCTGCCAGTGGGTGGTGGTTTTCTGGTGGAGAACTACTGGGAAATTGCCAATAAGCTGAACTGGGTGCTGGGCGCAGCCTTGCTTCTGGTGTTGCCGGCAGTTACCGCGCTGCTGGTGGTCAACCTGGCGTTCGGGGTCATGACCCGCGCCGCGCCGCAGTTGAATATTTTCTCCATTGGTTTTCCGCTGACCCTGGTGCTGGGTATGGTAATCGTCTGGATCGGCATGGCCGATATCCTTGCGCAGTACCAGGTGTTTGCCACCGAGGCGTTGCAATTCTTGCGTGAAATGGCGCGGGCGAGTTAAGCCATGGCCGAATCCGAGAGCGGTGCCGATAAGAGTGAGGAACCCACGGAGAAGCGCGTACGCGAATCCCGTGAGAAGGGCCAGATCGCCCGTTCCAAAGAGCTTAATACCCTGGCCGTAACCCTCGGCGGCTTCGGCGGCTTGCTGGCGTTTGGCGGCAGCATGGGCAGCGCCATGCTCGACATCATGCGTGGCAACTTCTCGTTGTCGCGTGACGTGATCATGGATGAGCGGAGCATGGGGCTGTGGTTGGCGGCGTCTGGGGAGGCTGCCCTGGAGTCGCTGTTCCCGTTGTTTATGCTGTTGTTGATTGCATCCATCCTGGGGCCGATATCTCTTGGGGGCTGGCTGTTTTCTGCCGAGGCCATGGCGCCCAAGGCCAGTCGAATGAATCCACTGGCCGGGCTGAAGCGGATGTTTTCTGTGCAGGCGCTGGTCGAGCTGCTCAAAGCCCTGGCCAAGTTCATTCTGATTCTGCTGGTAGGCGTTGCCGTGTTGTCGGCCTGGCAGGACGACCTGCTGGCGATTGTCCATGAGCCGATTGAGTCGGCCATCCTGCATGCTGTAACGGTGGTGGGCTGGAGTGCGCTGTGGATGTCCTGCGGGTTGATTCTGATTGCCGCCGTAGACGTGCCGTTTCAGCTCTGGAGCAGCAAGCAGAAGCTGATGATGACCAAGCAGGAAGTACGCGACGAGTACAAGGACAGCGAAGGCAAGCCCGAGGTCAAGCAGCGTATTCGCCAGCTGCAGCGGGAAATGGCCGAGCGGCGCATGATGCAGTCGGTACCCGACGCCGACGTGGTGATCACCAACCCGACGCACTTTGCCGTGGCCTTGAAGTACGACCCGGCCAAGGGCAGCGCTCCAGTGCTGCTGGCCAAAGGTGGTGATTTCACCGCATTGAAGATTCGCGAAATCGCCAATGAGCACAAGGTGATGGTGCTGGAGTCGCCGGCCTTGGCGCGGGCGGTGTTCTATTCCACCGAACTGGATCAGGAAATCCCGGCCGGCCTGTACCTGGCCATCGCCCAGGTGCTGGCTTACGTCTACCAGCTGCGCCAGTACCAGGCCGGCAAGGGCAAGCGCCCAGGGCCGCTGCCGGATATGCCAATTCCGCCGGATTTACGCCGCGACGAGTGACGCTTAGCCTCATTGCAGCAGGCTTGGCGGTTGTTTGCCTGGCTCTGGCAAAGTTGGACAGCTTCTTGCAAAACCCTCCCCAAAGGCGCGGCTCGCGTCAAAAGATTGAATTGGCTGGGGTAGTGGTGTGGCAATAGATCGCTCGCAAATGATCGGTGATGTGCGCAGCAACCTGTCGGGGTTGAAGCAGGGCAACCTGGGCATACCGCTGATGCTGCTGGTCATGCTGGGCATGGTCATGCTGCCGATTCCACCGTTTCTCCTCGATGTGCTGTTCACCTTCAGTATTGCCCTGTCGATTGTTGTCTTGCTGGTGGCGATCTACGCCTTGCGTCCACTGGATTTCGCGGTATTCCCGACCATTCTGCTGGCGGCCACCTTGCTGCGCCTGGCGCTCAACGTCGCCTCCACGCGGGTGGTGCTGCTCAACGGCCAGGACGGTCACGACGCCGCAGGTAAGGTGATCCAGGCCTTCGGTGAAGTGGTGATCGGCGGCAACTACGTGGTCGGTATCGTGGTGTTCGCGATCCTGATGATCATCAACTTCGTGGTGGTCACCAAGGGCGCTGGGCGTATCTCCGAAGTCAGCGCACGTTTCACCCTGGATGCCATGCCCGGCAAGCAGATGGCCATCGACGCTGATCTAAATGCCGGGTTGATCGACCAGGCTGAGGCCAAGAAGCGTCGCAGTGAAGTGTCTCAGGAGGCTGACTTCTACGGTTCCATGGACGGTGCCAGCAAGTTCGTGCGCGGCGATGCGATTGCCGGTCTGCTGATTCTGTTTATCAACCTGATCGGTGGCATTGCCATCGGCATGTTCCAGCACTCTCTGAGTTTTGTTGACGCTGGGCGCATCTACACCTTGCTGACTATCGGTGATGGTCTGGTGGCGCAGATCCCTTCGCTGCTGCTGTCGACAGCTGCGGCGATCATGGTGACCCGGGTTTCCAGTTCGGAAGACATGGGCGCCCAGGTCAATCGGCAGATGTTCGCCTCGCCGCGTGCGCTGGCGGTGACCGCTGCGGTGATGATCACCATGGGCCTGGTCCCCGGCATGCCGCATTTTTCCTTTATCAGCCTGGGCCTGGTGGCTGCCGGTGCGGCGTACTGGATTGCCAACAAGCAGCGTGCAACCAAGGAAAACGAGATCAAGGAGGTGCAGCGCCAGCAGGAGTTGCTGCCGGCGCAGAAGGCCCAGGAGGTCAAAGAGCTAGGCTGGGATGATGTAACCCCGGTGGATATGGTCGGCCTGGAGGTGGGCTATCGCCTGATTCCACTGGTGGACCGTAATCAGGGGGGGCAGCTGCTGGCGCGGATCAAGGGCGTGCGCAAGAAGCTTTCCCAGGAGATGGGCTTTCTCATGCCTTCGGTGCATATCCGCGACAACCTTGACCTGCAGCCCAATGCCTATCGCCTGACCCTGATGGGCGTCAGCGTGGCCGAGGCCGAGGTGTATCCGGATCGTGAACTGGCGATCAACCCCGGTCAGGTGTTCGGCCCGCTTAACGGTATCGCCGCTAAAGACCCGGCATTTGGTCTGGAGGCGGTGTGGATCGACCCGACTCAGCGTGATCAGGCGCAGTCGCTCGGCTACACCGTGGTGGACGCCAGCACCGTGGTCGCCACCCACCTCAACCAAGTGCTGCACAAGCATGCCCACGAGCTGCTCGGTCACGAAGAAGTGCAGCAACTGATGCAGTTGCTGGCCAAGAGCTCGCCCAAGCTGGCCGAGGAGCTGGTGCCGGGGATGATTTCCCTGTCGACCCTGCTCAAGGTGCTGCAGACCTTGCTGCAGGAGCAAGTGCCGGTGCGCGATATCCGCACCATTGCCGAGGCCATCGCCAATGTCGCGGTGAAGAGTCAAGATCCCGCCGCGATGGTCGCCGCTGTACGCGTCGCGTTAGCTCGGGCAATCGTGCAAAGCATTGTGGGACTAGAGCTGGAGCTGCCTGTGATCACCCTGGAACCCAGGTTGGAACAGATATTGCTCAACAGTATCCAGAAGGCCGGTCAAGGCTCCGAGGAGGGCATCCTCCTGGAGCCGGGCATGGCCGAGAAGCTGCAGCGTTCCCTGGTGGAAGCGGCGCAGCGCCAGGAAATGCTCGGCAAGCCAGTGATTCTGCTGGTAGCCGGTCCGGTCCGGGCGATGCTCTCGCGATTCGCGCGGCTGGCGGTTCCGAGTATCCATGTACTGGCATACCAGGAAATTCCGGATAACAAGCAGGTCACCATCGTTGCGACGGTGGGGCAGAACTAACCGAGGTTACAGGCCATGCAGGTCAAACGCTTTTTCGCCGCCGATATGCGTACCGCCATGAAGCTGGTGCGTGATGAGCTGGGTGCCGATGCCTCGATCATTGGCAATCGCCGGGTAGCCGGCGGTGTCGAACTGACCGCCGCACTGGATTATCAGGTGCCTGCCGCACCGGCCCGTCAGCCCAACCCGGCGCTGGAAGCCGAGCTGCGCAAGACCCAGGCAAAAATCGCCACGGCCCAGGCCGAGCTGACCACCCGCACCCAAGTCGATGCCGGCAAGGACCGCCAGCTGTTTGGCGCTGCCGATAGCCTGCCTGCTGACAGCCTGGCTGCCGTGATGCGCAAATCTCAGGCTGCGCCTGCTGTGGCAACCGATCAGCGTGCCCTGGATGCCATGCGTTTTGAACTGCACGGCCTGCGTGAACTGATCGAAGTGCAGCTGGGCTCGATTGCCTGGGGCCAGCTGCAGAACCGTCGTCCGCAGCAAGCCAATCTGTGGCGCCGCCTGCAGCGCATGGGCCTGTCGGCCGAATTGTCGAAAGCGCTGCTGGAGCGTGTCAGCACCGTGACCGAACCGCGTCAGGCCTGGCGCATGTTGCTGGCGCATCTGGCTCACGCAATCAAAACGCCGAAGCAAGAGCCAATGGAAGAGGGCGGTGTAATCGCTCTGGTGGGCCCGGCGGGCATGGGCAAGACCACCACCCTGGCCAAGCTGGCCGCGCGTTACGTGCTCAAGTACGGCGCGCAGCATATTGCCCTGGTCAGCCTGGACAGTTACCGCATCGGCGCTCAAGAACAACTCAAGACTCTGGGGCGCATCCTCAATGTGCCGGTAACTCTGGTCGACCCGGGGCAGTCGCTGACCCAGGCCCTGGCCCCGCTGGCGCGCAAGCGTGTGGTGCTGATCGACACTGCCGGCCTGCCAGCCAACGACCCAGCCCTGCGTATGCAGCTGGAAACCCTGGCCAGCCGTGGCGTCAATGCAAAAAATTATCTGGTAATGGCCGCTACCAGCCAGGGCCAAGTGCTGAAAGCCGCCTACCATAGTTATAAGCGCTGCGGCTTGTCTGGCTGCATCCTGACCAAGGCGGATGAAGCCACTAGCCTGGGTGAGGTTTTAGGACTGGCTATTAGCCAGCGTCTACCGGTAGCCTATCTCACTGATGGGCCACGCATTCCCGATGACTTGCAGATTCCCCGCAGTCATCAACTGGTTAGCCGGGCCGTAGGGCTGCAGGCGACCCAGGATCCAAGCGAGGATACGATGGCGGAGATGTTTGCCGGCCTTTACCAGCAACCCGCACGACGCGTCAGTTAAGCGTCAGGCTGTTGGAATTGAACCGCGCTTAGCCGGCCAAGTGGCTCCAGTCGAAGTTAGACAAGGTGTGTAGAAATATGGGTATGCATCCCGTACAGGTGATTGCGGTGACCGGCGGCAAAGGTGGCGTCGGTAAGACCAACGTCTCGGTGAACCTGGCGTTGGCCCTGGCTGATCTCGGCCGTCGGGTGATGTTGATGGACGCCGACCTGGGCTTGGCCAACGTCGATGTGCTGCTTGGCCTGAGCGCCAAACGCACCCTGGAAGACGTTATCAGCGGCGAATGTGAGCTGCGCGATGTCTTACTGCAGGGGCCGGGGGGCATTCGTATCGTGCCGGCGGCGTCTGGCATTCAGAGCATGGTGCAGCTGTCACCCATGCAGCATGCCGGGCTGATTCAGGCATTCAGCGATATCAGTGACAACCTCGATGTGCTGATCATCGACACCGCTGCCGGTATCGGTGATGGCGTGGTCAGCTTCGTGCGCGCCGCCCAGGAAGTGCTGGTGGTGGTGTGCGATGAACCGACTTCGATTACCGACGCCTACGCGCTGATCAAATTGCTCAACCGCGACCACGGCATGAATCGTTTCCGTGTATTGGCCAATATGGCCCACAGCCCGCAGGAAGGTCGCAACCTCTTTGCTAAGCTGACTAAAGTCACCGACCGTTTTCTCGACGTTGCCCTGCAGTACGTAGGCGCCGTGCCGTATGACGAGTCAGTGCGCAAGGCCGTGCAGAAGCAGCGCGCGGTCTACGAAGCCTTCCCGCGCTCGAAGTGCGCGCTGGCGTTCAAGGCGATAGCCCAGAAAGTCGACGCCTGGCCGTTACCGGCCAACCCGCGCGGTCATTTGGAGTTTTTCGTTGAGCGTCTGGTGCAGCAACCGATCGCGGACACGGCCATATGACAGCAGCCTCTGGACTTCGTATGTATAGCAAGGCGCAGGCGCAGGATTCCCAGCACCAGTTGATCGAGCGCTACGCGCCCCTGGTCAAACGCATTGCCTATCACCTGCTGGCCCGTCTACCGGCCAATGTGCAGGTAGACGATCTGATTCAGGCCGGGATGATCGGCCTGCTCGAAGCGTCAAAAAAATACGACTCCAGCAAAGGCGCCAGTTTCGAGACATTCGCCGGCATTCGCATTCGCGGTTCGATGCTTGATGAAGTGCGCAAAGGTGACTGGGCGCCCCGCTCAGTGCATCGCAATAGCCGCATGGTCAGCGACGCAATTCGAAAAATTGAGGCCAGAACCGGCAGAGACGCTAAAGATCAAGAGGTTGCGGCCGAACTCCAATTGAGTCTCGAGGATTACTACGGCATTCTTGGCGACACTTTAGGCAGCCGCCTGTTCAGTTTCGACGACCTGTTGCAGGACGGTGAACACGGTGGGTTGGGTGAAGACGCTGGCAGCAACCACCTCGAACCTTCTCGTGATCTGGAAGATGAACGCTTTCAGGCGGCCCTGGCAGATGCCATTGCCAACCTGCCGGAGCGCGAGCGCCTGGTGTTAGCGCTATATTACGATGAAGAATTGAATCTTAAAGAGATCGGCGAGGTGTTGGGGGTTAGCGAATCACGTGTAAGCCAACTACACAGTCAGTGTGCCGCTCGTTTACGCGCTCGTCTGGGCGAGTGGCGCGCACATTGAGTTGCATTCGCTAACGCTGGGCCGGTTTCACGATTAAAAGCGCATACAGGTTGCTGGGTGCGTTTGGGACTGTACGGAGGTCGACTTGGACAAGAACATGAAAATCCTCATCGTTGATGACTTTTCAACGATGCGACGGATCATCAAGAACCTCCTGCGTGACTTGGGGTTCACCAACACAGCGGAAGCCGATGATGGCGTCACCGCGCTGCCCATGCTGCAGAGCGGCAGCTTCGATTTTCTGGTGACTGACTGGAACATGCCCGGCATGACGGGCATCGACCTGCTGCGCGCGGTGCGTGCCGATGAGCGCCTGAAAACCCTGCCGGTGTTGATGGTTACCGCAGAAGCCAAGCGCGATCAGATCATCGAAGCAGCCCAGGCTGGGGTTAACGGTTATGTAGTCAAACCGTTCACTGCCCAGGTACTGAAAGAGAAGATTGAAAAGATCTTCGAGCGGGTCAACGGCTGATGTCTGCCATGAGGGTGCTATGGAACATAAAGATTCCGTTCAGGGTGACCTTGAGTCGACCCTGAAACACAACGCTCGCCAACTGGTAGACAGCCTGGAACAAGGCAACTTTGGTGAAGCGGTACAGCTGATACATGAGCTCAACAAGGCGCGTGATCGCGGCCTGTATCACGAGGTCGGCAAGCTGACCCGTGAGCTGCATAACGCCATTGTCAATTTCCAGCTCGACCCTCGCGTGCCGCATGCCACTGAGGTCTCGCAAATCACCGATGCCACCGAGCGGCTGAATTACGTGGTGACGATGACCGAGAAAGCGGCCAATCGCACCATGGATCTGGTTGAGCAGAGCGCACCACTGGTTAATGACCTCAGTGATGAGGCGCAAAGCCTGAGCGCTGACTGGGGGCGCTTTATGCGCCGCGAGATGAGCGCCGATGGTTTCCGTGAACTGGCCAAGCGCGTTGAGCTGTTTCTTGCTCGCAGCGAGCGTGATGGTGCCAAGATTTCTGGGCATCTCAATGACATTTTGCTGGCTCAGGATTATCAGGATCTGACCGGTCAGGTGATCAAGCGTGTAACGCAGCTGGTGACCGAAGTGGAAAGCAACCTGCTGAAGCTGGTGCTGATGGCCAGTCAGGTGGATCAGTTTGCCGGCATTGAGCACAACCATGAGTTGTTGCGTGCCGAACAAGAAAAACAAAAAGAGCCTTCGCATGGTGAAGGTCCGCAGATTCATGCCGATAAGCGTGAAGACGTCGCATCCAATCAGGATGATGTCGACGACCTGCTTTCCAGCCTGGGATTTTAGGAGCACGTCTTATGAGCTTCGGCGCCGATGAAGAAATCCTCCAGGACTTCCTGGTAGAGGCCGGCGAGATTCTTGAACTACTGTCCGAACAGCTCGTTGAGCTGGAAAGTCGCCCGGACGACATGAATCTGCTCAACGCTATTTTTCGCGGGTTTCATACCGTCAAAGGTGGTGCCGGTTTTCTCCAGCTCAACGAGCTGGTGGAATGCTGCCATATCGCAGAAAACGTCTTCGACATCCTGCGTAAGGGTGAGCGGCGCGTCGACTCCGCGTTGATGGATGTGGTGCTGGAAGCACTGGATGCCGTCAACAGCATGTTTACCGAAGTACGTGAGCGTACTGACCTGACTCCCGCCACTCCTGAACTGCTTGCTGCCTTGGCACGCCTGGCTGAGCCAGC
The DNA here is from genome assembly GCF_030690725.1 of Pseudomonas sp. Lineage (GTDB taxonomy): Bacteria > Pseudomonadota > Gammaproteobacteria > Pseudomonadales > Pseudomonadaceae > Aquipseudomonas. The sequence continues at coordinate 71,939 of NZ_JAUYGD010000069.1, read as the reverse complement.
AGGTGCAGAGGAAGCCGCGCCGGTTGAAGCGCAGGCTGAGCCCGAGCCTGAAATCGAGATTGCTGAGGCTGCTGGCGATATCACCGACAGTGAGTTCGAGCAGTTGCTGGGCTCCTTGGACGAGTCTCCGGCGCAAGCTCCCAGTGCAGCCAGCAGTGATGAAATCACCGATGATGAATTTGAATCCTTGCTCGATCAGCTGCACGGCAAGGGGCAGTTTGTAGCGCCTGACGTTGCTGTTGCACCGGCCGCGCCAGTTGCTGCTGCGCCAGCGGCAACAGCCTCGGCCGGCGATGAGATCACTGATGATGAGTTCGAATCGCTGCTCGATCAGTTGCATGGCAAAGGCCAGTTTGTCCCGCCTGCTGTAGCGGCGCCTGCCGCACCTGCGGCCAAAGCTGAGCCTGCTGCCGCGCCGAGCGGTGATATCACCGACGATGAGTTCGAAGCACTGCTTGATCAACTGCATGGCAAAGGCAAGTTTGTCGAGCCTGAAGCGATCAAACCTGTTGCGCCAGCGCCGGCTGCCAAACCTGCTGAACCTGCCAAGGCCGCCGCTAAACCCGCTGCAAAACCTGCTGCCAAGGCGGAGCCGGCCAAGGCACCTGCTGCTCCGGCTGCCGCACCTACAGCCGAGAAGGCTGCGCCGCCTAGCGAGGCGGAAACCACTGTGCGGGTTGATACCGCGCGGCTGGATGAAATCATGAACATGGTCGGCGAACTGGTGCTGGTGCGGAACCGTCTGGTGCGTCTGGGTGCCAGCAGTGGCGATGAAGCCATGTCCAAGGCAGTGTCCAACCTGGATGTGGTAACGGCTGATCTGCAAACGGCGGTGATGAAAACCCGCATGCAGCCGATCAAGAAGGTCTTCGGGCGCTTCCCGCGTCTGGTCCGCGATCTGGCGCGCAACCTGAAAAAAGAGATCAACCTGGAGCTGGTCGGTGAAGAAACCGATCTCGACAAGAACCTTGTTGAAGCCCTGGCCGATCCATTGGTCCACTTGGTGCGTAACGCGGTCGACCACGGCATTGAAACCCCGGAAGAGCGCGAAGCCTCGGGCAAGCCACGTGGCGGCAAGGTGATCCTGTCCGCCGAGCAGGAGGGCGACCATATCCTGCTGTCGATCTCCGATGATGGCAAAGGTATGGATGCCGATCAGCTGCGTGCCAAAGCCGTGGAGAAAGGTCTGCTGGATAAGGACGCTGCCGACCGCCTCAATGAGTTCGAATGCTACAACCTGATCTTCGCGCCGGGCTTTTCGACCAAGACCGAAATTTCCGATGTGTCCGGTCGCGGTGTGGGCATGGACGTGGTGAAAACCAAGATTTCCCAGCTCAATGGCACGGTCAACGTGTTTTCGGTCAAGGGTCAGGGCTCGAAGATCGTCATCAAGGTGCCGCTGACTCTGGCGATCATGCCGACGCTGATGGTGATGTTGGCCAATCAAGCGTTCGCCTTCCCACTGGTCAACGTTAACGAGATTTTCCACCTCGACCTGTCGCGAACCAATGTGGTCGACGGCCAGGAAGTGGTGATCGTGCGTGACAAGGCTTTGCCGCTGTTCTACCTCAAGCGCTGGTTGATCGGCAGTGCTGCTCATGTGGAGCAGGGCGAGGGCCATGTGGTGATTCTCACCGTTGGCAGCCAGCGTATCGGCTTCGTGGTCGATCAACTGGTCGGTCAGGAAGAAGTGGTGATCAAGCCGCTGGGCAAAATGCTGCAGGGCACTCCAGGCATGTCGGGCGCGACCATCACCGGTGATGGACGTATCGCCCTGATTCTTGACGTGCCGAGCATGCTCAAACGTTACGCTCGGCGTATCTGATTGTTAGCGGCGCAGCTATTTGTCGCGCCGCTTAGGAGTGTTTATGGCTGTTAAGGTGTTGGTGGTTGATGACTCCGGCTTTTTTCGTCGGCGCGTGTCGGAAATTCTTTCAGCCGATCCGAATATTCAGGTAATCGGCACCGCCACTAACGGCCGTGAAGCCATCGAGCAGGCGCAGGCGCTCAAGCCCGATGTGATTACCATGGATTACGAGATGCCGATGATGGATGGCATCACGGCCGTGCGTAACATCATGCAGCGCTGTCCGACGCCGGTACTGATGTTTTCCTCGCTGACCCACGAAGGCGCGCGCGTGACGCTGGATGCGCTGGAAGCCGGTGCGGTGGATTTCCTGCCGAAGAATTTCGAGGATATTTCGCGCAACCCGGAGCGGGTCAAACAGCTGCTCTGCGAAAAAATTCATACCATTGCCCGCAGTAACCGTCGCAGTCTGAGTCCGCCGCCTGTGGTTGCGCCAAGCGCGACACCTGCTGCGCAAACCAAGCCTGTGGCACGCCCTGCAACTACCACCAGTACGCTTGGTCGCCCAGCGGCGGCTCCCGCGCCGGCGGTGGCCAGTGCGGCGCCTAAGCGCAAGTCCTACAAGCTGGTGGCGATTGGCACCTCGACAGGGGGGCCGGTGGCGCTGCAGCGCGTGTTGACCCAGTTGCCAGCTAACTTTCCAGCGCCGATTGTGCTGATCCAGCATATGCCGGCCGCTTTCACCAAGGCCTTTGCCGAGCGCCTCGACAAGCTGTGCCGTATCAGTGTCAAGGAAGCCGAGGACGGTGATGTATTGCGCCCCGGCCTTGCGCTGCTGGCGCCTGGCGGTAAGCAGATGATGGTCGACGCCCGTGGTGTGGTGAAAATCCTTCCCGGTGATGAGCGCCTGAACTACAAGCCCTGCGTCGATATCACCTTCGGCTCGGTGGCCAAGTCCTATGGCGACAAGGTGCTGGCGGTGGTGCTGACCGGCATGGGCGCGGACGGTCGTGAAGGTGCACGCCTGCTCAAGCAGGGTGGCAGCCAGGTGTGGGCGCAGGATGAAGCCAGCTGCGTGATTTACGGCATGCCCATGGCCATCGTCAAAGCCAACCTGGCCGACGCCATCTACCCGCTGGATGATATTGGCAGGCACCTGGCGGAGACCTGCATTTAATGGATGTACTGAGCCTTATTGGGGTCATCCTGGCCTTTGTCGCGATCCTCGGCGGCAACTACCTTGAAGGTGGCCACGCTGGCGCTTTGCTCAATGGGCCGGCTGCGCTGATCGTGATCGGCGGCACCCTGGGCGCGGCGTTTTTGCAGGCGCCGATGAACGTGTTCAAGCGGGCTCTGGCAATCATCAGCTGGATCTTCTTTCCGCCGCGGGTGGACCTGGCCGGCGGTATCAACCGGGTGGTTGGCTGGAGCATGACGGCGCGCAAGGAAGGCCTGCTCGGCCTTGAAGCGGTGGCTGATGTAGAAGCCGACCCTTACGCCCGCAAAGGTTTGCAGCTGTTGGTCGATGGCGCGGAGCCTGAGGCTATTCGCAGTATTCTTGAAGTCGATCTGTACACCCAGGAAGGCCGCGATATTCAAGCCGCCAAGGTGTACGAAAGCATGGGCGGCTACGCGCCGACCATTGGCATTATCGGCGCCGTGATGGGCCTGATACATGTGATGGGCAACCTGGCTGACCCGAGCAAGCTGGGTGCCGGGATTGCCGTGGCTTTTGTGGCAACCATCTACGGCGTGGGGTTTGCCAACCTGCTGCTGCTGCCGATTGGCAACAAGCTCAAGGCCATCGCCCAGCGTCAGTCGCGTTATCGCGAGATGCTGCTCGAGGGCATCCTGTCGATTGCCGAGGGTGAAAACCCGCGCTCCATCGAATTGAAGCTGCAAGGCTTTATGGATTGATGGGGACACCTTATGGCCCGCAGGCGTCATCAAGAAGAACATGAAAACCATGAACGTTGGTTGGTCTCCTATGCCGACTTCATCACCTTGCTGTTCGCGTTTTTTGTGGTCATGTATTCGATTTCCTCAATCAACGAAGGCAAGTACAAGATTCTTTCCGACAGCCTGACCGGGGTGTTCAATCAGCCGGATCGGGCGATCAAGCCGATTCCGGTGGGTGAGGAGCGGCCGCGCACCACTGAGCCAGATCGTTCGCTGGTGGATGAGGAAAACGCGCAGTCATCTGCCGATGATCTGCAGAATATCGCCAGCAGCGTGCGTGAGGCCTTTGGCGACTTGATTCAGTCCGAGCAGCTCAAGGTCAGTGGCAATGAGTTATGGATCGAGATCGAGCTTAGCTCCAGCCTGCTGTTTACCAGCGGGGATGCCATTCCCAACAATGCGGCTTTCGACATTATCGAAAAAGTAGCCAAAATTCTGGCACCCTATGAAAACCCGATTCACGTGGAAGGCTTTACCGACAACCTGCCGATTCAGACGGCGCAGTTCCCGACCAACTGGGAACTGTCTACCGCGCGGGCTGCGAGTATCGTGCGTATGCTGACTATGGATGGGGTCAACCCCGGCCGGCTGGCGGCAGTCGGTTATGGCGAGTTCCAGCCCGTCGCGGATAACACCACCGCCGAGGGGCGTGGGCGTAATCGGCGGGTGGTGTTGGTAATCTCGCGCAATCTAGATGTGCGCCGTAGCGTGAGTGGTGTCGGCAGCGCCAATGCCAAGCCCGATGCGGCCTTGCAACGGGCTGGCACGCAATCTGCACCAGCCCCGGCAGCGCCGGCCCCGCAAGCGGGTGCCGTCAATCCCCCGTCGCCGGCCCCATAAGGGTGGCCCCGTTCTCGGTCAGGCTGCAGCTGTACCGGGAGGATGATAACGATGAGAGTCTGGGCAGTAGCCAATCAAAAAGGTGGAGTCGGCAAGACCACCACATCAATCGCTCTGGCAGGCCTGTTGGCCGATGCCGGCAAGCGTGTGGTGATCGTCGATCTCGATCCCCATGGATCGATGACCAGCTATTTCGGGCATGACCCGGACAGTCTGGAGCACAGCAGCTTCGATCTGTTTCAGCATAAAGGCAGTGTGCCGCGCGGTTTGCCGCAGCAATTGCTGCTGCCTACCAGTGATGAGCGTATTTCCCTGCTGCCGTCGAGCACGGCGCTGGCCACGCTGGAGCGTCAGTCGCCCGGGCAGAGTGGGCTGGGCCTGGTGATTGCCAAGAGCCTGGCGCAGCTCTGGCAGGACTTCGATCATGCGGTGATCGACAGCCCGCCCTTGCTCGGCGTGCTGATGGTCAACGCCCTGGCTGCCAGTCAGCAACTGGTGATTCCGGTGCAGACCGAGTTTCTAGCCGTCAAAGGCCTGGAGCGGATGGTCAATACCCTGGCGATGATCAACCGTTCGCGTCAGCAGGCGTTGCCCTACACCATCGTGCCGACCCTGTTTGATCGGCGCACCCAGGCTTCCATGGGCACGTTGCGGGTGTTGCGCAACACCTACCCCGAGCACCTGTGGCCGGCTTATATTCCGGTGGATACACGTCTGCGTGATGCCAGCCGAGCAGGGCTTACACCGTCCAAGTTTGACAACAATAGCCGTGGCGTAATCGCCTACCGTGCGTTGCTCAAGCACCTGCTGTCGCAGCAGATTGCCGCACAGGTCGCCTGAGATGAACGGCTATGCTGAAGATATAGGCTCAAGTCTGCCGCTAGCGCGGCCGATAGTCTGTACAGATTGTTATTGCGGGTTGTATTCATGAGTCGTCCCCTAGCCACCGCTACACGTTCGCAACTGGCCTTGCAGTCCTATCTGGACGGCTTGCTGCAGGAGGCTGCGGTCGAGTTTGCCGAAAGCATCACTCTGGATGAGTTCGAAGCAGCGGTGCTGGAAGAGCAGGTGCGCGATGCGCGCACCATGCCGCAAGTACAAACCGTGACGGCCAAACCTGTGGTTGAACTGGCGTCGCGGCCGTTGGTGCTGCCGACCATCGAGATGCCCGCGCCGGAAATTGAAGTCCGCGTCGAGCCGCCGCAGGAGGTGGTTGAGGCTGCTGTGGTGGTCGAAGCTGTGCAGCAGGCCCCGCAGGTGCTGGTGGTGCCTGAACCTGTGTTACAGGGCCGCCCTGAGTGGGCTCAAGGGCCGTTCGAATGCCTGCTGTTTGATGTTGCTGGGCTGACCCTGGCGGTGCCGCTGGTGTGCCTGGGTTCGATTTATCCTCTGGAAGGCCAGGAGCTCACGCCATTATTTGGCCAGCCTGACTGGTTTCTCGGCATACTGCCGTGCCAGGCCGGCAACCTGAAGGTGCTGGATACCGCGCGCTGGGTGATGCCTGATCGTTACCGCGATGATTTCCGTGAAGGGTTGCAGTATGTAATTTCCGTTGAGGGCTATGAGTGGGGGCTGGCGGTGCATCAGGTCAGCCGCTCGATCCGTCTCGACCCTAACGAGGTCAAATGGCGCAGCCAGCGCACGCAGCGTCCGTGGTTGGCGGGTACGGTTATCGAACATATGTGCGCCTTGCTTGATGTCGCATCCCTGGCGGAGTTGATTGCCAGTGGTGCGGCCAAGCGCATGGCCGCCAGCCAGATACATTGAATAACGCCGGGCTGTGCGATGTGCGCAGCTTTGCATCTATAGTAATCACAGCGGGGTATACACCCGCGATTGCCGCCGCGAGCGGTTCATGACGAGGCTAGGGACATGAAGAAAAGTTCTGCACAAGGTTCTGATGATCCGATTCTGCAGTGGGTAACGTTCCGCCTGGACAACGAGACCTATGGCATCAATGTGATGCAGGTCCAGGAAGTCCTGCGTTATACCGAGATTGCCCCTGTGCCGGGTGCTCCGAGCTATGTGCTGGGCATCATCAACCTACGCGGCAACGTGGTAACCGTGATCGACACGCGTCAGCGTTTTGGGTTGGACTCCACTGAGGTGACCGATAACACCCGAATCGTGATTATCGAAGCTGACAAACAAGTGGTTGGCATCCTGGTCGACAGCGTGGCCGAGGTGGTTTACCTGCGCCAATCCGAGGTGGAGACCGCGCCGAACGTTGGCAACGACGAATCCGCCAAGTTTATCCAGGGCGTGTGCAACAAGAACGGCGAACTGCTGATTCTGGTCGAGCTGGACAAGATGATGAGCGAAGAAGAGTGGTCCGATCTGGAGAGCATCTAAGCCATGCTCGACGCGCTGCTGATCGCGCTGGCCCTGGTTTGCCTGGGGCTGATAGGCGCATGCGCCTGGCTAACCAGGCAGCTGCGCGACGCCATAAAACTGCAAGGCGAGCGTGACGCAGTGCGTGACCGGCGGCTCAAGGAGCTTAGTCGGCGTCTGGATGCCTACCTGACCGGTAGCGTACAGATGGGTGAGGAGTTGCACGAGTTGCGCCGGGTGGTCGCGCCGTTACCGGACAAGCTCAATCAGATTGAGCAACGTGATCCCAGTAGCCTGTCGTTTACCCAGGCTGCGCGTCTGGCTGGCATGGGCGCCAGCGTGGATGACCTGACCCAGTCCTGTGGCCTGAGCAAGGCCGAGGCTGAACTGGTGAGCAAGATGCAGCAAGCCAAGCTGCAGCGTTCCTGATTCCGCAAACCCTCAAGCAGTAATCAATGTGCAGGGCCTTCCAATAGACGCAGCGGCGGCGTGATATCGCTATCGCGCTCACTGCCGGCCGGCGCTTTACCCTTCAGGTACCAGGCAAAGGCGATGATTTCCGCGATACAGCGATACAGCTGTTCGGGAATTGCATCGCCCAGTTCCAGTCGCGCCAACAGGCGCACCAGTTCGGCATTTTCGTAGATCGGCACTTCGTATTCGCGGGCGATGGCGAGAATGGCTTCGGCCAGCTCGTCATCGCCTTTGGCGCTGAGCACGGGCGCATTCTGGCCGTCGTAGGTGAGGGCGATGGCTTGGCGGGGTGCGGTCTTCTTCATGCGGTTTCATCCACCCAGCGTTGTTCCAGCGTGGTGCGCGGACCGCGCGGTGGCACGCCCTGGCTACAGGCCAGTTCGCCAACCTGCACGCCGGCGGTGTTCAGGCGCTGGCGCAGGTTGTCCAGTTCCGCATCGATCAGGCTGACAGTGCTGCTGCGTTCGGCCCACAGCTGGCTGGAAAAGCGGCCGTGGGCCAGTTGCGCCTGTACTTGCAGAGGCCCCAGCGGATCAAGGTCGAAGGCCAGTTCGACCTTCCACAGGGTTTCCTTTTTCTCGGACTTGCCTTGTGGGTTGCTTTCATCGCGCTGGATTTTTACCTGCAAGGGCACCAGTTCCTGCTGGTTACGCATGGGCAGTTCCAATTGCCAGGTGGTGAGCAGGTTGCCGTCCGGGCCGACCTGGCTCTGCGCCAGGCTGGAGAGCTGATGGGTCTGCAGGCGCGAGATGGCTGCAGCGGCGAGCTTCAGCAAGGTTTCCAGATCGGCCTCGCCTTCCATCGCCTGTAGCAGGCGCGAGGGCAGAGGGAAGTTCAGCGCTTGCTGGCGGCTGGTGGCTTTGCCAAGGCTGCCGAGCAGGTCACGGGCCAGGGCGGGCATCGCCTGAGCCAGGGCTGAGCCAGCATTGGCCGCGGCCAGTGGTGTGCCGGCTGACAGGTTGGGCAGCAATTGGGTGATCAGGCGCAGCAGGTTGGCTTTCAGATCGGTCGGCAGCGCCTGGCCCTGGCCACCGAGCAGTTTGCTTTCCAGCAGGATGCCGCTGTTTTCCAGGGCCATGGCCAGGCCTTTGGGGCTGCTCAGTTGAGCGGCGTCGGGCATGGCGCCGAAGAGCTTGTCGATGCTGGTGCGCAGACCTTCACTCATTTCGGCATTGCCGCGCAGCCCTTGCAGGGCGCTGAACAGGCCTTCCAGTGAGCCTTGGCGATTGCTTTGGCTGCCCAGTTGCTGGCTCAGGGCGAGTTGATCGAGGCGGCCGCTTAGCGGTAGGAAGTTCAACGCCTGGCTGCCTTGTACCTGGGCGCTGAGCAGGCTGCCCAGCGGGAGTGCCAAGGGAGTTTCCAGGGATAGCTTGCTGCCGGCCAGCGGCGTGTTGAGCAGGCTGACTAGCACTTTGTAGATCACTTGCTGTGAGCGGGTTTGCAGCAACTGCTCGCGCGCCACCACCTTGCCCTGAAGCAGGGTGCCAACCGGCAACTGGTCGAGGTCCAGGCTGGTCAGGGGCTTATCAGCGCCCATCAGCACAGACAGCGCCAGGCGGGTTTCCGACAGGGCGGTTACGGCCAGGGATGTGCCCTGGGCCAGTGGGCGTGGACTACTGGCTTCCAGGGTGGTCTGGCTGCCGTTGTTTAGGGTCAGCTTGAGCAGCATCTGAAAACTCTGCGCCACTTCTTTGAGGGCGATGACCTCGGCCTTGGCGGTTTCACCGCTGGCCAGCAGACCTTGCATGGGCTGCAGCAGTTTCACCGCCAGGTCCGCCGCTATGGCGTTGGGGCGAGTGCTGGGGGGCGTTGGCGCAATAGGCCGTGGACTGCTGATTTCGCTCATTGGCGGGTTACACCCTGTCGAAAATGCCCACTGCGGGAGGCGAGGCATGGCATGTATAATCGCGCCCCGTCTGGTTCGGCTGCGCATTCCACTTGCGTCAGTATAGCGGCCAAGACTCTGCCGACTTGAACAGCTTTTGCCATCCATCTTAGGTACCGATGCCTTGACCAGTCCTCTTCTCGAAGCCGTGGCGCTCGCCTGTGAGCGGGACTGGCGCATGCTCTTCGAGCGTTTGGAGCTGCGTCTGGTTCCCGGTGAGATGTTGCAGGTGGCTGGCCCCAACGGCAGCGGCAAGACCAGTCTGCTGCGGTTGCTGGCCGGGTTGATGCAGCCTACCGCCGGTGAAATTCGCCTGAATGGCCGTCCGCTGGCGGAGCAGCGCGCTGAGCTGGCGCGCAATCTGTTGTGGATCGGCCATGCCGCGGGCATCAAGGGCTTGCTCACAGCCGAGGAGAACCTCACCTGGCTCTGCGCCCTGCATCAGCCCGCCGAGCGCGAGGCCATCTGGCAGGCGTTGGCGGCGGTGGGGCTGCGCGGTTTTGAGGATGTGCCCTGTCATACCCTGTCCGCCGGGCAGCAACGCCGTGTGGCGTTGGCGCGTCTGTATCTGCCTGGGCCACCGCTGTGGGTGCTGGATGAGCCTTTTACTGCACTGGACAAAGCGGCGGTTGCGCAGTTGGAGAATCATCTGGCCGCGCATTGTCAGCAGGGTGGCCTGGTGGTGCTGACCACGCACCATGAATTGACGGTCAAGCCGGCCGGTTACCGCGAGCTTGATTTAGGGCAACGTCCGTTATGAGCAATGTCTTTAGCCTGTTGCTGGCCCGTGAAGCGCGGCTGTTATTTCGTCGTCCGGCTGAGCTGGCCAACCCGCTGGTGTTCTTCGCCATCGTGATTGCATTGTTCCCGCTGGCGGTGGGGCCGCAGACGCAGTTGTTACAAAGCCTTTCGCCGGGGCTGGTGTGGGTAGCGGCGCTTTTGGCCGTGCTGCTCTCGCTGGACGGGCTTTTCCGCAGTGATTTCGAGGACGGTTCGCTGGAACAGTGGGTCCTTTCGCCGCACCCCCTGGCTCTTCTGGTTCTGGCCAAGGTGCTGGCACACTGGCTGTTCTCCGGCTTGGCGCTGGTGCTGCTGGCGCCGCTGCTGGCGTTGATGCTCGGTTTGCCGGGGCGCTGCCTGCCGGTATTGCTGATCTCGCTACTGCTCGGCACGCCGGTGCTGAGCCTGCTCGGTGCAGTCGGCGCCGCGCTGACGGTGGGCCTCAAGCGCGGCGGTCTGCTGCTCGCGCTGCTGATTTTGCCGTTGTATATCCCGGTGCTGATTCTCGGCAGCGGTGCGTTACAAGCCAGCCTGCAAGGATTGCCGGCGGTCGGCCACCTGTTGTGGTTGGCCAGCCTCACCGCACTGGCGGTGACCTTGACACCTTTTGCCATCGCCGCTGGTCTGACGATCAGTGTCGCTGAGTAGACAATAAGCCTGAATGGCCGGTTGAACCGGGTGCCTGCCTGCGCCCTGATCAGCCCTAGCACTGATGAGTAACCTGATGAACTGGACGTGGTTTCACAAGCTCGGCTCGCCCAAGTGGTTTTATGAAATCAGCAGCCGCTGGCTGCCCTGGTTGGCCCTGGCTGCTGCTGTGCTGCTGGTGGTCGGACTGGTCTGGGGGCTGGCCTTTGCGCCGCCGGATTACCAGCAGGGCAACAGCTTTCGCATTATCTATATCCATGTGCCCGCGGCGTTTCTTGCCCAGTCGATCTACGTGATGCTGGCGGTGGCCGGCATCGTCGGCCTGGTGTGGAAGATGAAGTTGGCCGATGTCGCCCTGCAGCAGGCCGCGCCCATTGGTGCCTGGATGACCGTGATAGCCCTGGTGACCGGCGCGGTGTGGGGCAAGCCGACTTGGGGCACCTACTGGGTGTGGGATGCCCGCCTGACCTCGATGCTGATTCTGCTGTTCCTGTATTTCGGCGTGATTGCCCTGGGCAATGCCATCACCAACCGCGACAGCGCGGCCAAGGCCTGTGCGGTACTGGCCATCGTCGGCGTGGTGAATATCCCGATCATCAAATACTCGGTGGAGTGGTGGAACACCCTGCACCAGCCCGCCACCTTCAGCGTGGTATCCAAGCCTGCGATGCCGTTCGAGATGTGGATGCCGCTGCTGATCATGGTGCTGGGCTTCTACTGCTTCTTTGGCGCGGTATTACTGCTGCGTATGCGCCTGGAAGTGCTCAAGCGTGAGGCGCGCAGCAGTTGGGCCAAAGCCGAGGTCAAGGCGCTGGTGGAGAAAGGCCAATGAGTTTTGCCAGCTTTAGCGAATTTATCGCCATGGGCAGCCACGGGCCTTATGTCTGGTCCTGTTATGCCATCAGCCTGGCTGTGCTGGGGCTGAATGTGGCGCTGCCAATCCTGGCGCGTCGCCGTTACCTGCAAGACGAGGCGCGTCGTTTGCGCCGGGAGGAGTTGAAGTGAACCCCGTGCGTAAAAAACGCCTGTATATCGTCCTGGCCATCATTGCCGGTGTCGGCATCGCCGTGGCCCTGGCCCTCAGTGCGCTGCAGCAGAACATCAACCTGTTCTACACCCCCACGCAGATCGCCAACGGCGAGGCCCCGCAGGACACCCGCATCCGCGCCGGTGGCCTGGTTGAGGAGGGCTCGGTGAAACGCTCCAGCGATTCGCTGGACACCGATTTCGTCGTTACCGACGGCGCCAAGAGCGTAACCATCCGCTTTACCGGCATCCTCCCGGACCTGTTCCGCGAAGGGCAGGGCATCGTCGCCATGGGCAAGCTCGACGCCAATGGTGTGCTGATTGCCGACGAAGTGCTGGCCAAACACGATGAGAACTATATGCCGCCAGAAGTGATGCAGGCTCTGGAACAGAGCGGCATGCAGCAGAAACATGACGCGGCCAAAGCGGCCAAGCAGGCCTCTCAATCGGAGTACGCGCAATGATCCCCGAACTCGGCCATCTGGCGATGATTCTCGCGCTGTGCATGGCGCTGGTGCAGGCGACGCTGCCGCTGATCGGTGCCTGGCGCGGTGATCGGCAGTGGATGAGCCTGGCACAGCCGGCTGCTTGGGGCCAGTTCAGCTTTATGCTGTTTGCCTTTATCTGCCTGACCTACGCCTTTATGGTCGACGATTTCAGCGTCGCCTACGTGGCCAACAACTCCAACAGTGCATTGCCCTGGTATTACAAATTCAGCGCCGTGTGGGGCGCGCACGAAGGTTCGCTGCTGCTCTGGGGGCTGATCCTTGCGGGCTGGACCTTTGCCGTATCGATCTTCTCGCGCCAACTGCCGGAAGAGATGCTCGCCCGCGTGCTCGCGGTGATGGGGATTATCAGCATCGGTTTTCTTCTGTTTTTGATCATCACCTCCAACCCGTTCGAGCGCCTGCTGTTCAATACCCCGGTTGATGGCCGCGACCTCAACCCGCTGCTGCAGGACTTCGGCCTGATCATTCACCCGCCGATGCTCTACATGGGCTATGTCGGCTTCTCCGTGGCCTTTGCTTTCGCCATTGCCGCCTTGCTTGGTGGCAAGCTGGACGCCGCCTGGGCGCGCTGGTCGCGGCCGTGGACTATCGTCGCCTGGGCCTTCCTCGGCATCGGTATCGCCCTGGGCTCCTGGTGGGCCTATTACGAGCTGGGCTGGGGCGGCTGGTGGTTCTGGGACCCGGTGGAAAACGCCTCCTTTATGCCCTGGCTGGTCGGCACCGCGCTGATCCACTCCCTGGCCGTGACGGAAAAACGCGGCGTGTTCAAGAGCTGGACCGTGCTGCTGGCGATTGCCGCGTTCTCGCTCAGCCTGCTGGGGACCTTCCTAGTGCGTTCCGGCGTGCTGACCTCGGTGCATGCCTTCGCCAGCGACCCTGAGCGCGGCGTGTTTATCCTGGCCTTCCTGTTGTTGGTGGTGGGCAGCTCCTTGGCGCTGTTCGCCGTGCGTGCGCCGGTGGTGAAAAGCCAGGTCGGCTTTGCCCTGTGGTCGCGAGAAACCCTGCTGCTGGTGAATAACCTGATTCTGGTGGTGGCCGCGGCGATGATTCTGCTCGGTACCCTCTACCCGCTGGTGCTGGATGCTATGACCGGGGCCAAGCTGTCGGTCGGCCCGCCGTACTTCAACGCGCTGTTCGTACCGCTAATGGGCCTGCTGATGGCGATGATCGCGGTCGGTGTGCTGGTGCGCTGGAAGGACACGCCGCTGCAGTGGCTACTGAGCATGCTTGCGCCTGTGCTGATCGGCAGTGTGGTGCTGGCAGTGATCGCCACCTTCCTGGTCGGCGACTTCAACTGGGCGGTGCTTGGCGTGTGCCTGCTGGCCGCCTGGGTGGTGCTGGCCGGGCTGCGCGACATTATTGAGAAAACCCGCCACAAAGGCTTTTTCCGCGGCCTGCCAAGCCTGACCCGTAGTTACTGGGGCATGCAGACCGCGCACCTGGGCATGGCGGTTTGTGCCCTGGGTGTGGTGCTTACCAGCATGGGCAGCTTCGAGCGCGATATGCGCATGGCGCCGGGTGAGTCGGTGGAAATTGGTGGCTACCAGTTTATTTTCGAAGGTGCCGAGCACTTTGAAGGGCCGAACTTTACCTCTGACAAAGGCACGGTGCGCATCCTCGAAGACGGCAAGCAGATTGCCGTGCTGCATCCGGAGAAGCGCCTGTACACCGTGCAGCAGTCGGTGATGACCGAGGCCGGCATCGACGCCGGGATCACCCGCGACCTGTTCGTAGCCCTGGGTGAGCCGCTGGAAAACGGCGCCTGGGCCGTGCGCGTGCATATCAAACCGTTCGTTCGCTGGATCTGGTTCGGCGCGCTGCTGATGGGCTTTGGCGGCTTCCTGGCTGCCGCCGACAAGCGCTACCGCATGAAGGTGCGCACCCGCGTGCGTGATGCACTGGGCGTGGCGGGGGCGCAGGCATGAAGCGTTTACTGCTGTTGTTGCCGCTGCTGGTCTTTCTTGGCGTGGCGGTGTTTCTCTACCGCGGTCTGTTCCTCGATCCCACCGAGCTGCCTTCGGCGTTGATTGGCAAGCCGTTCCCGGCGTTCTCCCTGCCTGCGGTGCAGGATGGCAAGACGCTTAGCGAGGCTGACCTCAAGGGCAAGCCGGCGCTGGTCAACGTTTGGGCCACTTGGTGTGTGGCCTGCCGGGTTGAGCACCCTGTACTTAACAAGCTGGCCGAGCTGGGTGTGACGATCTATGGGGTCAACTACAAGGATGACAACGCCGCCGCGCAGAAGTGGCTGGTGGAATTCCATGATCCCTATCAACTGAATATCAACGATGCGCGCGGCACCCTGGGCCTGGACCTGGGCGTGTACGGTGCGCCTGAGACCTTCCTGATCGACAAGGACGGCATCATCCGCCACAAGTTTGTCGGTGTGATTGATGAGCGTGTTTGGCGCGAGCAGCTGGCTCCGCTCTATCAGGAATTGGTCGACGAGGTTACTCCATGAAGCGCTTGCTGACCGCCGCCGTCCTGGGGCTGGCGCTGCTGGGAACCGCCCAGGCCGCTATCGACACCTACGAATTTGCCACTGAGGCTGAGCGCGAGCGTTACCGCAATCTGGTGGAAGAGTTGCGCTGCCCCAAGTGCCAGAACCAGAACATTGCCGACTCCGATGCACCGATAGCCATGGACCTGCGTGCGCAGATCTTCCGCATGCTGGAGGAAGGCCAGAGCAATGAGCAGATCATCGATTTTCTGGTCAGCCGCTATGGCGATTTCGTCCTCTATAAGCCGCCGGTAACGCCACGCACCCTGCTGCTGTGGTACGGCCCGGCCGGTCTGCTGGTCGGTGGTTTCGTCCTGCTCGGGGTCATTCTGTTGCGTCGTCGCAGCAAGCCAGGCAGCGCCGCCAGTGGCCTGTCTGCCGATGAACAGCAGCGTCTGGCTGCTCTGCTTAATCAAACGCCTGTGGATAAGAAAGACTGATGATTGAATTCTGGTTATGCGCCGGCCTGCTGTTGCTGACGGCCCTGGCGTTTCTGCTGATCCCGGTGCTGCGTGCGCGCAAGGTGCAGGCCGAAGAAGACCGTACCGCCCTTAACGTGACCCTGTATCAGGAACGTTTGCTGGACCTGCAAGGCCAGCACGACGCGGGTGCGCTGAATGCCGAGCAATTGGCCAATGGCCGTGATGAGGCAGCCCGCGAGCTGCTCGCCGATACCGAAGGCGCGCAGGCGCAGCGGACCCAGCGCACGCTGGGTGGCAAGATTCCGCTGATTGCTGCGCTGCTGATGCCGCTGCTGGGGTATGGCCTGTATCAGCAGTGGGGCGCCATCGATGATGTCGAGCGCGCGCAAGCCTTTGCCCAGCAGCCGAAGACCATCGAGGAAATGACTGCACGCCTCGAAGCTGCGGTGAAGAACGATCCCAAGTCCGCTGAAAGTTGGTACTTCCTCGGCCGTACCTATATGGCTCAAGAGCGCGCCGCTGATGCTGCCGTGGCCTTCGAGCGCGCCATAGATGTAGCCGGGCGTGAGCCGGAGCTGCTCGGGCAGTGGGCGCAGGCGCTGTATTTTTCCGGTGACAAGCAATGGACCGAACAGCTGCAGGCACTCACCGATGAGGCGCTGAAAGGCGACCCTGCAGAAGTCACCAGCCTTGGCCTGCTCGGTATTGCCGCCTATGAAGCCGGGCAGTTCCAGCAGGCGATTGAGCGCTGGCAACAGCTGGTGGCGGTGCTGCCGGCTGAGGACCCTTCGCGTATGGCGATTCAGGGCGGGATTGACCGCGCCCGTGAGCAGCTTGGTGCGCCTGCGGCCGATGCTGCGCCTGCAGCCAGCCAGGGCCTGACCGTACGTGTTGCCTTGGCCGCCGAGCTGCAAGCCAAGGTGCAACCGGGGGATGCGGTGTTTATCTTCGCTCGCGCGGTCTCCGGGCCGCCAATGCCGCTGGCGGTCAAGCGCCTGAGCGTGGCGGACCTGCCGGCTGAGGTCAGCCTGTCGGACAGCGATGCGATGATGCCGCAGCTAAAGATCTCCGGCTTTGAACAGGTGCAGCTGGTCGCGCGGATCTCGCGCAGCGGTAACGCCACGACCGGCGAGTGGATTGGCAGCAGTCAGCCGTTGGCCAGCAAGACCACCGAGCTGCAGCAACTGCTGATCGACAGCGCTGACAGCAAAGCACCATGAGACTGTTACTGCATGGTGCGCTGCTGGTTGGCCTGCTGGGGCTCGGTGCTTGCGTGCAGACCCCGCTTGCCACCGCGCCGGTTACCAGCCCGAGTGGCAGCAGCAACCATCCACGCTTTGCCCCACCACCTGGGGTGGACAGCCAGTGGAATGGGCAATTAGGCGTGTACGTGGTCGGCGGCGCGCCTCACCTGTACTACCGTGAGCGCACCTATTACCGCTGGAACTCCGGCTGGAGCTGGGCCAGTAATCCGCAGGGTCCCTGGTTGCCGACCGACAGCAGTGGTGTGCCGCCAGGCCTGCATCGCCGCTACACGCAGTAGCGGTTTTTAGTGCGCGGGGCAGGGCGTCGCCGGGCGGCGCTCGATATCCGGCTCGAAATCTTCGATCAAGCGGCAGATGGCCTGACCATCGGGGGCGCATTCGCCCTTGTCGGCCCAGTCGTCGAAGGCGTTCTGCATCACCAGCGCCAGGCGCTGGCACTCCTCGATATGCGCCTGTAGCGCCGCCAGGCGTTCACTCAGCAGGTCGCGTACCTCAGAACAGGGCGCCTGGCCGTTATCGGCGCTGGCGAGAATCTGCTGGCTGTCTTTCAGGCTAAAGCCCAAACGGCGGGCGCGGGCGATAAAGCGCAGGCGCTGCAGGTCTGCGCTGGAATACGCCTGATAGCCGTTATCCGGGTTGCGCGTGGGCCGGAGCAGGCCAAGGTCGGTGTAGTGGCGCACGGTCTCACTGCTGACTGCGGCGGCTTTGGCCAGTTGGGCGACACGCATAATCAATCTCCAGAATCGACAAAGGCCGCGCCAGGTTAAAACCTGGGGGCGGCCCTTGGGTCAAGCTCGCAGGTTTATTCGGCGATCTGCAGCTTGCGCGCCTCATGGTAGAAGAAGCGAATCTTCTCGTACTCGAACGGCGAGTTGAGCTGGCCGTAGCGGAAGTTCACCGTGGAGCGCTGGTCGACGACTTCCAGCAGGGTGATTTCCGGGTGGCTGACGCTGGCTTCGGCGACATTCAGCCAGTTGACCTGGCTTTTCGCCGCAAAATCCGCCACCAGGCCGCCGGTATCACGCAGGTTCGACGGACCCAGCAGCGGCAGAATCAGGTACGGCCCTGCCGGTGTGCCGTAATAGCCGAGGGTCTGGCCGAAATCTTCACGCTGCTTGGGCAGGCCCATACGCGTGGCCGGGTCCCACAGGCCGGCAACGCCCAGGGTGGTGTTGAGCAGCAGGCGTCCGGTGGTCTGCATGGCGCGCTTGCCTTTGAGCTGCAGCGCGCTGTTGAGCAGGCTGGGCACATCCCCCAGGTTGCTGAAGAAGTTGCTGACGCCGCTCTGCACCAGGTTGGGGGTGATATAGCGGTAGCCGTCGACAATCGGTAGGAACACCCACTCATCGAAGCGGTAGTTGAAGTGATAGACGCGGCGGTTCCACGACTCCAGCGGGTCATAGACTTGCAGCGCGCTGAGGGTTGAGCGCTCGAACTCGCGCTGATCCAGCCCGGGGTTGAACTGCAGGTGCTGCAGCGGCTGCTTGAAACCGTCGTCATCAACCGCGTGCTGGGCGTGCGCCAGGTTGCTGCCGAGCAACAGGGTGAAAAACACGGCAAGGAAGGTTGGCTTAGCCACGGAAGAACTCCAGCATGGCGTCGCTATTGACGCGGTAGTTGAGGTTGCCGCAATGGCCACCCAGCGGGTAAACGGTCAGGCGCTCGCCCAGGGTGCGGCGCAAAAAGCCCAGGTCACCAGGGCCGAGGATCACATCATCGGCGTTGTGCATGACGGCGATCTTGCTGCTGTTTTTCAGGTAGTCGGCCACGCCATACAGGCTGACCTGGTCGATCAGCTGCGCCACGCTGCCGCCATCGGTGCGCGCGCGCCACATGGGGATCAGCTGTTCGGTCAGGTAACAGTCGAAATCGCACTGCAGGGCGCGACGGAAGAACGGCGTGAGGCTGGTCCCTTCGCTGATTGGGTAGTTGATTGGGGTGATCAGGCCACGGCGGTTGATCAGGTCCGAGGTAAAGGCGATATCGGCGGAGGAGAAGCGGAAGGCCGCGCCGATCAGCATCGCCATCTGCTCGTCGCTGAGCTGCTCGCCGGAGTTCTGGAAGTCATAGAGCAGGGCGTCGTTCATGTCGACGTAGCCCTTGGTCTGGAAGTAGCGGGTCAGCTTGCCCAGTACCAGCTCATAGAAGGTGGTGCTGTTGTCGATGCCCTCAACCTTGGTTTGCACCATGCGGTCGAGGTTGGTGATTGAGGTGTAGAGGTTTACCGGCGGGTTGAGCAGCAGTACGCGCTTGAAGTTGAAGCTGCGCCGGGTTTCATCCAGCTCGCTGACAAAGGCCGCCTGCAGCGCGCCCAGGCTGTAGCCGGTGAGATGGTATTCGCTGACTTTCAGGCGCGGATGCTGCGCACGCACGGCTTGCATGGCGCGGTACAGGTCGTCGGCGTCTTCGCGGGTAATGCCGGGCGTGGCAAAGCGCGAGGCTGAGGTCATAAAGTCATAACTGGTCGGCGACGACAGTTGCACCACGTGATAACCGGCGCCGTAGAACAACTTCTTCAGGTATTCCGGGGTGCTGCTGGCGTAATGCGCGCCCGTGCCGGCGATGATAAAGATCAGCGGCGCTTCGCCAGACTGCTTGGCCATGCGGTAACGCATCTTGGTGACCGGCCAGAAATTGTCTGGCAGCTCGAACTCGCGCTCCGGGCGCAGTTTGATCTGGTAGTCGCTCTGGTTGATGTCGGCGTTGGCCGGAAGCTCCGGGCGCAGCTCCGGCGGGGTGGTCGCCAGGGTGGCTTCGAATGCATTGCTGATGGGGAAGCCATAACTGCTGGCATCGATATCGGCCGCGCTGACGGGGGCAATCAGGGCTAGGCAACTGAGAAGGGCAAGCAGACGAGGGACATGCGACATGGCTAAATCTCTGAGAGCTAGGACTGATGCTGATGGAGCGGGTCAGATGCGGAACGATTTGACCACATAAGTCAGGCTAAGTGCCGTTTAGTTATAGAACTGCCAGTTTTCAGGCAAAAGCGCCATGTGGAAGGCCAGTTTGCTACGGCAGCACGGCCAACTGCTCGACCCAGATCAGCTCGCAGGCGCCGTCGCCAGTGTCTTCGCGGCTGAGCGAGCTGACCCAGCGATAGCCATCGTCACCGTCGATTCGCACCAGTTGCCCGCTCAGGCGAATCTGCTGGCCTGTTTTGAGCCCGGCCAGAATGCTGGCTACTTCAGGGTTGGCGGGTATCAGGTGCATATTGGCGCTGTGGATCTCGATCTGCCGGCGTTCGATTGGCAGTTGTTCGGCGCGCCAGAAGTACCAGCGGTTACGTTGGCTGATGGTGATGTGGCGCAGCACCTCGGGGTCGGCCATCGGTCCCCAGCCAAGCGCCAGGTCAGTCGGCGAGAGCTTGGCGCCGCGGTCGAGGTAGTAGTCTTCACGGCCGAGAATACGTGCTTCGAGTTGGAAGCTCTCCAGCCTGCTGACCGTGTGCTCCGCCACGCGCCAGCTGCCGCTGGACAGCGGCGTAGTGGGCGGCAGGCCGCTGGGCGCGGGCAACAGTATGACCCACAGCATCCAGAGGCCGAGCAGGCTTGCGGCGATCAGTATCAGGCGACGTATCAGCATGGCTGGATTCTAGCTGGGGAGGCTGCAAGGGGCGATCACTGGAGGGTGTTATCCGTGACGCGGTGGCTTATCCTGCGCAGCCTGTTTATCTGCCTGAGTTGCCCATGTCCCGTTATCTGCCCCTGACTGCTCTGCTGATCGCTGCAGCCCTGTGTCTGGCGCTGAGCTTTGCGCTGCGTTACCAACTGATGGAAGGCGCGCAATGGGTCGGCCTGTGCGTCGACGCCCCGCAGCAGTTGGCCTGCGAGGTGCGTGCGAGCCTTGGCTGGTTGATCCATTTCCGGGTCTTGGCCTGGGCTGCGCTGATTATTGCTGTGCTGGCGTTTGTGCTGCCGGGTCTCTGGGGCAAGCGTTTGGCAGTGCCGGCATTGCTACTCGCTCTGCCGGCGCTGGTGTTGTACAGCGCCAGCCTCGCGGTATTTGCTGTGGTGCTGGCGCTGCTGCGCTGGGTGCGCGCGCCGCAAACGGCCTGATCAGGCCGTTTGCGCTTTGACCCGCAGACTGCGCCACAGCGCTGCCACCAGTAGCGCGCAGGTCAGCGCCCAGCCCAGGGCCTGCCAGTTGCTCAGGGTTTCCTGGTACAGCTGCGGCGCAATGCAGGCGCCGATCAGCAGAGCGAGCAGGGCGACCTCACGGCGGTAGCCGCCCACCGGACGGCACAGGTAGACCAGCGCCGGCAGTAACAGCGCGGCGCTGGGGAAGCTGCGGTAGCGCGCGTCTACCACCAGCGCGAGCATCATTACCGCTCCGGCAAAGCCGCTCAGCGCCAGCCACAGCGCGCCCTTGCTATGCAGCCAGTTAAATAGCCGCGCGCGCCAGCCCGTCTGCTGGCTGAGCAGTAGGGCGGCGTGGGCCAGCACCAGCAGGTTCAGCACAATCAATGCGCCGGCCCAGAGCCATTCGCCGAGGTAGCGACTGGTGATCAGCGTCAATTCTGCAAACAGACCGATACAGCCAGCGCCCAGCGCCGCCAGCAACGGCAACACCAGCGCGGCGCGTGGCGAGTGCGGACGACCGGCCAGCAGCAGCGTGGCGGCAAACAGGCCCAGGCTCAACGCCAGCCAGGCCGGCCAGTGCGGCAGGTTGGATACGGGCCCGGCGAGGATCGACTTGTCCTGGCGATCCGCGTCATACAGGCCCCAGTAACCGCCCACAGCGCCTTCGCTGATACGTTTCCAGGGTTGGTCGAAGGCTTCGATCAGGTTGTAGCGCCAGCCGTTCTGCTCGGCCATGGCGACAAAACCGCGGATAAACTTGGCCTGGTTGACCAGGCTTGGCACTGCCGTTTCGCGCTGGCGGCCTTCGCTCGGCCAGCCGGTTTCGCCGATCAGGATGTCCTTGGGTGCATAGGCGTTGCCAAAGGTCTGGCGCACTTCGGCGACTTCATGCAGCGCGCTTTCGATGCCGGCGGGGTTGTCTTCCCAGTAGGGCAGCAGGTGGATGGTGATGAAGTCCACTGCGGGTGCGACTTCTGGGTGCTTGAGCCAGAACTCCCAAACATCGGCATAGGTTACTGGTTGCTCAATCTGCGCCTTGACCTGTTCGATCAACACCACCAGTTGCTGCGGGGTGACTTCCTTGCGCAGCAGCGCCTCGTTACCGACGATCACCGCCTGGACCACGTCCGGGTGGGCATTGGCGATTTTCACCAGGCCGGCGATCTCAACCGCAGTGTCGGCGGGGTTGCGGCTGACCCAGGCGCCGACGATCAGTTTTAGGCCATGTTTGCGCGCCATGTTCGGCAGCTCTTCCAGGCCGGTCACCGAATAGGTGCGCAGGCACTCGAAGCGTTCGGCCAGCAAGGCCAGATCCGCTTCCATGCGCTCGGGGCGCAGTTGCATCGGCTGATCGAAGGGTGATTGGTCTTTGTCGAACGGTGTGTAGGACGCGCACTGCAGCTTGTGCGTGGGCGTTGCGGCATCCGCCAGTTCGACCGGTTGGCCAATGCCAAACCACAGGCCGAAGAGCGCCAGCAGGCCAAGCAGGCAGGCAAACACGTAGGGAGCAGCAGGGAAGCGAGAAGTAGCAGGCATGATCGGGCGCGTATGGTGGCTGAGCCGCGCATAGTAGCGGATTGGCCCAGCACCTCGCTGGCTGTTTTTACGCCCTGCTCAAGGGTTTACCGTGGCAGCAAGCCTTATGCCTGGTGATGCAACCACGCATGCTTGGGGCGTGCAGCTGCAGTTGTTGAGCGACCTTCGATGCGCTGCCAGACCTTCTCGTGGAAGTAGAAACCCACCGAGTTGCACAGCGGTTCGATGGCCGCCACCAAGCCGCTGGCCGCAATGCTGCCGGTCAACGCGTAAGTGACGCCGAAGGCAATGCAGAAGTGCATCAGGGTGAAAGTCACAGTCTTGAGCATGGCGCACCTCGAGTGAGAATTGTTCTCTATTGAAGTGCAGTCTAGTCGCTCAAGATTGATTGGGGAAATGTTGTGCTTGAATGGCTTTAATAGTTTTTGACGATTGATGCGCTGGCTGGCCCATGTAGCCGTGAGCAAATAAATAGCCAATAAAAAACTGTCTGGAACAGTTTTTAACGTCGCGTAGCGACGGCCCGAGGGTGGTTGCCATGGATGGCAAGCAATAAAAAAACCGCACTAGGCGGGTTTTTACTTTCAAGCAGGCTTGAAAGGGTGGTGCATGTGGTTTTCTGGCCCATGAGTAAGTGGTTAAACACCAACTGCTCTACTAACTGAGCCAACGACCAAAAATGGTCGGGGTAGGGGGATTCGAACTCCCGACATCCTGCTCCCAAAGCAGGCGCGCTACCGGACTGCGCTATACCCCGATGAACTACTGGCTCCGCGACCAGGACTCGAACCTGGGACCCAATGATTAACAGTCATTTGCTCTACCGACTGAGCTATCGCGGAACGATGGCGCGTATCCTACTGATTAGAAAGGGGAAGTCAATACCTGATCGACTTCCCCGGTGACTCAGAGAACGGCAGCGATGGCCTGAGTAACAGCTGGCAGGTTGCGCTGGTTCAGCGCGGCCACGCAGATGCGCCCGGTGCTGACGGCGTAGATGCCGAACTCGGTTTTCAGGCGCTCAACCTGCTCGGCGGTAAGGCCCGAGTAGGAGAACATGCCGCGCTGCTGGGCGACGAAGCCGAAATCGCGTTTGCAGTTGAGCGCCGCCAGCTGCTCGACCATGGCCATGCGCATGCCGCGAATACGCTCGCGCATGCCGGCCAGCTCTTCTTCCCACAGGGCGCGAAGTTCAGGGCTGTTCAGCACGCTGGCCACCACGGTGGCGCCGTGGGTTGGCGGGTTGGAGTAGTTGGTGCGGATCACGCGTTTGGCTTGCGACAGCACGCGGCTGGCTTCTTCCTGGCTGCCGGTGACGATGGACAGTGCGCCGACGCGTTCGCCGTACAGCGAGAAGGATTTGGAGAACGAGCTGGAGACGAAGAACGGGATGCCAGAAGCGGCAAACAGGCGCACGGCAAAGGCGTCCTGCTCGATACCGTCGCCAAAGCCCTGGTAGGCGATGTCGAGGAACGGCACGTGCTCGCGCTCGCGCAGCACTTCCAATACGGCTTTCCAGTCGTCCAGCGATAGGTCGACGCCGGTCGGGTTGTGGCAGCAGGCGTGCAGCACGACAACCGAGCGTGCTGGCAGGTTTTTCAGGTCTTCGAGCATGCCGGCGCGGTTGATGCCGTGGCTGGCTGCATCGTAATAGCGGTAGTTGTGCACCGTGAAGCCCGCGGACTCAAACAGCGCGCGGTGGTTTTCCCAGCTCGGGTCGCTGATCGCAACCACGGTATTGGGCAGCAAGCGCTTGAGGAAGTCGGCGCCGGTTTTCAGTGCGCCAGTGCCGCCCACGGCCTGAGTGGTGATCACCCGACCAGCGGCGATCAGCTCAGAGTCGGCGCCCAGCAACAGTTTCTGTACGGCGCTGTCATAGGCTGCAATGCCTTCAATCGGCAGGTAACCACGCGGGGCGTGGGCTTCAATGCGGGCTTTCTCGGCTTCGGCTACGGCGCGCAGCAATGGGATGCGGCCTTCCTCGTTGTAGTAAACGCCCACGCCCAGGTTGACCTTGGTCGCACGGGTATCGGCGTTGAATGCTTCATTGAGGCCCAGGATGGGATCGCGCGGAGCCATTTCGACGGCAGAGAACAGACTCATGGATGCGGCAGCTCTGAAGAGGAGAAGTGAGTATCAGGCAACACCCTGCTAGGGGTTGCGTAAGTGGGCCGGTAGTATACCGACGCATAACCTGTGCTGCGACAGCAGGCACACGCTTTTCACCGGTTTTGACGTAGGCTTTCAAGCCGCGTCACAGCCGCTTGTCGAGGTCCGTCATGTCCGAGTTTCAATTGGTCACCCGTTTCCAGCCGGCCGGCGATCAACCCGAGGCGATTCGGCAGATGGTCGAAGGCCTGGAAGCGGGCCTTTCACACCAGACATTGCTCGGCGTAACGGGCTCGGGCAAGACCTTTTCCATCGCCAACGTGATCGCGCAGATCCAGCGTCCGACCCTGGTGCTGGCGCCGAACAAGACCCTGGCCGCGCAGCTGTACGGCGAGTTCAAGAGCTTCTTCCCGAACAATGCGGTGGAGTATTTCGTTTCCTTCTACGACTACTACCAGCCCGAGGCCTATGTGCCGTCCTCCGATACCTTTATCGAGAAGGACGCCTCGATCAACGACCATATCGAGCAGATGCGCCTGTCGGCGACCAAGGCGCTTCTGGAGCGGCCGGACGCAATTATCGTCACCACCGTGTCGTGTATCTACGGCTTGGGCAGCCCCGAGTCGTACCTGAAGATGGTGTTGCACGTCGACCGTGGCGACAAGATGGACCAGCGTGCCTTGCTGCGCCGCCTGGCCGACCTGCAATACACGCGTAACGACATGGATTTCGCCCGCGCCACCTTCCGCGTGCGCGGCGATGTGATTGATATCTTCCCGGCGGAATCGGACCTGGAGGCGATTCGCATCGAGTTGTTCGACGATGAAGTGGAAAGCATCTCGGCTTTCGATCCACTGACTGGTGAGGTGATCCGCAAGCTGCCGCGCTTTACCTTCTACCCCAAGAGCCACTACGTCACCCCGCGCGAGGTGCTGCTGGAGGCGGTGGAGAAGATCAAGGTCGAGCTGGTCGAGCGCCTGGAATACCTGCGCAGCACCAACAAACTGGTGGAAGCCCAGCGCCTCGAGCAGCGCACTCGTTTTGATCTGGAGATGATCATCGAGCTGGGTTACTGCAACGGCATCGAAAACTACTCTCGCTATCTGTCCGGGCGCGGCCCTGGCGAGCCGCCACCGACGCTGTACGACTACCTGCCGGACGAAGCGCTGCTGGTGATCGATGAATCCCACGTCTCGGTGCCGCAGGTAGGTGCGATGTACAAGGGCGACCGCTCTCGCAAGGAGACCCTGGTCGAATACGGTTTCCGCCTGCCCTCGGCGCTGGATAACCGGCCCATGCGTTTCGAGGAGTGGGAGGCGGCCAGCCCGCAGACCATTTTCGTCTCAGCCACGCCGGGCAACTACGAAGCCGAGCATGCCGGGCGGGTGATCGAGCAGGTGGTGCGGCCGACCGGCCTGGTCGACCCGCAGATCGAAGTGCGCCCAGCCCTGACCCAGGTCGACGACCTGCTCTCGGAAATTCACAAGCGCGTGGCCATCGAGGAGCGTGTGCTGGTCACCACCCTGACCAAACGCATGGCCGAGGACTTGACTGATTACCTGGCTGATCACGGCGTCAAGGTGCGCTACCTGCACTCGGACATTGATACCGTGGAGCGGGTGGAGATTATCCGCGATCTGCGTATCGGCGCCTTCGATGTGTTGGTGGGGATCAACCTGCTGCGCGAAGGCCTGGACATGCCGGAAGTGTCGCTGGTGGCGATTCTCGATGCGGACAAAGAAGGCTTCCTGCGCAGCGAGCGCTCGCTGATCCAGACCATCGGCCGCGCCGCGCGTAACCTCAACGGTCGGGCGATCCTCTATGCCGACCGCATGACCGGCTCGATGGAGCGCGCCATCGGTGAAACCGAACGCCGCCGTAACAAGCAGATCGCCTTCAACGAAGCCAACGGCATCACCCCCAAGGGCGTGTTCAAGGATGTGCAAGACATCCTCGAAGGTGCCACTGTGCCCGGCTCACGCAGCAAGAAGCGCAAGGGCATGGCTCAGGCTGCCGAAGAAAGCGCGCGTTACGAGAACGAGCTGCGCTCGCCCAGTGAGATCAGCAAGCGCATTCGCCAGCTGGAAGAGAAGATGTATGCCCTGGCCCGCGATCTGGAGTTCGAGGCCGCGGCGCAGTTGCGCGATGAGATTCAGAAACTGCGGGATCGACTGCTGCAGGTTTGATTAGGTAAATGTGGGAGGGACATCGTGTGGGAGGGGCTTTAGCCGCGACAGGGTGACTGCTGCTTCGCGGCTAAAGCGGAGTGCCGCCCAGCCCCTTTCACAGGTTTGCGATTAACGGCGGCCAAAGATAATCAGCACCACGCCGCCCAGGGTGATGCCGCAGGCCACCATCGCCATCAGGCTGAGCCGTTCGCCCAGCAGCAGGTAGCCCAGCAGCAACGCAACCACCGGGTTGACGAAGGCGAAGGTCGATACCAGGCTCGGCCGTACTTCGCGCAGCAGCCAGAAATACGCCGGATACACGCCGAGGCTGACCGGCAGTACCAAGTAGGCCAGCCACAGCCAGGCATTGCTGCTTATGGCGCGCAGGTCGAGTGCTTGCCAATCGCCATGCCACAGGCCGAACAGCGCCAGTAGTAGTGCGCCGATCAGCATCTGCAGGCTCAGCCCCAGCCAGCTGGAGCGAAACGGCGGGCGCTGGCGCATCAACCAGGCGCCGCCGGCCCAGAGCAGCGTGGCAAACACCACCAGCAGCCCGGCGAACCACTGCTCGGCCGAGGCGCTATGGTCCAGAGCGTTATTCATCAGCAGCACAATCCCGCCGCAGGCCAGAGCCAGGCCGCACATCACCCACAGCGGCGGGCGCTCACCGAGCAGCCATTCCAGCGCTACGCTCCATAACGGCAGGGTGGTGTAGAGCATCGCCAGCATGCCGGTCGGCAAATACTGGTTGGCGTAGATCAGCGCGCCCTGGCCGACCGCAATCAAGGCCAGGCTGCCAATCAGCACGCCGCCCCAGTCACTGCGCTGCATGCGCAGTTGGCCGCTGAGCACCACCCAGGCCAGGGCGAGCAGGCCGGCAATCGAGAAGCGCAGGCAGCCGATGATAAAGGGCGGTACTTCCAGCAGGAGAAAGTGGTTGGCCAGGTAGGTGGTGCCCCAGCCGATATAAATAGTGGCAAAGGCGACGATCAGCAGCAGGCTGCGGGTGCGTGATGGGGTAGGCATGGCGATCTGAGTTGACGAGGGCAGGGCGGGTGCCTGGAAAAGTGGCAAGGCCCGCAGTAGAGGGCGTCAGTCTAAGCGGGCTGGCGTTGTTGTCCAGCCTGCTGCGCACTACAAGACAAAGCGTTAACCCGCCGCAGGCGCTGGCGTCGCTGAAATAGCCGCGCTGGCTGGAGCCGGCGGCGGCCAGCCTGTTAATATCGCGCCCTTGAAAGATTGCCCGTTGCACATTCTCTGAGAGCCGCCATGACCACCGTTCGTACCCGTATCGCGCCGTCGCCCACTGGTGATCCGCACGTAGGCACCGCCTATATCGCCCTGTTCAACCTGTGCTTTGCCCGTCAGCACGGTGGCGAATTTATCCTGCGTATCGAAGATACCGATCAAGTGCGCTCGACCCGCGAGTCGGAACAGCAGATTTACGACGCCCTGCGCTGGCTGGGTATCGAGTGGAGCGAAGGCCCGGACGTCGGTGGCCCGCACGGCCCGTATCGGCAGAGTGAGCGTGGGCATATCTACCAGAAGTACAGCGCCGAGCTGGTGGAGAAAAGCCATGCCTTCCACTGCTTCTGCAGCGCCGAGCGTCTGGACAAGCTGCGCGCCGAGCAGATGGAAGCCAAGCAGACGCCGCGCTATGACGGCCACTGCATGCATCTCTCCGGTGAAGAGGTGCAACAGCGCCTGGCCGCTGGTGAGCCGAATGTCGTACGCATGAAGGTGCCGACTGAAGGCGTGTGCGTGGTGCCGGATATGTTGCGTGGCGAAGTGGAGATTCCGTGGGATCGCATGGACATGCAGGTGCTGATGAAGACCGATGGCCTGCCGACCTACTTCCTGGCCAACGTGGTCGATGACCACCTGATGGGCATCACCCACGTGCTGCGTGGCGAAGAATGGCTGCCGTCGGCGCCCAAGCTGATCCTGCTGTACGAGTACTTCGGCTGGGACAAACCGCAGCTGTGCTACATGCCGCTGCTGCGTAACCCGGATAAGAGCAAGCTGTCCAAGCGCAAGAACCCGACCTCGATCACTTTCTACGAGCGCATGGGCTTCCTGCCGCAGGCGATGCTTAACTACCTCGGACGCATGGGCTGGTCGATGCCGGACGAGCGCGAGAAGTTCAGCCTCGACGAGATGGTTGAACATTTCGACATCAATCGGGTTTCCTTGGGCGGGCCGATCTTCGACCTGGAGAAACTGTCCTGGCTCAACGGCCAGTGGATGCGCGAACTGAGCGTCGAAGAGTTCGCCGCTGGCGCACAGAAGTGGGCATTCAACAGCAACTACCTGATGCAGATCGCCCCGCATGTGCAGGGCCGGGTGGAAACCTTTAGCCAGATCGCGCCATTGGCCAGCTTCTTCTTCGCCGGCGGGGTGGCCCCAGATGCCGCGCTGTTCGAGCACAAGAAGCTCTCGCCTGAGCAGGTGCGTCAGGTTATGCAGCTGATCTTGTGGAAGCTGGAAGCGCTGCGTCAGTGGGAAAAAGACAAGATCACCGGCTGCATCCAGGCGGTGGTCGAACATCTAGAGTTGAAGCTGCGCGACGCCATGCCGCTGATGTTCGCCGCCATCACCGGGCATGCCAGTTCGGTGTCGGTGCTCGATGCCATGGAAATTATCGGCCCGGACCTGACTCGCTTCCGCCTGCGTCAGGCCATCGAGTTGCTCGGTGGCGTGTCGAAGAAAGAAAACAAAGAGTGGGAGAAGCTGCTGGCAGCCATCGCCTAAGCAGCTGAATGCCCCGTCCAGCCGTCGTTTTGGCGTGCCGGGATGGGGTAAGTGGTTGTTCTGTCAGCATAAAGAATGCTGATGCCGGTAAAAATTTTGTTGACAGGTGTGGGGCGTGCTCTTAACATGCGCCCCGTCCTTGAGATGGGGCTATAGCTCAGCTGGGAGAGCGCTTGCATGGCATGCAAGAGGTCAACGGTTCGATCCCGTTTAGCTCCACCATCTTCAAAGCCGCAAGGCTTGCCACAATCAGCTCCAGCAGCTGGTTGGTTGTAGAAGGGTTACGTCCCCTTCGTCTAGTGGCCTAGGACACCGCCCTTTCACGGCGGTAACAGGGGTTCGAGTCCCCTAGGGGACGCCAGTATTAAAAAGCAGTGCCGGTTTGGGCTGTGAGCCGAGAGGCGATAAATCTGGGGGTATAGCTCAGCTGGGAGAGCGCTTGCATGGCATGCAAGAGGTCAACGGTTCGATCCCGTTTATCTCCACCAATTTAGCAGTATTAGTAACTGCCACGGGGCCAGCGTAAAGCTGGCCTTGTTCTTCGAAGGTTTCGTCCCCTTCGTCTAGTGGCCTAGGACACCGCCCTTTCACGGCGGTAACAGGGGTTCGAGTCCCCTAGGGGACGCCATTTTTGCCCGCTCTGCGGGATTTTGAAGGGTCATTCATTATTGAATGGCCCTTTTGTTTTTATGGCCTGCTATCCGTGGCGGCCATCCTCCGGGCGCGTCACTGCGCGACGTTAAAAATTGCTCCAGGCAATTTCTTCTACCTCCTGAAGATTATTTCTCTAGCCGATCAGTGGTTGCCGCTCGGGCTTGCTTAATTGTATTACGCCTATAATATTGCAGTCGTAATATTAAGGAGGCGAGCATGAGCGAGAAGAAGGCGCACACCCGCGAACGCATCCTGGCTGCTGCCAGCGCGGCGTTGTTGCAGCGTGGTCCGGCTGAGCCCAGCGTGGGCGAGGTGATGGGGGCGGCTGGTCTGACGGTCGGCGGCTTCTATGCGCATTTCGAGAGCAAGGATGCGCTGATGCTGGAGGTGTTCCAGCAGATGCTCTGCCAGCGTCGGGAGCGGGTCACGCAGCTTGATCCGGCTTTGCCTGCTCACGAGCGCCGGGTGCTGCTGGCGGCCTTCTATCTGTCGCGCAAGCACCGCGATGCCGGTGAACAGGGTTGTCCGCTGCCCAGTTCAGTAGGTGAGCTGGCGCGTATGCCGGATGGTTTTCGCGGCGTGCTGGCTGAGCATATCGAGCTGATGACGGCGCAGCTGGCGGGCAGTCCTGAAGAGGCTGATCAGGCGCTGGCCGATATCGCTTTGATGGTCGGAGGGCTGGCGCTGGCACGCGCGCTGGGTCCCGGTGAGTTGTCTGATCGAGTCTTGCGTGCCGCTAAATCGGCAATCGTCTGAGGATATGGCAATGAATAGCATGAGCTGGGTTCGTGGTTTCAACGCATCGATTGGTCTACTGGCGCCGCATGCCCTGGCCAGCAAGCTGCGCCGGGAATTTATGACGCCGCATACCTTGCCCCCGCGGGACTGGGAATTGCCGCTGCTAGCACAGGCCGAGCGCATCACCCTGCGTTTCGGTCTGTCAGCGCTGCGCTGGGGCAGTGGGCCGGCTGTGTTGTTGATGCATGGCTGGGAAGGACGGCCGACGCAGTTCGCCGAGCTGATCAAGGCCTTGGTCAATGCCGGCTACGGCGTGGTGGCGCTGGATGCCCCGGCCCATGGCCGTTCGCCTGGGCGTGAAGCCAATGTGGTGTTGTTTGCCCGTGCCTTGCTGGAGGCCGCCAGCGAACTGCCGCCGCTGAAGGCGGTGATTGGTCATTCCATGGGTGGCGCCAGTGCTTTGCTGGCCACCCAGTTGGGTTTGCGTACTGAGGCGTTGGTCAGCATTGCCGCGCCCAGCCGGATTCTGACCATGCTGCGGCGCTTCTCACGTTATATGGGGCTGCCGCGTCAGGCGCGCGCGCACTTTGTCCGGCTGGTCGAAGAGAAAGCTGGGATTCCCGCTGGGCAGCTTGATAGCGCGCACTACCAGCTGGATTTCCCCGGATTGGTTGTGCATGCGGTGGACGATCCGATGGTGCCGTTCAGCGAGGCTGAATCGATTCATCAGAGCTGGTTTGACAGCCGCCTGCTGCGCCTGGAAAGCGGCGGGCATCAGCGTGTCTTGGCTGATCCGCGGGTGGTCCAAGCGGTGCTGGAACTGTTGGAGTCGTTGAGTCAGACATCGTCCAAGGCGCTGGCTTCGTAACCGATAACCTTGTTACGCCCGGCGGCCTTGGCTTTATACAGCGCTTGGTCGGCGTGGCGTAGCAGCTGCTCGCGGTCGCTGCCGGCATCCGGAATCAGCGTGTACACGCCGATGCTCAGGCTCAGATTGATACTCAGGCCTTGGTGCATGCAGGGGTGGCTGGCCAGGTCTGCACGCAGCTGCTCGGCCAGGTCCATGGCGCCGGACTGATCGGTGTCGCAGAGCACGGCGGCAAACTCTTCGCCGCCAAAACGCACCAGCAGGTCATTACTTCGCATGCGCTGCTGCATGCGCAGGGCAGCGTGCTGCAGGCAGGCGTCGCCAACCAGATGGCCGTGCTGGTCGTTGACCTTCTTGAAGTGATCCAGGTCCATCATCAGCATGGCGATTGGCTGCTGGCTGCGGTTGGCCTGGGCGAGCATGCGCTCCAGTTCTTCGTTGAGCACCTGGCGGTTGAACAGCCCGGTCAGGCTGTCGCGACGGCTGAGTTCGGCCAGCTGTCGGTTGGCGGTGGAAAGCTCCTGCAGGGCCTGTTGCAAGGAGGCGGTGCGCTCCTCTACGCGGGCCTCCAGACCTTCGTTGATCTGCTGCTGCAGATCCAGACTCTTGGCCTGTTCCATGCGCAGTTCGTGCTCGTTGGCAAACAGCTGGGCCTGGGCCTGTTGCTGGGCGCTTTGCGCCAGGCGGATGCGTGAGCCGAGGGCAATCGAGAAAATCACCAGCTCAAGCAAGCTGCCGATCTGCTGGGCGTGCAGGGTTAGTAGCGAATTGGCGATCAGGCCGGTGCCGCTGAGCACGCTGAACAGGCTGGCGATAATCAGGGCTGACCAGCCGAGGGCAAACAGCTTGGCCGGCGGGTAGCCGTCGCGCCAGCGCAGCACGGTGAAGATGCAGCCGAAAATTGCGCAAACCAGTAGCAGCACGAAACTGCCGATCAGTGCGACGAGATAGGGGGCGACCAATGCCAGCGCCATCACCAGCAGGCTGCTGCCAATCAGGCCGCGGCAGATCGAACGGTACGCCGGGTGTTGGTTCTTGAGGTCGAGTACGCCATAGGTGAACAGCACGCCGAACAGGGTTGCCAGCGCTGAACTGAACGGGAAACTCATCTGCTGCCAGGTCAGTGACTCGGGCCAGAACCATTGCAGGGCAAAACCCAGCTGGATGAACTGGTAGAGGCTGAAACTGGCGACAAACAGGCTGTACCACAGGTAGTTGCGGTCGCGGGTGATGATAAAGATCGACAGGTTGTAGATCATCATCACCAGCAGGGCACCGAAAAACAGACCCTGTAACAGCAGCATGCGTTGTTCGTGGTGGTTGAAGCCTTCGCTGCTCATCAGGCTGGCGCTGAGGTTGGCCGAGCCGTCGGTCTGCATGCGCAGGATCAGCTCGCGTTCTTCTCCGGCTGCCAGGCTGAATGGCAGCACCAGTTGGCGGTGATTGACCCAGCGCTGGTGGAATGGCCGCTGGTCGCCGGCCTGATACACCCGGCCGTCGTCCAGGCCGTAGGCGTCCAGGGTGTCGAGCAGTGGATTACCGATCAACAGCACCCAGTTGATGGCGTTATCCGCCGGGTTGTGCAGGCTGAAACGCAGCCAGTAGGCGTGGGTGCTGTAGCCGAAACTGGCATCGCGACGGGCCACCGGTTGCCAGGCGGATTCAGGCAGCTGACGAACGCTGTGGATGTCCGCCAGGCCTTCGGGGTCTGCCCAGACGTGCATGGCGGGGCCAGGCAGCAGTGGCGTATCGCTGGCCAGCAGCGGCAGGCTGGTGGTGGCCTGCGCCAGTGCGGGCAACAACAGCAGTAGAAGTACGCGCAGCAACACGATCAAAAGAGGCTTTCCCTAGCAAGGATGTTGGCGGACACGACAAAGGTGCATTATTGCGCGGCCTTATGACATACCGATAGCTTAGCCGGGGTTGCTTATGAGCCAAAATTTGCTGCATTGCCATGTTCAGCGCGACGCCTGCCTGCATGCGCTGGCCGCCGACCTGCTGGCGCAGATTCAGGCCACGCTGGCGCAACAGCCTCGCGCTGGACTGATCCTGCCTGGCGGCAGTAGCCCGCGGGCCTTGTTGCCTTTACTGGCGCAGCAACTGGACAGTCAGCGTATCGACCTCAGCCCCAGTGATGAGCGCTGGGTGGCAGCGCAGGCCGCCGAAAGCAACTGGCAGTTGCTGCATCAGGGATTGCCACAGGCTAACTGCCTGGACCCACGCCAGGGCGCGACGTTGCCCCAGTCGGCGAGCAGCTGGGGCGAGCAACTGGCGCAGTGGTCGCCGTTTAGCGCGGTGCTGCTGGGGATGGGGGAAGACGGCCATATCGCCTCGCTGTTTCCCGGTATGCCTGGCCTGGCGGCTGCGCTCGATCCGCAAGCCGAACCTGCAGCCTTGCCAGCGCTGGCACCGCAAGAGCCGCGAGAGCGTCTGTCGCTGAACCTGGCCATGCTGCAGCGTGGTCAGTGGCTGGGCTTACTGGCGTTTGGCGAAGCTAAGCGCGCGTTGATCGAGGCTGTGCTGGCCGACCAGCCGGCGTCGCGTGGGTTACCGTTGTATGTCTGGCTGCAGCGCAGCCCGTTGCCGGTGAATATCTACTGGGCTCCTTGAGCGCCTGCTGCGTTAAAGCCAGCTTTAAGTCGGTACACTGTAAGCCTGTACCTCGCCGATAAAGGGACTCGTCATGTTGCATCCGGTTGTTGAGCAGGTTACCGCCGCACTGGAAACGCGTTCGGCCAAGCGCCGCGAGCGTTATTTGCAGCGCCTGGCCCTGGCGGCCGGGCGCACCGCGCATCAGGCCCTGGGCTGCTCCAATCTGGCCCATGCCCTGGCTGCGCAGCCCGAGGATGCGCGGCTGATCATGAGGCAGGGCGGCTCACCGCATGTCGCGATCATCTCCAGCTACAACGATCTGCTTTCGGCTCATGCACCGCTCAGGGAGTATCCCGAGCGCCTGAAAGTGGCGCTGGCCAAGGCCGGCGCGACCTCGCAGTTCGCCGCCGGGGTGCCGGCCATGTGTGATGGCATTACCCAGGGTGAGGCTGGCATGCAGCTGTCGCTGTTCTCCCGTGACCTGATTGCCCAGGCCGCTGCCATCGGGTTGACCCACGGCATTTTTGACGGCGCGCTGTATCTCGGCGTGTGCGACAAGATAGTCCCCGGCCTGCTGATCGGCGCGCTGCATTTCGGTCACCTGCCGGCGGTGTTCGTGCCGGCCGGGCCCATGCAGTCGGGCCTGCCGAACAAGGAAAAAGCCGCCGTCCGCCAGCGCTACGCCCGCGGCGAAGCCAGCCGTGATGAGCTGCTGGCCGCCGAGTTGGCTGCTTACCACGAGGCTGGTACTTGCACCTTCTACGGCACCGCCAATACCAATCAGCTGCTGATGGAAGCCATGGGCCTGCACGTACCGGGCAGCGCCTTTATCCATCCCTACACGCCGCTGCGCGATGCGCTGACCGATGAAGCCGCGCGGCTGGTGGCGCACAACAGTCGGCAGGGCGAACGTTACTTGCCGGTCGGTCAACAGATTGATGCACGGGCGCTGATCAATGCGGTGGTGGCCTTGCTCGCCAGCGGCGGTTCAACCAACCACACCCTGCACCTGCCGGCCATTGCCCGGGCGGCTGGTTATGAATTGAGCTGGGATGATTTCGCCGAACTGTCCAAGGTCGTACCGCTGCTGGCGCGGGTTTATCCCAATGGTGCGGCGGATGTGAATCAGTTTCAGGCCGCCGGTGGGCCGGCCTGGTTGCTGCGTGAGCTGCTCGGCGCCGGCTTGCTGCATGACGATGTCGCCACCGCCGCCGGGCATGGTTTGCGTGCCTATACCCGCGAACCCTGGCTGGATGGCGAGCGCTTGGCCTGGCGCGAGCTGCCGGCGCAGAGCCCAGCTCCGGATATTGTCCGGCCGGCCGCCGAGCCGTTTGCCGAGGAGGGCGGGCTGGTGCTGCTGACCGGCAACCTGGGCCGCGCCATCCTGAAAACCTCGGCGGTGGACCCGGCGTTCTGGCAAATCCGCGCCCAGGCGCGCATTTTCGATTCGGAAGCGGCCGTGCAGGCCGCCTACAGCGCTGGCGAGCTGCAAGGTGACCTGGTGCTGGTGGTGCGCTTCCAAGGCCCACAAGCCAATGGCATGCCTGAGCTGCACAAACTGATGCCGCTGTTGGCCAATCTGCAGCAAGCCGGCCAGCGTGTCGCGCTGATTACCGATGGGCGCATGTCCGGCGCATCCGGGCAGGTTTCCACTGCCCTGCACGTCACCCCGGAGGCGGCGGCAGGAGGCGCCTTGGCGCGGTTGCAGGACGGTGATTGGCTGGTGCTGGATGCGCAAAACGGGCTGCTGCAGGTGGAGTTGAGCGCGCAGCAACTGGCCGCGCGGCCATTGGCGTCTGCCAGTGCCGAGCTGGAATTGGGCTATGGTCTGGAAATGTTCGCCGCCCAGCGCCGTCTGGTTGGCTCGGCCGAGCAGGGCGCCAGCAGCCTGTTTGAAGACTGAACGCGATGATTGAATCTTGAGAGCGGGGAGCAAGGCATGAGCCTGACGATGGATGTGGTGCTGCAACAGGCCCGCCCGGTGTTGCCGGTGTTGGTGATCGACGATATCAGCCTGGCGGTGGACCTGGCCCGTGCGCTGCACGCTGGCGGCATTCGCGTGCTGGAAGTGACCCTGCGCACCCCTGGCGCGCTGGATGCCCTGGCGGCCATGCGCAAGGAATTGCCGGACCTGCTGGTAGGCGCTGGCACCCTGATTCATGCCGAGCAGTTCAGTGAGGCCCGTGATGCCGGTGCGCAGTTCGCCGTCAGCCCTGGCTGCACCGAGCGCCTGGCCGCGGCGGCGGAAGATTCCGGTTTGCCGTATTTGCCGGGGGTGATGACGCCCTCGGAAGTGTTGCTGGCGCTGGAGTACGGCTATCGCTCGCTGAAGCTGTTCCCGGCCAACGGCGCCACCAGCATCAAGATGCTCAAGAGCTTCAAGGGGCCGTTCACCGGCATTCGTTTTTGCCCAACCGGTGGGGTCACCCCGGATAACCTGCTGAGCTTTCTGCGCCTGCCCAACGTGGCTTGCGTCGGCGGCACCTGGATCGCGCCAAGCAACCTGGTGCGCGCCCGCGCCTGGGACCAGATCACTCAATTGGCGGCCGAAGCCCGCGCCCTGGCCGGTAGCCTGGAGCAGCCGGCATGAACTGGGAGCTGAGCAATCCCTTTGTCATCGATATTCAGGTTACGGCAGAGGATATCGATGGCCTCGGTCACGCCAACAATGCGGTCTACGTCAGCTGGCTGGAGCGCTGCGCCTGGCGCCATTCGCAGTTTCTGGGGCTGGACCTGGCTGAGTATCGCCGTCTCGATCGCGCCATGGCCGTGCTGCGCCATGAGATCGACTACCTGGCCAGTGCCTATGAAGACCAGCAGCTGCAGATGGCCACCTGGATTGTCGAGTCCGACCAGCGCTTGAAGATGGACCGGCGCTTCCAGCTGATTCGCCCGGAAGACGGCGTGACCCTGCTGCGGGCGAAAACCACCTTTGTCTGCATCGAGCTGTCCAGCGGCAAGCCCAAGCGCATGCCGCCGGAGTTCGTCGAAGGCTATGGCGCGGCGTTGCAGCCACCTTTCCCGATGGAGCTGTGACGCACCGTCGGGCTAATGCCTGAGCGCTTCACCACCGCGCCGCGTACACTACGCGGCGTTTTTCTATATGCGCCCTTTAGCTCGCGCGGCAAAGAATTTTCAAGAGACTGCCTATGCAAATCGCCCTGGCCCCGATGGAGGGGTTGGTCGACGAAATCCTTCGCGATGTGCTCACTCAGGTGGGCGGCATCGACTGGTGCGTGACGGAATTTATTCGGGTCACTGAGCGGGTGCTGCCCGTCAGCAGCTACGAGAAGCTCGCGCCTGAATTGTTCAGCGGCGCGCAAACGGCCGCTGGCACACCGCTGCGCGTGCAGTTCCTCGGCTCCGATCCGGCCTGCCTGGCGGATAACGCCGCCTTTGCCTGCACCCTGGGTGCGCCGGTGATCGACCTCAATTTCGGCTGCCCCGCCAAGACGGTGAACAAGTCCCGTGGCGGCGCGGTATTGCTCAAAGAGCCCGAGCTGCTTCACGCCATCGTTCGCGAGGTGCGCCGTGCGGTGCCGGCAGCGATTCCGGTGACGGCGAAAATGCGCCTGGGTTTTGATCACAAGGATTACGCCCTGGAGTGCGCCCAGGCGCTGGCCGATGGTGGCGCGGCGCAGATCGTGGTGCATGCGCGAACCAAGGTCGAAGGCTACAAGCCACCGGCGCATTGGGAGTGGGTGGCGCGCGTGCAGGACGTGGTCAAGGTGCCGGTATTTGCCAATGGCGAGATCTGGACCCTGGATGACTGGCAGCGTTGCCGAGAGGTCAGCGGAGTTGAGGACATCATGCTCGGCCGTGGCCTGGTGGCGCGCCCGGATCTGGCCCGGCAGATTGCGGCGGCCAGGGCCGGGCAGGAGGTGGTGGCCATGAGTTGGGCGGAGCTGCAGCCGCTGCTGGCGGATTTCTGGCTGCAGGCGCGGCGCAAGATGTCGCCACGCTACGCACCGGGGCGGCTCAAGCAGTGGCTGGCGATGCTGACGCGCAGCTACCCCGAAGCCACCGAGCTGTTCAACCTGCTGCGCCGTGAAAGCGACTGCCTGCGTATCGATGGTCTGCTCGGTATCGACTTTATCGAGCCTGAGCGTGCCGAGCAGGCGAGCGCTTGATCTTGATATTCAGCGCCCACCGCTGACATCCAGCAGCGCGCCGCTGGTGTAGGACGCCTGCTCGCTGGTCAGCCAGAGAATCGCTTCAGCCACTTCCCTGGCCAAACCGCCGCGGCCCATGGGCACACTCCGGCTGACTCGCGCGACCCGCTCCGGCTCGCCGCCGCTGGCGTGAATCTCGGTCTCAATCACCCCTGGGCGCACCGCGTTAACGCGAATGTCATCGGCCGCGACTTCCTTGGCCAGGCCCAGAGTCATGCTGTCGATGGCGCCTTTGGCCGCTGCGTAGTCGATGTATTCCCCCGGCGCGCCGAGCCGCGCAGCCACCGATGATAAGTTGACGATAGCGCCACCGTTGCCGCCCTGGCGGGTCGACATGCGCTTGATCGCCTCACGGCTGCAGAGAAAGCTGCCGAACACATTGGTGGCGAACACCCGCTGCCAGCGCGCCAGGTCCATCTGCTGCAAAGGCATCTGGGTTTCCAGGATGCCGGCGTTGTTGACCAGTACATCGAGGCGGCCAAAGTGTTGATCGAGGCGGGCGAACAACTGCATCACCTGGTCTTCGTCGGCGACATCCGCCTGCACGGCAATGGCCTGGCCGCCTGCTTGGGTGATTTCGCTCACCAGCGCCTCGGCCGCGGCCTGTTGTCGGTGGTAGTTCAGGCACAGCGCATAACCCTGGGCAGCCGCCAGCCTGGCGGTGGCGGCGCCAATACCGCGGCTGGCGCCGGTGATCAGCATGACCTTGCTCATCGAATTGCTCCCTGTAAGAAAATTTTGCAGAGGCTTGAAATCTACCTGAGTAACCACATTTTTAGTTATGCGGGATGCCGAAGTCGGGTTCCGCGGTTAACCACTCGCTGAATTTCAGGAGATTTAAATCATGAGCACCGCATTTTCCATGACCCCGCTGTTCCGTCAGTCCGTTGGCTTCGACCGTTTCAATGATCTGTTCGAGTCGGCCATGCGCAACGAGGCGGGCAGCAGCTACCCACCCTACAACGTCGAGAAGTATGCCGACGATCAATACCGCATCGTGGTCGCCGCGGCGGGCTTCCAGGAAGACGATCTGGAACTGCAGGTCGAGCGCGGCGTGCTGACCGTTACCGGCGGCAAGCGCGACACCAGCGCCGACAACGTCACCTATCTGTACCAGGGCATCGCTCAGCGTGCGTTCAAGCTGTCGTTCCGCCTGGCCGACCATATCGAGGTCAAGGCTGCCAGCCTGGTCAACGGCCTGCTGAATATCGACCTGGTGCGCATCGTGCCGGAAGAGGCCAAGGCCAAGCGTATTCCGATTGGGGCCAGCCGCACTGTGCTGCAGAGTTAAGCTGCTACGCCGTTAGCAACAAGGGCGCCTGCGGGTGCCCTTGTTGTTTTAGCGGGGCGTCGGCCTGTGGTTGTCGCGCAGCAACTGGCGGAACTGCTCCAGCGGCACCGGCCGACTGAACAGGTAGCCCTGGTAGTGATGGCAGCCCTGTTGCTGGAGGAATTCCAGCTGGTCGGTTTGCTCGACGCCTTCGGCAATCATGTCCAGGCCCAGGCTGCGGGCCATGGCGACGATGGCGCGGATGATTTCCGCGTCGTTGGCGTCTAGGGTGGCGTCGCGCACGAAGGACTGGTCGATCTTCAGCACATCCACCGGCAGGCGCTTGAGGTAGGTCAGCGAGCTGTAGCCGGTGCCGAAATCGTCCATGGCGAAGGTCACGCCGAGGCGTTTGAGGCGGTTCATCTTGGCGATGGTGTCGTCGATGTTCTGGATCACGATGCCTTCGGTGATTTCCAGCTTGAGCATATGCGGTGGCAGGTGGCTGCTGGCCAGGCTGCTTTCCACCAGTTCGACAAAGTCATTCTGACGGAATTGCCGTGGGCTGATATTCACGCACAGGCTGAACTGCGTGGCGTTGACCATGCCCTGCTCAAGCAGCTGGGCGCAGGCGTGGCAGGCTTCGGCGAGCACCCAGCCGCCGACTTCGAGAATCAGCCCGCTTTCTTCAAGAACATGGATAAACAGCGCCGGTGACTGCGCGCCCAGGGTCGGGTGCATCCAGCGCAGCAGGGCTTCGGCGCCGATGATCTGGTTGTCGCGGGCGTCCACCTGGGGCTGAAAGTGCAGCTCGAACTCACCCCGCGCCAGGGCCAGGCGCAGGTCGTTTTCCAGGCGCAGGCGTTCGCTGGCAGCCTTCTGCATGGTGTTGCGAAACAGCTGGATGCAGTTGCGCCCGGAATCCTTGGCCCGGTAGAGGGCGATATCGGCGCGTTTGAGCAGGTCCGAGGGGGTGTCGCCATGGTCGGGAATCAGGGCGATGCCGATGCTCGGGGTGACTTGCAGTTGATGGCCGTCGAGTAGCATCGGTTCGGCCAGCAGGTGGCGCAGTTTTTCTGCCAGGGCGCGGACCTGCTGGACCACTTTCGAACGTTTGCCTTCCAGGCCGGAAATCAGCACGACAAATTCGTCACCGCCCAGGCGCGCCACGGTGTCTTCCTGGCGCACGCTGGCTTCCAGGCGTGCGGTGACCAGCTTGAGCACGGCATCACCGACCGGGTGGCCGAGTGAGTCATTGATGTGCTTGAAGTGGTCTAGGTCGATAAACAGCAGGGCGCCGCGCAGTTCATGACGCTTGAGCAGGGATATCTGCTGGGTCAGGCGGTCGAGCAGCAGGGCGCGGTTGGGCAGGTTGGTCAGCGAGTCGTGGTAGGCCAGGTGCTGCACCTGGGCCTGGGCTGCCTTGAGCTCGCTGATGTCGCGCGCGGTAAGCAGCAGGCAAGGCGTGTTGTTGAGTTCGATGGGCTCGACCGACACCTCGACCAGCTTGACCGTGCCGTCGCGGTGCTTGCCGTGCATTTCCATGTGGTAGACATGGCCCTCGCGCTGCAGCTTCTGCACCATCGCGTCCCGCTCAGCCAGGTCTGCCCAGACATTGAGCTCCATGGCGCTGCGGCCGATCACCTCATCCACGTTATAGCCAGTGAGGCGGCCGAAGCCTTCGTTGACTTCGATATAGCGCCCCGTATCGCGTTCGGTAATGGTGATGGCGTCGGGGCTGGAGTGGAAC
The DNA here is from genome assembly GCF_030690725.1 of Pseudomonas sp. Taxonomy (GTDB): domain Bacteria; phylum Pseudomonadota; class Gammaproteobacteria; order Pseudomonadales; family Pseudomonadaceae; genus Aquipseudomonas. The sequence goes on along the minus strand of NZ_JAUYGD010000069.1, from coordinate 30,809 downwards.
GCCAGGGCGAATTTTTCCTGGCTGGCCTGCAGCTCGGCCTGGGCTTTCTGCCGCTCGCTGATGTCGCGGAAGGTGGTGAGGATACAGCGCTGGTTATTCAGCAGCATGGGCCTGGATGAAACCACGCAGGTGATCACTCGGCCCTGTTTATCGAGGTAATCGGCCACTTCGTTGTGCAGGCTTTTGTCGCGTTCGAGCTTGTCGTACAGCGCGGCCCGCACGTCGAGGTTGGCCCAGAAGTTCAGGTCAGTCATGCGCCGGCCGATGACTTCCTCGGGTTGCCAGCCGAAGGTCTGACTGAAGCTTGCGTTGATTTCCATGCCCACGCCGTCCGGCAGGGTGGTCAGGGCGACGGGGTCGGGGCTGGCCTGGAACAGGTTGGCGAATTTGGCTTCGGAGGCGGCCAGGCTCTGTTCGCGGCGCACCCGCTCGCTGATGTCGATAAGAATGCCGGCCATGCGCTCGGGCTTGCCATCGGCATCGCGGTAGAGCTTGGCGGTGCTTTCCAGGTAATGCACCTCCTTGTTGCCGTACACCGCGCGGTAGGTGACCTGGTATTCCTCGGTCAGGCCCAGCGCCAGGTTGTTGAAGTGCTTGCGCATGGCGTGGCGGTCTTCCAGCGGAACAAAGCTGAAGAACTTGCGGAAATCGTCATGAAAGGGCTCGTCCGCCAGACCGTGCAGCTTTGAGGCGCGGGCCGAGCCAAACAGCATATTGCTGGGGATGTGCCAGTCCCAGGTGCCGAGGTCGGCCGAGTCCAGGGCCAGATTCAGACGTTCCTGGCTGTCGTGCAGGTCCTGTTCCTGCTGGCGTTGCTGGGTGATATCACGCAGTGATAGGACCAGGCAGGGGATACCGTCCAGGAGTATTTCGCCGCCAAACAGCAGGTTTTTGCGGATGCTGCCGTCGCGGTGGTAAAGCGGTACTTCCAGGCCGTTGAGGGTGTTGCTTTTGACCGCATCCATCATCCGTTGACGGTCTTTCAGGCAGGCCCAGATGCCCATTTCCAGCGAGGTACGGCCGAGGGTCTGTTCACTGGTCCAGCCAAATTGGCGCTCGAAACCGGCGTTGATCTCGACAAAGCGGCCGCTGGATTTTTCGGTGATGACCACGGCGTCGGGGCTGTAGTTAAAGGCATAGGCGAACTTTTCCTCGCTGCTGCGCAGCGCCTGTTCGCGGGCCTGTTGGCTGCTGATATCGCGGATAACGCCCATCACCCGCTGTTTGCCGTCGGCATCTAGCTGCAGGCTGCCGCTGATCTCCAGCCAGTGCAGGCTGCCGTCGGGCCAGAGGATGCGGTGGCGAAAGGCGCGGTTGCTTGGGTTGCCAGCCAGCAGTTGTTCGAACAGGCGCAGGACGTCGGGGCGGTCTTCCTCGGGGATCAGCTCGATATAGTCGATGCGTTTTTCCAGCGGCTGCTTGGGGTCGAGGCCGAATAGGGCCTGGGCGCCGCGAGACCAGCTGACCCGGCCGCTTTCGATGTCCCAGTACCAGGTGCCCAATTTGGCACCGTTGAGGGCGCGCAACAGGCGCGGGGCATCGTTCCAGGTGCTTTCGAATTCGGCAGGGTCCAGTGCCGGGATAAACGGCAGTGGCGGACGGCGATCACTGGATTTAGCCACGACCAACGCTTCCTTTGTCTGCGTGGGTTTTCTGGCCTTTGGCTGAGCAACGGGGCTGAGTCATGCAGAAACCTTTCTTATCGTTATAAGCCCACGTTAGCCCTTAGTCGTTGGCCATTGCAAGGCCATCACGCTGGGCGTCCAGCAGGTTCATAAAGGCCCGCGCAGCGTTGGAAAGGGTGCGTTCGGTGTGGCTGATATAGCCCAGCTGGCGGGTCAGCTGGATGCCCGGTAATGGCAGGCGCGCGACCTGTTCGTCGAGCATGGTGCGCGGCAGTACGCTCCAGGCCAGACCGATGGAGACCATCATCTTGATGGTCTCCAGGTAGTTGGTGCTCATGGCGATATTCGGCGTCAGCCCCTGGGCCTCGAACAGGCGCCGCACAATATGGTGGGTAAAGGTGTTGCCGCCGGGAAACACCGCCGGGTGATGCGCCACATCGGCCAGGCTGATCGCCTGGCTGCGTGCCAGCGGATGCTCGGGGGCGGCGACGAAATCCAGCGGATCGTCCCACACGGCCACCGCATGCACCGGCTCGCGGGTTTCCGGAGCCAGGGTGATCACCGCCAGCTCGGCGCGGCCATGCAGCACCTCTTCATAGGCCACTTCGGAGTCGAGAAACTGGATATCCAGGGCGACCTGCGGATGTGCGCGGGTAAAGGCGCGCAGCAGCGGCGGTAGGCGATGCAGGCCAATGTGGTGACTGGTGGCGAGGGTCAGGCGACCGCTGATCTCGCCATTCAGGTTGGTCAGCGCACGGCGCGTATCATCGAGCACATTGAGAATCTGGTAAGCCCGCGGTAGCAGGGCGCGGCCGGCCTCGGTCAGGCTCACTTCACGGCCCAGGCGATCAAACAGGCGCACACTCAGCTGCTGCTCCAGGCTGGCGATGCGTTTACTTACCGCCGGCTGGGTCAGGTGCAGGCGCTCCGCCGCTTCGGAGAAGCTGCCCAGCTCGGCGATGGCAATAAAGGCATTGAGGGTGGCGAGATCCATACGGCTGTTCCTGGCGGTTGGCGGGGCGCAATGTGCGCTGTTTAAGCTTATTTGTATTCCATTGTGGAATGCTTTGAATGAAAAATATGAATTTGAGTAATTTAATGCAAGCCCATAGGATTACCCCATAAGCCAAAGGGCTATTTGCCCAGGCATAGAAACAGGTTGATGAGGGATAGCGGATGGCCGGCAAAACGCTGTACGACAAGCTCTGGGAAATGCACGAAGTGAAGCGCCGCGACGATGGCTCGTCGCTGATCTACATCGACCGGCATATCCTCCACGAAGTGACCTCGCCCCAGGCCTTTGAGGGCTTGCGTCTGGCCAGCCGCAAACCGTGGCGGATCGACGCCAACATCGCCACGCCGGACCACAACGTGCCGACCACTAAGGCCGAGCGTCAGGGCGGTCTGGAGGCCATCGCCGATGAAGTGTCGCGGATTCAGGTGCAAACCCTGGATGAGAACTGCGATGACTTCGGCATCCTCGAATTCAAGATGAACGACATCCGCCAGGGCATCGTTCACGTCGTTGGTCCAGAGCAGGGCGCGACCTTGCCGGGCATGACCGTGGTCTGCGGCGACTCGCACACCTCGACCCACGGTGCCTTCGGCGCGCTGGCCCACGGCATCGGCACCTCCGAGGTCGAGCATGTGCTGGCGACCCAGTGCCTGGTGGCGAAGAAGATGAAGAACATGCAGGTGTTGGTCGAAGGCCAGCTGCCGTTCGGCGTTACTGCCAAAGACATCGTGCTGGCCGTGATCGGCAAAATCGGCACCGCCGGTGGTAACGGCCATGCGTTGGAGTTTGCTGGCAGCGCAATCCGCGACCTGTCGCTGGAAGGGCGTATGACCATCTGCAATATGTCCATTGAAGCCGGTGCCCGCGTCGGCTTGGTGGCGGTGGACGAGAAGACCATTGCCTACGTTGAAGGCCGTCCGTTTGCCCCGAAAGGCGCTGATTGGGCCGCCGCAGTGGCGCAGTGGCAGGATCTGGTGTCCGATGCCGATGCGCATTTCGACACCGTGGTCGAATTGCGTGCCGAAGACGTCAAGCCGCAGGTCAGCTGGGGCACTTCGCCGGAAATGGTCTTGGCCGTCGATCAGAACGTGCCGGACCCGGCTGCTGAGAGCGACCCGGTGAAGAAGGACTCGATTATCCGCGCCCTGAAATACATGGGTTTGCAGGCCAATCAGGCGATCACCGATATCCAGCTGGATCGCGTATTTATCGGCTCCTGCACCAACTCGCGGATCGAAGACCTGCGTGCCGCCGCTGAAGTGGCCAAGGGCCGCAAGGTCGCCAGCACCATCAAGCAGGCGATGGTGGTGCCGGGCTCCGGGCTGGTCAAAGCCCAGGCGGAACAGGAAGGGTTGCACCACATCTTTATCGAAGCCGGCTTTGAGTGGCGCGAGCCGGGCTGCTCCATGTGCCTGGCGATGAACCCGGACAAACTCGGCAGTGGCGAGCATTGCGCTTCCACCTCCAACCGCAACTTCGAAGGCCGCCAGGGTGCCGGTGGGCGTACGCATCTGGTTAGCCCGGCAATGGCTGCCGCCGCTGCGGTGACCGGCCGCTTTATCGATGTGCGCGAATTGATCCAGGCCTAAGGAGCTGATGATGAAAGCTTTTACCCAACACACCGGCCTGGTCGCTCCATTGGATCGTGCCAACGTCGACACCGACCAGATCATCCCCAAGCAGTTCTTGAAGTCGATCAAGCGCAGCGGTTTCGGCCCGAACCTGTTCGATGAGTGGCGTTACCACGATGTCGGTCAGCCCAATCAGGACAACTCCAAGCGCCCGGTGAATCAGGAGTTCGTGCTGAACTTCGCGCGTTACCAGGGTGCCAGCGTGCTGCTGGCGCGAGAGAACTTCGGTTGCGGCTCATCCCGTGAGCACGCGCCTTGGGCGCTTGAGGAATACGGTTTCCGCACGATCATCGCGCCGAGCTTTGCCGATATCTTCTTCAACAACAGCTTCAAGAACGGCCTGCTGCCGATCATCCTCAAGGAAGACGAGGTCGATGCGCTTTTCCAGCAGGCCGAAGCTACGGTTGGCTATCAGCTGACTGTCGACCTGGCCGCGCAAACCGTGACCCGTCCGGATGGCGTGCAGTACAGCTTCGAGGTCGATGCCTTCCGCAAGCATTGCCTGCTCAATGGCCTGGACGATATCGGCCTGACCCTGCAGGACAGTGACGCGATCAAAACCTTTGAAACCACCTATCAGCAGCGCAGCCCCTGGCTGTTCGGTGCAATCAAGTAATCAGCGGGCGAGTGCATCCATCACTCGCCGATTTAATGAGTTGAGAAAAGCATGTCCAAGCAGATTCTGATTCTCCCCGGCGACGGTATCGGCCCGGAAATCATGGCCGAAGCGGTCAAGGTGCTGAACCTTGCCAACGATAAGTACAACCTGGGTTTCGAACTGAGTTTCGATGACCTCGGTGGTGCTGCCATCGACCGTTACGGCGTGCCGCTGGCTGACGAAACCCTGGCCCGCGCCAAGGCCGCCGATGCCATTCTCCTCGGCGCCGTAGGCGGCCCGAAGTGGGACGCCATTGACCCGGCGATCCGTCCAGAGCGCGGCCTGCTGAAGATTCGCTCGCAGCTGGGGCTGTTCGGCAACCTGCGCCCGGCGATTCTCTATCCGCAACTGGCCGATGCATCCAGCCTCAAGCGCGAAATCGTTGCCGGTCTGGACATCCTGATCGTGCGTGAGCTGACTGGTGGCATCTATTTCGGCCAGCCGCGCGAAAGCAAAGTGCTGGAAAACGGCGAGCGCATGGCCTACGACACCCTGCCGTACAGCGAGAGCGAGATCCGCCGTATCGCCCGTGTCGGCTTCGACATGGCCCGAGTGCGTGGCAAGAAGCTGTGCTCGGTGGACAAGGCCAACGTGCTGGCCTCCAGCCAGCTGTGGCGTGCAGTGGTCGAGGAGGTGGCCAAGGACTACCCGGACGTCGAACTGAGCCATATGTATGTCGACAACGCTGCCATGCAGCTGGTGCGGGCGCCTAAGCAGTTTGATGTGATGGTCACCGACAATATGTTTGGCGACATTCTCTCCGATGAGGCCTCCATGCTCACCGGTTCCATCGGCATGCTGCCTTCGGCCTCCCTGGACGCCAACAACAAGGGCATGTACGAGCCATGCCACGGTAGCGCGCCGGATATCGCCGGGCAGGGCATTGCCAACCCGCTGGCGACCATCCTCTCGGTGTCGATGATGCTGCGTTACAGCTTCAATCAGACGGCTGCGGCCGATGCCATCGAACTGGCCGTGAGCAAGGTGCTGGATCAAGGCCTGCGTACCGGTGATATCCACAGCGCCGGTACGACCAAGGTCGGTACGGCCGCGATGGGCGATGCAGTGGTCGAAGCGTTGCGCAGTCTGTAATCTTCCTGGCCCGCCGGAGGTCTCCGGTGGTCAGCTTATATAGGTGTAGTGGTTATGAAACGTGTAGGTCTGATCGGTTGGCGCGGCATGGTGGGTTCCGTGCTGATGCAACGCATGCTGGAAGAGCAGGATTTCGATTTAATCGAGCCCGTGTTCTTCACCACCTCCAATGTCGGCGGCCAAGGCCCCGCTATTGGCAAGGAAACGGCGCCCTTAAAGGACGCCTATAGCATTGACGAGCTGAAAAGTCTGGACGTGATTCTCACCTGTCAGGGTGGCGACTACACCAGTGAAGTCTTCCCCAAGCTGCGTGAAGCCGGCTGGCAGGGTTACTGGATCGATGCCGCCTCGTCGCTGCGCATGGATGACAGCTCGGTTATCGTGCTTGATCCGGTCAACCGCAAGGTGATTGATCAGCAACTGGATGCCGGCACCAAGAACTACATCGGTGGTAACTGCACCGTCAGCCTGATGCTGATGGCGCTGGGCGGTCTGTACGAAGCCGGTCTGGTCGAGTGGATGAGCGCCATGACTTATCAGGCGGCCAGCGGTGCCGGTGCGCAGAATATGCGCGAGCTGATCAAGCAGATGGGCGCGATCAATGCCTCGGTGGCCGATGAGCTGGCTGATCCCGCCAGCGCCATCCTCGATATCGACCGTAAAGTGGCCGAAGCCATGCGCGGCGAGTCGTTCCCGGTCGACAACTTCGGCGTGCCGCTGGCCGGTAGCCTGATCCCCTATATCGACAAGGAACTGCCGAACGGGCAGAGCCGTGAAGAATGGAAGGGCCAGGCGGAAACCAACAAGATCCTCGGTCGTTTCAAGAACCCGATCCCGGTCGATGGCCTGTGCGTGCGCATCGGCGCCATGCGCTGCCACAGTCAGGCACTGACCATCAAACTAAACAAGGATGTGCCGCTGTCGGACATCGAAGGCCTGATCAGCCAGCACAACCCTTGGGTCAAGCTGGTGCCAAACCAGCGTGAAGCGAGTATTCGCGATCTGGGCCCGACTGCTGTAACGGGAACCCTGAGCGTGCCGGTCGGTCGTCTGCGCAAGCTCAATATGGGTTCGCAGTACCTCGGTGCGTTCACCGTCGGCGATCAGCTGCTGTGGGGTGCGGCCGAACCGCTGCGGCGTATGCTGCGCATCCTGCTGGAGCGTTGATCGCGTTGCGCTGATACGCAAACAGGCTGTCTAAGAGGGGCGGGCTGCTGGGTGTTCGAGTCAAATCGAGCGCTCAGCAGTCCGCTCCTTTGCATTTGGCCGGTGCGGCTATACAGTGCTGGGCTTATTTCTTCGAGCCTTGTCATGACCCGTACCTTCGATATTGCCGTCATTGGCGCCACCGGCAGCGTTGGCGAAACCCTGGTGCAGCTGCTGGAGGAGCGCGAGTTCCCGGTGGCAAATCTGCATCTGGTGGCCAGCGGTGAGTCGGCCGGGCGCTCTTTGTCCTACAAGGGCAAGAACCTGCGCGTACGTGATCTGGAAACCTTCGACTTTGCCAGTGTGCGACTGGTGTTCTTGGCTGCCGGTAGCAAGGTGACGCAAAAGTACGCGGCCCAGGCCGCTGCGGCGGGCTGCGCGGTAATTGATCTGGCCAGCGGTTTGCCTGCCGCGCAGGCGCCACGGGTGATCCCCGAGGTCAATCCTGCTGTGCTGGCAAGCATGGCTGCGCCCTATCTGCTGACCAGCCCAAGTGCTCCGGGTATTGCGCTGGCTGCAGTACTGGCGGCGTTGCCTGAGCAAGTCAGCATTCGTCGGGTGACTGTGACGGCCTGTCTGGCCGTATCCAGTCGCGGGCGTGAAGGCGTCTCCGAGCTGGCGCGGCAAACCGCCGAGCTGCTCAATGGTCGGGCGTTCGAGCCGCAGCTGTTTGACCGGCAAATGGCCTTCAATCTGCTGGCTCAGGTCGAGCAGACCGATAGTGCAGGGCACGCTGCGTTGGAGCGGCAGATTGCTGACGAGCTCAAAGAGTTGCTGGGATTGCCTGAGTTGCAGGTTGCGGTGAGCTGTATTCAGGTGCCGGTGTTCTTTGGCGACAGTCTGAGCGTTTCACTGCAGACCGAGTCGGCCATTGACCTAACGCAGGTGTACACCGCTCTGGACGCCGCACCGGCTCTGGAATTGGTGGAATTGGATGATTATCCAACCGCAGTCGGCGACGCCGTCGGCCAGGATGTGGTCTATGTTGGCCGAGTGCGCGCTGGTTTGAGTGATCCAGCCGAACTCAATTTGTGGATTGCGTCTGATAACGTGAGAAAAGGCGCGGCGCTAAATGCTGTGCAATTGGCCGAGTTGTTGATAAAACACTATCTGTAAAAGATACTTACCTAGAAATTTGAAGAATCTTTCGAGCTTGGCAATACTGGCTGAGTTGATTGCTGATTGGGGTCGCGCCTTCGGGTGTGGCAGGCAGCAATTTTCAACATCCTCTCGCTGGTCGAGAAAAAAAGATAAAACAAGGGATAACGCTATGGTTCGGGTTCGCAAACTGGTGCTGGCAATCGCAGCTGCTTCGGCGCTGTCATCCGGTATGGCGCACGCGCTGGGGCTGGGTGAAGTGACCCTGCAATCGGCGCTCAATCAGCCGCTAGTGGCTGAGATTGAGTTGCTGGAGGTGCGTGACCTGGCTTCCAATGAAGTTATACCGACCTTGGCGTCCCCGGAAGCATTCAATAAAGCCGGCGTTGATCGTCAGTTCTTCCTGACTGACCTGAAATTCACACCGGTGCTCAAGCCCAATGGCAAAAGCGTCATTCGGGTGACCTCCAGCAAACCCATGCGTGAGCCTTACCTGAACTTCCTGGTTGAAGTGCTCTGGCCGAATGGCCGTTTGCTGCGTGAATACACCCTGTTGCTTGATCCGCCGCTGTATACCCCGCAAAGCGTTATTCCTGCAGCCGCGCAGATGCCTGTAGCTGCACCAGCGCCTGCTCCACGTGTGCAAGCGCCAGCCCCTGCGCCGCGTCCAGTAACTGCTGCAGCTCAACCAGCAGCGCCTGTGGCTCCGGCAGCACCTTCTGCGCCAGCAGCCAAACCGCTGCAAGGCAATGAATACAAAACCACCGCCAACGACACCCTCTGGGAAATTGCCCAGCGTGCGCGTGCCGGCGGCAGCGTGCATCAGGCCATGCTGGCGATTCAGGATCTGAACCCCGACGCCTTTATCGGCGGCAATATCAACCGCCTGAAAAGTGGTCAGGTACTGCGCCTGCCGGATGAACAGCAGGTCAAGAGCCGTGCTCAGGGCGAAGCCCTGGCTCAGGTTACCGAACAGAATACCGCCTGGCGTGAAGGGCGCAGTGTCGCCGCCAGCGCCCGTCAACTGGATGCCACCAAACGCACCAGCGCCGCCGCGACTCCAGCCAAGGTTGAAACCGGCGATAGCTTGAAACTGGTTGCTGCTGATAGCGGTAAAGCTACCGCCGGCAGCGACAAGGGCGCAGCTGACAGCAAGGCACTGACTGACAAGTTGGCCGTGACCCAGGAAAGCCTGGACTCCAGCCGTCGTGAAAACGATGAACTGAAAGGCCGCATGACAGATCTGCAGAGCCAGCTCGACAAACTGCAGCGCCTGATCCAGTTGAAAGACGACCAGATGGCCAAACTGCAGGCTGATCTTGCTGCGCAAGGTCAGGCGCCAGCCGTTGCTCCTGCCGTCCCAGCAACCCCTGTAGCGGAAACCCCGGCTGCTCCAGTTGAGCCGGCCCCTGAAGCCGCGCCACAAGATCCAGCTGCAGCGACTCCTGTAGTGCCTGCAGCAACTGGCGAGACGGATTTTAATTACAGCGAAGAGCCTGCCGCCCAACCAGAAGCTGTTGCGCCAGTAGCGGCGCCTGAGCCGGCTCCGATTGCTGCTCCCGAGCCAGCTCCGGTAACGCCCGTTGCTCCGGTTGTCGAAGCACCGGTAGTGGCCGAGCCGCAAGCTGAAAGCAGCACTATCGATGACCTGCTGGCCAACCCGATGTTGCTGGGCGCCGCTGGTGGCGGTGCGCTGCTGATATTGCTGGTTGCGCTGATGATGCTGTCGCGCCGCAATGCGCTGAAAGAAGCCGAATTGCAGGAAAGCCTGGCCGCAGATGACGGTTCGTCTGATTTGGGCGCTGGCCTGGATCTGCCGGATGACAGCTTTGCCGGTATGGCGGACGATCTGGATGGTCAACAAGCGGATCTGCCGAGCGAAGAGCGCGTGACTGCGCAAACCGGTGATGCGTTGGGCGAGGCGGATATCTACATCGCCTATGGTCGCTTCCCTCAGGCTGCTGAACTGCTGCAAGGCGCCATCAATGATGAGCCGCAGCGCAGTGATCTGCGTCTGAAATTGATGGAAGTCTATGCCGAGATGGGCGATCGCAATGGTTTCGCCCGCCAGGACAACGAACTGCGTGAAATTGGTGGCAGTGCTGCCGAGCTTGATCAGATTAAGGCCCGTTACCCAGCCATGGCCGTTGCGGCCGGTGCGGGCTTTGCTGCCGCGGCTGCTGCTGAAGAGAATCTGGACAGCTTCAGCCTGGACGATCTGGCCCTGGACGAGCCGAGCCCGAAAGCCGCCACTGGCGATCAGGATGATGCATTCGATCTGAGCCTGGATGACCTTGAGTCCGAGCTGGATCGTGATCTGCAAGCTGCTGGTAACAACGCTTCGCTGGATGATCTGGATAGCTTGTCACTGGATGACGACCTGGACTTCAGCTCGCCAGTTGAGCAAGCCGATAACAAAGACGATGACCTGGGTTTTGACCTGAGCCTGGCTGATAGCGGCGATAGCGGTCTCGACCTGAGTGGTGATCTGGCTGACTTCAGCCTAGATCTGGATACTCCAGCCAAGCCTGCGGCAGCCGCTGAAGATGATTTCCTGCTGAGTCTGGATGATGAGCCAAGTGCAGCGCCGGTTGTGGCGGAGCCAGGTTTTGATCTGCCGAGTGAGCAAGCGGGCGGTGATTTCGATCTGTCGGCTGATTTCGATCTGTCGCTGAATGATGAAGCACCTGCGCAGCCATCCAGCGACAGCTTCGCTGCTCAGCTGGATGAAGTCAGCGCTGAGCTGGACCTGCTGTCTGATGACCTGGATCAGCCTGCGGATCTGGACGTGTCGGCAAGCGCCGCTTCGTCCAGCATGGATAATGACGATGACTTCGACTTCCTCTCGGGTACCGACGAGACGGCAACCAAGCTCGACCTGGCTCGCGCCTACATCGACATGGGTGATACCGAAGGTGCTCGCGATATCCTCGATGAAGTCATCACCGAAGGTAACGAAGGTCAGCAAAATGAAGCGCGTGAGCTGATCGCTAAATTGGTCTGATACATGTCTGATGGTCTTACTACAACGGCAGCCGATTCGGCTGCCGTTGGCGTTTTCAAGATAGCCCTGGGTGTCGAGTACAAAGGCTCGCGCTATCGCGGCTTTCAGCGCCAGCGCGCCGGTGTGCCTTCAATTCAGGAGTCGCTGGAAAAAGCCCTGGCGAAAGTCGCTGGCGGTGTTCCGGTAACTCTAAGCTGCGCCGGGCGCACCGATGCGCTGGTGCATGCCAGTGCCCAGGTGGTGCATTTCAATACGCCGGTCGAGCGCTCCATGCATGCCTGGGTCATGGGTGCGAACATGAACCTGCCCGGTGATATCAGCGTGACCTGGGCCAAGTCGATGCCGGCGCACTTTGATGCGCGTTTTTGCGCCCAGGCGCGGCGCTACCGTTATGTGATCTATAACGACCAGATTCGTCCGGCGCATATGGCCGAAGAAGTCACCTGGAATCATCGGCCGCTGGATGTCGAGCGTATGCGTCAGGCGTCCCGCGCATTTATCGGTACCCATGATTTCAGTGCCTTCCGCGCGCGCCAGTGTCAGGCCAAGTCGCCGATCAAGACCGTGCACCATCTGGAGTTACTGCAGTACGGGCGGTTTATCGTGCTGGATATCCGCGCCAATGCGTTTCTGCATCATATGGTGCGCAATATCGCCGGGGTGCTGATGACCATTGGTACGGGTGAGCGGCCGGTTGAGTGGGCGCAGGAAGTGCTGGAAACCCGCGTGCGTCGTACCGGCGGAGTGACCGCGCATCCCTATGGCTTGTACCTGGTGCAGGTTGATTACCCCGAGGAGTTCGACTTGCCCAAGCGCTACCTGGGCCCGCACTTTCTTTCGGGCTTGCCGGATGTGGCGGCTGACGCCTGAAAGGCTATTTGCTAGCATCCGGCTTCCACTGAATTTATCGAGGTCATCCTGTTGTCAGCCGTTCGCAGCAAGATTTGTGGCATTACCCGCATAGAGGATGCATTGTCGGCTGTCGAGGCGGGTGCAGATGCCATTGGCCTGGTGTTTTATGCCAAGAGCCCGCGCGCGGTCACGCTGCAGCAGGCGCGCTCGATCATTGCTGCCTTGCCGCCCTTTGTGACCACGGTGGGCCTGTTTGTTGATGCCAGCCGCTGCGAGCTGGGTGAAATTCTCGACGCAGTGCCGCTTGATCTGCTGCAGTTCCATGGCGATGAGAGCCCGGAAAGCTGTGATGGCTACCACCGTCCCTATATCAAGGCGTTGCGGGTCAAGCCAGGTGACGATATTGCCGCGCAGGTGGCGCTGTACAGGAATGCCAGCGGCGTATTGCTGGACACCTATGTGCCAGGTATTCCAGGTGGTACGGGCGAAGCATTCGATTGGTCGCTGGTGCCACAGGGTTTGAGCAAGCCGATTATTCTGGCGGGCGGCCTGACGGCTGAGAACGTTGCGCAGGCCATCGCGCAGGTGCGTCCCTATGCCGTGGATGTCAGCGGTGGCGTGGAAAAGGCCAAGGGCATCAAGGATGCCGAGAAGATTCGCGCTTTTATGCAGGCAGTAAAGACGGTTTGAGGTGTGCAGGGTTGATGTGACGACGCTGCTGGCTTGGCCGTCCATAACCCTGTTGCAGGTTGGATAAACGCTGCAGGCGGTCGTTCGAGGCGGCGGGTGAGTAAGTGCTGATGGCAGTGCGCCGGCCCCTGAAACGACTGTACCCATGAATTTTCCCGGTTAGGCCTGGTCGCATTTAGCGCAGCCCGTCCGGTTAACAGCTTTGGAGAGTCAAGAGCATGAGCAACTGGTTGGTAGACAAACTGATCCCATCGATCATGCGTTCCGAGGTCAAAAAGAGTTCGGTGCCCGAAGGCCTGTGGCACAAATGCCCGTCCTGCGATTCGGTGTTGTACAAGCCTGAGCTGGAAAAGACCTTGGATGTTTGCCCCAAGTGCAACCATCACATGCGTATCGATGCCCGCGCGCGCCTGGATATCTTCCTCGATGCCGAGGGGCGTGAAGAGCTGGGCGCCGACCTTGAACCGGTTGATCGCCTGAAGTTTCGCGACAGCAAGAAGTATAAGGATCGCCTCAGCGGTGCGCAGAAGCAGACCGGTGAGAAAGATGCCCTAGTGTCCATTCGCGGCACCCTGGAAGGCATGCCGATTGTGACCTGCGCGTTCGAATTCTCCTTTATGGGCGGTTCGATGGGCGCCATCGTTGGTGAGCGCTTTGTCCGCGCCGCCAATGCCGCCCTGGAGCAGCGTTGCCCGCTGGTGTGCTTCTCCGCATCAGGCGGTGCGCGCATGCAGGAAGCGCTGATCTCGCTGATGCAGATGGCTAAAACTTCGGCCGTATTGGCGCGTCTGCGTGAAGAAGGTATTCCGTTTATTTCCGTGCTGACCGACCCGGTGTATGGCGGCGTATCTGCCAGCCTGGCCATGCTCGGTGATGTTATTGTCGCCGAGCCACGCGCGCTGATCGGTTTTGCCGGCCCGCGTGTGATCGAGCAAACCGTGCGCGAGAAACTGCCAGAAGGCTTCCAGCGCAGCGAATTCCTTCTGGAGCACGGCGCCATCGACATGATCATTCACCGTGCGGAACTGCGTCCGCGCCTGGCGCGCCTGCTGGCTCAGTTGATGGGGCTGCCGTCGCCTGTAGCTTTGCCGGCGACTGCATGACCGAGCGCTCCCTTGCCGATTGGCTGAGCTATCTGGAGCAATTGCATCCCAGCGCCATTGATATGGGCCTGGAGCGCTCGCGGATCGTTTTGCAGCGTCTTGGCTTGGCCAAGCTGGCGCCGCGGGTGATTACCGTCACCGGGACCAATGGCAAGGGCTCGACCTGTGCGTTTATTGCCTCGCTGCTGCGAGTGCAGGGGCTCAAGGTGGGTGTTTACAGCTCGCCGCACCTGCTGCGCTACAACGAGCGGGTGCAGATTTCGGGCGTTGAAGCCACTGATGCCATGCTCTGTGAGGCCTTCGCCGTGGTCGAGGCTGCGCGTGGCGACACCTCGCTGACCTATTTCGAGATGGGCACCCTGGCGGCGTTCTGGCTGTTTCAGCAGGCCGGTCTGGATGCGCTGGTGCTGGAGGTCGGTCTCGGTGGTCGGCTGGATGCAGTGAATCTGCTGGATGCCGACATCGCTTTGGTCACCAGTATCGGCATTGATCATGCCGACTGGCTGGGTGATACCCGTGAATCGGTTGCCTTCGAGAAGGCCGGGATCTTCCGCGCCGGCAAGCCTGCCTTGTGTGGTGACCTTGAGCCGCCACAGCCTCTGCTTGATCAGGTCGCGCTGCTCGACGCTCCGTTCTTCCTGCGTGGCCGTGACTATGACCTGAGCATCACTGCGCAGGATTGGTCCTGGTACGGCCTCAATCATCAAGGCGAAGTGCTGAGCCTGGCGCACTTGCCGCTGCTCGATCTGCCCATGGAAAACGCTGCATTGGCTTTACAGGCTTATGCCGTGATGCAATTGCCCTGGCAGCCCGAGGTGATCAGTCAGGCACTGCAGCAGACGCGAGTGACCGGGCGACTGGATCGCAGAATGCTTAATTGGCAGGGCAAGTCACTCACGCTGCTGCTCGATGTTGGGCATAATCCCCATGCTGCCGAGTACCTCGCACAGCGTTTGGCCAGTCGTTCGCTATCAGGCAAGCGCCTGGCAGTGTTCGGTTTACTGGCTGACAAGGACCTGCCCGGTGTGCTGGCGCCTTTGCTGAGCGAGGTGGACAGTTGGGCGGTGGCGGCTTTGCCGACCAGTCGCACGCGCGCAGCAGCCGAGTTGCAGGCGCATCTGCATAACAGCGGGGCGCGAGCGGCCGCTTATGCCAGTGTGCAGGCAGCGCTTGAAGCTCAGTGTGAGCAGGCTTCGGCTGGGGATGAAGTGCTGCTGTTTGGATCTTTCTACTGCGTGGCCGAGGCCCTGGATTGGCTGGCCCGCCAAGCCAATGGGGGCGTGCAGGATGGCTTTGCTGGATAAGGGATTGAAGCAGCGCATGGTCGGTGCGCTGGTATTGCTGGCGCTGGCAGTGATTTTCCTGCCGATGTTGCTGTCGCGTGAAGATGAGTCGCAGCGGGTTCAGGTTGATGCACCGGCAATGCCTGCGGCGCCCGAGGCCCCTGAGGTCGAATTACAGCCGGTAGCAGTGCCTGAACCACAGTTGTTGCCTGATGAGCCTATCGGTGCCGACGCTGCGCAAAGCCTGGAGCCAAGCGAGCCTGTTGTGGTTGAGCAGCCGGTCGCACCAATCACTCCAGCGACACCAGCTGCCGTGCCTGAGCCTGTGGTAGCGCCGACTCAACCTGCACCGAGTAAGCTGGATGCCAATAGCCTGCCAATCAGTTGGTCGGTGCAGCTGGCGAGCCTGTCCAGTAGCGACGGCGCACAGAAACTGCAGAAAACCCTGCGCAGTCAGGGCTATAACGCCTATATCCGCAGCGTCGATGGCATGAACCGGGTGTTTGTCGGGCCGCTGATTGAGCGTGCCGAGGCGGATCGCCTGCGTGATCAGCTCAATCGTCAGCACAAACTCAATGGTTTTGTGGTGCGTTTTCAGCCCGAAGCGGGCTGAGCAAGCGGCTTGGCGTACTTCGCCAAGCCGAACTGTCTGGCCCGCCACTAGGCTGGCCGGGCATTTCAGCGGTTGGCGAATCCTTTGCTTACGCCTCGCACAGGTGCTCTGCTAAAATGCAGCGCCTTTCCCGTCGGTAACCTGCATCGTGGCATTCACCTGGGTCGATTGGGCGATTATCGCCGTTGTCGCCGTTTCAAGTCTGATCAGTCTGAGCCGAGGCTTCGTCAAGGAAGCCCTGTCACTGCTTACCTGGATCATTGCTGGTGTGGTCGCTTGGATGTTCGGCGGCGCACTGTCGCAGCACCTGGTGGATTTTATCGACACGCCTTCGGCGCGCGTGATTGCAGGTTGCGCGATTCTATTTGTGGTCACCCTGTTGGTAGGTGCCCTGGTCAATTACCTGATTGGTGAGTTGATCCGGGTGACCGGGCTGTCAGGGACCGATCGTTTTCTCGGCATGGTCTTCGGCGCGGCGCGCGGCGGCCTGCTGGTCGTGGTGCTGGTTGGTCTGATCAGTCTGGCGCCGGTGCAGCAAGACAGCTGGTGGCAGGAATCAGCACTTGTACCGCATTTTCTGATGGTTGCTGATTGGTCGAAAAACCTGATCCTGGGTCTGTCCAGTGAGTGGCTGGCCAGCGGCGTTACTGCGCCGGTGGAGTTACCGTTCAAAGAGGCACTGCAGCAGCCTAAACTGCCGTAAGTGCATTGCGAATCATCGTGTTTCATTGAGTAGGGGTTGCGTCACATGTGCGGCATTGTCGGTATCGTCGGTAAATCGAACGTCAATCAGGCGCTGTATGACGGGCTGACCGTCCTCCAGCACCGCGGCCAGGATGCTGCCGGTATTGTCACCAGCCATGATGGCCGTCTGTTCCTGCGCAAGGACAACGGCCTGGTGCGTGACGTGTTCCAACAGCGCCACATGCAGCGCCTGGTCGGCCATATGGGCATTGGCCACGTGCGCTACCCGACTGCGGGTAGCTCCAGCTCGGCCGAAGCGCAGCCGTTCTACGTCAACTCGCCGTATGGCATCACCCTGGCGCACAACGGCAACTTGACCAACGTCGAGCAGCTGGCCAAGGAGATTTACGAGTCTGACCTGCGCCACGTCAACACCAACTCCGATTCGGAAGTGCTGCTTAACGTGTTCGCTCACGAGCTGGCCCAGCGCGGCAAGCTGCAGCCCACCGAAGAAGACGTGTTCGCTGCCGTGACTGACGTGCACGAGCGCTGCCTGGGTGGTTATGCGGTGGTGGCGATGATTACTGGTTACGGCATCGTCGGTTTCCGCGACCCTAACGGCATCCGCCCGATCGTCTTCGGTCAGCGTCATACCGACGAAGGCGTGGAATACATGATCGCCTCGGAAAGCGTCTCGCTCGACGTGCTCGGCTTCACCCTGATTCGCGACCTCGCGCCGGGCGAAGCGGTGTACATCACCGAGGAAGGCAAGCTGTTTACCCGTCAGTGCGCGGCGAACCCTAAATATGCTCCGTGCATCTTCGAACACGTCTATCTGGCGCGTCCGGATTCGATCATGGATGGCATCTCGGTGTACAAGGCGCGCCTGCGTATGGGCGAGAAGCTGGCCGACAAGATCCTCCGTGAGCGTCCGCAGCATGACATCGATGTGGTTATCCCGATCCCGGATACCAGCCGCACCGCGGCGCTGGAACTGGCCAATCATCTGGGTGTGAAGTTCCGCGAAGGCTTCGTCAAGAACCGTTATATCGGCCGCACCTTTATCATGCCGGGCCAGGCGGCGCGCAAAAAATCCGTGCGGCAGAAGCTCAACGCCATTGAGCTGGAATTTCGCGGCAAGAACGTGATGCTGGTGGATGACTCCATCGTGCGCGGCACCACCTGTAAGCAGATCATCCAGATGGCCCGCGAAGCCGGGGCGAAGAACGTGTACTTCTGTTCGGCCGCGCCAGCGGTGCGTTACCCGAACGTGTACGGCATCGACATGCCTAGCGCCCATGAGCTGATTGCGCACGGCCGCACCACCGAGGAAGTTTGCGAGCTGATCGGCGCCGACTGGCTGATCTACCAGGATCTGCCGGATCTGATCGAAGCGGTCAGTGGTAGCAAGAAGGTCAAGATCGACAATTTCGACTGTGCGGTGTTCGACGGTAAATACGTGACCGGCGATATCGATGAGGCTTACCTGGACAAGATTGAGCAGGCCCGCAACGATGCCTCGAAGGTCAAGTCCCAGGCCGTCAGCGCGATTATCGACCTGTACAACAACTAGGTTGCAGTCCGGCCCGCTGCGGCGGGCCGGTTGAGGGGATTGGCAATGACGATTGAATGGCAAGCCGGGCGTCTGGACAGCGATCTCGACGGCGTGGGCTTCGATACCTTGGCGGTTCGCGCCGGTCAGCATCGCTCGCCAGAAGGTGAGCACAGCGAGGCGATCTACCCAACCTCCAGCTACGTATTCCGCACCGCGGCCGATGCTGCCGCGCGCTTTGCCGGCGAAGTGCCGGGCAACGTCTACTCGCGTTACACCAACCCGACCGTGCGTGCTTTCGAAGAGCGCATTGCAGCCCTGGAAGGCGCTGAGCAGGCGGTCGCGACCTCATCCGGCATGTCGGCGATTCTGGCCATTGTCATGAGCCTGTGCAGCGCCGGCGACCACGTACTGGTGTCGCGCAGCGTATTCGGTTCGACCATCAGCCTGTTCGAGAAGTACCTCAAGCGCTTTGGCGTGCAGGTTGACTACGTGCCGCTGGCTGATCTTGATGGCTGGGCCGCTGCCTTCAAGGCCAACACCAAGCTGCTGTTTGTCGAGTCGCCGTCCAATCCGTTGGCCGAGCTGGTGGATATCGCCGCATTGGCGGACATCGCCCACAGCAAGGGCGCACTGCTGGCGGTGGACAACTGCTTCTGCACCCCGGCGCTGCAACAGCCGCTGAAGCTCGGTGCCGACGTGGTGATGCACTCGGCGACCAAATACATCGACGGTCAGGGCCGCAGCATGGGCGGCGTGGTCGCCGGGTCGGCCAAGCTGATGACTGAAGTGGTGGGCTTTCTGCGCACCGCCGGGCCGACACTCAGCCCGTTCAATGCCTGGATCTTCCTCAAAGGCCTGGAAACCCTGCGCATCCGTATGCAGGCGCATTGCGCCAGCGCGCTGCAATTGGCCCAGTGGCTGCAGCAACAGCCCGGCATCGAGCATGTGTATTACGCCGGTTTGCCCAGCCACCCGCAGCATGAGTTGGCCAAGCGTCAGCAGAGTGCTTTCGGTGCCGTGGTCAGTTTTGAGGTCAAGGGCGGCAAAGAAGCGGCTTGGCGTTTTATCGATGCCACGCGGGTGATTTCGATCACCACCAACCTCGGTGACACCAAGACCACCATCGCCCACCCGGCGACCACCTCGCATGGTCGTTTGAGCCCTGCCGAGCGTGCTAACGCCGGTATTCGTGACAACCTGATCCGCGTCGCGGTGGGCCTGGAAGACCTGGCTGACCTGCAAGCCGACCTGGCTCGCGGTCTGGCGGCGCTCTAAGTCGTTCTGCATACCTGGCGAGCCTTCCCGGCCCGCCAGGCTGCTTCATTTCTCCCCAAATGTACTCCCTTGCCTTGCCACATCCTCGGGCGCGTTCAGCTGTGGGCAAACCTTTGGCTAGCGGCGGGTAAAACATGACGCACTTCAAAGTTTGAAGGTGCGCAGGCGCTAGCATCCACCGCCAAGCGCGGCGTCTGACCGTGCGACGAATAATAAGAACAGGGTCTGCCTGATGGACCGACTTCAGCCATGCGTGCTGCCTGCCAACGGTGTGCTCCGCCAGAGCCTGCTGAACCTGTTGGCGCGCAGTGAAGATTTTGCCCTGACGTTGCTGTTGGCCCCTGCCGGTTCGGGAAAGTCGACGCTGTTGCAACACTGGCGCGGCTGTTGCGCTGCGGCGGTGGTGCATTACCCGCTGCAAGCGCGGGACAACGACCCGCTGTGTTTTTTCCGCCGTCTGGCTGACAGCATTCGCGCTCAAATGGGCGACTTCGATACGTCCTGGTTCAACCCTCTGGCGGTGGCTTCCAGCCTGTCGCCGCAGCTATTGGGCGAGCTGCTCGCTGATGCCCTGGCGCGGGTAGAGGGCCCGCTGTTTATCGTGCTGGATGATTTTCAGTGGATCGAGTCGCGCAGCATTCTTGAGGTGATGGCGGCGCTGCTGGAGAAGTTGCCAGCGCATGTCCACCTGATCATCGCCAGCCGTAATCACCCAGGTTTTGCCCTGAGCCAGCTGAAGCTGGAAAACCGCCTGCGGTGTATTGATCAGCATGACCTGCGCCTGTCGGCCGAACAGGTGCAGCAGCTCAATACCCACCTGGGTGGTCAGGCGCTGAGTCAGGCGTATGTCGACAGCCTGCTGGGCATGACCGAAGGCTGGGTGGCGGGGGTGAAGATTGCCTTGCTAGCCTACGCGCGCTTTGGCACCCAGGCGCTGCAGCGCTTTAACGGCAGCCAGCCGGAAATTGTCGATTACTTCGGCCATGTGGTGCTGCGCCAGTTGCCGCCGAACCTGCGCGAGTTTCTGCTGTGCAGTGGCCTGTTCGAGCGCTTTGACGGTGCGCTTTGCGACTATGTGATGCAGCGCAATGGCTCGGCGTTGCTGCTGGAAGAATTGGCTGAGCGCCAGCTGTTCCTGCTGCCGGTGGAAAATCAGCCCGGCTGGTTCCGTTTTCACGCCCTGTTGCAGGATTTTCTCTGTCGCCGCCTGCAGGTCGAGGAATACGCGCGCCTGGATCAGCTGCACAGCCGCGCTGCCGACTATTACCTGAGCCTGGGCGAGTATGAGCAGGCGTTGCAGCATGCCCGGCACTGTAGCGATCAGCGCATCTTCCTCGGGCTGCTGGAGCACTGCTGTGCGTCATGGGTGCGCAGCGGGCAGTTCGGCGACATTCTGCGTTGGCTCGAACCACTGCCAGAGGCGCTGCTACTGGCGCAACCCAAGCTGCTCGGCTGGCTGATTGCTGCGTTGTCGCTGTCGCGGCGTTTTCATCAGGCGCATTACCATCTGGACTTGCTCGACGGCCTGGAGCAGACCGTGCCGGGCGCTAATCTGGAGCCGGCGACGCGGCAGTTTCTCGCCCTGCTGCTGGGGCTGTTCGAGCAGGACAAGGACTTTGTACCGCCGCCGGCCTGGCGTGATTTGCTCGGGCCGGGGCAGGACCTGGAAATCCGCGCCTGCACCCTGGCGGTGATTGCCTACCAGCATTTGTTGGCGGTGCGTCTGCAGGATGCGATTCGTTTTGCCAGTGAGTCCAAGCAGTTGCTCGCGCAGTGCGGGCACAGCTTTCTTGAAAGCTACACCGATCTGATTATCGCGCTCTGCCACCGCAATGCCGGTCGCGCCACCCATGCGCGCAAAGAGGTGTGCAGCGATTATCTACGCACCGACAAAGCGGCTCCGGCCTGGATCAACCGGGCCACGGCGATGGTGGTGGTGCTGTATGAGCAGAATCAGCTGGTCGAGGCGCAGCGGCTGTGCGACGAGCTGATGGCAATGGTCAACTCATCCTCGGCCACCGAGGCGATTGCCACGGTCTACATCACCTTGTCGCGGCTGTTGCACCGGCAGCAGCAGGCGGCGCGCGCCAGCCGCTTGCTCGACCAGCTGTCGTGCATCCTGCAGCTGGGCAACTACGCGCGCTTTGTTAGCCAGGTGGCCCAGGAGAGCATGCGTCAGGCCTACCTGAGCGGTAAGGGCGCCGGCATGGACGCCGTGGCTCAGCGTTACGATCTGCCAGGGCGGCTACAGGCGGGGGAGTGGGAGAGCGTGCGCGCCTATGACGAAAACTGGGAGCGCCAGGGTTTGGCCTGTGTGTACTGGCTGCAGGCACGCGGCGCACAGGCCCAGGCCGAGCGGATTCTCAAGGTGCTGGCGACCTCGTTGCGGCAAAGCGAGATGCGTGCGCGGTTGCTGATCGTCGAAGCCAACCGCCTGGTGCTGGCGGCGCCCAGCCAGAGCAAGGGGCAGCAGCTGGCGGCGCTGGGCGTTCTGGTCGAGACCTATGGCATCGTCAATATCAACCGCTCGGTATTCGATGAGGCTCCGGGGTTTGCCGCTGGCGTGCTGGACCTGGCACAGGCCGGGTTGTTGGTGGTGCCAGACAAGTACCGTGAGCACTACGGCGAATTTCTCCAGGGTATTCAGGCTGCGCCGCCGCTTGATGCGTTGGCCTGCGGCCTGCTGACCGGGCGTGAGGTGGAAGTGTTCGAGTGCCTGCTGAGCGGCCTGTCGAACACGCAGATCAGCGACAAGACTGGTATCGCCTTGTCCACCACCAAATGGCACCTGAAAAACATCTACTCCAAGCTCAATGTCTCCAGCCGCACCGAGGCGATTCTCGCCGTCCGGCCGCGCGCCTCGCTCAACTAGACCGCTCTGCATAACTGATTGGCCATAGCCCCTCCGCTGGAAGGGGGCGTTGCGCCGTACCCGTCGATAGGCTTGATCCTGCGCTGCTATGTCAGCAGCCGCCTTGTCCGTACAACAATAAAAACGGGAGCATTAGCCATGTCGGTATGGGTCACTTGGCCAGCTTTGACCAAGCTGGGAACGTTGGGCGTAGTCTCCGGGCTACTGGTGCTGGCGGTCGAACGCCAGGCGTTGTTCGAGAACAACCTCTTCGATGTCGAAAATTACGCGGGCTACAACGCCAACATCACCTGCGATGCGCGCAGCCTGGCGGCCCGTACCGAAGATGGCACCTGCAACATTCTCAGCAACCCGGCCGAGGGTTCGGTGTATCGGCGTTTCGGCCGTAACGTCAACCCGGCGGTGACTCAGGGTGAAACCACTACCTTGCTCAGCCCCAACCCGCGCGAAGTGAGTAACAGCCTGATGGCGCGTGAAGAGTTCAAGCCGGCACCGAGCCTGAACTTTATCGCCGCCGCCTGGATTCAATTTATGGTGCACGACTGGTTCGACCACGGCCCGAATGCCGACGCCGATCCGATCCAGTTTCCGCTGCCGCCGGGCGACGTGCTGGGCAGTGGCAGCATGTCGGTCAAGCGCACCCAGCCCGACCCGACGCGCAGCAGCGCTGACGCCGGCAAGCCGCAAACCTACCGTAACCACAACACCCACTGGTGGGACGGCTCGCAGCTGTATGGCAGCAGCAAGGAAACCAACGACAAGGTGCGCTCGTTTGTTGACGGCAAGCTCAAGGTCAATGCCAACGGCACCTTGCCCACCGAGTTGCTCAGTGGCAAGCCGGTGACCGGTTTCAACGAAAACTGGTGGTTGGGTCTGAGCATGCTGCATCAGCTGTTCACCCTCGAACACAACGCCATCGCCAGCAAGCTTAAGCAGAAGTACCCGGCGCAGAGCGACCAGTGGCTATACGACCGCGCGCGCCTGATCAACTCGGCGCTGATGGCCAAGATCCATACCGTGGAGTGGACCCCGGCGGTGATCGCCAACCCGATCACCGAGCGCGCCATGTACTCCAACTGGTGGGGTTTGCTCGGCCAGGGCGGCCCGCGTGACGACTTCCAGGCGGAAGTGCGCATGCTGCAGGCGGATTTGGCGCGCTCCGATTCCTTCGTCAAGCGCATCCTCGGCTTCGATCCGAATGTGGCGCCGGGCGTTGGCAACAGTGCCATCGACCACGCCTTGACCGGCATCGTCGGCTCCACCGCGCCGAACAACTATGGTGTGCCGTTCACCCTCACCGAAGAGTTTGTCGCGGTGTACCGCATGCACCCGCTGATGCGCGACAACGTGCAGGTGTATGACATCGGCTCGAACCAGGTTGCGCGCACCATCGCGCTGCAGAACACCCGTGACCGCGACGCCGAGAACCTGCTCAACGTCGAGCGGCCGGAACGCCTGTGGTACTCCTTCGGCATCACCAATCCCGGTTCGCTGACGCTGAACAACTACCCGAACTTCCTGCGTAACCTGTCGATGCCACTGGTGGGCGATATCGACCTGGCCGCCATCGACGTGCTGCGTGACCGCGAGCGGGGTGTGCCGCGCTACAACGAGTTCCGTCGGCAGATCGGCCTCAACCCGATCACCAAGTTTGAGGACCTGACCAAGGACGCCGCGACCCTGGCCGAACTCAAGCGTCTGTACAACAACGACATCGAGAAGATCGACACCCTGGTCGGTCAGTTGGCGGAAACCGTACGCCCGGAGGGCTTTGCCTTTGGTGAAACGGCGTTCCAAATCTTTATCATGAACGCCTCGCGCCGGCTGATGGCCGACCGTTTCTATACCAAGGACTACCGCCCAGAGGTGTACACCCAGGAAGGGATCGACTGGGTCGAGCACACCACCATGGTGGATGTGCTGCGTCGGCATAACCCGCAGCTGCAAACCAGCCTGGCCGGTGTGGACAACGCCTTCAAACCCTGGGGCCTGAATATTCCGGCGGATTACGAAAGCTGGCCTGGGGCCAACAAGCAGGAAAACCTCTGGGTCAACGGCGCACTGCGCACCCAATACGCGGCAGACCAGCTGCCGGCGTTGCAGCGCGTCAATGTCGGTGGGCTGATCGGCTCGATTCTGTGGAACAAGGTGAAGGTGCGCAGCGACGTGGCCCCGGCCGGTTATGAGAAGCCGATTCACCCCCGTGGTGTGATGGCCAAGGTCAAGTTCGTCGCGGTACCGAACAACCCTTACAGCGGCCTGTTCCAGGGCTCTGATAGTGGGTTGCTGCGTTTGTCGGTGACCGGTGATCCGGCTGACCGTGGTTTTGCTCCAGGCCTGGCCTGGAAGGCCTTTGTCGATGGCAAGCCGTCGGAGAACGTCTCGGCGCTGTACACCCTGAGCGGGCAGGGCGCTAACCATAATTTCTTCGCCAACGAGCTATCGCAGTATGTGGTGCCGGAAGCCAATGACACCCTGGGCACGACTATTCTGTTTTCGGCGGTAAGCCTGAAACCGACGCTGCTGCTGCTCAACGACATGGCAGAAGTCACCCAGGCTGGCGCTGCCGTGGCTAAACCCAAGGCGCCAACGCAGATCTATTTTGTGCCGCGTACAGAGCTGCGCAACCGCTTCGCCAGCACGGCCCATGACTTCCGCACGGACCTGCTGACCTTGAATGCCGGCACTAAGGTCTATGACGTGTATGCCACCTCGATGGAGATTAAGACCTCGATCATTCCATCCATCAGCCGCAGCTATGCCGCGCAACGGCGTAACAGCGCGGTGAAGATTGGCGAGATGGAACTGACCTCAGCCTTTATCGCCTCGGCCTTTGGCGACAACGGGGTGTTCTTCAAGCACCAGCGTAACGAAGACAAATAAGCGTTAGTCGCGCTAAACAAAAAGGCCTCGGTAGATACCGAGGCCTTTTCTATTTCTATGCCGTCCTGTCCATGGCGTCGAGGTGTAGCGCGAGGTTACTCGCGCAGGTCGATAGCCTCAGGCACGGCCTGGTCGAACAGTTGCACCGGGTCACGCGGCAGGATGCCGGGGCTGTAGTTCTCGCGGATATCGCCCAGCACGCGGATGTCGCTGTATTTTTTCCCGGATAAAGCCGCCATGCCAGCCGCGTCGCGGATCACGGTCGGGCGCAGGAAGACCATCAGGTTGCGCTTGATGCGGGTTTCCTTGGTCGAGCGGAACAGGCGGCCGAGCAGCGGAATATCACCGAGCAGCGGCACCTTGGAGTCGGCCTGGGTCACGTCATCCTGAATCAGCCCGCCGAGCACAATGACCTGGCCATTTTCGGCGAGGATGGTGCTTTTGATCGAGCGTTTGTTGGTGATCAGGTCGACGGCATTTACGCCCTGGCTGGTGGGCGCGATGGAGGAGATTTCCTGCTCGATTTCCAGACGCAGGCTGGCGCCATCATTGATATGCGGGGTGACTTTCAGGGTCACGCCGATGTCCTGGCGCTCAATGGTGGTGAAGGGGTTGTCGGCGCCCGAGCCGCTGGTGGTAAAAGAGCCAGTCTGGAACGGCACGTTCTGCCCGACCAGGATTTCCGCTTTCTGGTGATCGAGAGTCAGCAGGCTCGGTGTCGACAGCAGGTTGCTTTTACTGTTGGCTGACAAAGCGGTAATCAGCACGCCGAAACTGTCGGTGCCCAGGCCGATAATCGCACCATCCGGCAAGTTGGCCAGGGTGTTGTTGTCGGCGTCGCCCTTGTTGTCCTGAATGGCTTGCAGCACCCGTCCTATCGACAGTCCGGTGCCGCTGAAATTGGTGCCGCCCAGGCCGCCGGTGCTGCCGCGGCCATCCACGGCCCACTGCACACCGAGGGCATCGGTAATGTCGCCGGATACTTCGACAATCGCCGCTTCGACCATCACCTGGGCGCGCGGTACGTCGAGCTGGCGCACGATATCTTCCAGGGTTGCCACCACATCGGGCTCGGCCAGTAGCACCAGGGCGTTGAGGCTCTCGTCGGCGCGGATCAGGATGGTCTGCGGCTTGCCGGTGGTTTCGCCGCCGGCTTCCGGTTTGAGTTTTTCGGAAATTTCGCCGAGGGTTTCTGCCAGGCCCTTGGCATCGCCATGACGCAAGCGGATCACCCGGGTATTGGCCGAGCGGCTGGTAGGGGTGTCCAGCGATTGTGCCAGCGCCACCAGTTTGGCTCGCGCAGCCGGTGGGCCGAGCAGAATCAGGCGGTTGGTGCGGCCGTCGGCAATCACCTGGGTGCCGGAAGCGCCCTTGGCCTGGCCGCGATCCACGGCATTGCGCAGTACTTCGGCGGTGTCCATGACCCAAGCATGCTGCAGGTTGAGCACGCTGTAGTCGTTCTGGCCTTTCTGGTCGAGCTGACGCAGCAGGTCTTCGATACGTTCGATATTGGCCGTGCGGTCGCTGATGATGATCGCGTTGGCGCTACTGATCGCCGCCAGGTGGCCGTATTGCGGCACCAGTGGGCGGATCAGCGGAATCAGTTCGGTGGCCGAGCCATGTTGCACCTGAATCAAGCGGGTTTCCAAACGATCCGGCGCGTTGCGCCCGGCATCGGCGTCGGCCTTGGCCTCGGCGTTGGGCACGATGCGCGCCTGGTCGCCCTGGGTAATCACGCTGAAGCCGTGGGTGGCCATTACCGAGAGAAATAGCTGGTAGACCTCGGTCAGCGTCAGTGGGCTGTTGGACACCACACTGACCTGGCCTTTGACCCGTGGATCAACGACAAAGGTCTGCCCGCTGATCTGCGCGACCTGGTCGATAAACTCACGGATATCGGCGCCCTTGAGGTTGATGGTCCAGCTTTCTTCCTGCTGGCTGGCACTCGGCGCGACGGCGGTAACGGCAGCGCTCAGTGGCAGCGAACTGCAGGCCAGGCCAGCGGCCAGCAGGGCGAAGGTAAGGCGCGAGAGAGTCGGAGTCATCGTGTCAGTTTTCTTCCATGGGCTGTTCGGTGGGTTCAGCAGTGCCCGGCAGGCTGCCGGAGTCGTGCATCTGCTGGCGCAGGGCGTCCATACGCTCACGCAGTTGGCTCAGATCATCGGATTCCATCTCGCTGAGCTGCTCAAGCGGGTCGGCCATAACCTCCTGGCTGTTGCTCTGCAGGCTGCCAGCGGTCGAACTGTTGAGCGGGAAACTGAGGCTTTCGCGGCGGCCGTTGCGCAGCAGCTCGACGCGGTCGGCAGCCACCGAATGCAGGCGTACGCCGCTGCTGATTTCGCTGTTGACGCTGTAGCGCTGGGCCGTGCTGCCTTCGCTGAGGATGATGGCAGTGGAGCGTTGTGGATCGGCATGCACAAAGCTGCCGAGCAGGGTCAGGCGCAGGTTGGTGCTAGGGGCGGGGCCATCGTTGGCCGCGCTACTGCTGCCGAACAGCTGGCCGATCTCGGGGTTGACTGCCGCCGCTGGCGCTTCGCTTGCGCTGTTGCTGCTGGCTGCCACCGGCGCACGCAGTAAGCGCAGCCAATCGGCGCTCTGCCAGGCCAGGCTGATGCTCATAACAAGAATCAGCGCGATGCCAGCAAGGGAGGTGGCCTGGCGCTGTAGCCAGCGTTGGGGAACCATAAGCTGCAAGGGGGGCGTCACTCCGTAACTTATTATTATGTGGTGTGGTTCGCGCGCTGATCATAGACATTTGCCAAGCATTTGGCAGCCCCTGGTTGGGGTAGTGTATAGACCAGTTCAATGTGCTAAAGATAGCGCGCTGTTTTTCGCTCTATTGCGGCTAACTTACAACAACTATGTTGCAAAACCCCAGTTTTTGAGCCCTTGCTTGATATTCTTGGGTTCATCATCAGCTTTCTGTGCTTAAGGCATATTACGGATGAATGCGTTGCTTACAGAAGTGCCATCACGGCGTTTACCTTTCAGCTTTGCCAGGCGTCACGGTGTGGTCCTCGTTGTGGAGGGCGGCCTCCCTTGCCTGGCTTACCGTGTTGGCGTTGAACTGGTGGCACTGAGCGAGGCTCAGCGCTTTGTCGGTGCGCAGCTGCCGTTGCAGGCGCTGTCGCTGGAGGCCTTTGAGCAGGCCCTGGCCAAGGCCTACCAGCATGATTCGGCGTCCATGCAGTTGGCCGAGGATATCGGCGGTAGCCTCGATCTGGCGGCGCTGGCCGAGCAGGTGCCGGAAACCGAAGACCTGCTGGAGCAGGAAGACGACGCACCGATCATTCGCTTGATCAACGCCATCCTCGGTGAGGCGATCAAGGAAAACGCCTCGGATATCCACCTGGAAACCTTCGAAAAACGTTTAGTCGTACGCTTCCGGGTGGACGGTATTCTGCGTGAGGTGCTGGAACCCAAGCGCGAGCTGGCGGCGTTGCTGGTGTCGCGGATCAAGGTGATGGCGCGGTTAGATATTGCCGAGAAGCGCATCCCTCAGGATGGGCGGATTTCCCTGAAAGTCGGCGGCCGCGAGGTGGATGTGCGGGTCTCGACCCTGCCGTCGGCCAATGGCGAGCGCGTGGTGCTGCGCCTGCTCGACAAGCAGGCTGGCCGCCTCAACCTGCAGCATCTGGGCATGAGCGCGCGCGACCGCGACCTGATGGAAGCCACAGTGCGCAAGCCCCACGGCATTCTGCTGGTCACCGGGCCTACCGGCTCGGGTAAGACCACCACGCTGTACGCCAGCTTGGTTAGCTTGAATGACCGCACACGCAATATTCTTACCGTCGAAGACCCCATCGAATATCACCTCGAGGGCATCGGCCAAACCCAGGTCAACTCCAAGGTCGATATGACCTTCGCTCGCGGCCTGCGCGCCATCCTGCGTCAGGACCCGGACGTGGTGATGGTCGGCGAGATTCGCGACAAGGAAACCGCGGAAATCGCCGTGCAGGCTTCATTGACCGGCCACCTGGTGCTCTCGACCCTGCACACCAACAGTGCCATCGGCGCGATTACCCGTCTGGTAGACATGGGCATCGAGCCGTTTCTGCTGTCGTCGTCCTTGCTCGGCGTGCTGGCCCAGCGCCTGGTGCGGGTGCTCTGCCCGCATTGCAAGGAGGCCTACCAGGCCGACGAAGCCGAGTGCAAATTGCTCGGTGTGCCGTTCGCACAGCCACCGACCCTGTTCCACGCCCGCGGCTGCGCCGAGTGCCATCAGCAGGGCTACCGCGGCCGTACCGGTATCTATGAGCTGGTGGTGTTTGATGACCACTTGCGCACGCTGATTCACAACGCCGCCTCCGAACAGGACATGACCCGCCACGCCCGCACCCTCGGCCCGAGCATCCGTGAGGATGGCCGGCGCAAGGTGCTGGAAGGGGCGACCACGGTTGAGGAAGTGCTGCGCGTGACCCGAGAAGAATAATGGCCGCGTTCGAATACCTCGCCCTCGATGCCAAAGGCCGCCAGCAGAAAGGCGTGCTGGAAGCCGACAGCGCGCGCCAGGTGCGGCAGATTCTGCGGGAGCGACAGTTGGCGCCGCTGGATGTCAAAGCCACGCGTACCCGTGAACATGCCTGTGCGGGCTCGCACTTCAGTTTTAACCGGGGTATTTCCGCCCGCGACCTGGCGTTGATCACCCGTCAATTGGCCACCTTGGTGCAGGCTGCCTTGCCCATTGAGGAGTCTTTGCGCGCTGCGGCTGCCCAGGCCAGTTCGCCGCGTATCCAAAGCATGTTGCTGGCCGTGCGCGCGCGGGTGCTGGAAGGTCATGACCTGGCCAGTAGCTTGAAAGAATTCCCTTCGGCTTTTCCCGAGTTGTACCGCGCCACCGTGGCGGCGGGTGAGCATGCTGGCCATCTCGGCCCGGTGCTGGAGCAATTGGCCGACTACACCGAGCAACGCCAGCAATCGCGGCAGAAAATCCAGCTGGCGCTGCTCTATCCACTGATTCTGATGTGCGCGTCCTTGCTGATTGTCGGCTTCCTGCTCGGCTATGTGGTGCCGGATGTGGTGCGGGTGTTTGTCGACTCCGGGCAAACTCTGCCGGCGCTGACCCGTGGCCTGATTGCCCTGAGTGATTGGGTCAAGGGCTGGGGCTGGCTGGCGGTGATTATCGCGATTCTGGGTGTGTTCGCCCTGCGCTGGGCGCTGCGTGATGATGCGGTCAAGGCACGTTGGCATGGCTTCTTGCTGCGCATCCCGCTGGTAGGGCGCTTGATTCGTGCCACCGACTGCGCACGCTTTGCCTCGACCCTGGCGATTCTGACCCGCAGCGGCGTGCCGCTGGTGGAAGCCCTGGGCATCGGCGCGCAGGTGATAGCCAATCGAGTGATTCGCGCCGATGTGGTGATTGCCGCGCAGAAGGTGCGCGAGGGAGGCAGCCTGACCCGCGCGCTGGAAGCCAGTGGGCAGTTTCCGCCGATGATGCTGCATATGATCGCCAGCGGTGAACGCTCGGGTGAGCTGGACCAGATGCTGGCACGCACCGCGCGCAATCAGGAAAACGATTTAGGTGCCCAAGTGGCGCTGCTGGTGGGGCTGTTCGAGCCCTTTATGCTGGTCTTTATGGGGGCGGTGGTGCTGGTGATCGTACTGGCCATTCTGCTGCCGATTCTGTCTCTCAATCAGTTGGTGGGGTAAGCAGTGAACAAGCGTCAATCC
>NZ_JAUYGD010000066.1 GCF_030690725.1 Pseudomonas sp. | reverse complement strand
TGCCGATTCTGTCTCTCAATCAGTTGGTGGGGTAAGCAGTGAACAAGCGTCAATCCGGTTTTACGCTGATCGAAATCATGGTGGTGGTGGTGATCCTCGGCATTCTCGCCGCGTTGGTGGTGCCGCAGGTAATGAGTCGGCCCGATCAGGCCAAAGTTACTGTGGCCAAGGGCGATATCAAGGCTGTGGCGGCCGCGCTGGATATGTACAAGCTGGATAACCATGCCTACCCGAGCACCCAGCAGGGCCTGGAAGCACTGGTGAAGAAGCCCTCCGGCAATCCGCAGCCGAAGAACTGGAACCGCGACGGTTACCTCAAGCGTTTGCCGGTTGATCCGTGGGGTAACGTATACCAATACCTGGCGCCGGGCACCAAGGGTGCTTTCGACCTGTATTCCCTGGGCGCCGACGGCAAGGAAGGCGGTAGTGACCAGGATGCCGATATTGGTAACTGGGACCTGTAAGCGAAAATGCACCAGCCCCGTGGTTTCACCCTGATCGAGCTGTTGGTTGTGCTGGTGATTATTGGCAGCCTGACCAGCTTGGCCGTCCTGTCCTCTGGCAATTCGAGCAGCAGCCGCGAGTTGCGCGATGAAGCCGAGCGGCTTGCGGCAATGGTCAGTGTGTTGGCTGATGAAGCCGTGTTGGATGGCCGTGAATATGGGCTACTGGTTAAGGCTGAAGGCTACCGCGTGCTGGCCTATGACAATGTTTCCGGCAACTGGGCTGCGCTGGAAAGCCAGCGCGAGCATCGTATCCCCGTCTGGGCACGGTTATCGCTGGAGCTGGAAGGGGAGGCGCTGAAACTGCCAGAGCCTAAACCCCTTGAGGATGCATCGGCGCTGAGCCGCGATAACTCTGAAAAGCCGAAGGACAAACTGTTACCGCAGGTGCTTATCCTGTCCAGCGGCGAGTTGTCGCCGTTTCGCTTGAGGATTGAGGAGCGACGCCCCGGCGGCGGTGCATATGCATTGGCGAGCGATGGTTATCAGCTACCGACTGCTGAGCCGGTGAAGGATTGAATGTGATGAAGGCGATGCGTGGTTTTACCTTGCTTGAGGTCTTGGTGGCGTTGGCGATTTTTGCCACTGTCGCCGGCTCGGTATTGACCGCGAGCAGCCGCAGCTTACGCATTGCCGCGCAGCTTGAGTCCAAGAGCATGGCTGGCTGGATCGCGGACAACCGTGTCGCCGAGTTGCAGTTGCAGCGCCCGACTCCTGGCGAAGGCCGAGAGGACAAGGTTCTGGAGTTTGGTGGCCGGAGCTGGGAAACCCACAGTGAAATCGAAGCGACCAGCGATAAGGGCTTGCGCCGGGTGACAGTCTGGGTCGCACCTAAGTCCGAGCGGGGCGCTAGTGGGCCGATAAAAGAACGCTCGGCATTGACGCTGGTGGGGTTTCTTGCGGTGCGTGGTTGATGAATCAGCAACGGGGTTTCACCTTGCTCGAAGTGATGATCGCTATCGGGATTTTCGCGCTGCTGGGAATTGCGACTTACCAGATGCTGGACTCCGTACTGAAAGCGGATGAAGTGACGCGTCAGCATGAAAAAACCTTGCGCGAACTGACCCGTGCCTTTGCCTCTTTGGACCGTGATTTGGCGCAGACCATTGCGCGTACGGTGCGCGACCCTTATGGCGATGAGCGGGCGGGCTTGCTAGGCGAGCAAGGCGCTACCGATGGCAGTAGCGCACTTGAATTTACCCGCGCCGGTTGGCGCAACCCCTTAGGCCAGCCTCGCGCTCAGCTGCAACGAGTACGTTGGCGTCTGGCGGGCGAACAGTTGGAGCGAGTTTACTGGTCGGTGCTGGATCAGGCCGTCGATAGCCCGCCCAGGGTGCAGAAGGTGCTGGATGGGGTGACGGCTATCGAGTTGCGCTATATGGATGAGCGTGGACAGTGGCAGCAGCAGTGGCCACCGGCGCAGAGCGAGTTGACTCCTGAGCAGCGCCGACGGCTGATGCCTCTGGCCGTTGAGCTGAAGATAGAGCACCGCCATTACGGCGATTTGACCCGCTTGTACCGACTACCCGAGCCAGGCCTGGATGCAGCGGCAGAAGAACAAGCCCCCCCGCCGGCCAGCGACCCAGATACTGAAACAACGCCACCCACTGAAGCCAAGGTAACCACATGAACCGCCAGCGTGGAGTGGCCTTGCTGACGGTTTTGTTGGTGGTGTCGATTGTCACGGTGATCTGCGCCGGGCTGATTGCTCGCCAGCAACTGGCCATCCGTAGCAGTGCCAATCAAGTGCTCACCCGCCAGGCTTGGCACTATGCGCTTGGCGGCGAGGCATTAGGCCAGGCTGTGCTTTTGCGCGACCTCAAAGCGCCGGGCAGCGATCCGAGAAACCCCGTAGATCATCCGCTGGAAGCCTGGGGTAAGCCATTACCCGCGTTTCCCATCGATGAAGGCGAAATCAGCGTGCGCATCGAAGACTTGGCGGGGCGCTTTAATCTCAACAGCCTGGTGCAGGACGGGCAAATCAATAAAATTGCGGTCGAACGTTTCAATCGGCTGCTGCAGCGCTTGCAGATTGAAACGGCTTACGCCGAGCGACTGGTGGACTGGCTCGATCAAGACCAGGAGCCGACGGGCGAATATGGCGCCGAGGACAATCAGTATTTACTGATGCAGCCGCCCTACCGTAATGCGAATCAGGAAATGCAGGATGCGTCTGAACTGCGCCTTTTGCTGGGTATGAGTGAAGATGACTATCGTCTGTTGCTGCCGTTTATTGCGGCGCTGCCGGCCAAGGTGCCGTTGAACGTGAATACCGCAAGCGCCATGGTGCTTTCATCGCTATCTGACTCGCTCGATACCGGCTCCGCCCAAGCACTGATAGTTGGCCGCGGGCGTGACGGTTATGCCGATGTGCAAAGTTTTCTCGAGCAGCCAGCGATGGCCGGCACCTCCATCAAAGGGGCTGGCCTGGCTGTTGGCAGTTCATACTTTCAGGTGAGCAGCGATGTGCGTTTGGCCGACCGTAGACAAGTACTGTTTAGCACCTTGCAGCGTGATGCTAAGGGCGACGTGCGAGTACTGCGTCGTGACCTTGGGCTGCCGGGGCACCTCCCCCTCACTGCCCCTAAGCAACAGGACGAATAATGAAGGATTGTCTTTTCTTCCCTGCAGCTAGCGCAGGTGAGCTCGCCGACGATAGTCAGCTGTATTGGCAGCAGGCGGATGGCGAGTGCGAGCTGTTGGACATTGCCAGCTGTTCCGGCCGTTTGGATGGTAAGTCCGTGGCGCTGGTTTTACCGATGGAGCTGGCCAGTTCATTCCTCGTTAGTCTACCGACCCGCAAAAACCACTTGATGCAGCAAGCACTCCCCTATGCGGTGGAAGATATGCTGGCTGAAGACGTCGAGTTGTTTCATCTGGTGCTCGGAGAGCAGTTGTCGGATGGCCGTTATCGGGTGCTAGCGGTGCGTCGCGATTTGCTGCGCGGTTGCCTAGAACAACTAGAGAATCGGGGGCTGAAGATTGCAGCCATTTATGTCGATGCGGATCTATTGCCACGCGACGCCGAGCACGTAATTTTTCTCGGGCAGCGAGGCCTGATGGGCGGCGCCGGCGAAGCGCGCATGGCATTTCCTGCGCAGCGCTGGTCGCAGTTGAAAGACCTTTGTTTAAACGCGACCTTGCTGCAGGACGTGGAGAACCCCTATCGCTTACTCGCAGCGGAGCAACTGAATGCCACCGATCTTGCTCGCGGGGAGTTTTCCCGTCGCAGTGACAAAGGCAGTTGGGATATCTGGCGGCCTGCGTCTCTAGCGCTGGGCATAGTGGTCATACTGCTTCTGGGGTTTGATCTGGGGCGCGCCTGGTACCTCAATAAGCAAGGCGACTTCTATGCGGAGTCCAGTTTGGCGCTTTATAAGGAGCTGTTCCCAGATGACCGCCGTATCGTGAATCTCAAAGCTCAGTTCGCTGCTCATCTTAGCCAGGGTACGCAGGCAAATGGCGGATTCATCAGTATGCTGGAGCAGGCTGCGTTGGCGATAACTCAGGCCAAGTCGTCTATTGCCGTTATGCAAGTGGACTACAGCGAGAATAGAGGCGATCTGACGCTGCAGGTGACGGCGAAGGACTTCTCCGAACTTGAGCAACTGCGCCAGCGCCTGGTGGATGCAGGTATGACTGTACAGCTGGGATCGGCCAATCGAGAAGAGCAGGGTATTTCCGCCCGTGTGGTACTAGGGAGGGGCGTATGAATACTCTGGCCAATCTGAAAAATCAGCTGCTTGAACGCGCGAACCAGTCGCCTATCCTGCAGCGTTGGTTACACCTCCCCGCGCGTGATCGGATGGCGCTAGGTATGCTCGGCGCTTTTCTCGCCCTTATGTTGTTCTATCTGCTCGTCTGGCAGCCGATTGCTGGCAAACTTGAGCAGGCTCACGCGCATCATGAGCAACAGCGGGAGCTTTACGCTTATCTGTTACAGAACGCAGACCAAGCGCGTTTGTTGCTCAAAAGTGGCAAAACCAAGCTCGCCCCAGATCAACTTCAGAGTGTAGTGACAGCCAGTGCGCAACAGCGTGGCCTAACGCTCGATCGTTTCGATAATGAGGGGCAAAACGGACTGCAGATAACATTAACGCAGGCTGCCTTTGAGCCAATGCTACGTTGGTTGGCCGAACTGCAGGATAAGGGCGTGCGATTTACAGAAGTGAATTTGGATAGAGCGGATACCGGAAAGGTCGATGCTCGCCTTACCCTTTCGGCTGGCGAGGGCTAAGCTGCGTTGTTCTGGGCGTACTTTCGTGACCGAGAGGCTGTTGCATAACAATACCCATTTGTTATGCAGTGTATCGTCAATCAGCCGTTTGGCCGGGCGGCGGCGACCAGCCAGAGCTATCGCAGCATTAACGTTCCCGACCTTTTGCTAAGGCTCGCCTTGGACTCCGGAGCTTTCATCTCTGCCTAAATTTCTACGCGTGGCTAGTGTTCAAAAATCGATATTGCTGATTTCGGTTTTGTGGCAACGTTGGCCGACGTTAAGTGTCATTACGTGCTGTAAACTGCATGTGGGCAGAATCGTCGGGGGCCATACAGAATGTGGCTTAGAGCAATTTCAAGTAATTTCAGATTAACCTGAATTCTTATACCGTATTGGCCTCCGAAGGCAGGGGTCGTGGGTTCGAATCCCGCCTGGTGCGCCATATATAAACGAAAGCCCCAGGTGAAAACCTGGGGCTTTTTTGTTTGCTGTTCGCCCTGCGCCCTGCATAAGCCTTAGTCGATATCGCGCCTTTGCGGGCTGACTTCAACAAGGTCCATCCCCTTAGATCCTCGCCACGCCGTCCTCCGAGAAAAGGACGTTTCGGCTCCCCGGTGTCAGGCTCAATAGCTGCTCAGCTTCTTGAGACTTCAGGTGCTCCCCGAACACCCGCTGGCCGGGTTGAATCTGTGAGAGCTATCACAGCGATCAGTCAGAAAACTGACCGGCTTAGCAGCCTTAATTATGCTCGCGCGCTCTCTTATGCCGGTTTCCATTCAAGGTGACGGCGCATAGAAAAATCATCGAGTGCATGGATGCGCGAAACCATATCGAGCCGCTCGCATGTTTCGAGTTTTTCAGGGGTTACCGCTCCCGCGTGTTCTCGCCCGCTACTCCTGCCTATCCCATGACGTTTACCCATATGTCGAGCTGCCTCTGCGCGGCCTGGGTGACTGTGCGGCCGCTATTACGAATGTCCAGAATAAGGTTGAGAAATCATGCTTCGTGTAAGCCTGTTGTTGTTGGCGCTGGTTAATCTGACAGGTTGTCTGGATCTGGGTGGCGGCGGTGGTGGAAGCAGCAGTGGCGGCGGTAATAACACTGGCAGTCGTCCGCCGGCGACTGAGCCGCCCGTGGTTACGCCGCCGGTCGCGCCACCTGTGGTGCCGCCCGTTGAACCCCCGGTCGTGCAGCCGCCCGTCACGCCGCCAGTGATCCCTCCAGTAGAGCCGCCGGTGGTTGCGCCACCGCCTGGTGAGACCTTCCCCGAGCCGCCCGCTGCGGTGGTTGATGAGGTCAATGCGCAGGGCTTTTACGATGTTGCGGCAGACGGCCAGCCGCGCCCGGTGCGCAATGATCTGAGCGGTGATCTGGCGGCCATGCTGCAGTTCGTGCAGAGCCATTCGGTCGATCCGCAGGGCAACGAGGCGAAGAACATGCCGCGCCTAACCAGCGAGCGTGAGGCGCTGTTGCTGGTAACCCCGCTGCCGACAGAGCCGCTGCCGCAACAGCTGCGTGTGCAGGTGACGGTGGACGGTGATCTCAAAGGTGAGCTGGTATTGAGCGAGCCGGACCGGCTGCCCAGGGCGGATCGTACTGGGGCGGATAGTCGCCCTGATGTGGTTTATTCACGGCGCGCCTGGTCTGCGGTGTTGCCTTGGGATTGGGTCCGGCCGGGGATGAGCCTGCAGGTTATCGATGAGCGTGGCCGGCGTGGCGAGCGCAGCGCAGCGGCCTTCGATTTTGCCGCGCCGGCCGAGTTGGTGGTGCAGTCGATTCGCGTGGGCATGCTGACCGAGCCGCCGACCGGTAATGGTCACTGGTTTCGCGCACGCACTGCCCAGGCCGCTACCGAGTACTTCCAGACCGTGCCTGTGGCCCGTCTGCTGGCAAGCTATTACGAAGACGTAAAGCTGGATCGGGTGATGGTCGGCAGCGGCGTTATCTATGACACGGCGAGTGCGGTGAACGGCGATGTTTACAGCGGCGATATGCGCGAGAACACCGCTAAATCGACCTTTAGCACCGGGATCAATCTGGCCAATTGGGGTATCACCAGCGCGGGGATGGTCAGCCAGCAGCAACCGCAATTGACGCAGAGCGCGGTGGCGCACCATGCTGCCGGCAATTACACCAATGGCGTACAGAGCCATGGCTTGAGCGGTGGCAATGGCATCCTCACGCTGTACAGCTCGGTGGGGAATGAATTCAGCCATGAAATCGGTCA
Organism: Pseudomonas sp.; assembly: GCF_030690725.1. Classification (GTDB taxonomy): domain Bacteria; phylum Pseudomonadota; class Gammaproteobacteria; order Pseudomonadales; family Pseudomonadaceae; genus Aquipseudomonas. Next base: position 133,336 of record NZ_JAUYGD010000066.1, on the reverse strand, counting down.
CCACTACGGTATAGGCCATTATCCGGGCGAGAAAGACGGCAACTATTTTCTGGCCGTGCATCACCACGACAGTGGCTGGGGCTATATCGCTTACCGCAAGCGCATGCGCGCCAACCTGCTGTGGGCGCGCAACAAGAGCGCAGCCATGAGCGGTACGCCGCTGTTTGCCGATGCTTATGCGTTTGCGCCTGACGCCATGTCGGGCGGTGATTTCACCAGTGCGTTGTCCAGCTATACCCATTACACCGGCTACAGCACCAAGAACTGGATTCAGCCGAACCTGAATAACCGTGCAGTCTGGGCAACCGATTCGCCCACGGGCTATCGCAAGTGGGATGCGAGCACGCGCAAGATGGAGGTCAACCAGCCCAAGGTGCCGAGCTCGAATCAGGTCTGGTACAACAGCGCCGATGGCAACTACCGCAAGCCACGTCTGTTCGGGGTGCCGGTTTTCACTCTCCTCGGCGGCTATGACCCGGTGGCCAACAGCGGTGTGCTCTACCCGGCGCTGCGTGGTAACTGGGGCCAGGTATACGACCTGCCTGCCCCCAATGACGCTGCGGCCAGCAAGCAGTGCTGGTTGAAAGTGGAGTTTGTCGGCGGCGCCAGCCAGCGCATCGCCGTTGCTCCGCTGCGCATGGGCAGTAACGCCAACAAGCTGCATATCAACCTGGCGCAGGCCGAGCGGCCGCTGGCGGCTAACCTGCAGTGCCGCGAGGCACCGGGCGACACCCCGGTTGATCTGGCTAGCATCGCCATTGCTCAGGGCTTACCCGCGATGCCGGCTCCCGTAGTGGTGGGTCGCGAGGAGCGTTTCAAGGCACTGTTCAACGAAGAGCGGCCGAAGCTGCAAGCGGCGTTGGAGGCGATTGCCAACCAGCCTGTGCTGGCCTTAACCGGCGAGGCTCGTCTGCTCTATGACAGCTATGCGGAGCAAACGGAGGGGCTGTCGGCGACTGCTCAGCAGTTGATGCAGCGGCTGAAAAGTCAGGAGGAGCGTGCACTGCGCCTGAACCGCTGGCTGGATGCCCATGGTTCTCGACTGGCGAGCAGTGATGCCGCGCGCGCGGCACTCGACGCGCTATTGCTAACCCTGCAGTTTGATCAGCGCCCTCTGCTCCCAGCGCCGCAAAGCTTCGCCATGAACAATGGCAACTGTGTGCGCGCAGAGCTGAAGGAGGGGGTGTGGAGCCCCTACGTAGCGGCCAAGGCGCAGTGCGCGGGCGGAGTTGATGAACAGTGGCTGGTCGATGCCAGCGGGCGTATTCGCAGCGTTGCACAGCCGAGCAAATGCCTGACGGCAACCAACGACATCAGCCTCAGCGACTGCGATGCGCAGCGCGATACACAAGCCTGGGACTTTGCTGCTCTGCCCCAGTTGAAGTACGCCGGGCGCTGTGTGGACCTGTCCCAGGGCTTTCTCACCAATGGCCGTGGCAAGCTGATCATGTACGGCTGCACCGCTGGGGTTAATCAGAAGTGGTTTGGCTTGTCGCTGAATGACCATGCCTTGCTGCCGCTGCTGAAGAGCCGCAACTTGTTGAGCTTTATCGGCTACGCACAACGGCGAGATCCCGTGCCGAGCCTATGACCGAGTGCAGCGTAACCACCCGGCGCATCAGGGTTGCTATAAGCCGAGCGGTGCTGGGTTTGTGCCTGACATTTCCGGCGGGCGCGGTGCAGCTGCCGAGTGATCTGCTGCCTGACGATTCGCTGTGGATACTGCCTTCGTCAAAGCCCCTGACGGGCCTCGAGCATTGGCAGCTGCATGGTCTGTTTCGCCAGAGCAGTGGCGGCGGCTGGGCACTGCTCAGCATCGGTCAGGCGGACGCGCAGCGGGTTGAGTTCGACGCGGTATTGCCGGGAGGCATACGCCTGGCTGCCATCGAGAATGAAGGTGTTTGGATGCAGCGCGGTCAGTCGCGAGCCTTTCTGCGACTCGGCGGCACGCTGCAAGCGAGTGTGGCTAGCGAGGTTGTCACCAATGTGTCTCCGCCGCCTGCTGCGCCTTCAGCAACCTGCCAGCAGTACATCTCCGGCGGGGTACCGCTGGAAGAACTGACGGCTTTGGGTATGTGCCCGGCGGGCATCAGCGATTTTTAGCCATCGCGCTATAAATGCGTTGGGATTACCAGCCCCTTGCTGCGGAAGGCATCGATATCGATACCAAAGGCTCCGCTACTGTGCACTTCGTGGATCCGGTAGGGTTTGCCGTTGGGGTCTTTGGCCGTGTCAGCCAGATCGATAATGCTTTCCTTGCAGGTTTTTTTCTCGGCATCCAGTACGCGCAGCACTCTGGGTTTGAGCTTGTTGCCGGGTGGGCAGCCAATGATGATGCCGACTTCGCCGTTAGTGAGTTCGACGATTTCTCCCGGTGGATAGATGCCGATGAGGCGGATAAAGCAGCCAACGATCTCTTCGTCGAAATGGCTGTTGACCGCTTCCAGCAGGATACGCAGCGATTCAAGGCTGGATTTTCCCTTGCTGTAAACCCGGTCGCTATTGATTGCGTCATAGCTATCTGCCACGGCGATGATCTTGGCGAAGTAAGGGATCTTGCTGGCGTCCAGACCGCGTGGGTAACCCTGGCCATCCAGGCGCTCATGGTGTGAATAGGCGACGTCGACCGTGGCGGCAGTAACCTGTTGGTTGCTCATCAGCAGTTTGCGCCCTTCGGCCGCGTGGCCCTGCATGATGCACAGCTCTTCGGCGGTGAGGGCGCCGGGCTTGTTGAGGATCTCGTTGGGTACCTTGATCTTGCCGACATCGTGGAGCATGCCGCACACGCCGATCTGCTCGAGTTGATAGGCCGGCAAGCCCAGCTCTTTACCCAGGGCAATCGAAAGGATGGATACGCGCAGCGAATGCTCGGCGGTGTATTCGTCGCTGTTCTTGATGCGTGCTAGCCAGAGCATGGCCGCCGGGTTGCGCAAGATGCTTTCGACACAGTCCTTGATGATCGCTTTGACCGCATCGACATCCAGCTCCTGGCCCAGTTTGACCGCCTGCAGAATTCGCAATGACTCTTCGCGAGCGGCATGCCAGGTGGGAGCGGCCTGGAGCATTTCCAGGTTGAAGTCGACCTTGGCGATAACCGGTTGCAGTGCTTCCGGCTGGGCGATATTGGCCGTGACCTGATCATGCACAGTGACGGATTGCCGGGCATCAACCCAGACGTAACTGCAGACTTCCTGTAGCAGGCGAATGTCCTGCTGCTGGCGAATGCGAAAGCCTTGAAAAAGAAAGGTGGTGTCCGTCCATGGGCGATCCAGTTCGACCACATACATGCCGATGGTCAGTTGCGCTGCGTCGACTTTGATGCGGTCCGGTTTGGCTTCGTCGGCCATGGATGCTCTCCAGAGGGAGTCGCTGGGTGCTGGCCATTAGCTACCCCTGCTGTGTGGGCAGCAAATTGCTTTTGCCTATTGATGGCGGGGGATTTCAGCATCGCTCGCAAAGCGAGCGCGATGCGCGGATAGAAGGTTAGCCATGTAACTGCCGTTGTGTGGGGCTGAGTGCTGGGCGGTTACTTTTCCAAACCCAGGCGCTTGGCCAGGCGGATCAGGTTGGCGCGGTCGATGCCCAGTTCGCGGGCGGCGGCGGCCCATTTGTTTTGATGGCGGTTGAGGGCCTGGCTGATCAGCTGTTTCTGGTAGGCGTCGAGGGCGTCACGCAGCGGCAGTTCGCTGTGCGGCTCTGCGGCGCTTTGAGTTGCAGGTGCTGCGGCGGGTTGGCTGGTCGGCAAGTCCAGATGAGCGCTGTCGATGCTGAGGATGCGCGGGCGTTCGCTGCAACCGGCCAGGGCCTTGAGGGCGGCTCGGCCGATCAGGTGTTCGAGTTCGCGCACGTTGCCCGGCCAGTTGTATGCCAGCAGACTGGCTTGGGCTTCGGCGGTCAGGCGTAGGCTGCGCAGCCCCAGACGGGCGCGGTTTTCTTCGAGGAAATAGCCGGCCAGCAGCAATACATCGCGGCCGCGTTCGCGTAGCGCCGGGACTTTTAGGGGGTAGACGCTGAGGCGGTGGTAGAGGTCGGCGCGAAAGCGCCCGGCACGGACTTCCTCGGCCAGGTCGCGGTTGCTGGCGGCCAGCACGCGCACGTTGACCCGCTGTTCCTGGTCGGCACCGACCCGTTGCAGTTGGCCGCTCTGCAGCACACGCAGCAGCTTGGCTTGCGCAGCCAGCGGCAGTTCGCCGATTTCATCGAGAAACAGGCTGCCGCCATCGGCCAGTTCGAACTTGCCGCGACGCTCGTTGTGCGCGCCGGTAAAGGCCCCGCGCACGTGGCCGAACAGTTCGCTTTCCACCAGGTTATCGGGCAGCGCCGCGCAGTTGAGGCTGATCAGCGGCTTGGCTGCACGCGGGGATGCGGCGTGCAGGGCTTCGGCAACCAGCTCCTTGCCGACCCCGGTTTCGCCGCTGATTAGCACGCTCAGCTCACTGTTGCCGACCAGCGCAATCTCCGCCGCCAAGCGCTTGTGCACGGCGCTCTGGCCGATCAGTTCACGTGGGCGTTGCTGGACAGCGGCCTGCTTATAAGCCTCGGCCAACTGGTGCTGATCCTCGGCGCGTTGCAGCAGTGCGTTGATCCGTTCGCTGGCCATTACGGTAGCAGCGGCCAGGCTGGCGAAAGCCTGCAGGTTGTCCAGATCGACCCGGCCGAAGCTCGCCGGGTCGAGCGAGTCCAAGGTCAGCAGGCCCCAGGGCTGGTCCTGCACATACAGCGGGCAGCCGAGGCAGTCGTGCACGGGCAGGTGACCGCGATGGCCGTCGACCAGGCCGTCGTAGGGGTCGGGCATCTCGCAATCGGTGGCAAATCGGGTCGGCCCGCGTTGCGCCAGAAGCGCCTGCAGGCGCGGGTGTTCGTCGAGCTTGAAGCGCCGGCCGAGGGTGTCGGCGCTCAGTCCCTCCACGGCCAGTGGAATCAGTACATCGCCATCGAGCTTGAGCAGCGCCACGGCATCGCACGGCAGCAGCTGCCGCAGCGCCTGTAGCAGGCGGCGATAGCGCTCGGCTTCCGGCAGCTCGCGGGACAGATCGGCGACCAGGGGAATTAGCGCGGTAAGCAGTGTATTTGCTGTCATAAGGACACGATAGTTGTCATTAAGACTCGTAATGCTTGCTGTCATAAAGACACAAGTATTTATAAGCCTATGATTTATATAAACAAAATAATTGGCACGCTTCCTGTAATAGCCAGAGTGATATGAACCGAAGCGCTGCGCAAGTGCAGCGTGTCGCCCTGACGAGGAAGCACTATGTTGACCCCTGCCCAAAACGCCCTGATCAAAGCCACCGTGCCCCTGCTGGAAAGCGGTGGTGAGGCCCTGACCCGGCACTTCTACCAGATGATGCTGAGCGAGTACCCCGAGGTGCGCGCGCTGTTCAACCAGGCGCATCAGGCCAGCGGTGGCCAACAACGTGCGCTGGCCAATGCGGTGCTGATGTATGCCCGGCATATCGACCGGCTGGAGGCGTTGGGGCCTCTAGTAGGACAGATCGTCAACAAGCATGTGTCGCTGCAGATCCTGCCCGAACATTACCCGATTGTCGGCAGCTGCCTGCTGCGGGCGATTCGTGAAGTGCTCGGTGAAGAGATCGCCACCGATGCAGTGATCGAGGCCTGGGCTGTGGCCTATGGGCAGCTGGCGGACATCCTGATCGGTGCCGAAGAGGCGGCCTACAGCGCCAACGCCAATGCCGAGGGTGGCTGGCGCGGGGCGCGCAGTTTCCGCCTGAGCCGCAAGGTGCAGGAGAGTGAGGAGATCGTTTCGCTGTACCTGGCACCGGCCGACGGCGGCGCGTTGGCGGCCTTCCAGCCCGGCCAGTACATCGGTCTGCGTCTGCTGCTGGACGGCGGCGAGCAGCGGCGCAACTACTCGCTGTCGGCCCTGGGCAATGGCCGCGAGTACCGCATCAGCGTCAAGCGCGAGGTGGGCGGCAAGGTGTCCAATTACCTGCATGACCAGCTGCAGGTCGGCGACAGCCTGGAGCTGTTCGCCCCAGCGGGGAATTTCGTCCTGCGCGAGTCGGCCAAGCCGCTGGTACTGATCACGGCGGGCGTCGGCATCACCCCGGCGCTGAGCATGCTGGAGGCGGCGCGCGACAGCGGCCGCGATATTCACTTTATCCACTGCGCCCGGCACGCCGGTGTGCATGCCTTCCGCGACTGGGTGGAGGCGCAGCGCGCTGAGCGTCCGCAGCTGCGTCACTACGTGTGCTACAGCGAGCCGCGTGAGGGTGATGCGGGCGATGCCGAAGGCCTGCTCAGTCTGGAGCAGCTGGCTGAGTGGTTGCCCGAGCAGCGTGATCTGGATGCCTACTTCCTCGGCCCCAAGCCGTTTATGGCGCAGGTCAAACGCCATCTGCACAGCCTCGGTGTACCGGCGGCGCAGAGTCATTACGAGTTCTTTGGTCCGGCCAGCGCGCTGGATAGTTAATAACCAGGCCTAGGAGGTGATTATGTTGGCGTATCTATCCTGCCCAGCGCGGGTACTGCAACTGGCGAACCGCATGCTGCTGGCCGGCGTGCTGCTGTTGCTCAGCGGCTTGCTGGGCGCCTATGGCCTGGAGGCGCAGCTGAGCATGGGCAGTCTGGTTACGGCGCACTCGCTGACGATCATCGGCCCGGGCCTGCTCAAGCTGGGTTATGTGCTGCGCTTGGCCGCGCAGCAGCATTTGCGTAAACAACAGGAGCCCTGCTGTGTGGCTGCGTGACCGGCAGCGCGAGCTGAGCATTATGCCGTTCTGGCGGCTGGGCTTTCGCCCGTTCTTTCTCGGTGGCGCGCTGTTCGCCGTATTGGCGATTGGCCTGTGGGCGGCGGCGTTGCTGGGTTATCTGCCGGGTTGGCAACCGGTGGGCGGCAGCCTGGCTTGGCACCGGCATGAGCTGCCGTTCGGTTTTGCGGGGGCAATTATTGCCGGCTTTCTGCTCACCGCCGTGCAGAACTGGACGGGGCGGCCAGGCCTGAGCGGTTGGCCGCTGGCGGCGCTGTTCGGCTTGTGGTTACTGGCGCGACTGGCCTGGCTGCTCGGCGCGCCGTTGCCACTCTTGCTGGCGCTGCAACTGCCCTTTCTACCGCTGCTAGCGTTGTTGCTTGGGCGGCAACTATGGGCGGTGCGCCAGTGGCGCAACTACCCGTTGGTGGTCGTGGTGCTGCTGATGGCCAGCTGCGAGTGGCTGCTGCTGTATGGCCTGGCGTTGGGTGATGACGCATTGCAGCGACGCGGTGCATTGGCTGGCTTATGGCTGATTGCTGCACTGGTAAGCATTATCGGCGGGCGGGTGATTCCGTTCTTTACCCAGCGCGGCCTTAATCGAGCGGAGCCTACTGCACCGCGGCCGCGCCTGGATCTGCTGGTGCTGTTGTTGTCGCTAAGCCTGGCGCTGCTGTTTGCCAGCGGCTTTGCCATGCAGTCGTCGCTATGGATGCTGCCGCTGTTGCTGGCCCTGGCTGCGCTGCATGGTTTGCGCCTGTGGCACTGGTACGACGCTGGGATCTGGCGGGTGCCACTGCTCTGGTCGTTGCACCTGGCCTACGCCTGGTTGCCGCTGGCCATACTGGCCCTGGCGGCCTGGCATCTCGGCTGGCTGCATAACGCCAGTCTGGCCTACCACGCTCTGGCGCTGGGTACGGTCGGCGGGGTGATTCTGGCGATGCTGGCGCGGGTCAGCCTCGGGCATACAGGGCGGCCGTTGCAGCCGCCGGTCGCGATGGGCTGGGCGTTTGCCAGTCTGCAGCTGGCGGTTGTGGCGCGGGTGCTGCTGGTGCCATTTGCGCCGGCAACGGGGTTGGGCCTGTCCAGTCTGCTGTGGATCGTGGCCTTTGCTTTGTTTGTACGGCACTACGCGGTGATGTTTTGCACCGCGCGGGTGGATGGGCAGCCGGGTTAGCGCGCTCTACAACACCCCAGCCTCACGCAGCGCGGCGATCTGCTCGACGCTTAGGCCGAGGTGGCGGGTCAGTACCTGTTCGGTGTGTTCGCCGAGCAGTGGTGGTGCGTTGCGGTATTCCACCGGGGTCTCGGACAGGCGTAGCGGGCTGGCGACCTGGGGTGTTGTGCTGCCCAGGCTATTGGGCAGGTCGATACGCAGGCCGCGGGCTTTGACCTGTGGGTCGTTGAAGACCTGGGCCAGGTCGTTGATCGGCCCGCACGGCACGCCGGCGGCTTCCAGCAGCGTTACCCATTCGGCGGTGGTCTTGAATACCGTGGCCTGGCGCAGCAGTGGGATCAGCTCTGCGCGGTGGGCGACGCGTGCCTTGTTCGAAGAAAAACGCGGGTCATCGGCCAAAGCCGTAAGACCGGCAACCTCGCAAAGCTTGCGGAACTGCCCGTCGTTGCCCACGGCGATAATGAAGTTGCCATCGGCCGAGGGGAAATCCTGGTAGGGCACGATATTCGGGTGGGCGTTGCCCAGGCGCTTGGGCGCGACGCCAGTGTTCAGGTAGTTCATTGCCTGATTGGCCAGGCAGGCTACCTGCACGTCGAGCAGGGCCACGTCGATATGCTGGCCGAGGCCGGATTGCTCACGCTGGTTGAGTGCCGCCAGCACGCCGACCGTGGCGTACAGGCCGGTGAGAATATCGGTGAGGGCGACGCCGACCTTTATGGGGCCGGCGCCCTCCTCACCGTCGGGCTTGCCGGTCAGGCTCATCAGCCCGCCGAGCCCCTGGATCATAAAGTCATAACCTGCTCGCTTGGCGTAGGGCCCGTTTTGCCCGAAACCTGTGATGGAGCAGTAGATCAGCCGTGGGTTGATGGCTTTCAGTGAGGCGTAATCGAGACCGTAAGCCGCCAGGCCGCCGACCTTGAAGTTCTCCAGCAGCACGTCGCAGTTCTGTACCAGCTCACGCACCAGGCGCTGGCCTTCGGGCTGGGTGAAATCCAGCGTCACCGATTGCTTGTTGCGGTTGGCGCTCTGGAAATAAGCCGCCTCGCGCGAGTCATTCCCTTCGGCATCCTTCACATAAGGGGGGCCCCAGTGGCGGGTATCGTCGCCGCTGCCGGGGCGCTCGACCTTGATCACCTCGGCACCGAGGTCACCGAGAATCTGCCCGGCCCAGGGCCCTGCGAGTACGCGGGACAGATCGAGAACGCGGAGATGCGACAGTGCGCCGGGCATAGCGGAGATTCCTGCGTAGGGTGGGTGTTAGAAGAACGCCTGCAGGCCAGTCTGTGCGCGGCCGAGGATCAGCGCGTGGACGTCGTGGGTGCCTTCATAGGTGTTCACCACTTCCAGGTTGACCAGGTGGCGGGCCACGCCGTACTCGTCGCTGATGCCGTTGCCGCCGAGCATGTCGCGGGCCATGCGCGCGATATCCAGGGACTTGCCGCAGCTGTTGCGTTTCATCATCGAGGTGATTTCCACCGCAGCGGTGCCTTCGTCCTTCATCCGGCCGAGGCGCAGGCAGCCTTGCAGGGCCATGGTGATCTCGGTCTGCATATCGGCGAGTTTCTTCTGGATCAGCTGGGTTTGCGCCAGCGGGCGGCCGAACTGTTTGCGGTCGAGGGTGTACTGACGCGCGGTGTGCCAGCAGAACTCGGCCGCGCCCAGCGCGCCCCAGCTGATGCCGTAGCGGGCGGAGTTGAGGCAGGTGAACGGGCCTTTCAGGCCGCGCACGTCGGGGAAGGCGTTTTCTTCCGGGCAGAACACGTTGTCCATGACGATTTCGCCGGTGATCGAGGCACGCAGGCCAACCTTGCCGTGAATCGCCGGGGTGCTTAGGCCCTGCCAGCCTTTTTCCAGGACAAAGCCGCGAATCTCGCCGGCGTCATCCTTGGCCCAGACCACAAACACATCGGCAATCGGGCTGTTGGTGATCCACATCTTCGCGCCGGTCAGGCGGTAGCCGCCGTCGACCTTCTTCGCGCGGGTGATCATCGAACCTGGGTCGGAGCCGTGATCCGGCTCGGTGAGGCCGAAGCAGCCGATGTATTCGCCGCTGGCCAGTTTGGGCAGGTACTTCTGCTTGGTCGCTTCGTTGCCGAACTCGAAGATTGGCACCATCACCAGGGACGACTGCACGCTCATCATCGAGCGGTAGCCCGAATCGATGCGCTCTACTTCGCGGGCGATCAGGCCGTAGCACACGTAGTTCAGGCCGCTGCCGCCGTACTCGGCGGGGATGGTGGCGCCGAGCAGGCCGGTGTCGCCCATCTCGCGGAAGATTTTCGGGTCGGTCTGCTCGTGGCGGAAGGCTTCGAGTACGCGCGGGGCCAGCTTGTCGGCGGCGAACTGCTGGGCGCTGTCGCGCACCATGCGTTCTTCTTCGGTCAGTTGCTGGTCGAGCAGCAGCGGGTCGATCCAGTTGAAGCTTGCCTTGGCCATCGCGAAAACCTCGAAATCAGACAGTGATAGGGCGGGTATCTGCGCAACCGCGCTGCGCTCGCCGGTGAGTGGATTGATCCTAGGCGGCTTGTGGCAGGCAGGCAAACGAGTATTGCGCACGCAGTTGTGCGGATTGCTCACTTCGAGATAGCTTTGATCGGTCTATTTAATAGCTCTAAGTGAGAGTGACGCACAGATGCGCCGCAAGATCCCCAGCACCGCCGCCCTTATCGCTTTCGAGTCTGCTGCGCGGCATCAGAGTTTTACCAAGGCGGCGCAGGAGCTGAGCCTGACCCAGGGCGCGGTGTGCCGGCAGATTGCCGCGCTGGAGGCCTTCCTTAATATCGAGTTGTTCCGCCGTTCGCGGCGGGGCGTGGTGCTGACGGAGGCCGGGCAATCCTACGCGCGGCGAGTGGCCGGCCAGCTTGATGCGGTGGAGCGCGACACCCTGGCGGTGATGGGCCAGCAGGGCGCGATGAGCATTGAACTGGCGGTGGTGCCGACCTTCGGCACGCAATGGTTGCTACCGCGCCTGAAAGACTTTCAGCGGCTGCACCCGGAGATCACGGTCAACCTGACCAACCGCACGCGGCCCTTTCTGTTTGCCGATACCGAGTTCGATGCGGCGGTGTATTTCGGTGATGGCGACTGGTCCGGTACCCAGGCCCATCTGCTGATGGGCGAGAACCCGATGCCGGTATGCAGCCCGGCCTTGCTGGCCGAGCAGGCGCAGCTCAGTCCCGAGCAGATCGCCAGTCTGCCGCTGCTGCAGCAGACCACCCGGCCTTATGCATGGCGTCAGTGGTTCAATGCCCAGGGGCTGAACACCGCGCGGGATATGGCCGGGCCGCGTTATGAACTGTTCTCCATGCTGGCCCAGGCGGCCATGCACGAAATGGGCGTGGCGCTGATTCCGCCGTTTCTGATTCGCCGTGAGCTGGATGAAGGTCGCCTGGTGATTGCCGCGCCGCTCAGCCTGCCGACCGACAAGGCGTATTACCTGATGATCCCCGAGCGCAAGCTGGAGTCGGCGGCATTGTTGCTGCTGCGCGACTGGCTGGTGCGCGAGGCGCATGCCTATGCCCTGGCCCATGGCTTGAAATAGACAACAGCCTGTCGGGTTGTTGGCGCAAAAGGCCGTCAAAGCTTCGGCGGCAATTTGTCGGAAATTACTTTACCTCGCGAGACAGGCCGCCTAGAGTGCGCGCCGGAGTTATGTTGACCCCGTAGTCAGCTATCTGGATGGCTACACTTGCTCTGCGCTTGGTCGGTATTGGGTGTTGCATTTTTTGCACACAAACGCTGCTGCAGCCCAATGAAACGGCACTTTATCCCGTAATAGCTGGCGCCGCCGTTGATCTGATGGCGCTGTATTTGTCTCGGGAATGGATAAGCGCTGTTTTACCCCACCTAATGCGCTACAGGCCTTGCCCCAAAAGGGCTGCCATGAATTAGCTGCCTGTAAGGTCATGCAGTGACTTGTAGTTATCACAAGGTTTTACTTCATAACGCCTTGAAGGCTATGGCTATCGCCTGCAAAATGCCGCGCCCCGCCATTGTGCAACTGCAGCCTGAGCGGGTTTGTGCTGATCCTCCCCAATGCCCGCGTGCCATCCGCAGTGCGCCGGTTCACCAAAAAGATCACGCAGGAGAATTGAAGTGCACATCGGTGTTCCTCTCGAAACCCATGCTGGTGAGACGCGCGTTGCCGCAACTCCCGAAACCATCAAGAAGCTGATCGGCCAAGGCCATCAGGTGACTGTACAGACCGGTGCTGGCGTGAGCGCAAGCATTCCGGACAGCGCCTATGAAGCGGTTGGCGCGGCTATCGGTAACGATGCTGCTGCCTTTGGCGCCGATCTGGTGCTGAAAGTGGTCGCACCGACCGACGCTGAACTGGCGCACATGAAAGCCGGCGCAGTATTGGTGGGCATGCTCAACCCGTTCAGCAACGAGACCATCGCGCGCATCAATGCTCGCGGCGTGACCGCCTTCGCCCTGGAAGCTGCCCCACGCACTTCCCGCGCGCAGAGCCTGGACGTGCTCAGCTCGCAAGCCAACATCGCTGGCTACAAGGCCGTGTTGCTGGCTGCACACCACTACCCGCGCTTTATGCCGATGCTGATGACTGCTGCCGGTACCGTTAAGGCCGCGCGCATTCTGATTCTCGGCGCCGGTGTTGCCGGCCTTCAGGCTATCGCCACGGCCAAGCGCCTGGGTGCGGTGATCGAGGCCTCGGACGTGCGTCCGGCGGTGAAGGAGCAGATTGAGTCGCTCGGCGCCAAGTTCGTCGACGTACCGTTCGAGACCGATGAAGAGCGCGAATGCGCCCAGGGCGTGGGCGGCTATGCCCGTCCGATGCCAGCTTCGTGGATGGAGCGGCAGGCCAAGGCGGTGCATGAGCGCGCCAAGCAGGCTGATATCGTCATCACCACTGCGCTGATTCCGGGCCGCAAGGCACCGACCCTGCTGCATGCCGCCACCGTGGCGGAAATGAAGCCTGGCTCGGTGATCATCGACCTCGCTGCAGCGCAAGGCGGCAACTGCCCGCTGACCGTCGCTGAACAGGTGGTGGTGCAGCATGGCGTGACCATCGTCGGCCACAGCAACCTGGCGGCCCTGGTGCCGGCCGATGCTTCGGCGCTGTACGCACGCAACCTGCTGGACTTCCTCAAGCTGGTTATCGACAGCGAAGGCAAGTTCCACCTCAACCTTGAAGACGACATCGTCGCTGCGTGCCTGATGTGCCGTGACGGCAATGTCGTGCGCACTAACGGCTAAGGGGAGCACCGCTCATGGATATGATTTCCGACGGCATCTACAACCTGATCATCTTCGTGCTGGCCATTTACGTGGGCTACCACGTGGTGTGGAACGTGACTCCGGCCCTGCACACCCCGCTGATGGCGGTAACCAACGCGATTTCCGCAATCGTTATCGTCGGCGCCATGCTGGCCGCGGCGCTGACCGTGACCCCGCTGGGCAAGACCATGGGCACCCTGGCCGTGGCTCTGGCTGCGGTTAACGTGTTCGGTGGTTTCCTGGTAACCCGGCGCATGCTGGAAATGTTCAAGAAGAAAGCGCCGAAAGCCGCTGCAGTGGAGAAGCACTGATGAGCATGAATCTGATCACTGTTCTCTACCTCGTCGCCTCGATCTGCTTTATCCAGGCGCTTAAAGGTCTGTCGCACCCGACCACTTCGCGCCGCGGCAACCTGTTCGGCATGATCGGTATGGGCATCGCGGTGCTCACCACCGTCGGCCTGATCTACAAGCTCGGTGCTGAAATCGCCACTGCCGGCATCGGTTATGTGCTGGTTGGCCTGCTGGTCGGCGGTACAGCCGGTTCGATCATGGCCAAGCGCGTGGAAATGACCAAGATGCCGGAACTGGTCGCTTTCATGCACAGCATGATCGGCCTGGCTGCGGTGTTTATCGCCATTGCTGCAGTGGTCGAGCCGCAGTCGCTGGGTATCGTTGCTGCGCTGGGCGATGCGATTCCGGCCGGTAACCGTCTGGAGCTGTTCCTCGGTGCTGCCATCGGTGCCATCACCTTCTCCGGTTCGGTGATCGCCTTCGGCAAGCTCTCGGGCAAGTACAAGTTCCGTCTGTTCCAGGGCGCACCGGTACAGTTCAAGGGCCAACACTGGGTCAACCTGGCCATCGGCCTGGCGATTCTCGGTCTGGGTCTGGTGTACACCTTCACCGGCGACATCACTGCCTTCGCCATCCTGCTGGCCCTGGCTTTCGTGATCGGCGTGCTGATCATCATCCCGATTGGCGGCGCAGATATGCCGGTTGTGGTGTCGATGCTCAACAGCTACTCGGGCTGGGCGGCGGCCGGTATCGGCTTCTCGCTGAACAACTCGATGCTGATCATCGCCGGTTCCCTGGTCGGTTCGAGCGGTGCGATCCTCTCGTACATCATGTGCAAGGCAATGAACCGCTCGTTCTTCAACGTGATCCTCGGTGGTTTCGGTGGCGCGACTGAAGAAGCCGGCCCGGCAGGCGCCAAGGAAGCTCGCCCGGTTAAGTCCGGTTCGAGCGACGACGCGGCCTTCCTGCTGACCAACGCCGACACCGTGATCATCGTTCCGGGTTACGGCCTGGCGGTAGCCCGTGCTCAGCACGCGCTGATGGAGCTGGCTGAGAAGCTGACCCACCGTGGCGTGACCGTGAAGTACGCGATCCACCCGGTTGCCGGTCGTATGCCTGGCCATATGAACGTACTGCTGGCCGAAGCCGAAGTGCCTTACGAGCAAGTGTTCGAGATGGACGACATCAACTCCGAGTTCGGCCAGGCCGACGTGGTGCTGGTGCTCGGTGCCAACGACGTGGTCAACCCTGCCGCGAAGAACGATCCGAAGTCGCCGATCGCCGGCATGCCGATCCTCGAGGCCTACAAAGCCAAGACCGTGATCGTCAACAAGCGCTCGATGGCCAGCGGCTACGCCGGCCTGGACAACGAACTGTTCTACCTGGACAAGACCATGATGGTCTTCGGCGACGCCAAGAAAGTCATCGAAGATATGGTTAAAGCGGTCGACTAAACCTCACCGCTGCGTTGTAGAAAAAGCCCGGCTGAAGAGTCGGGCTTTTTTCTGTCTGCTCGATCAGGAAAGTGTTTTTGCCAAGGGAAAATCTGAAAAACAGGTCAGCTGTCACATAAGTGCAATTTGCAACTGTACCTATATAGATCCACTGAGTTTTAGTTGTCTATGTAGGGCTTTTCTCTGCTTTCGTATGGTTTTTAGGCTAAAGCACTTATGGCCAGTACAGTTGGATGCAAAACAGGCTAAACAGTTACAAAGCAAACTATCTATTTGTGCTGCAATTTCATCCAGCTGTGGCTACAGCGAAGCTGGGGCAACGGCAATAATTCTCCCATCGCAACACACCACTGACCCGCCACAAGCGGAAGGATGACCACCATGGAACGTACCCTCAGTTCCGACCTGTTTTTCGATCACAGCCAATCCACCGGCTCCAGCGCTCTGCCGCTGCGCATGCTGGCTTCTGTTCTGCAATGGCAGCGCCGCGTTGTTAGCCGCCGCCAGCTTGCTCGTCTGGACTCCCGTCTGCTCGCAGACGCCGGTATCAGCGAAGCACAGCGTCAAGCTGAACTGAGCAAGCCTTTCTGGCGTTAATTGCTGCCAGACACCGATTTCTGCTCCTCCCTTTATGGGATTTTTGAAAGCTCCAGCGCCCTGCGTGCTGGGGCTTTCTTTTTATGTGGCGGGAAAAGTGCCCAGGCAATGGCTTGGCTGTAACAGTCTGCTGTGCTGTTAAGCAGTACAGTTCTTTAAAAAAGCTAACTGCGCCATAACAATTCCTGTGCGCTGTCTCTGCATCTGCTGCTCCCGTCCGCGCACCATAGGCTGCCCTCTTCTGTCTTTGACAAGGAATTGCGCCATGGAACGCACGCTCAAACACCAGCCCTCGCAAAACACCCAGGTAAATCACCCACTCTGGTTACGTGTCTATGCAGCGCTGTGCAGCTGGCAGCGCAATGTGCGTACCCGCAGCCAGCTGGCGCGCCTCGATTGCCGCCAGTTGGCGGACGCAGGCATCACCGAGGCGCAGCGGCAGGCTGAACTGGCCAAGCCGTTCTGGCGCTGAGCCGCCTGGCAACCAACCCGTACAGTCAGGGTCTACACTGAACCCAGCCTGTCTGTTGGGCCTTTTCAGGAGTGTGGATATGAATGCGATAAAGACCTTGAGCCTTGCGGCATTACTGGCGCTGGCCGGCACGGCAAGCGCCACCAGCTTTGTGGTCACCACCGATGCGGTGGTCGGGGCGGTCGGGGCGACCTCGGAAGCGAGCTCCGATGTGTCCTCGTCCTTTACCGATGACAAGATCGTGCTGGCCGCGCGCGACGATGCTGCCGCCTTTGTTGCCAGCCAGGGCGACATCCGTGGGGTGCGCCTGGAGGCCGCTCTGCAGCATATTCGTCAGCAGGTGCCGACGCTGCAGGGCGATGATATGCAGTTGGCGACTGCCATCCTTAGCCTTTGAGCGCGCTCCGCCAGCGCTTGGCCAGAAGCGCTGGCGGAACTGTGTGGCACACTGCCCGTCTAAGCCAGTCCAACCGATGTGATGGCTGATTATTGGAGATGCATATGCGCCCTATCTTGCTCAGTGCCGTAGTTGCAGTTGTTCTGTTCAGTGCCACTGCACAGGCGCAAACCCTGGTGGCGACCAGCAATATCATCGTGCGTGCGTTGGATCGCACCTTCGATTTCACCTCGGATACCACCACCTCGGTGCGCGATTCGAAAGTCGTACTCGCGGCGCGTGACGATGCGGCCAGCTTCGTTGCCAGCCAAGGGCAGATCCGTGGCGCCCAGCTGGAAGCCGCCATCGGCACCATCCGCAGCCAAGTGCCTGAGGCGCAAGGCGCTTCTGACCTGGTATTGGCCGAAGCCATCCTGGCACTGTGAGTTGGCCGCGTGCCTGGCTGTTCGGGCTGGCGTTACTGGCCAGCACCTGCAGTCAGGCCGAGTTGCGCCTGCAGCTAGCGGGCGCCGAACTCAGCCCTGCTGAGCGTCAGGCCAGCCAGCAACTGTTGCAAGACGCGCTGGCCGCCTTGCCGCCACAGCTTAAACAGCAACTCGACCGCCGCGTCAGCGTGCGCTGGCGCAACCTGCCTGCGCAGGTGTATGGCCGCGCCGGGCGCTTTAGCGGTATTGAATTGAATGCCGCATTGCTGCCGGCATTGAGCGATGGCAGCAGCGCCACCACCCTAACCAATCGCCCCCATGGCACTGTGCGCCGTGAACTACTGGCGACCGTGCTACATGAAATTACCCATCTATATGATCGCGCCCAGCTCTGGCCGCAGGCGGACAGGCAGCTGCAACGCCAGTGTCGCCAGCGTGAACAAAGCTCAGGAGTCGTTGGCCTGCCGGACCGCTGCCGTGGCCAGACGGCGCGGCGCTTTACCCTGAGTGATGATCCGCTGCTGCTCGATCTGGCTGGCTGGCCGCAGCAGGTCGGCCGGCGTGGCGCGCGTGAGCAGGACAATCATCAGGTCGCGCGCAGCCCGGATAGCTACGAGCTGAGCAACCCGCGCGAGTTTCTCGCCGTGAACATGGAGTACTTCCTTCTCGACCCCAGCTACGCCTGTCGTCGGCCCTCGGTGGCGCGTTACCTGAGTGCGCATTTCGCCTGGACGCCGACGAATCAGCAGCCCTGTGCCGAAGGCTTGGCCTACCTGAATGCTGGGCGCGATTTTGCGCGTCAGCCGCTGGGTAGCATCGACCCGCAGCGCGTCTATCAGGTGGATTACCTGTTGGCCGAAGCCAACGACGCGCTGGCCAGCCGTTGGGGCCACAGCATGCTGCGTTTGGTCATCTGCGCGCCTGGGCGGCCGCTGGGGCCGGACTGTCGGCTGGATCTGCAGGAACATCTGGTGCTGTCCTACCGCGCCTTTGTCGGCGATGTGCAGTTATCCAGCTGGGATGGCCTGACCGGGGTTTATCCGTCGCGGCTGTTCGTACTGCCGCTGGCCCAGGTAATCGAGGAATACACCAAGGTTGAGCTGCGCAGCCTGGCGTCGGTGCCGCTCAAGCTGGATCGCACGCAGCTGGAACAACTGGTGACCCGCGCCGCCGAGCAGCACTGGAGCTACGACGGCGACTACTGGTTTATCTCCAACAACTGCGCCGTGGAAGCCCTCAAGCTGCTGCGCAGCGGCAGCCAGCACCCGAGCCTGCATGCGCTCGACAGCATCATGCCCAACGGCCTGCTCGATTCCCTGGTGGCCCGCGATCTGGCCGACCGCAGCGTGCTGGACGATTCCGCCGAAGCCCTGCGCCTGGGTTATCGCTTTGATTCGTTTCGTGACCGTTACCAGGCCATGTTCAGCGTGTTGCAGGCGCAGCTGCCGATTGAGCAGACGCAGGTCGAGGACTGGCTGATGCAGCCAGCCGAGAAGCGCCAACCCTGGTTCGCCCGCGCCGATCTGCGCACCAGCGCAGCCCTGCTGCTGCTCGAACAAGCTGCACTGCGCCGGCAATTGCTATTGGCCCAGGATGAACTTAAGCGTCGTTATCTAAGCGGCCGTGATGGCGTTGATCCCACGCTGAACAAGGCTGGCGGCGCACTGCAGCAGATCCTCGCCAACAGCGGTTTTCTCAGTCGCCCGGCCGAGTTGCTCGAAGGCGGCTACGGCCTACCACAGCGCGCTGAATGGCAGCGTCTGGAAAGCGAAAGCCAGGCGCGTCAGCAGCAACTGCGCCAGCTCAGCGACAACCTCGATCAGGAAGTGCGCACCCTGCTGGAGCCGGCGCGCCTGGCCGAACTGCAGGCCACTGAAGCCAACCTGACAAAACTGGGCAAGCATCTGCGCGCGCTGCATAAGGCGGGTGGCGGCTTGATGTTGCCGTAGCCCGGATAAAATCCGGGGGAAAGATTGCGCCGCCACCATCGCTTTCCGCATTGCATTCGGGCTACCGGAGCACAAAGCCTTGCGCGCCCTAGGGGATATGTTCCTGCTGCTCTTGCGGCAAATGCTCGTCCAGGTGCAACCAAGGCAGGCGGCTTTGCACCCAGATATGCCGATCCGCTGGGGCCAATTCAGGCTGGTCGAGGGTGGCGATGGTGATATCCAGGCTGTGCGGGCTGAGTGTGGTGAACAGCGTCAGGTGCGCGCCGCAGGTGGGGCAGAAACTGCGCGTACAACTGGACGACGAGGCGTATTCGCGCGCGGTGCCGGCCAGCCAGCGAAAGCTCGCCAGCGGCACGCTGATCCAGGTGGTGACGATACCGCCGGTGCTGCGCCGGCAGATCGTGCAATGGCAGTGCGCGATGTCGCGCAGCGGCGCCGCAAACTCATAGCGCAAGGCCCCGCAGTGGCAACCGCCTTGATGGATAGCGGACATAAGAGATTCTCGTCGTAACGGTCAGGTAAAGCAGCCTAATCCCGACATCGACCTTGCGTCACCCCACGGGGCTGCTCAAGATGGCGGCTTGCCTGTGGCTGGAGGTTGCCGTGCTGGAGTTGTTGTTGGCCTTGTGGCCATTGTTCGCTTTGATTGTCGCCGGGTATTACCTGCGCTGCTGGGCGTTCCCCAATGAGGCGTTCTGGCCGGGTGCCGAGCGCCTCAATTACTTCATTCTGTTCCCCGCGTTGTTGTTCAGCAGTCTGGCGACGGCGCCGCTGGATAACCCGGCATTACCGCGTCTGGGGTTGGCCGTGTTGCTGGCGCTGGGTATCGCCTGGTTGGCGCTGTTGCTGGTGCGACGCGTGCGGGGTTGGCCGGCGGGGCGTTTTGGCGCGTTCAGCCAGGGCATTCTGCGCTTCAATACCTACCTCGGCCTGGCCGCCGTCGGCAGCCTATTTGGCCAGGAAGGCCTGACCCTGGCGGCCATCATGCTCGCCCTGATGGTGCCGACGGTAAATGTGCTGTCGGTCTGGTCGCTGACCGCAGAGCGAGGCGTCAGTGCGCGCAGCCTGTTGCTGCCGATTCTGAAGAACCCGCTGATTCTTGCCTGCCTCGGCGGTGCCCTGGTCAACCTCAGCGGTCTTGGCCTGCCGGGTGGCAGTGATCGCCTGCTTAGCTTGTTGGCCGCAGCCAGTCTGCCGCTGGGTTTGCTCTGTGTCGGTGCAGCGCTGAAACCCGAGCAGCTGGGCGGTGAAGTGCCGGCGCTGCTTAGCAATAGCCTGCTGCGCCTGCTGGCCATGCCAGTGTTGGCTTGGGTGGTGGCCTATGGTCTGCAGTTGCCAGCGATGGAAAGCACGGTGCTGGTGCTGTTCTTTGCCCTGCCAACCGCGCCGACGGCTTACGTACTGACTCGTCAGCTGGGCGGCGACAGCCAGTTGATGGCCGGCATCATCACCCTGCAAACCCTGCTGGCGGCAGCCAGTTTGCCGTTGTTGTTGCTGCTGGTGGCGGGCTGATTAAGGTGCTGTGTAAGGTGATCGGCTGACGACTGGGGGTTGGTGATGCACATAAATTACTGTGCTTATATACAGTAATTTATGGAGCCAGCCCATGTCCGTTTCTCTGCCGCCGCGCGGTCGCGGTACCGCCAGTAACCCGCATAACCGCTTTGCCCCGCAGCGCATTATCGCCAGCGATGACGGCTGGTTTCAGGAAGTGCCGCCCAGCCGGGCGACTGAGGTGCGTAGCGAAACCGCAAAAAGCATCATCACCCGCAACCAGTCGCCGGACTTGCCGTTTGATCGTTCGATCAACCCCTATCGTGGCTGCGAACACGGCTGCATCTACTGTTATGCCAGGCCCAGCCACGCCTATTGGGATCTGTCGCCGGGGCTGGATTTTGAAACCAAGCTGATCGCCAAGACCAATGCCGTGGCGCTGCTCGAACAGCAGCTGAGCAAGCCCGGCTATGTCTGCGCACCGATCAATCTGGGTTCCAACACCGATCCTTATCAACCGATTGAGCGTCAGCATCTGTTGACGCGCAACAGTCTCAAGGTGCTGCTCGACTACCGTCACCCGGTCACCATCGTCACCAAGGGTTCGCTGATTCTGCGTGACCTCGATCTGCTCACTGAGCTGGCACAACAGCGCCTGGTGGCGGTGATGATCAGCCTGACCACCCTGGATGATGAGCTCAAACGCATCATGGAACCGCGCGCCGCTGCGCCGGCAGCGCGCCTACGGGCAATCCGCGTGCTGCGTGAAAACCGTATTCCGGTTGGTGTGCTGTGCTCGCCCATGATTCCGATGATCAACGATATGGAGCTGGAGCACTTGCTGGCAGCGGCTAAAGAGGCCGGCGCACAGAGTGCCAATTACATGTTGCTGCGCCTGCCGCGCGAAGTTGCGCCACTGTTCGAGGAATGGTTGCAGGCGCATTACCCGCAGCGCGCCGAGCATGTGCTTAGCCTGATCCGTCAGAGCCGTGGCGGGGCGCTGTATGACAGCAGTTTTGGTAAGCGTTTTAGCGGTGAAGGGGCCTTTGCTGAATTGCTCGCGCAGCGGTTTGCCCTGGCCAGCAAGCGCCTGGGCCTGAATCGACGCGAGGCGTTCAACCTGGACTGCACAGGCTTCTGTCCGCCGGGTGGCCAGCTGGCGCTGCTCTAACAGCCTCGCAAGGTTGACGGTTGCCGTCAGGGCCTGCGGCAGTAACACTTGGTATGTGACTCGCTAGCGGCCTTGGCTGTCGTTTTAGCAGGGTTTATTCAGGTTCATAGAGGCCGCAAACATGCCATACAAGCATCAGTTGATCCCGCTGCAGGGGCGCGCAGGTACTGAGAGTGCCGAGGAAGCCCTACAAAGCATCGTTGGTGGTTTCAAACGCTTTCGCAGCGAGATTTTTCCGCAGCAGGAAGAGTTGTTCAAGAAACTTGCCACCGCGCAGAATCCGCGCGCGATGTTTATCACCTGCGCCGACTCGCGAGTGGTGCCTGAGCTGATCACCCAAAGCTCGCCGGGCGACCTGTTCGTCAATCGCAACGTTGGCAACGTGGTGCCGGCCTACGGGCAGATGATGGGTGGGGTGTCCACCGCTATCGAGTACGCGGTGCTGGCGTTGGGCGTGCAGCACATCATCGTCTGCGGCCACTCCGACTGCGGTGCGATGAAGGCAGTGCTGGCCCCCGAAACTCTGGACAGCATGCCGACTGTGAAGGCCTGGCTGCGCCACAGCGAAGTGGCGCTCAAGGTGGTCGAGGCGAACTGCGGCTGTGAAGGCCATGACAGGCTGGGTATTCTCACCGAGGAGAACGTGGTGGCCCAGCTCAATCACCTGTGTACCCACCCGTCGGTGGCGGCGCGGGTGGCCTGCGGCCAGCTGTTTATCCACGGCTGGGTGTATGACATCGAAACCAGCGATATCAAGGCCTACGACGCGGAGAAGGGCGAGTTCCGCCTGATCGGCGACGGCCCGTTGCCGATGGCTACGCCACGCGCGCGCTACCTGCCGAGCAGCTAGCCGGCAACCGCGCGCGGGTTGCCAAGGTCGGTTAGCCCGCCGCGCGGGTTTCATCCAGCTGCAGCTCAACCCCGAGCTGCCGCGATAGGCACGGCCAGCGCTGCCAGGCAGCGTCGGTCTGCGGGTTGTGCAGGCGTTCGCGGTAGGCCTGCACCGAGTCCTGGGCAAAGCTGGCTTCGTCGAGCATGCCGTCGACGGCATGGTGCACGGCCTCATCCAGCTGATTGGCAAAGGCTTCGCCGATCAGCTGGTGGGCGATCAGGTTGGCCACCGTGGTATCCAGCGGAATCAACGGCGCACCCAGGTGAGTGATGTAGCGATCATTCACTTCTTCGACCAAACGATGGGCCAGATAGGCTTCATCGAGCAACCCTTCCAGCCCTTCATGGCCGGCCATCAGCGCGGGCGGCTGCAGAAAAAACTGTTCGGCAACCTTGAGCACCGGTTTTATATGCGCCTCGATTCCCGCTTCCTGAGAAACCTGATGGGCTGCTTGCAACAGCTCTGGCACCTGCTCGATATAGGCGCTGACAAAACGCTGCAGCACGCCTTGAGTGTCTTCGTTGGGTAGGCGGATGGACGGGTGCAGTTGCCCCAGGTGGGCCTGCATTTGACTGGCCAGGTGACCCGTACTGGCTTCGTGTTGGTGCGCACGCTGGATCAGTGCGTGCAAAGCGGCGATGTTCATGACTGCTCCTGAAATGAGGACATGGGCGAGAACCTTAGCTGGCTGAGCGCATCGGCTAAGACCCGATTGTCATAATTATTAAACAGTTATGCGAGTCGGCTATATGCCGCACTTGCCGCCCCTGCCTATCCCGCGCCAGCCGCGGTCTCTAGCGCGTGCCTTGCAGTCTGTTGCTCATTTCGGCTTTCGCATTGCCAGGTGCAAGTCCGTGTCTATACTCGAATTCGAAAGGCAGTACCTGATAACTCCGAATCGGCTGCGGCATGGACGGTCTTCGCAGGCATTTTCACCGTGAAATGTGCGAAGACTTAGCCACTGAGCGGTTCGGCGGGATAACAAGAAAAATTAAGGGGAACCCGCAATGATGCGACATCCACGAGTCTGGATGGGCCTCCTGTTGTGGTTGGTATTCAGCTCGGCGCACGCCAGCTGGGGCTTCAATATGACGCCCGGTGCCACCGAGGTCAGCCGCTCAGTATTTGACTTGCATATGACCATCTTCTGGATCTGCGTCGTGATCGGCGTGATCGTGTTCGGCGCGATGTTCTGGTCGATGCTCGTTCACCGTCGCTCCACCGGCCAGGAGCCGGCGCACTTCCATGAAAGCACCACGGTCGAGATCCTCTGGACGGTTGTGCCGTTGGTGATTCTGGTGCTGATGGCGATACCGGCGACCAAGACCCTGATCGAGATATACGACTCCAGCGAATCCGAGCTGGATATTCAGGTCACGGGCTATCAATGGAAATGGCACTACAAATACCTGGGTGAAGACGTCGAGTTCTTCAGCAACCTGACCACGCCCAAGGATCAGATCAACAACAAGGCCACCAAGGGCGAGCACTACCTGCTTGAGGTCGATGAGCCGCTGGTGGTGCCGGTCGGCACCAAAGTGCGTTTCCTGATCACCGCCGCCGATGTAATCCACTCCTGGTGGGTGCCGGCCCTGGCGGTGAAGAAAGACGCCATCCCCGGCTTTATCAATGAATCCTGGACGCGCATCGACGAGCCCGGCATCTACCGTGGCCAGTGCACCGAGCTGTGCGGTAAGGACCACGGCTTTATGCCCGTGGTGGTCGAGGCCAAGTCGAAAGAGGACTACGCCGCCTGGCTGGCCGAGCGCAAGGTGGCTGCGGCCGCTGAACGTGAGCTGACCAGTAAAGAGTGGACCATGGACGAGCTGATGGCCCGTGGCGAGAAGTCCTACCAGACCAACTGCGCATCCTGTCACCAGCCAAACGGTGAAGGCCTGCCGCCGATGTTCCCGGCGTTGAAAGGCTCGGCCATCGCCAAGGGTGAGGCCAAAGGGCATATCGGCATCGTGGTCAACGGCAAGCCGGGCACCTCGATGGCGGCCTTTGGTAAGCAACTCTCGGAAGTCGATATCGCCGCGATCATCACCTATGAACGCAATGCCTGGGGCAATGCGGTAGGCGACATGGTCACGCCGAAAGACATCCTCGCGTTCAAACAGGCTCAGGAGTAAGGACATGAGTGCAGTGATCGATCCGGGCCACGCTGGCCACGGTCATGTCGGACATGACCATCATCACGGCCCGGCCAAAGGCCTGATGCGTTGGGTGTTGACCACCAACCACAAAGACATCGGCACCATGTACCTGTGGTTCAGCTTCGCCATGTTCCTGCTGGGCGGCAGCATGGCTATGGTGATTCGCGCCGAGCTGTTCCAGCCGGGCCTGCAGATCGTGCAGCCGGAATTCTTCAACCAGATGACCACCATGCACGGCCTGATCATGGTCTTCGGCGCGGTCATGCCAGCCTTCGTCGGCCTGGCCAACTGGATGATTCCGCTGATGGTCGGCGCGCCGGATATGGCCTTGCCGCGGATGAACAACTTCAGCTTCTGGCTGCTGCCAGCAGCGTTCGGCATGTTGATCAGCACATTGTTTATGGAGGGTGGCGGACCGAACTTCGGTTGGACCTTCTATGCGCCGCTATCGACCACCTACGCGCCGGAATCGGTGACTTTCTTTATCTTCGCCGTGCACCTGATGGGTATCAGTTCGATCATGGGCGCGATCAACGTGGTCGCCACCATCCTCAACCTGCGCGCGCCCGGCATGACCCTGATGAAGATGCCGCTGTTCGTCTGGACCTGGCTGATCACTGCCTTCCTGCTGATCGCGGTGATGCCGGTACTGGCCGGCTGCGTAACCATGATGCTGATGGACATCCACTTCGGCACCAGCTTCTTCAGTGCCGCTGGTGGCGGTGACCCAGTGCTGTTCCAGCACGTGTTCTGGTTCTTCGGTCACCCCGAGGTGTACATCATGATCCTGCCGGCATTCGGCGCGGTCAGTGCAATCATCCCGGCTTTCGCCCGCAAGCCGCTGTTTGGCTACACCTCGATGGTCTATGCCACGGCGAGCATTGCCTTTCTGTCGTTTATCGTCTGGGCGCACCACATGTTTACCGTCGGCATCCCGCTGACCGGTGAGCTGTTCTTTATGTACGCCACCATGCTGATCGCCGTGCCGACCGGGGTGAAGGTGTTCAACTGGGCCAGCACCATGTGGCGCGGCTCGATGACCTTCGAAACGCCGATGCTGTTCTCCGTGGCCTTCGTCATCCTGTTTACCATTGGCGGCTTCTCCGGGTTGATGCTGGCCATCGCCCCGGCGGACTTCCAGTACCACGACACCTACTTCGTGGTGGCGCATTTCCACTACGTGCTGGTGCCGGGGGCAATCTTCGGCATCTTTGCCTCGGCCTATTACTGGCTGCCGAAGTGGACTGGGCACATGTATGACGAGACCCTGGGCAAGCTGCATTTCTGGATGAGCTTTGTCGGTATGAACCTGGCGTTCTTCCCGATGCACTTTGTCGGCCTGGCCGGCATGCCGCGGCGTATTCCGGACTACAACATGATGTTCGCCAACTTCAACATGGTGTCGAGCATCGGCGCCTTTATGTTTGGCGCCACCCAGTTGCTGTTCCTGTTTATCGTCATCAAGTGCATCCGTGGCGGCAAGCCCGCCGCGGCCAAGCCTTGGGACGGTGCCGAAGGCTTGGAGTGGACGGTGCCATCGCCTGCGCCGTATCACACCTTCACCACGCCACCTGAAGTGAAATAGGGAGCCGGCCGATGAGCGAAGCCCTGTCGACCCGCCGCCTGGTTACCCGCCTGTTACTGGTGGTGGTCGGCATGTTTGGCTTCGGCTTCGCCCTGGTGCCGATCTATGACGTGATGTGCCAGGCCTTCGGCATCAACGGCAAAACCGCCGGTGCCTATGAGGCCGGGCTGCAAAGCACGGATGAGTCGCGTCAGGTGCGGGTGCAGTTTCTCGCCACCAACTCAGCCGAGATGGTCTGGGAATTTCGTCCGCTGGCCGATGAGCTGACGGTTCATCCCGGTCAGAGCACCGAGATGGTCTATGTGGCCTACAACCCCACGGACAAACCGATGAGCGCCCAGGCGATCCCCAGCGTGGCGCCGTCCAAAGCGGCTGCCTACTTTCACAAGACCGAATGCTTCTGCTTTACCCAGCAGGTACTGCAACCCGGTGAGCGCATCGAAATGCCGGTGCGCTTTATCGTCGACAGAGACTTGCCCAAGGACGTGAAGCACCTGACCTTGGGCTACACCCTGTTCGATATCACCGCGCGCAAACCGCCGGTGGCACAAGCGACCCTTACCCGGGCGACTCCATAAGGAGAACAATAAATGTCGAGTCACGAAAGTCACGAAAGCTATTACGTTCCGGCCCAGAGCAAGTGGCCGATCATCGCCACCCTGGGCATGCTGTTTTCGGTGTACGGCGTGGGTACCTGGTTCAACGATCTGAAGGCTGATCGCGCCGACTCCAACGGCCCGCTGATCTTCTTTATCGGCGGCCTGTTTCTCGCCTATATGCTGTTCGGCTGGTTCGGCAATGTGATCAAGGAAAGCCGCTCCGGCATGTACAGCCCGCAGATGGACCGCTCGTTCCGCTGGGGCATGAGCTGGTTCATCTTCTCCGAGGTGATGTTCTTCGCTGCGTTCTTCGGTGTGCTGTTCTACGTGCGCACCTGGGCGGGCCCTTGGCTCGGCGGCGAAGGCGACAAAGGGGTGAGCAACATGCTCTGGCCGGGCTTCGAATACACCTGGCCGCTGCTCAATACACCTGATCCGAAGCTCTATCCGGCACCGAGCGGCACCATCAGCGCTTGGGGGTTGCCGCTGATCAACACCATCTTGCTGGTGACCTCCAGCTTCACCCTGACCTTCGCCCACCACGCGCTGCGCAAGAACCACCGCAAACCGCTGACCCTGTGGCTGGCGCTGACGGTGATTCTCGGCATCGCCTTTCTGGTGCTGCAGGTCGAGGAATATATCCACGCCTACACCGAGCTGGGTCTGACCCTGGGTTCGGGCATCTACGGCGCGACCTTCTTTATGCTCACCGGCTTTCACGGTGCCCACGTGACTCTGGGGGCGCTGATGCTGAGCATCATGCTGATTCGGGTGATTCGTGGGCATTTCAGCCCAGAGCAGCATTTTGGCTTCGAGGCGGCGGCCTGGTATTGGCACTTTGTCGATGTGGTGTGGATCGGTCTGTTCGTCTTCGTTTATGTGATCTGACGCGGCTACCAGGTGACCTGCGAGACCAGTTGGCCGCTATAGAAACCCCAGGCAATAAGGGCAACGGTCAGCGCTGTAAGGGTCACGCGCACAGTCAGCGCGTTGACCACCCGGGAGGTTTTACCTTCGTCCTTGACCAGAAAGAACAGGCCACTGAATAGGCTGACCAGAGTAGCCAGTAGTAACAGGACGATCGCGGCTTTGAGCATGCGTGACTCCCAAGCGGAACTTCGGGGGAAGGGAAATGCGCTTCAGCTGCAGTATAGCCAGCTTGTACAGGGCTTTAGGGAGGTTGCTATGAGCGCCTTCCGTCCTGGCTGGCTGCCCAGCGTACTGGTGCTGTTGCTGCTTCCCTGTCTGATCGCCCTAGGCTTCTGGCAGTTGGCGCGGGCCGAAGAAAAGCGCCAGCTGCTGGCCGCACACCAGGCCCAGCAACTGGCCGCACCGATCAGCATTGATGAGCTGGAGCGCCAGCCCAACCCGGCTTACCAGCGCGTACAGTTACAGGGCTTCTTCGATGCGCGCCACGCCCTGCTGCTGGACAACCGCACCCGCGACGGCAAAGTCGGCGTCGAGGTACTGCAACCTTTTTATGATCAACCCAGCGGCCTCTGGCTGCTGCTCAATCGCGGCTGGCTGCCCTGGCCGGATCGGCGCATTACGCCAACCTTCGCCACCCCGGATACGCCGTTGCGCCTGCAGGCCACGGTGTATGTACCGCTGGGTGAAGCCTTTCAACTGCAAGGCGCGCAAGCCACTGCGGGCTGGCCGCAGGTG
Organism: Pseudomonas sp.; assembly: GCF_030690725.1. GTDB lineage: Bacteria > Pseudomonadota > Gammaproteobacteria > Pseudomonadales > Pseudomonadaceae > Aquipseudomonas. The sequence goes on along the minus strand of NZ_JAUYGD010000066.1, from coordinate 105,059 downwards.
GTCAGTGAGGTCAAGCCGGATGACCTGTGGCAGCAACTGGGGCGCGGTGGCCTGAGCTATGAAGTACGCATCGAACCGGGCCCAGCGTCATTTCAAAGCGATTGGCCGGTTATCGCCATGAGCCCCGACAAACACCTCGGCTACGCCGTGCAGTGGTTCGCCCTGGCGGCGGCCTTGCTCTGCCTGTTTATCTATTTAGGTCTATCTAACGCGCGGGAGACTCGCCATGAACCCAGCCATCGCCCTGCCTGAAGTGTCACCCAGCCAGCGTCGCCGTGGGCGGCTGCAACTGATCTTGATTCTGGCCGTGGTTATCGGCCCGATGATCCTCGCCAGCGCCATGTACCAATGGCGCTTCTGGGTGCCGGAAACCCGCAGCTATCACGGCGAACTGATTGGCACCGGACAAACCCGCGCCGACCTCGGCGTGGTCGGTGCCGATGAGCAGCGCTGGCAGCTGCTGGTGACCGTGCCGGATGTCTGCGATGCCGCCTGCAAGGAACTGGTGTTCCTTGCCCGTCAGGTGCATATCGGCCTAAACCGTGATGTCGCTCGCGCCGCCCATGGCCTGGCCACTGCCCAACCCATTGCTGGCGACTATGACGCCCAGCTACGCCGCGAATACCCGCAGCTGGCGCGTTATCAGTTGCAGCTGGAGGCCTACGGCAAGACCGCCGGCAAGGCCGAAGGTGCGCAGCTGTGGATCGTCGATCCGCGCGGCAATCTGGTGCTGCGTTATGACGCCACCAGCAAGGGCAAGGCGATTCTCAACGATCTGCGGCATCTGCTGAAAATCTCGCAAATTGGTTAATGCTGCCTCGGCTAAGGACTGATGATGAGCAAACCCGGTTACCGTTTTGCCCTGTTCGCCACTGTGTTGGCGGTCGTGGTGGTGCTGCTCGGTGCCTATACCCGTTTAACCCATGCCGGTCTCGGTTGCCCGGACTGGCCGGGTTGCTATGGCTTTATCGGTGTGCCGATGAGCGAGCATAAACAGACCCTGGCCGAAGCGCGTTTTCCGGAAGCGCCGGTTGAAGTGGCCAAGGGTTGGTACGAGATGATCCACCGCTATTTTGCCGGCGCCCTGGGCTTGGTGATTCTTGGTCTGGCGGTGCAGGCGCTGCGTCGCCGTGGCGAAGCGGGTCAGCCACTCAAACTGCCGTTGTTTTTGCTGGGGCTGGTGACGCTGCAGGCAGCCTTTGGCATGTGGACGGTGACCCTGAAACTCTGGCCACAAGTGGTTACCGCGCATCTGCTTGGCGGTTTTGCCACCCTTAGCCTGTTGTTTCTTTTAACGTTGCGGCTATCCGGCAAGGCGGCCGCCTTGGCCAATCTGCCCGCACGCCTGCGCAGCCTGGCGGCGCTCGGACTGCTGTTGGTCGTCGGGCAGATCGCCCTTGGTGGCTGGGTCAGCAGCAACTATGCGGCGGTCGCCTGCGTTGATCTGCCGACCTGTCATGGCGAATGGTGGCCGGCGATGGACTTCGCCAACGGCTTTCATCTGACTCAGCATATCGGCCCCAACTACCTCGGCGGCCAGCTCGACAGCGACGCGCGCACCGCCATTCATATGACCCACCGCATCGGCGCGCTGCTGGTGACCCTGGTACTGCTGCTGTTGGCCTGGCAACTCAAGCGCCATGGCCTGACGCATTTGGCCGGGCTGCTGGTGCTGGCGCTGGCGGTGCAGATCAGCCTGGGTATCAGCAACGTGGTATTCCATCTGCCATTGCTGGTGGCGGTGGCGCATAACCTCGGTGGCGCAGCGCTGCTGCTGACCCTGGTGCTGATCAATTATCGGCTGCGCAGCAGCGTACGGCTGGCATCCCCGGCGACAAGCGCGCAGGCTGGTTTTGCTGCGCTGCCCGGTAAATAACAAGAACAATCGAGGAGAGACCCTATGGCTACTCTAGCGCGCGAACACCAAGCCCACGCCAGCTGGCGCGACTACCTGGAGCTGACCAAGCCGCGGGTGGTGGTGCTGATGCTGATCACCTCCTTGGTCGGCATGTTCCTCGCCACCCGTGCGGGTGTGGCCTGGGAAGTGCTGATCTTCGGCAACCTGGGCATCGGTTTGTGCGCCGGTGCGGCCGCGGCGGTCAATCATGTGGTCGATCGGCGCATCGATTCGATCATGGCGCGCACCCATAAACGGCCCGTGACGGCCGGGCGTTTGTCGCCGACCGCGGCGCTGGGTTTTGCCCTGCTGCTGGCGGTAGCCGGAATGGCGCTGCTGCTGACCTTTACCAACGAGCTGGCGGCCTGGCTGACCCTGGCCTCGCTGCTCGGCTACGCGGTCCTCTACACTGGCTTTCTCAAACGCGCCACGCCGCAGAATATCGTGATCGGCGGGCTGGCCGGTGCAGCGCCGCCGCTGCTCGGCTGGGTCGCGGTTACCGGGCATATCAGCGCCGAACCGCTGCTGCTGGTGCTGATCATCTTCGCCTGGACGCCGCCGCATTTCTGGGCCCTGGCCATCCACCGCAAGGAGGAATACGCCAAGGCCGATATCCCCATGCTGCCGGTGACCCACGGTGAGCACTACACCAAGGTGCACATCCTGCTGTACACCCTGGTGATGTTTGCCGTGACCCTGCTGCCTTATGCCATCCATATGAGCGGGCTGCTCTATCTCGCCTGCGCCGTGCTGTTGGGCGGGCGCTTTCTGTACTGGGCGGTGGTGCTGTACCGTGACAGCAAACCGCATGCGGCGATCAGCACCTTCAAGTACAGCATCTGGTATCTTTTCGCGCTGTTTATCGCCCTGCTGGTCGACCACTATCTGCTGTTAAACCTGTAATCGTTGGTGCCATGAGCCGAACCCAGATCACCGTTTTTGTTCTCGTTGCTATCGTCGCCCTGGTGCTGGGCCTGACCGTCAACAAGGTGCTGACCAGCAAGGGCCAGGGTGATCCCACCGTGCTGCTCGATGCCGGCATCGTTCTACTGCCACAGAGCCGCAGCCTACCGGAGTTGAACCTGACCAATCAGGATGGGCAGACAGTGGCGGTCGATCAGCTTAAGGATCAGTGGAGCCTGCTGTTCTTCGGCTACACCTTCTGCCCGGATATTTGCCCAGCCACCCTCGCCCAACTGCGCCAACTGCAAGGCCAGCTACCGCCGGAAACCCTGGCCAAGCTGCGCATCGTGCTGGTCACGGTTGACCCGCACCGCGACACGCCGGAGCAGTTGAAGAAGTACCTGGATTATTTCGACGCAGGCTTTATCGGCCTGACCGGCGAGGAAGCGACCATCCAGAAACTGGCCAACGGCGTCAGCATTCCGTTTATCCCGGCCGATACCAGCAAGGAAAACTACACCGTCGATCACAGCGGCAACCTGGTGCTGATCGGCCCCGACGGCAAGCAGCGCGGCTTTATCCGCGCGCCGATCAACAACACCAAGCTGGCTGCGCAGCTGCCCGGCCTGCTTGATCGCCCATAACGCGCTATTTGGCAAACAGCTGACTGATGTCCTTGAACGCCTTGAACTCCAGGGCGTTGCCGCACGGGTCGAGCAGGAACAGCGTGGCCTGCTCGCCGACCTGGCCGGCGAAGCGTACATAGGGTTCGATCACAAATTGCGTGCCCTTGGCCTGTAGCCGCGCCGCTAGTACCTGCCAATCATCCCAGCCCAGCACCACACCGAAATGCGGCACCGGCACGTCGTGGCCATCCACCGGGTTGCTGTGCGCTTCTTCCTGATACGTCATCTTTGGCGCCTGGTGAATCACCAGTTGGTGGCCGAAGAAGTCGAAATCCACCCAGTGCGCGCTGCTGCGACCCTCCGCGCAACCGAACACCTCGCCATAGAAGTGCCGGGAGGCAGCCAGGTCGTAGACGGGAATTGCCAGGTGAAAGGGTGCGAGCGCCATGCTGGAGTTCCTTGAAAGGGCGGTCTGCTGATTCTCAGTAACAGCGATTCTGATTAAAAGCGAATATCCTTGCTCGCAAGCACAAACAAAATTGATCAGTCGAGGCGTCAATGCTGCGCGAGTTGAAAACCTTTTTGGCGGTGGCGCGGCATGGCACCTTCGCTGCGGCTGGCCAGCAGGTCGGTTTGACTCAGTCTGCGGTGAGCGCGCAGATGCGTGTGCTGGAGCAGGGGCTGGGCGTCCGCCTGTTCGAGCGCAGTGGACGCTCGGCGGTGCTCAATGCTGCCGGTCGGCATGCCTTGCCGCTGGCGGAGCAGATGCTCGGGCTGTATGCGCAGATGGCCTTGCCGACCAGTGCGGCTGAGTGGCAGGGCGAGCTCAAGGTCGGCGCGATTGCCACGCTGCAGACCGGTTTGCTGCCTGAGGCCTTGCCGCGTTTTCGCGCGGCGGCCCCGCGAGTCGAGCTGAAGCTGGTGCCGGGCGTATCGCTAAACCTGCTGAGCCAGATCGATGCTGGTGAGTTGGACCTGGCGCTGCTGATCAAGCCGCCGTTCGAGCTGCCCAAGGAGCTGCTGCAGATCAGTCTGGCGCGCGAGCCGTTTGTGCTGATCACCCCGCTCGGCGTGACGGAGGATGATCCGTTGCAGATCCTCGCCGAGCAGCCGTTCGTGCGTTACGACCGGCGCTCGTTCGGCGGGCGACGGGTCAACCAGTTCCTCCGCGAGCAGCGCCTGACGGTGCAGGAAGCACTGGAGTTGGATGAGCTGGAGGCCATCGTGCGGATGGTCGAGTGCGGGCTTGGCGTGTCGCTGATTCCGCGTGCGGGCCTGTGGCTGCAGCGGCCAACCCAGTTGCGAGTGATCGAGCTGGGCGAGCTGACTTTCCACCGCGAGCTGGTGGCGATATTGCGCCGCGCTCAGCGTCAGCCGGCTCTGGACTGCCTGCTGGACTGTCTGCGCGAGGCCGCCTTAAACGACAAACCCCGCACGGGGCGGGGTTTGGCAGAGGGTGCAGCTAACGCGGAGTCTTAGAACGCCGGAACTACGGCGCCCTGATACTTCTCAGCGATAAAAGCTTTCACTTCGGCGCTGTTCAGTGCCTTGGCCAGTTTCTGCAGGGCAGCGTTGTCCTTGTTATCGGCACGCGCAACCAGGATGTTGACGTACGGCGAGTCGTTACCTTCGATGATCAGCGCATCCTTGGTTGGGTTGAGCTTGGCTTCCAGGGCGTAGTTGGTGTTGATCAGCGCCAGGTCGACTTGGGTCAGCACGCGCGGCAGGGTGGCCGCTTCCAGTTCACGCACCTTGATGGTTTTCGGGTTCTCGACGATGTCTTTCGGCGTGGCGAGGATGCCGGCTTCCGGCTTCAGGGTGATAAGCCCGGCCTTTTGCAGCAGCAGCAGGGCACGGCCGCCGTTGGTGGCGTCGTTAGGGATCACCACGTTGGCGCCTTGCGGCAGGTCGGCGAGGGTTTTGTGCTGGCTGGAGTAGGCGCCGAAGGGCTCGACGTGCACGCCGGCAACGCTGACCAGCTCGGTGCCACGGCTCTTGTTGAATTCATCCAGGTACGGCTGGTGCTGGAAGAAATTGGCATCCAGGCGCTGCTCGGCAACTTGTACGTTCGGCTGCACGTAGTCGGTGAACACCTTGATGTTCAGCTCAACGCCTTCGGCGGCCAGGGCCGGCTTAACGAACTCGAGGATTTCCGCGTGCGGTACGGCGGTGGCGGCGACGCTCAGGCTTTCAGCCTGGGCGGAAAAGGCTGCCAGGGCAGCGACAGCAACGATCAGTTTTTTCATCGTAAAGCTCCTTGTGGGATGTGTGCGGAGGCCGGCAGGTAACCGGTATCCCGCTGTCTTGTGCGCCCCGTGGGGCACGTTATTTTCTAGAAAAGTGCACCACCAGCTTGTCGCCGACGGTTTGTAGAATCTGTACCAGCACCAGCAGCAGGATCACCGTCACCGCCATCACGTCTGGCTGATAGCGCTGATAACCGTAACGCACGGCCAGGTCGCCGAGGCCGCCGCCGCCAATCAGGCCGCTCATGGCGGTGTAGGACACCAGGGTAATGGCGGTCACGGTGATGGCGGCGATGATGCCGGGCAGCGCCTCGGGCAACAGGGCGTTGACCACAATCTGCCGGGTGGTCGCGCCCATGGCCTGGGTCGCTTCGATAATCCCGCGATCAACTTCACGCAGTGCGGTTTCCACCAGCCGCGCGAAGAATGGCGTGGCCCCGACCACCAGCGGTGGAATGGCCCCGGCGACGCCCAGCGAGGTGCCAGTGACGATCACCGTGAAGGGGATCATCACGATCAGCAGGATCACGAACGGCACCGAGCGCAGGATATTCACCAGCAGCGACAGGAAGCCGTAGAAGGCCTTTTGTTCGAACATCTGCCGTGGGCTGGTAAGAAACAGCAGCACGCCCAGCGGCAGGCCGAGCAGCACGGTAAACAGCATGGAGCCACCGAGCATGCTCAGGGTGTCCAGGCTGGCGTAGCCGATTTCCGCCCAATCAACGTTGGGTAGCAGGCGAGTCAGTAAGGCTTCCATTAGCGCAGCACCTCCAGATGCACGTCGGCGGCTTCGAATCGCGCCAGCGCGGCGTCAAGGTCGCCGCCGGTCAGGGCCAGGGTCAGCTGGCCGTAGGGGGTGTTCTTGATACGGTCGATGCGCCCGGCGAGGATGCTGTAATCCACCCCGGTCTCACGTGCCACGGTGCCCAGCAGCGGCGCGTAGGTGGCCTCGCCCTGGAAGGTCAGGCGCAGGATACGTCCGGCGACATGGGCGAAATCATCGCGCTGTTCGTTCTCGTCGATCTGCTCGGCTTCCTGGACAAAGCGCTTGGTGGTGGCGTGCTGCGGATGCAGAAACACCTCGGCCACCGGGCCTGACTCGACAATCATGCCGGCATCCATCACCGCCACGCGGTCGCAGACGCGGCGGATCACATCCATCTCGTGGGTGATCAGCACAATGGTCAGGTTCAGCTCGCGGTTGATCTCGGCCAGCAGCTGCAACACCGAGGCGGTGGTCTGCGGGTCAAGGGCGCTGGTGGCCTCGTCGCACAGCAGAATCTTCGGCTCGGTGGCCAGGGCGCGGGCAATGCCGACGCGCTGCTTCTGTCCGCCGGAGAGCTGCGCCGGGTACTTGTTGGCGTGATCCTGTAGGCCGACCCGCGCCAGCAACTCAGTCACGCGGGCATTGATCGCACTGCGCGGCAGCTCGCCGGCCAATTTGAGCGGCAGGGCGACGTTGTCGGCGACGGTCTTCGATGAGAGCAGGTTGAAGTGCTGGAAGATCATCCCGACCTGCTGGCGGAAACGCCGCAGGCCGTTGGCATCGAGCGCGGTGACATCTTCACCGTCGATCTCGATACGCCCGCCGGAAGGCTGTTCCAGGCGGTTGATCAGGCGCAGCAGGGTGCTTTTGCCGGCGCCGGAGTGACCGATGATGCCGAACACTTCGCCCCGGGCAATCTGCAGATCGCTCGGTTGCAACGCGGGGATGTCCTGACCACTGACGCGATACGCCTTGTGGACCTGATGAAAATTGATCACGGAATAAACCTTTTGGGTTTTTCGGGCTGCCGGGTAGGCCGAAACGGCGGCTAGTCTACCCGGCGCTGTTTAGGTCGCAAAAATCTTTGTAGACCTATGGTTATAGCTAAATTGCATTAGATGACTGACAGCTCTGGGCAGTGTAGTCAGCGCCAATGCAAACGACCGGGCAAGCCCGGTCGTTGTGCTGCCCAAGCCGTGTCAGCGCTTGGGGGTGAGCACCAGCTGCGGCACCTGAGCGGGCTTGATCACCTGGCTTATGCGCGGGTTGAAACTCGGGTCCAGGCGTTTGATCCGCGCATTGAGCAGGGACGCAACCCAGGGGAAGTCCTTGGCCTGGCGCACTTCGATGCGCACCGCGCAATTGAACGCGACCATATCCGCCGCCACACCGTCGAGCAGGCTGCGCAGGCGCTCGTTGTCCTGGTTATCCAGCATCGGCATGCCGATCACGCTGCTGGCGGCGGCCGGGTCGATCAGCCGAGCCTGCGGCTTGGCCGGTGCAGGTGCTTCGATTGGCGGGGTATTCGGCAATTGAGTCGCCTGAATCGCGGCGGCCTGACGTTCAGCCGCCAGGCGCAGCTGACGCGCTTGTTCCAGGCGCGCGGCTTCGGCCTGGGCGGTCGCCTGCTCAGCGGCACGGCGCTGCTGTTCGGCGGCGGCCAGTTCGGCTTCACGGGCCTGGGTGATTGCGCCATCGAGCCCTGTGGTCAGTGCCGGTGCTTGCGGCATCAGGCTGCGGGCTCGGCTCAGGGCCTTGGTGGCGTTATCCAGATCGCCGGCCTGCAGGGCTTTCTGGCCTTGTTGCAGGTGCGCTTCGGCGAGCTGGCGCTGGTATTGCTCTAGGCGCGTATCGCCGGCGGCGCGTTGCTGCAGGCTGCCGAGCTGGCTTTCGGCGCCGCTCAGGTCACCACTGGCGAGGCTCTGGTCGAGCTGGCGAAAGGCGCTGACCAGATCATCCACCGGCAGGTTGGCCGGTTGTTGCGGCGCGTTTTGGCAGCCGGCCAGCAGCAGAACCAGAATCAGGGGAAATCCACGGAAAACGAACGACTTCATTACTGCGCGTCTCGAATTGTGCAAAAAACGCGCAAGTCTACACTGCGCTCGGGGGCATCACCAATCTTTCAGGTGGTTCGCCTTGGCAGGCTGCGTAGGGTGGGTTAGCGACGCCATGCCTCGTACTTCCGGGCACCGCCCCTTTGGCGCGTCGCGTAACCCACCAGGCGATCTGCCGTGTTGCGTCGATGGTGGGTTACGGCGCAACGGCAAATCGCACCGGCCATTCAGCTTGTAACAAGCGCCTAACCCAGCCTACGAGAAGTCGTTTAACCGCAGGTATCAGGCGGTTCGCCGTGGCAGGGCAAAGCTCAGTAAAAACAGGGTTGCCGCGCTGACCACGATGGACGGCCCGGCCGGAGTGTCCTGAAACCACGACAGACTCAGCCCGCCGCACACCGCGACAATCCCCAGCAGGCTGGCGCCAAACGCCATCTGTTCCGGGGTGCGCGCATGGCGCTGGGCGGCAGCGGCCGGAATGATCAGCAGGGAGGTGATCAGCAGCACGCCAACGATCTTCATCGCCACGGCGATCACCACCGCGATCAACAACATCAGGCTCAGGCGAATCGCCGCCACCGGCAGGCCTTCGACCTTGGCCAGCTCTTCATGCACGGTAATCGCCAGCAGCGGCCGCCATAGCAGCGCCAACAGCACCAGCACCAGGGCGCTGCCGCCGATAATCCAGGCCAGGTCGGTGGGGCCGACGGCCAGCAAATCGCCGAACAAATAGCCCATCAGGTCGATGCGCACATCCTGCATAAAGCTCAGCACCACCAGGCCCAGCGACAAGGTGCTGTGGGCGAGGATGCCGAGCAGGGTGTCGGAGGCCAGCGGCTGGCGGCTTTGCAGGGTCACCAGCAGCACCGCCAGGAGTACGCAACCGACGGTTACCGCCAGGGTTGGACTGACATCCAGCATCAGCCCGAGGGCTACGCCGAGCAGTGCGGCATGCGACAGGGTGTCGCCGAAATAGGCCATGCGCCGCCACACCACAAAGGAACCCAGTGGGCCGGCAACCAGCGCCAGGGCCAGGCCGGCGAGCAGGGCGTTGAGCAGAAAATCAGCCATGCTTGCAGCCATCTCCGTGGATATGCGGTTTTAACGGGCCTTTGATGCTCAGGCCGGCCGGCGTTTCAGTGACCACCGCGCCATGCAGGTCGTGCTCATGGTCGTGGTGGTGGGTGTAGACGGCCAGGCTCTTGGCGTCCTCGCCGAACAGTTCGACAAAGGCCGGATCGAAGCTGACCTGCTCCGGATGCCCGGAACAGCAGACGTGACGGTTGAGGCAGACCACCTGATCGGTGGTGCTCATCACCAGGTGCAGGTCGTGGGAGACCATCAGCACGCCGCAGCCATGACGGTCACGCAGCTGGGTGATCAGGCGGTACAGCTCGGCCTGGCCGGCGACATCGACGCCCTGCACCGGTTCATCCAGCACCAGCAGTTCCGGTTCGCGCAGCAGGGCGCGGGCCAGCAGCACACGCTGCAGTTCGCCGCCAGAGATGCTTTGCAGCGGGCTGTCGATCACCTGCTCGGCACCGACTTCGGCCAGTGCTGCCTGCACATCCGCGCGGGTGACGCCCGGTACCAGGCGCAGAAAACGCAGCACCGAGAGCGGCAGGGTGGCATCGACATGCAGTTTCTGCGGCATATAGCCGACGCGCAGTTTAGGCTTGCGCCAGACACTGCCGGTGTCGGGTTTGAGCAGGCCAAGCACGGCGCGCACCAGGGTGGTTTTGCCCGCACCGTTGGGGCCGATCAGGGTGACGATTTCCCCAGGCTTCACGCTGAGCTGCACATCCTGCAGCACGCTCTGCCCGGCGAAGGTCACACCGACCCCGGCTAGGCGGATCAGGGCGTCGCTCATGCGGGCTCCCGGCAGCCTGCGCAGAGGCCGACCACTTCCACCGTCTGGCTTTCCACGGCGAAGCCGACACCGGCTGCGCTGCTAATGATGGCGTCGCTGATCGTCGCCTGCTCCAGTTCGATGGCCGCATGGCAGCCCCGGCAGATCAGGAATTGGCCCTGGTGGGCGTGCTCCGGATGGCTGCAGCCGACAAAGGCGTTAAGCGAGGCGATGCGGTGCACCAGGCCGTTTTCCAGGAGGAAATCCAGGGCGCGGTATACCGTCGGCGGGGCGGCGCGGCGGCCGTCTTCATCGCTCAATACGCCGAGGATGTCGTAGGCGCCCAGCGGCTTGTGGCTGGCCCAGACCAGTTCCAGCACGCGTTTGCGCAAGGTGGTCAGGCGCAGCCCCTGGCGCGTGCAGATGCTTTCCGCCTCGGCCAGGGCATGGCTGACGCAATGAGAATGGTCGTGTGGGCGTGAAGCCAGGGGCGCTTGAGTCATGGGCAACGACGAATAAGGTGAGAGACGTTATTATATTACCCGTTCCTTTCCGCTTGAGTGCTCCCCGTGTTGCGTCTTTTTCCGGCTTTTGCCTTGTTGTTTATCACTTTTCCCCTGAGTTTCGCGGTTCACGCCGATGTGCGCGTGCTGACCAGCATCAAGCCGCTGCAGCTGATTGCCGCTGCCGTGCAGGATGGCGTTGGCCAGCCGGATGTACTGCTGCCGCCGGGTGCCTCACCGCACCACTACGCACTGCGCCCCTCCGATGTGCGCAGCGTGCGCGACGCCGACCTGCTGTACTGGGTCGGCCCGGATCTGGAAAGCTTCCTGCCGCGCGTCCTGGCCGGCCGCGACAAGCCGAGTGTGGCCGTGCAGAATTTGCCAGGTATGTACCTGCGCCATTTCGGCGACAGCACTGGGCAACACACCGAGCATCAGGATGATCACGCAGATCACGCAGATCACGCAGACGCCGACGCCGACCAGCATGACCATGCGCATCGCCCCGGCAGCCTGGATGCGCACCTCTGGCTGCTGCCGGCCAATGCTCGGGTGATTGCAGGCAAGATCGCCACCGACCTGGCGCTGGCCGACCCCGCCAATGCCGCGCGTTATCAGGCGAATGCCCAGGCGTTCGGCGAGCGTCTGGATGCTCTGGATCAACGCCTGAAAACCCGCCTGAACGGCCTGGCTGGCAAGCCCTACTTCGTTTTCCACGAAGCTTACGACTATTTCGAAGCCGCCTACGGCCTCAAGCACGCCGGCGTGTTCAGCGTACTCGGTGAAGTACAGCCGGGCGCCCAGCACGTCGCCGCCATGCGTAAGCGCCTGCAACAAGCTGGGCCGACCTGCGTCTTCAGCGAGCCGCCATTTCGCCCACGGCTGGCGCAAACCCTGACTGCCGGCCTGCCGGTCACCCTGGCTGAACTGGACGCAATAGGTGGCGTCTTGCCGGTGAATGCAAACGGCTATGAGGCCTTGCTGGAAAACCTGGCGGACGAACTGGCGGGTTGTCTGGAGGCGCTGTAGTTAGCGCCCGGTTCTAGAACGCGAATGGCAACGCCAGCTCAACCTGCTGGCGCTGGGCCAGGCGCCGCTGGAATTCCGCGGGATCGTGGATCAGCACTTCCTGGCCTGCGAAGGATTCCGCGGCAATCAGACGTGACAGCCAGAAGCGCACGCAGGCGATGCGCAGCATGGCCGGCCATAGTTCGGCTTCTGCCGCAGTAAATGGCCGCAAGCCGGCATAGGCACCGAGCAGCGCTTGCGCGCGTTTGCTGTCGAGGCTGCCGTCTTCGCAAGAGCACCAGTCGTTCAGGGCAATCGCCAGGTCGTAGAGCATCGGCCCCGAGCAGGCGTTGTAGAAGTCGATCACCCCAGCCAGGTGGTTGCCGTCGAACAACACATTGTCGCGGAACAGGTCGGCATGCAGATTGGCCTGCGGCAAGGCGAGGATGCTCGGCTTGAGCGTGTGGATTTCCGCCAGCGCATCGCGCAGCAGCGGCAACTGTTGATCGGGCAGCTGCAAGGCCAGGCTCGGCCCTTCGGCCAGCATCCAGTCCAGGCCACGATCACTCTTGCGCGGCAGCGGCTGATTGCGCGTGGCCAGATGGATGCGCGCCAGCAGTGCGCCGACCTCCTGGCAGTGATGCGGGTTGGCCTCATGTACATGCTTGCCAGCCAGGCGCGGCTGCAACAGCGCCGGCTTTTCCGCCAGGCTGCGCAACGCCTCACCGCTGGCCGTGCGCAGGGCATAGGGCACCGGCAGACCGGCGCCGTGCAGCACGTCGAGCAGTTCGATAAAGAACGGCAAATCGGCGCTTGGGCCGCGCTCGATCAGGGTCAGAACGAATTCGCCCCGCTCCAAGCTGACGAAGAAATTGCTGTTCTCGCTGCCCGCAGCAATGCCCTGGAAGTCGCGTAAGCGACCCAGGCCATAGGGGGCGAGAAACGCCTCGAGCTCGTGGCGCTCAAGCGGGGTAAACACCGACATCGCAGAACTGCCTTCTTACCAGCTGAAAATTTCCCAGGCCGGAATCAACATATCCGGGCTGTCCGAACGGACGAAGTTGCCATCGCTGCCATCGGCGCGTACCAGGAAGTACGGTTTGCCGCCTTTAGGGATGACCTTGACCGCGTAGAGAAAACCGTTGACCCGGTATTCATGGATGGTCTTGTCGCCGTCCTGGCGAATGGTTACATCCGGGTCGGCCGAAACCGGGTCTTCGGCGTGGGCGACCAGGGTGGTGAATGCCAGCAGGCTGGCGAGCAACAGGCGATTGAGTGCGCGCATGATAACCTTGTCCCTTTGATTCCAATGGTGCAGCCATTCTACCGCTGCCCCCGCCGAAAAGGTTGATCCTGCTCATGAGCCAAGCCCCTCTCGTTCTGGTTGACGGTTCTTCTTACCTTTACCGAGCCTTCCACGCGCTGCCGCCGCTGACCACCTCCAAGGGCTTGCCCACGGGGGCGGTGAAGGGCGTGCTGAACATGCTCAAGAGCCTGCGCAAGCAGTACCCGAAAAGCCCGTTTGCCGTGGTGTTCGACGCCAAGGGCGGGACCTTCCGCGATGAAATGTTCGCCGAGTACAAGGCCAATCGCCCGTCGATGCCCGATGAGCTACGCGTCCAGGTCGAGCCGCTGCACGCCAGCGTTAGGGCCATGGGCTACCCGCTGCTGTGCGTCGAGGGCGTCGAGGCCGATGACGTGATTGGCACCCTGGCCCGCCAGTGCGCCGCCGAGGGCCGTGACGTGGTGATTTCCACCGGCGACAAGGACATGGCCCAGTTGGTTTGCCCGCACGTTACGCTGGTCAACACCATGACCGGTAGCGTCTACGACATCGATGGCGTGAAAGCGAAATTCGGTGTCGGTCCTGAGCTGATCATCGATTACCTGGCGCTGATGGGCGACAAGGTCGATAACATTCCCGGCGTGCCGGGCGTGGGCGAAAAGACCGCGCTGGGCTTGCTGGTCGGGGTCGGCGGCGGCCTCGATGTGCTCTACGCCAACCTCGATAAAGTCCCGGAACTGCCGATCCGCGGCGCCAAGACCCTGCCGGCCAAACTCGCCGAGCACAAGGACATGGCCTACCTGTCCTACGCCCTGGCGACCATCAAGCTGGATGTGCCGCTGAATATCGCCATCGACTCGCTGCACCCGGGCGAGATGGATGTGCCTGCGCTGGTCGAGTTGTACGCCGAGCTGGAATTCAAGACCTGGCGCGATGAGTTGCTGCGCAGCAACCCGGCTCCAGCAGCCAAAGCGCCAATTGCTGCGGCGGACGATATGTTTGCCCTGGCCCCCAGCGCCAGTGCCGTCGCAGTCGCAGCACCGGCCGCTGCAGCGACTGCAGTCGAAACGCCCTCTGCCGAACAGCCCGCGCCGGCCGCCTTGGGCGATTACACGTGCATCCTGGAGCAGGCGCAGTTCGACGAGTGGCTGGAGAAACTGCGCAATGCCGAACTGATCGCCTTCGACACCGAAACCACCGGCCTGGATGCGCAACAGGCGCAGCTGGTTGGCCTGTCGTTTGCGGTTAAGGCCGGCGAGGCGGCGTATATCCCGGTCGCGCATTCTTATATGGGTGTGCCGACCCAACTGGATCGCGATGCGGTGCTTAAGGCGCTAAAGCCGATTCTCGAAGACCCGAAAAAAGCCAAAGTCGGTCAGCACGCCAAGTACGACATCAATATCCTCGCCAATGCCTCGACGCCAATTGCGGTGCAGGGCGTGGCTTTCGACACCATGCTCGAATCCTATGTGCTGGACTCCACCGCCACCCGTCACGATATGGACAGCCTGGCGCTCAAGTACCTGGATCACAGCAATATCCGTTTCGAGGACATCGCCGGCAAAGGCGCCAAGCAGCTGACCTTCGACCAGATCGATCTGGCCCAGGCCGCGCCCTATGCCGCCGAAGATGCCGACGTGACCCTGCGTCTGCACCAGCATCTGTGGGCCAAATTGTCGGCTGAGCCGAGCCTGGCCAAGGTGCTGCAGGAAATCGAGATGCCGCTGGTGCCGGTGCTGGCGCGTATCGAACGCCAGGGCGCGCTGGTGGATGCCAACCTGCTCGGCCTGCAAAGCAACGAGCTGGGCGAGAAACTGGTGGCGCTGGAGCGTCAGGCCTTCGAGATTGCCGGTGAAGAATTCAACCTGGCCTCACCCAAGCAGCTGGGCGTGATTCTTTACGAGAAACTGGGTTTGCCGGTGCTTAGCAAAACCGCCAAGGGCCAGGCCTCGACCGCCGAAGCGGTGCTGGCCGAACTGGCCGAGCAGGACTTCGAGTTGCCCAAGGTGCTGATGCAGTACCGTTCCTTAAGCAAACTGAAAAGCACCTACACCGACCGCTTGCCGGAGCAGATCAACCCGCGCACTGGGCGTATCCATACCAGCTATCACCAGGCCGTAGCCGCCACCGGGCGCTTGTCGTCCACCGACCCGAATCTGCAGAACATTCCGATCCGCACCGCTGAAGGCCGGCGTATTCGCCAGGCCTTTGTCGCGCCGAAGGGCTACAAGCTGCTGGCGGCGGACTATTCGCAGATCGAGCTACGCATCATGGCCCACCTGGCCAAGGACGAAAGCCTGCTGGATGCCTTCCGCCATGGCCGCGATGTGCACAAGGCCACCGCTGCCGAGGTGTTCGGCGTACCGCTGGATCAAGTCACCGGTGATCAGCGCCGCAGCGCCAAGGCGATCAACTTCGGCCTGATCTACGGCATGAGCGCCTTCGGCTTGGCCAAGCAGATCGGTTGCGACCGCAAGCAGGCGCAGGCCTATATCGATGTGTATTTCGCCCGCTATCCCGGTGTGCTGGCCTATATGGAGCGCACCCGCGAGCAGGCTTCCGAGCAGGGCTTTGTCGAAACCCTGTTCGGCCGCCGTCTGTACCTGCCGGATATCCACGCGAAGAACCAGGCGCTGCGCAAAGGCGCCGAGCGCACCGCGATCAACGCGCCGATGCAGGGCACCGCAGCGGACATCATCAAGCGTGCGATGGTCACCGTGGACAACTGGCTGAGCGAGTCCGGCCTGGATGCCAAGGTCATCCTGCAGGTGCACGACGAACTGGTGCTGGAGGTGCGTGAGGATCTGCTCGAGCAGGTCAGCGCGCAGATCAAGCCGCTGATGGGCAATGCCGCCGCGCTGGATGTGCCGCTGCTGGTGGAAGTGGGTGTGGGCGATAACTGGGATGAAGCCCACTGATTAACGTCCCACAGCCCGGCTGCAGCGCCCGGATGGCGGGCGCTAAAGGCGCATGAGTATCAATACAGGGCTGCTTATAACTAATTAATTACGCCACGATCCTGAACTTTGCCTCGGCTTAACCACTCAGAGTTTATGAATGGCCTAGACCGCCATTCGATGCTCCTTTGTTGTGTTAAGTGTTGGCAGATTCTGGACCCCGCCCTAGCGGTTCAGATGTTGAACCCCGAAACTTCCCTCCCCCATAAGAAGTTTCGGGGTTTTTTTATGGCTTGCCATCCATGGCAGCCACCCTCCGGGCCGTCGCTGCGCGACGTTAAAAATGACTCCCGGTCATTTTTTATGCCTGTGATTCATGGCAGGCCCATCGGACACGCCGTTTCATTCGTGGCGTCTTTAATCAGGCGTCGACTTCTTCGTCTTCCGGCAGGGCAAACTCACCCAGTTGCATCCATTGCGCCAGTACTTCCTGAGCGTCTTCGATGCCAATGCGCTTGGGCGCAGAGAACAACTGGATGCTCACGCGATCACCCCAGCCCTTTTGAATATCTTGGCGAACCTTGAGCAAGGTGTTCTTCGCTGCACCAAAAGCCAGCTTATCGGCCTTGGTCAGCAGGATGTGCATGGGCATTTCGCTGGCAACTGACCAGTCCAGCATAAGGATATCGAACTCGGTCAGCGGCTTGCGGATGTCCATCATCAGCATCAGGCCGCGCAGGCATTCGCGGCTGCCCAGATAGGCTTCCAGGTGTTTCTGCCAGTGCAGTTTCAGCGGGATGGGCACCTTGGCGTAGCCATAACCCGGCAGGTCGACCAGGCGGCGCTCTTCGTCGAGCTTGAAGAAGTTGAGCAACTGGGTGCGCCCCGGCGTCTTCGAGGTGCGTGCCAGGCTGGCGTGGGTCAAGGTGTTCAGCGCGCTGGATTTACCGGCGTTGGAGCGCCCGGCAAAGGCCACTTCGTGGCCGAAATCTTCAGGGCACTGATCAACTTTGGCCGCGCTGATAAGGAAAGTAGCCTGTTGGCACAGACCGATAATGGGGTTCTTGGCTTGCATCTGGGTATCCGTGAGGGCGAGCGTAGAGTGGCGTTACAGGCGCGATGCCCTTGCGACATTTGCGCGCAGCCTGCCTGTTGGCGCATAGCGCGGCAAGCTGCGTCGTTTCCGTTTCAATGACGCCAGTATATAATGGCGCAGATTTTGTGTGCGCTTTCTCCCGCTGTTGGATAAGTGTTCACGGGAACGATTTAGATCATCTGCCCCTAGAAAGCAGTACGTTCCCCTCCCTGATGAGGTTGATCTGATGAAAAACTTGCTGATTGCAGCCAGTGTATTGATGCTGTCGTTGAGTGCTCAGGCTGCACAGGACCCGGAAGCCGTTTATGCGCGTTCTTGTGGGGTGTGCCATAACGGGGCGATTCCCACTGCGCCGCTGAAAGGCGACAAGGCTGCCTGGGAACCGCGCCTGGCCAAAGGCACCGATGCACTGGTACAGAGCGTTACCAATGGTTTGGGTGCCATGCCGCCACGTGGGTTGTGCATGGACTGCTCGGCCGAGGACTACCAAGCCGTCATCAAGTTGATGACCGAGTAAGCCCGGCTTATAAACTCTTTCTCTTAGCCGTAAATTGGATTAGCTGATGAACAAAGTACTCGTGAGTCTGCTGTTGACCCTGGGCATCACCGGCCTGGCACATGCCGCAGGCAATGCTGAAGCCGGTCAGGGTAAGGTTGTTGTGTGTGGTGCGTGCCATGCTGCCGATGGTAATAGCGCTGCACCGAACTTCCCGAAACTGGCTGGTCAAGGCGAGCGTTACTTGCTCAAACAGCTGAAGGACATCAAGTCCGGTGCGCGCCCTGTGGTGGAAATGACCGGGATGCTCGATGGCCTGAGCGATCAAGACCTGGAAGACATCTCCGCCTACTTCGCCAGTCAGCAGATGAGCGTTGGCGCAGCCGACCCGAAACTGGTCGAGCGTGGCGGCGAGCTGTTCCGCGGCGGCAAACTGGCTGAAGGCATGCCTGCCTGCACCGGCTGCCATTCGCCGAACGGCGCAGGTCTGGATGCCGCCGGTTACCCGCAACTGGGTGGCCAGCATGCAACCTACATCGCCAAGCAGCTGACCGACTTCCGCGAAGGCGACCGTACCAATGACGGCGACAGCATGATCATGCGTTCCATCGCAGCCAAGCTGAGCAACAAGGATATCGAAGCGGTATCCAGCTTTATCCAGGGTCTGCATTGATCCGCTAACACCGCGACATGTCGTAATGAAATAGGGTGGCTCAGGCCACCCTTTTTCGTTGTGCGCATCGCTACAATGCACGGAACCCCAGATTGCTTCGCGGGTCGAACTTCGGTTCGTCATCACGCACCGTTTATAGCCAAGGAGTAACGCATGCGTAACCTGATCCTCAGTGCCACTCTCGTCACCGCCAGCCTGTTTGGCCTGAGCGCTCATGCCGAGCCGATTGAAGCGGGCAAGCAGTACGTCGAGCTGAACAACCCGGTAGCGGTTGCCAAGCCGGGCAAGATCGAAGTGGTCGAGCTGTTCTGGTACGGCTGTGGCCATTGCTACAAGTTCGAAGAAACCATCAACCCGTGGATCGACACCCTGCCGGAAGATGTCAATTTCGTGCGCATCCCGGCCATGTTCGGCGGTATGTGGAACGTCCATGGTCAGCTGTTTATCACCCTTGAAGCGATGAAAGCTGAGCACAAGGTGCATGCCGCAGTGTTCGACGCCATCCACGTGCAGGGCAAGAAGCTCGCGACCCCTGAAGAGATGGCCAGCTTCCTGGCGGCCGAAGGCATCGACAAGGACGCCTTCCTCAAGACCTACAACTCCTTCGGTGTGAAGAGCCAGCTGGAAAAGGCCAAGAAACTGGCCATGGCTTACCAGATCACCGGCGTGCCAGTGATGATCGTCAACGGCAAATACCGTTTCGACATCAGCAGCTCGGGTGGCCCGCAGCAAACGCTGCAAGTGGCCGATCACCTGATCGCCAAAGAACGCGCCGCGCAGTAATTGGCGTGCGCGGATAACGCGTAATGCTCAGGCGCTGGCCGGCCAGAAGGGCGATTGACCTGTGCGATCCACAGGTCAATCCACGTTGTGCGCCAGCGGCTGACTGGCCGCAGAATGGCAGCCTGCGGCTGCTCAGTTTCAATATCCAGGTGGGCATCAGCACCCAGCGTTACCACCACTACCTGACGCGCAGCTGGCAGCATGTGCTGCCGCATGCCGGGCGCAGCGGCAATCTGCAACGGATTGGCGATCTGCTCGGTGATTTTGACCTGGTCGCGCTGCAGGAAGTCGATGGCGGCAGCCTGCGTTCGGGCTACGTCAATCAGGTCGAGCACCTCGCGCACCTCGGCGCGTTCCCTTTCTGGTACCAGCAACTCAACCGCAATCTTGGCCGCTTGGCGCAGCACAGCAATGGCGTGCTCAGCCGCTTGCGCCCCAGCTTGCTGGAGGATCATCCGCTGCCCGGCCCACCCGGCCGTGGTGCGATGTTGCTGCGCCTCGGCGAAGGGTCGGATGCGGTTGCCGTGGTGATGATGCACCTGTCCCTTGGCGCGCGTACTCGCACGCGCCAGTTGGCCTATATCCGCGAACTGCTGAGCGACTATCGGCACATCGTGCTGATGGGCGATATGAACACCCATGCCAATGACCTGCTGCTGCATTCGCCACTGCGCGACCTTGGCCTGCTCGCCCCGCAGATCGAGGCGACCTTCCCCAGTTGGCGGCCGCAGCGCTGCCTTGACCACATTCTGCTCAGCCCCGGCTTGCCGCTGGAGCGCTGTGAGGTGCTATCGCAGCCGATCTCCGACCACCTGCCGGTGGCGGTGCAAATTCGTCTGCCCACTTCACTGTATGGGCCGGCAGCGCCTATGCTGATTGAGTCCTAAGAACCTGTTTATGATCTGCTGCGCGTCGGCCCTGCTGCGTTAAAAACAGGCTCGGAATGCTCATTTACACCAGTAAACTCCGCTTCCTCGCCGTTTTGACCAGCCGGAGGCTGTTACTAACGTAGCGCCTTGCAGGACTCTAGCTCGCGAGATCGGAAATCAGCTTCTACGTTTGGACTGCAACCATGACCGATGATGCCCAGCGCTGGAAAAGCAAGTACCTGGAAAGCCTGGAACAGCAAGAGAAACTCGAACGCAGCTGGGATGCCCGACTCGACCTGCTAAGACGCGGCTTGGTGCGCAGCTCGCTGGCCGCCGAGGGCAGTGATAAGTCGGTTGACCAGTGCATGCAGGAGCTGCGCGATATTCTGCGTCGCGACGATATCGATGCCGGCCTGTCGGCGCTGATTCCGCGCCTGGAAAAAGCCGTGCTGGATTCGGAAAAGCGCCGCCAGGATCGGGTCGAGCAAAATATCTCTGGGGTCACCAGCCTGACCGATCAGCTGCTCGCCCTGGAACCGCCGCGTGAGGTGCGCAAGGCGCTCAAGCAATTTGCCAAGCGCATCGAGGAACGTGCCAGCCAACCGCGCGAACTGCCGGCGCTGCTCAGCGAATTAAGCAGCCTGCAGCAGCAGGCCCTGGCCGCGCTTGAGGCTGAGCCCAACCAGGCGCGGCCGGGGTTCCTCCAGCGTCTGTTCGGCGGCAAGGAGCCTGCGTCTGGCAGCCCTGCCGCTAGCGAGCCGGCTCTGGTCGATATAACGCAATCCGCAGCGCCTGCCCCGGCCGTTGCCGCGCAACCTCAACCGCAAACCACCCCAGCGGCTGCTGAAACGGTGGTGAAGCCGAACAACGAGGCGCCTGCGCCCGTCGCACCGCTCACCCCAGGTTCTGCGACAGAAGCACAGCCTGTGGTGGCCGAAGTGCCCAGCACAGCAGCGGCGCCTGCAATAGTTGCAGCAGCCCAGGGTTCTGCTGATCCGGCCTACGCCCTGCCGGAAATTCCTGAGCCGGGTTACAGCGCCGTCGCCCCGCACATCGGCGACAGCCTGATGGGCCTGCTTGATGAACTGGAGCTGCCGGAGCGTCATCAGCCTCAGGGCGAAGCCTTGCGCCAGCGCGTGCAGGGCGGCCTGAACTGGTATGAGCTGGTGTCGGTGCTGGATGACCTGGCGGTGCTGGTGCTGGCCGTGACCGACAGCGGCCAGCGCGAGTTTGCCAGCTACCTGAAACAGCTCAACGAACGCCTGGCGTCATTTCTCACCACCCTCAGTGAGGCCCATGAGGGCTACAGCGAGTCGGTGGAAAGTGCGCGCAGCTTTAATCTGGAACTGCGCGAGCAGGTCAGTGGTTTGCAGGCCAGCGTGCAGGATGCGGTCGATTTGCCAACCCTCAAGCAATCCCTGGAGGCGCGCCTGGAGGGTTTGCTCAGCACCGTCAGCGAGCACCAGAAGCACCGCGACGGCCATGAGGAAGAAGTGGCGCAGCGCCTGCAAAGCCTGACCCAGAAGGTCGCCGATATGGAGCAGGAAGCGCAGAGCTTCCGCGATCACCTTGAAGAGCAGCGGCAAAAAGCCCTGATCGATCCGCTGACTGGCCTGCCCAATCGCGCCGGCTGGACCGAACGCCTGGAGCTGGAGATGGCGCGCTGGAAGCGTTATGGCGGCGAGCTGCTGTTGGCGGTGCTGGATATCGACCACTTCAAGCGAATCAACGACGGCTACGGCCACCTGGCCGGCGACAAAGTGTTGAAGATTATTGCCGGCGAGCTGGCCAAGCGCCTGCGCAAGACCGATTTTATTGCCCGTTTTGGCGGCGAGGAATTTGTGCTGCTGATTCCCTCGACGCCCATGGAAGGCGGTCACCAGCTTCTGCAAACCCTGCTCGATGGCGTTGAACAGTGCCCGTTCCACTTTCGTGGCGAGCGCGTGACCATCACCCTGTCGGCTGGCCTGACCGCCTTTGTTGGTGATGAAGGCAGTGACAAGGTGTTCGAACGTGCCGACCAGGCGCTGTACCGCGCCAAGAGCGGTGGGCGTAATCGAGTCGAGTTGAGCTAACTCGGTTCACGCCACTGCGTGCAGGTAAGGCTTCCAACTCTCCGGAATGCTGTCCAGCTGCGGGTAGCCGAGGCTGCGCAGATGCCCGCCAGCGAGCAGGAAAGGCGTATGCCGCAGCGCCTGCGGTACATCGCGCAGCTCCGGTAGCCAGAGGCTGACGTACTGCGCCTCGGGGTCGTATTCACGGGCCTGGCGCAGAGCATTGAACACCCGGTTGTGCCGTGGATCGTTGCCTACGCCAGCCAGGTAAGCCCAGTTGCCCCAGTTGCTGGCCGGGTCGTAATCGATCAGGTGTTCCTCGAACCAAGCCGCGCCGTGGCGCCAGTCCTGCTGCAGGTCATTGATCAGATAGCTGGCGACCACCTGCCGGCCGCGATTGGACATAAAACCGGTGGCAGCCAGTTCGCGCATATTGGCATCTACCAGCGGCATGCCGGTGCGCCCGCGTGACCAGTCCTGAAAGCGTTGATCCAGCTGCTGCGGTGCCCGTTCGGTGGCTTTCAGGCCACCGGCCTTGAACAGCGCGCTGCCGTGGCGAATCAGGGTCCAGCGGAAGAAGTCGCGCCAGAGCATTTCCACCCACAGCCAGTGAGTAGAGTCGTTGCGTTTGAACTGCGCCTCATGCCGCCGCAGCTCGGCCACCACACGGCGTGCAGAGAGGCTGCCATTGGCCAGCCAGGGCGAAAACTTCG
Source organism: Pseudomonas sp. (assembly GCF_030690725.1). Classification (GTDB taxonomy): domain Bacteria; phylum Pseudomonadota; class Gammaproteobacteria; order Pseudomonadales; family Pseudomonadaceae; genus Aquipseudomonas. The sequence goes on along the minus strand of NZ_JAUYGD010000066.1, from coordinate 82,341 downwards.
ATGAGTATTCGCTGCCGATCATGCCGTTGCGGGTGTCCTTGTACTGCCGCACGCCCTGGGTTTTCCACAGGTAGTCACGCAGCCGGCCCAGCGCCGCGGGTTCGCCGCCGGAGAACGGAAAGGCGCTGGCCGGCACACTGAGCGGCTCGCCAAGGCCCAATTGCGACAGCGTCGGCAACGGTTGCATCAGCGCCAGCGCACCATCGGGCAGCCCTGGTAAACGATCCGGCGCATGGCGTGGCTGGAATACCTGCAGGCGTTCTTCCACCAGGCTGCGGAAGCGGCTGAACACATGCGGCAGTTGTTCGACACCGAAAGGCAGTTCATCTGTGCGCAACAGGTTGTTGGCCGGCGTCTGCTGCAGGGGAATGTCACCGAGACGCCGGGCTACGCGGGCCACCTGGGCGCGTTCGTCGGGGGCGATTTCCTCCAGGGTCAGTACCTGGTCCAGGTTGAACTGGGCGACCAGCTGGGGAATCGCCTGCTCCGCCGAGCCGATCACCAGCAGCAGGTGCGAGCCGCGCTGGCGCAATTCGCCCTCCAGCGCCACCAGGCTTTCCAGCAGAAAGCGCGCGCGGTGCACGCCCATACGGCGCATGCCAAATTCATTGAGCTGCAGCAGTGCCGGGTCCAGCACATACACCGGTAGCAAGCATTCGGCGGTCAGGCCCGCCTGCAGGGCGGGGTGGTCATCAAGGCGTAGATCCTGTTTGAACCACAGCAGTGCGCGCATGGTGGTGATCTCCTAATCAATACAAAAGCTGTACAGAATTTCCGTATTTGTACAGATTTCAGTCTAGCAGCGTCCATCACGCCTTGCCCAGGCAATAGACCAGCGTGGCGTTTCTGCCTGATCAAAGGCGTTTTCTGCCGGCATACGCACTAAACTCTGCCGATCTGTTGAGGAGCGTTTCATGGAAATTTTCGGCATCGCCGCGTTGATCTTTCTGGTCACTGACCCCTTCGGTAATATCGCCATCTTTATCGCCGCGCTGAAGAACGTGCCGGCCAAGCGCCGCCTGTGGGTCGCCGCGCGTGAGCTGTTGTTCGCCCTGGCGCTGTTGCTGCTGTTCCTTACCTTTGGTGACAAAGTGCTCAGCGCCTTGGGCCTGTCGCGGGAGGCAACCGCGATTGCCGGCGGTATCATCCTGTTCGTGATCGCCATGCGCCTGATCTTCCCCGGCCCGCAAGGGGTGTTGGGTGATGTGCCGGATGGCGAGCCGATGCTGGTGCCGTTGGCCACCCCGGCGGTGGCCGGGCCTTCAGCCCTGGCGGTGTTGATGACCCTGCGCAATACCCACGACGGGCCGCTCTGGGAACTCTATGCCGCGGTGCTGCTGGCCTGGGCGGCGACCGCATTTATTCTGTTGCAGGCCTCGCTCCTGCAGCGTTTTCTCGGACCTCGCGGGTTGACCGCAGTGGAGCGGCTGATGGGCATGCTGTTGATCATGCTCAGCGTCGATATGCTGCTGGATAACCTGCAAAGCGTGTTGCATATCAGCCCATGAAAGTTCTGTGTTTAAGTTTTCTGGTTTTGTTGCTGGCCGGTTGCAGCAGCGGTTTACGCATCGACGATAGCCATACCGCCAGCGGGCAGAACAGCCGCGTGCAGTACATCGTGCTGCACTACACCTCCACCGATCTGGCGCGCTCGCTACAGCTACTGACCGAGACCGACGTCAGCAGCCACTACCTGGTCGGCGAAGCGCCGCCGACCATCTACCGCCTGGTCGATGAAAACCGCCGCGCCTGGCATGCCGGCGATAGCCAGTGGCAAGGGCGCACCTGGCTCAACGGCACCACGATTGGCATCGAGCTGGTTAACCAGGGTTTCTACGACACCCCCAATGGCCGCTACTGGCAGCCCTTTGCCCCGGCGCAGATCGATGCGCTGATCGTGCTGCTCAAGGACATCATGCAGCGCCACCAGCTGGCTCCCGGTAGCATCCTGGCGCACAGCGATGTCGCCCCGCAGCGCAAGGTCGACCCCGGCCCGCTGTTCCCCTGGAAGCGCCTGGCCGATGCCGGCCTGATGCCTTGGCCGGATGCCGCCGAGGTAGCGCGTGAGCAGGCGCTGTTCAGTGCCAGCCTGCCGAGCGTGCAGTGGTTTCAGGAGCAGTCGGCGCGCCAAGGCTATGCCGTGCCCAGCCATGGCGAGCTGGACCAGGCCACGCGCAACGTGATTGCCGCCTTGCAGATGAAATACCGCCCGGCGCGCTATGACGGCGAGCCGGATGCCGAGACGGCGGCGTTGCTGCTGGTGCTTAACCGCCAGCTGTAACGTGGTTAAACCGGTAGTGCCACATAGAACTGCGCACCTTGCCCTGCGCGTGAGTGCACACCGATCTGCCCGCCATGCAGCTGGACGATCTCCTTGCACAGCGCCAGGCCCAGGCCGGCACCGCCCTTTTTGCGGCTGACCTGGACGAAGGGCTCGAAGATCCGCGTCTGCTGGCGATAGGGGATGCCCTCGCCGTTGTCTTCCACACTGAGTACCACCCGATCATCCTGCTGCCGCGCCTGCAGGCGGATATGCCCGCCGGGGTGGCTGTGGCGCAGAGCGTTGCCGATCAGGTTGTCGAGTACCCGTTCGATCTGCAGCGGGTCGATCTGCACGTCCGGCAGTTCGCCGTGCACCTCGCAGGCCAGGCTGACCTGCAGCTCGGCGGCCTGGGCGCCGAAGCGCTGCTGGGTTTGCAGCAGCAGCGGTTCTAGAGCGCAGGCAGACAATTCCAGGGTTTGCAGGCCGTTCTGGTAGCGCGAGAAGTTCAGCAGATCGTTGATCAGTCGCAGCAGGCGCTGCATTTCCTCATCCACGGTGTTCAGCAGGTCGGCCTCGCGGGATTCGGCGGCGAACTGCAGGCGCTCCTGCAGCAGGGCAAACGCCATCAGCATGCCGGTCACCGGGGTGCGCAGCTCGTGCGAGGCGCGTAGCACGAACTCACTGCGCACCCGTTCAAAGGCGCGTTGTTCGGTGACATCGCGCAGCACCATCACCGCACACATCAGGCGGCCTTCATTGTGGCTGACCCCGGACAGGCTGTAGGCCAGCAGCCGGGTTTCACCGTCGATTTGCACCGGTAGGTCGTCCAGCGCTTCGTCCAGGCTTTCGCCCTGCAGCACCCGGTGCAGTTGCTCGGCCAGATCGGCGCGGTTCAGCGCCACGTCGAGGGTCTGCCCGAGCTGCTCGTCGCCCCAGTTCAACTGGCGCAGGGCCACCGGGTTGATGTGCTCGATCCGCCCGGCGCAGTCGAAGATCAGCAGGCCGTCATCGATGCTGTCGAGTACCGCTTGCAAGCGTTGCTGTTCGGCTTGCAGGGCTTCGACATCGCTGTTCTTGAACTCGCGCAGGGCTTCGGCCATCAGCCCGAAACGCTGGCTCAGGGCGGACATTTCCGCCACCGGGGTCAGCGGCAGGGTGACCTGAAAGTCGCCCTGGCCGATTTGGTCAGCGGCCCGCGCCAGGGCCTCAATCGGCCGGCCGAAGCGCTGGGCGATGCTATGCGCGGTAACAAAGCCGATCACCAGCACCGCAAGGCCGATCATCCCGAGCAGGCCGGCGATCAGCCAGGCACGCTCGCGGGCGCGTGCTTCTTCCTGCTCCACGGCTTTGACGTAGCGCGTTTGCACCGCGTTGATGCGATCACGCAGGGCTTCGATGGCGCGGCCGAAGCTGTCATTGCGCAGCAGCTCGCGGCGCACGGTCAGAGGTTTGGCCAGCAGGTCATCGAAGTTGGCGTAGGCACGCTCAATTTCACCAACCGCCTGGCGGTCGCTGTCATTGGTGGCGCTCTCGCTGGCGCGTTGCAGCCAGACCTTGAACTGCTGATCGGAGGCCTGCAGGGCCTCGCGGTCGAGTTCTTCGGCGAGCAGCAGAATCACCTGCTTGCCCAGCTCCTGGCGCAGGCCCAGGCTGGCGTCGATGATCTGCAGATTTCGGGTCATCGCCTGGCTCTGCACCTGAGTCAGCTGCAGCACGCTGAACATCCCCAGCAACAGCCCGACCAGGGCCACGGTGAGCAACGCGCTGCTGCTGATAAACAGCCGGCTGCGCAGGTTCACAGGCTGAGCTGCTTGCGATTGCGGTACAGGGTCGAGGCGTCGATGCCGAGGGTTTTCGCCGCCTGGTCGAGGCTTTCGCTGTTGGCCATCACGGCGCTGATATGGGCTTTTTCCAGGGCCTCCAGGCTTAACTGGTCACCGATCTGCGGTGCGCACTGGCTGCTCGAAGCGTTCAGCCCGAGGTGGCTGACCTGCACCAGCGCTTCCGTGCAGATGATGCTGGCGCGCTCGATCACGTTGCGCAGCTCGCGGATATTGCCCGGCCAGGCATAAGTCAGCAGCGCCTCGCGCGCCTCCTCGCTGAAGTTGCGCGCTGGGCGTGCGTACTCGACGACAAAGCGCGCGAGAAAGCGCTCGGCCAGGTCGAGGATGTCCTCGCGGCGCTCACGCAGCGGCGGCAGGGTCAGGGTGATGACGTTGAGGCGATACAGCAGGTCTTCGCGAAAGCGCCCCTGTTGCACCATCTCATCGAGATTGAGGTTGGTTGCCGCGAGAATCCGCACATCGGCCTGACGGGTCACCGGGTCGCCGATGCGCTCGTACTCCTTGTCCTGAATAAAGCGCAGCAGTTTCGGCTGCAGGGCCAGCGGGAAATCGCCAATTTCGTCGAGGAACAGGCTGCCGCCATCGGCCTGGTTGACCCGCCCCAGGGTGCTCTCGCTGGCGCCGGTAAAGGCGCCACGGTTATGCCCGAACAGCTCGCTCTCCATCAGCTCGGCGCTGAGCGAGGGACAGTTGATGGTGATGCAGGACTTTTTCGCGCGCTTGCTCCAGCGGTGAATGGCCTGCGCCAGCTCGCCCTTGCCGGTGCCGGACTCGCCGAGAATCAGAATATTGGCGTCGGTGTCGGCCACCTGTTTGGCCGTCTGCAGCACCGCCATCAGCGCCGGGCTCTGCGAGTCGAGGCCGTCGCCGGGCTTGCGTACATAGCCTTCCAGACGCTCCAGGCGTTCGATCAGCTGGCGTGCTTCCAGCTGCTTGGCGGCGGCCAGGCGCAGCTGCTCGGGGCTGCACGGCTTGACCAGATAATCCGCCGCGCCGGCCTGGATGGCATCCACGGCGGTGTCCACTGCCGAGTGCGCGGTGACTATCACTACGCGCATCCAGGGCGCCTGCAAGCGCATTTGCGCCAGCACGTCCAGGCCGTCATCCGCGCCCAGGCGCAGGTCGAGAAAGCACAGATCGAAGACCTGGCGCAGCAACAGGGCATCGGCCTGGGCCGCGCTGCTCGCGGTGCTCACCTGATAGCCCTGGTCTTCCAGGCAATAGCGGAAGGTGCGCAGGATGGCCGTCTCGTCATCCACCAGCAGAATGCGCCCCAGGCTGTGTTCCTCTGTGCTTGCGTGCATAGCCATCTCCTTCTTATCCCGCACCCAGTCATTGCGTGCACAGGGTTAGTCCGCGCGGCGTCGTGCAAGTTGCACGGCCGTTCGCCGGCGATCATGCAAGGTGCACGCATGGCATGGCTGGCTAGTGTTTATAAGTAATTGATATTTAACGGTTTATTTTGTTTAAAGAAGCTGGCATGGGGCTTGCGATCTATCAGTAACGGCGGCGACAAACGGCTGCCAGCTTGATCGTTATCCATTGGAGGAACTGCCATGCATCAACTGAAAACTCTGGCCCTGGCCACTGCGACCGCCGGCCTTATTGGCCTGGCTCCTTTCGCTGCCTATGCTGCCGAGGGCGATACCAGCCGTGAGCTGAGCGAGGCGCGCCAGGAAGGCTCGATCTGGACCGCGTTTGCCCTGAACCGCCACCTCAACCCCTTCACCATCGATGTGGATGTGGAGAACGGCAGCGCCAAGCTGACCGGCAAGGTGGAAACCGATGTCGAACGTGACCTGGCCGAGCAGATCGCCCTGGGTATCGACGGGGTGAAAAAGGTCGACAACCAGCTGACCCTCGACCCGGCCTTCGAAGCCAAGGCCAGCACTGAGCCGAGCCTGTCGCAGCGTTTTGACGACGCCACCCTGGCCGCCACGGTGAAATCCAAGCTGCTGTGGAACAGCAACACCGAAGGTCTGGACATCAAGGTCGCAGCGGCTAACGGCATGATCAGCCTGACCGGTAGCGCGCAGAGCGCCGAAGCCAAGGACTTGGCCGGTCGCCTGGCGGCCAACACCGATGGCGTGCGTGAGGTGAACAACCTGCTCAGCGTCAGCGCCACCGATAGCACAGCGGCCAAGGCGCAGAACGCTGCCGATGACACCGCTGTGGCAATCAGCGATGCCTGGATCACCAGCAAGGTGAAATCCAGCTTTATCTACAGCCGCAACCTCGACGGCCTGAATATTTCGGTCGACACCCAGAAGGGCATGGTCAGCCTCAGCGGCAGCGTGCTGAGCAACGCCGAGAAGCAATTGGCGATTGAGACTGCACGCAACATCCGTGGCGTGCGCGGCGTTGATGCCGATGCTCTGCGCGTCGCCAGCTGATCCATCCGGGCAGCGGCCATGGCGGCCGCTACCTGTTGTCTGAGGCTGCCCCGTCATCCGGGCAGCCGCTACAACTCACAGGAGAATCACCATGAGTACTACCACCGAGCAACTCAACGAACTGATCGAAATCACCCGTGACGGCCAGCGCTTTTATCAGCACGCCCACGATGAAGTGAAGGACGTGCGCCTGCAGGTGCTGTTCCGCGATATGTCGCAGAGCAAGAGCGAGCTGATCCGCGCGCTGTCGGTAAAAGTTGCTGCCAACCAGGAAGTCCCGGCCAGCGGCGGCACCTTTGTCGGCAAGCTGCGTCAGGTTTACGCCGATACCAAGGCGACCCTGGTCAGCGACACCGAAGCCACCTACGTGGCGCAGCTGGAAGAAGCCGAAGATCGCATCCTGCATGCCTTCGAGGATGCCCTGGAAAGCGCGGAGCCGGACGTGCAAGCCCTACTGACTGCAGAAATGCCGAAAGTACGCGCCAACCATGACCGCATGCGCACCCTGAAACAGTCCATGCAGTGAGTCCGTTCCGGTGTGGTGTGTGCCGCCACACCGGGTCTTCACGCGCTGCGGCGCACACCTGAGTAAACAAGGAGTATCGCCATGCTGAGTTGGGCCATTACCTTTCTGATTATCGCCATCATCGCTGCAGTCTTGGGCTTCGGTGGTATCGCCGGCACCGCCACGGGTATCGCGAAGATTCTCTTCGTGGTGTTCCTGGTGATGTTTATTGTGTCCTTCATCATGGGCCGCCGCCCACGTGGATAGAGGAGCCGCCATGACCATCAAGACGCTGCTTGCCGCCCTCTTGCTGGGCGGCAGTGCGGCGGCTTTGGCCGCGGACACCGATGGCCAATTCCGCCTCAATGAATTGCTCGCCAGCGACCCTGCTTATCAACAAAGCTGGCAGAAGCTGGTGGAAGACGAAAGCCGTCTGCCGGACTGGGTGATGAACCTCAACGGCATCGCCAGCCCTATGCAGGGCCTGGATGACGACGGTGACAAGTACCTGGTCGGCCAGCTGTGTGAAGAGCACAACTGCTTTAACCAGCGCCTCTATGTAGCCTTCAGCTGGGACAAGGAGGACGCCTACGCCCTCTATGTGCAGCTGCCCGACGGCCTGCCGACGGACAAGGCCCCCAGCCAGCACGCCACCCTACGCTGGCTCGGCGACCCGGATAAAGCCACTCAGCAGTTGCTGCAAGAGCAGCTGAGAAGCGATCCGAACTGGTACTAAGACTCTCTTTCCGATCTGCTGCGCGTCGGCCCTGCTGCGTTAAAAACAGGCTGGTGCGCCAGCCCGGTCGGAAGCCGCTTGCGGCTAACGCGCTCTAGCGCGGCCCGAAGGGCGAGTGGAGCGAGTAATGCTCATGTACAACACGTGAACTGCGCTTCCTCGCCTGTTTTTGCCTTGTCTCGGCTGTCTCGTCTACGTTTCTCAACGGCCTGCTAAGCGGCGCAGCTCCGTTATGGCGATCTATGGATGCAAGAATCCACACAATCGCCATAGTGGCTGCAAACTCCCACCACAAAGCGACCTCAGCATGGCTCCCGTGTGTGCATAACTTACGGGGAGCTTCGCCATGTTTCATTGTTTATCCATTCCTAAGGTCAGCGTCGGTCGCTGGCTTGTTCTGCTGATCGTCTTGGTTCTGTCGCAGCCCGCGCTGGCCAGCGAGCAATCCGCCGCCGAGCACAGCGAAAGTCCTTATTTCGCGGTACAGAGTGACGATCCCGCAGTGGATCGCTTACCACTCAAGGCCACCAAAGTCGAGGTGCGGGTATTGGGGGTGATCGCCGATGTGCGGGTCGTTCAGCAATACCGCAACGAGGGCACGCGGGCGCTTGAAGCGCGTTATGTTTTTCCCGGCTCGACTCGCGCGGCGGTGTACGGCATGACCGTACGCCTGGGCGATCGCGAGCTGCGCGCGCAGATCCGCGAGAAGCAGAAGGCGCAGAAGGAGTATCAAGAGGCCAAGAGCGCTGGCAAGATCGCGGCCCTGCTCGAACAGCACCGCGAGAATGTATTCCAGATGAATGTCGCCAATATCCTGCCCGGCGATGTGGTCGATGTGGAGCTGCGTTATACCGAGCTGCTGCTGCCCACCGATGGCGTATACAGTTTCGTCTTTCCCACCGTGGTCGGGCCGCACTACAACGGCAGTGCCGGCAGCGAGAGTCACAAGGCCGGGCCTTGGGTCAGCACGCCTTATCTGCCCGAAGGCGAAGCGACGCGTGATGTTTTTTCGCTCTCGGTCGAGTTGCAATCGCCGGTGCCGCTGTCCGATATCCGCTCGCCGAGCCACAGGATCAAGGTGCTGCAGGCCAGGCCGAGCGAGGCTACCGTCAGCCTGGGCGCCGACGCGGGGCAGAGCAACAACCGCGATTTCGTCCTCGACTATCGCTTGAGCAGCGCCAGTTTCGAGAGCGGTGTGCTGCTGTCCACGGGCGCCGAGGAGAACTTCTTTCTGGCGCTGATCGCACCGCCTGCGAAGGTGCAAAGCAAGATGCTGGTGCCGCGCGAATATATCTTCGTGGTGGATATTTCCGGCTCCATGCATGGCTTCCCGCTGGATACCACCAAGCGCCTGCTGAAGAATCTGCTCGGGCGTTTGCGCCCGGTCGACAGCTTCAATGTGCTGTTGTTCTCTGGCAGTAGCAGCATGCTCGCCGACAAGTCCCAGGCGGCCACCTCGGCGAATATCGCGACTGCGCTGGATATGCTCGATACCCAGATGGGCTCGGGCGGCACCGAGTTGCTGCCGGCGTTGCGCAAGGCTCTGGCGGTGCCGAGCGATCCCGAGCGGGCGCGCAGCTTTGTGGTGGTCACCGATGGTTTTGTGTCGGTGGAACGCGAGGCCTTCGAGCTGGTGCGCAACAATCTAGACAAGGCCAATATGTTCGCCTTCGGTATTGGTAGCTCGGTCAATCGTCAGCTGATCGAGGGCCTCGCGCGGGCCGGGCAAGGCGAGCCCTTCGTAGTCCTCAATGAGGCGGCGGCGGACGAGCAGGCCGAGCGCTTTCGGCAGATGATCGATTCGCCTGTGCTGGCCAACCCCCAGGTGCGCTTCGCTGGCTTGGAGGTTTATGACGTCGAACCCGTGGCCTTGCCGGATCTGTTCGCCCAACGGCCGCTGGTGGTGTTCGGCAAATGGCGCGGCGAGGCGCGCGGCAGCCTGCAGGTGGAAGGGCGCGGCGCTGCCGGGCCGTATCGAGTTGAAGTGCCGATCAGGCCCGAGATAGCCAGCGCGAGCAATCAGGCGCTGGGCTATTTATGGGCACGGCATAAGGTCGCCAGCCTTACCGATCAGGAAACCCTCGAAGGCGACTACGCCCATAGCCAGGCGATTCTCGACCTGGGTCTGAAATACAACCTGTTGACGGCCTACACCTCGTTTATCGCCGTGGACGAACAGGTGCGCAACCCCGATCCGGCCGCTGCCGCCAGCGTCAAACAGCCTTTGCCGCTGCCTCAGGGCGTGAGCAACCAGGCAATAGGTGCGCTGGTGTCGAGTACGCCTGAACCGAGCGCCTGGCTGATGTTGCTGGTCGCGGCCCTGGGCATGGGCTGGCTGGCGCGCCAGCATGCCCGCCAGGAGCAGGTGTAAATGATGCGCGAGCTCCCCGTGGCTTGGTCGCGTGCGCCGGCGTGGCTGTGGTTGCTGCTGCCGACCCTGGCGCTATGGCCGGTGTGGCAGTGGAGCGTGCGGCGCATGAGCGATGGCTCCGACGATCCGTTCGGCATAGTCGCGCTGCTTGCGTTAGTGCTGATGCTCTGGCGCGAGCGCCGTCAGTTGTTGGACGCTCCGCGGCTGCCCTGGCTGCTGCTGACATTGCTGCTCTGTGCTGCGACCGGGTTGGCGCCAGGCTTGCCGCCGCTATTGCGCGCGGTGCTGGCGGTGCTGACGCTATTCGTCGCGGTGTTGGCCCTGCGCGCGCCGGGTCAGGCGCTGCTGGCCTGGCTGGGGTTGGGCTTGTTGGCGCTGCCGATCATGTCGTCCTTGCAGTTCTTTATCGGTTATCCGCTGCGGGTGCTGACCGCCGAGGTCAGCGCCTGGTTGCTGCGCGCCGGCGGGCTCGAGGTACAACGCCAAGGCAGCACCCTGGAGGTGGCCGGACAGCTCATCATGGTCGATGCGCCCTGTTCGGGCATTCAGATGGCCTGGGTCGCCTACTTCACCGCGTTCGCCACCGCCGCCTGGCTACGCATGGGTGATCGCCAGTTACTGCGCCGTTTGCCGCTGCTCGGGGTGCTGATACTGGCCGGCAATATTCTGCGCAATAGCCTGCTGATTCTGCAGGAAACCGGGCGTTTGGATTGGCCGAGCTGGATGCACGAAGGCACCGGCTTGTTGGTGTTCGTCTGCGTTTGTGCGCTGGTGCTGCGCTATATGATGGCGAATGGCATGGCCCACGAAGTCACGCTTGCGCCACAGGCGACTGAGCTGCCGGGCCACCGGCCGTCGCTGCAGCCGGCGTTGCAAGTGGTGTTGCTCACGGCGTTCGTGGCCGTGGCGCTATGGCCGCTGTTGGCAGCGCCTGCGGCTGTTGAGCCAAGGTACGGCAGCTTTGTCGAGTGGCCGGCGCAATACGCTGGTGAGCCATTGCAACCGTTGGCCTTGTCAGCGGTGGAGCAGCGTTTCGCCGCGCAGTTTCCCGGCGCTATCGCCCGTTTTAGCACGGGCGCGCGGGCGGTCACGCTGCGCCATGTGACTCGCCCCACGCGTAAGTTGCATCCGGCTGCGGATTGCTACCGCGGTTTGGGTTATCGCATTCAGGCCATCCATCTGGAGCAACGCAGTGATGGCGCCGGCTTGCAGCGCTGTTTTGTCGCCAGTGGTCGTGGCGTCGATCTGCGTGTATGCGAGTACATCGAGGACGCCGCCGGGCAGAGTTTTAGCGATAACTCAGCTTGGTACTGGTCGGCGCTTAGTGGGGGTTCGGTGGGGCCATGGCGCGCTGTGAGTACGGCTGAGCGGTTGTGAAAGCGCCCGCTGCGGCGGAAAAAGCTTCGTCATCTCCGCCCTCCGATTGCTAGTGGTTGTATGGCCCGCTGCTCAAGCGCGCCATACCGGTTAACCCCCACCCCAGCCTCTCTTAACAGGCCGTTGAAAAACGTTGGCGAGGCAGCCAGCGCAAGGCAAAAACAGGCGAAAAAGCGGAGTTTACGAGTTGTAAATGAGCATTTTGAGGCTGTTTTTAACGCCGCGATGGCAACGCAGGTAGTTTTTCAACAGCCTGCTAAGCCGCGCTATCATCCCGCCCACTGATCTGGGGGAGAGACGGCATGCTCAATTGGCTGTGGCTGGGGTTTTTCGTGGTGGCGGCGCTGGCCGGCCTGTCGCGCTGGTTGCTCGGTGATGACCCGGCGGTATTCGCCGCCATGGTCGAAAGCCTGTTTGCCATGGCCAAGCTGTCGGTTGAGGTTATGGTGCTGCTGTTCGGCACCTTAACCCTCTGGCTCGGCCTGCTGCGCATCGCCGAAAAAGCCGGCCTGGTCGATGCCCTGGCGCGCATGCTCGGCCCGCTGTTTGCGCGGCTGATGCCGGAAGTGCCGCGCGGCCATCCGGCCCTCGGCCTGATCACCATGAACTTCGCCGCCAATGGCCTGGGCCTGGATAACGCCGCCACGCCGATTGGCCTGAAAGCCATGCGCGCGCTGCAAACCCTCAACCCCAGCAGCACCACGGCGAGTAATGCGCAAATCCTGTTTCTGGTGCTTAACGCCTCGTCGCTGACCCTGCTGCCGGTGACCATTTTTATGTACCGCGCCCAGCAGGGGGCACCCGACCCGACCCTGGTGTTTCTGCCGATCCTGCTGGCCACCAGTGCTTCGACCCTGGTCGGCCTGCTGTCGGTGGCGCTGATGCAGCGCCTGCGTCTGTGGGACCCGGTGGTGCTGGCGTACCTGATCCCCGGCGCGCTGCTGCTGGGCAGCTTTATGGCCGTGCTGGCGACCATGTCCGCCACGGCGCTGGCAGCGCTGTCGTCGCTGGCCGGCAACCTCACCCTGTTCGGCATCATCATGCTGTTTCTGCTGCTCGGCGCGCTGAAGAAGGTGGCGGTGTACGAGGAGTTTGTCGAAGGCGCCAAAGAAGGCTTCGACGTGGCCAAGAGCCTGCTGCCCTACCTGGTGGCGATGCTCTGTGCGATTGGCGTGCTGCGCGCGTCGGGTGCCTTGGAATTCGGCCTTGATGGCATTCGCTGGCTGGTCGAGGTGGTTGGCTGGGATACGCGCTTTGTCGAAGCGCTGCCCACCGCGCTGGTCAAACCCTTCTCCGGCAGCGCGGCGCGCGCCATGCTGATCGAAACCATGCAGACCCAGGGCGTCGACAGCTTCGCTGCGCTGGTGGCGGCGACCATCCAGGGCAGCACGGAAACCACCTTCTATGTGCTGGCGGTGTACTTCGGCGCGGTCGGCATCCAGCGCGTACGCCATGCCGTGGGCTGTGCGCTGCTGGCCGAATTTGCTGGCGTGGTGGCGGCTATCTTCGTTTGCTACTGGTTCTTTGGCTAAGCGTTTAGCTCCCCTCTCCCACGTGTGGGAGAGGGGCTGGGGGAGAGGGTGAGTAAACACCAAGCCCTCTCCCTAACCCTCTCCCGTAAACGGGAGAGGGAATAAAAGGCACCCACCGCTAAGCCGCTACTCCACCACCTTAAAGCGCAGCACACCGATCATCTGCCCGGCTTCGGTCAGCACCTGCACCTGCCAGCGGCCTACGGCGTCGGCGGGGAAGTTCTGTTTGTGGGTCCAGGCGCGGTAGCCTTCCTTGCGCCCGCCGTGGATATCCAGGGCGATGCGCTCGACTTCACCGCCATCGCGGCGCCAGACGTGATAAATCCGTTCGTTCAGGCCGCGCGGCGCATTGATCGCGGTGTAGGCGAACAGGCCCTGGCTGCGCAGTTGCGCCACGCTCAGCTGCTTGATGCTTTCGCCCGGCGCGCGCTTCAGGTTGTCGAATTCGCTGGTCACCGCCACCTCGGTCAGCCACAGGGTTGCCGGCGGCACCCAGGCGCGCGCCAGCCAGCCGCCCGCGCCGATGGCCAGGGTCATGCCCACCAACAGCAGGCCGCGCCACCAGCGTTGCACGGTGATGATCGCGAACAGCGAAGGGAACGACAGCAGCACCGCTGCCGCCAAGGCCAGTTGATAACTCTGCGGTGTGGTCAGCTTGAAGATGATCGGCAGCGCCGTGAGCAGCACGGCGAACAGCGCCAGGGTGTGATAAGCGAGAAACAGCCAGCGCTTGGGCGCCAGCCAGCGGTAGTACAGCGGGTCGATAATCGAAATCAGCGCCGCGCTGGCCAGCAGACCGCTGAACAGCAGCTGGCCACTGTTCCAGGTGGTGGTGATAAAGAAGAACGGCAGAACGAAGAACAGGCTCTCCTGGTGGATCATCTGCGTCGCGTAGCGCAGCAGCGGCGGCGGCAACTCGAAGCCGAACCACTGGGCGATACGCTCGCGCAGGATGTTTTCCAGAATCAGCCACAACCAGCTGACCAGCATCACCAGCGCCAAAATCTGCGCCAGTTCGGCATGCCGCTCGACCAGCAGAAAGCTCGCCAAGCCCGAGGCAAAGCCAAAGATCGCGACCAGCCCGGGGTTGCGCTGAATCAGCGCCACCAGCTTGAAGATCAGTTGTTTCCACGCAGGCATAAATTGAACTCGATTATTCCGACCAGACAGCCAGGCGATTACCGCTTGGGTCGCTGAATTCAAAGCGCCGCCCACCGGGGAAGCTGAAGATTGCCTGAGTGATCTGCCCGCCCGCAGCGGCCACCTGGGCACACACGCCCTCCAGATCCGTGGCGTAAATCACTACCAGCGGCCCGGCACCCGCTGCGCTGTCGGTGGTAAAGCCGCCTGTCATGCGCCCGTCGGTAAAGCTGCTGTAGTGCGGGCCGTAGTCGGTAAAGCGCCAGCCGAAAACCTGTGCATAGAACTGCTTAAGCGTCGGCAGGTCGACGGCGGCGAACTCGATGTAGTCGATACGCAGGTTCTGTTCGGCTTGGCTCATGGCGGCATACCTGGGCGAATGGCGGGGCGCAGAGCATAGCGTGCCCAGCCGGCCAGGGCACACGCATCTGTCGCCTTTGGCCACGCTGTTTGGCCAGCCTTGCCACTGCCGCCGCGCAACCCACTGGATAGCCTGCAATGGGGTATCACAGTCGTTAGAAACGCAGCCTTCGCGCCCTCGGGCCGCGCTGCGTATGGAGAGGGTAATGCGCGTTTTGATCACAGGTGCAGCCGGCTATATCGGCCAGCAGCTGCTTAACCAACTGGCTATTCAGCACCCGCAGTGGCTGCTGATTGCCGCCGATATTCGCCCGCAGAACCGCGCGGGAATGAAGCTGAATATCGAGCCGGTGCTGCTCGATATCAGCCAGCCGGCCGCCGTGGAAGACTGCGTGGCCACCTGGCAGCCGCAAGCAATCGTCCACCTGGCCTCAGTGGTCACCCCGCCGCCCGGGATGAGCGAAGCCCAGCTGCATGCCATTGATGTCGGCGGCACCCAGGCGCTGATCCAGGCGGCTGCAGCCCATGGCGTCGAACAGTTGATCGTCACCAGCTCCGGCGCCGCCTACGGCTATGACCCGCAGAATGCCGAATGGCTGGATGAAGACCAACCGCTGCGCGGCCATGCGCAGTTCGCCTACGCCAAGCACAAACGTGAAGTCGAGTTGCTGCTGGCCGAAGCGCGGGTGCAGCATCCGCAACTCAAACAGCTGGTGCTGCGCCCCGGCACGATTCTCGGCAAACAGGTGAACAACCAGATCACCGAGCTATTCAAGAAACCCGCGGTGCTGGGCATTCGCGGCAGCGACAGCCGCTTCGTATTTATCTGGGACCAGGATGTGGTCGACATCATCTGCCGCGGCCTGCGTCAGCAGAGCGCCGGCATCTTCAACCTGGCCGGCGATGGCGCGCTATCGCTCAAGGAAATCGCCGAGCTGCTGGGCAAACCCTACCGCGCCCTGCCAGCCTGGCTAATCCGCGCCGCATTGCGCGTACTCAAACCCCTCGGCCTCAGCCCCTACGGCCCGGAGCAGGTGGATTTTCTGCGCTATCGCCCGGTGCTGAGCAATCGCCGGCTGAAACAGGACTTCGGCTTTAGCCCGCGCTATAGCTCGCGCGAGGCGTTTCTGGCGTTTTTACGGGCGCAGGGGATTTAGCGATTACGGCTAACAGGCAAGCAAAAGCACGGTTTTGCGAGTTTTGCGAGCAAGTGGTGTTGAAACATTACCAATGTCCTATTCGCCCACTTCGGGGTTATAAACCACGAAGTGTGGGCTGCTCCTGAACTCCGGCATTCGGTCTGAAAGATGTTCATGCCCCCAGGTCTTTCCTTTTGCCTCCATGCCTTCGGCTGCATGGAGTAGAAACGAGGCAATCTGCCGAAGCTCGGCGGGCCCCGCCACAAGGGTGATTTCTGCAAGCTCTGCCGGAACAACCTCTTCCGATGGCAGGCCTTCATCTTTGTATCCGTACAGTTTGAAAGGCACGATTCCCCCGACTTTTCTAAATAACCGTTATTTCGCTTTCTGCCGCGCCCGATACTCACCCGGCGTTAACCCAGTCCATTGACGAAACGCGCGAAAGAACACGCTAGGTTCCGAGTAGCCCAGCAGCAGGGCGATTTCTGCGGCGGGTAAGTCGCCGCTGCTCAGGTGTTGTTCGGCTAGTTGCTGGCGGGTGTCATTCAGCAGTTGCTGGTAGTTGCAGCCTTCGTCGGCCAGGCGTCGCTGCAGGGTGCGTTCGCTCAGGTGCAGATGGCGCGCCAGTTCGCTGCGGTCCGGCTCACCGCGCGCCAGTTGTTCACCGAGTAAGGCCACTACGCGGGCGCTTAGCCCTTCGCTGGGCAAACGGGCGAGCAGGGCTTCGGCGTGCTGGCGCAGCAGGTTTTGCAGCGGCGGATTGGCCTGGATCAGCGGCGCGCTGGCCAGGCTGCGCGGCAGCACGATGCCGTAATCACTGGCGGCAAACTGCAATGGGCAGGCGAAGGTGTCGCGGTAGCTGTCCAGCGTCGGCGGCTCTGGGTGAACAAACTGCGCGCGCAACAGCTGCCAGTTATCCAGCAACGGATGCAGCATCTGTACCCAGCAGGCCATCAGCGCCAGTACGCGGGTGCGGGTGGCCGGCAGTTCGGGGTGCAATGGGCGATACAGCAGTTGCAGTTCATCGCCCTGTTCACGCAATTGCACCTCGCCGCCTTCGCCGACCAGGCGCTGATAGCGCAGCCCGGCAGCCAGCGCGTCGCCCAGGGTCGGGCTACTCTGCAGCAGGTAACCAAGCACGCTGAACGGGCCGGGGGCGAGGTTGCAGCCCAGGGCCAGGCCGGGTTCGGCATGCTCGATGCGGCTAAGCTGTTGCCACAGCTGTTCCTGAGTGGCGAAGGGCACACGCGCATCGGGGTCGCTGAGCTGGTTGTCATGCAGCTCGCAGGCGCTCATCAGTTGGGCGCGATCAACGCCCAGGCGACTGGCGGCATGCAGCACCGCGAGGGTGATGCTGGCGCTGACCGAGGTGTGTTGCGAGTCGAGTGTGTGCTTGGACATGGCCTGATTCTGCCCAAAGCTGTGGCTTGGCGGTAGCGTTAAGACGTCTAGCTAAACACTTGGTTACTGCTGCGGCCGGTATTACTCCGTGCAACCTGTGGCTGAGCGGTTAGACTCTTGTCCTTCCGGGCGCACTCAAAAGGTGCGACCGGCTCAACAATAAACAGAAAAGGAGACCTCCCATGAAAGGTAAATCCCTGGCATGGGCCCTGTCGGCTGCACTCGCAGGTATTACCCTGAGCAGCGCCGTACAGGCCGAAGAGAAATTCGTCACCATCGGCACCGGTGGTCAAACCGGCGTTTATTACGTTGCCGGTCAATCGATCTGCCGTTTCCTCAATCGCGGTGCGGCTGAGCACGGTATCAAGTGCAACGCCCCAGCCAGCGGTGGCGGCGTGGCCAACGTCAACGGCATCCGCAGTGGCGAGTTCAACTTCGGCATCATGCAGTCGGACCACCAGTTCAAGGCCCTGAAGGGCGTCGCGCCATTCGAGAAAGAAGGCGCCATGGAGGACATCCGTGCGGTGTTCTCGCTGCAGAGTGAGGTGTTTACCATCCTCGCCCGCCGTGATGCCAAGATCGCCAGCTTCGATGACCTCAAAGGCAAGCGCGTAAACATCGGCAACCCAGGTTCCGGTCAGCGCGACACCCTGGAAGAGATCATGCAGGTCAAAGGCTGGGATCGCTCTGCGTTCTCCTTGGCCGCTGAGCTGAAGCCGGCTGAACAGGCTTCTGCCCTGGGCGACAACAACATCGACGCGATGACCTACTTCGTCGGCCATCCGAATGGCGCCATCCAGGAAGCCACCACCACCACCGACGCGGTGCTGGTGCCGGTAACTGGTGCTGAAATCGACAAGCTGCTGGCCGAGAAGAGCTACTACACCAAAGCCGATATCCCTGGTGGCGTGTACAAAGGCAACGATTCGCCAACCCCGTCGATTGGCGGCAAAGCGGTGCTTTCCACCTCGGCCAAGGCCAGCCCGGAAGTGGTCTACCAGCTGGTTAAATCGGTCTTCGACAACATTGATCGCTTCAAGCGTCTGCACCCTGCATTTGCCGACCTGAAAGAAGAAGACATGATCAAAGTTGGCCTCAGTGCAGAGCTGCATGAAGGCGCAGTGCGTTATTACAAAGAGCGCGGCTGGCTGTAAGCGGCCCACGCTGCCCGCCCAAACGGGCTAGTGTCTCTAGATAAGCAAACCCGCAGCTGCAAGGCTGCGGGTTTTGCCGTTTTCCGTATTCTCGAATGCAGGTTCAACCCATGCATGACAAGCAACTGTCCACCGAAGAACTGATCGCCCAGGATGTCGGTGCGCGCACCCCGCTGGGGGCCATGGCCCAGGTGATCACCGGCCTGGCTCTGCTCTGGTCGCTGTTTCAACTGTGGATCGCCTCGCCGCTGCCGTTCGTGTTCGGCATTGGCGTGTTCAATGACACCGAAACCCGCTCTATCCACCTGGCGTTTGCCCTGTTGCTGGCGTTTCTCGCCTACCCCGCCTTTCGCAAGTCGCCGCGTGACCGCATACCGCTGCTGGATATCGCCCTGGGCCTGGTCGCTGCCGCCAGCGCCGCCTACCTGTTTATTTTCTACCAGCAGCTGGCCTTGCGCCCCGGTAGCCTGACCACTGCGGATATGCTCACCGCATGCATCGGCATCCCGTTGCTGCTGGAAGCCACCCGCCGCGTACTTGGCCCGCCACTGGCGATCATCGCTCTGCTGTTCCTCGTTTACAGCCTGGCCGGGCCCTATATGCCGGGGATGCTGGCGCACCGTGGGGTCAGCTTCAATGCCATGGCCAACCACCAGTGGATCACCACCGAAGGGGTGTTCGGCATCGCCCTCGGCGTATCCACCAGCTTCGTGTTTCTCTTCGTGCTGTTTGGCGCCTTGCTCGAACGCGCTGGCGCAGGGCATTACTTTATTCAGCTGGCTTTCAGCATGCTCGGCCACTTCCGTGGTGGCCCAGCCAAGGCGGCCGTGGTTGCGTCCGGCTTGACCGGGCTGATTTCCGGCTCGTCGATTGCCAACGTGGTGACCACCGGCACCTTCACCATTCCGATGATGAAGCGCACCGGCTTCTCGGCCGAGAAGGCCGGCGCGGTGGAAGTGGCGTCGTCGGTGAATGGTCAGATCATGCCGCCGGTGATGGGGGCGGCGGCCTTTCTGATGGTCGAATACATCGGCATGCCCTATGTCGAGATCATCAAGCACGCCTTCCTGCCTGCCGCGATTTCCTATATCGCACTGCTGTATATCGTCCATCTGGAATCGCTCAAGCTCGGCCTGCAGCCGGTGCCCGGGCATCAGCCCAAACCCTGGCTGCGCCGCCTGACCGGTTTCGCCTTCGGTGCGGCGCTGATCAGCGGGCTGTCGCTGGCGGTGTATTACGGCCTCGGCTGGCTTAAGCCGGCGCTGGGTGAATACGCCCTGCCGGGTATCGGCGCGCTGCTGGCGCTGGTCTACCTGGGCCTGCTGAAAATCGCTGCCAGCGTGCCGGTATTGCCTGCCGAAGACCCGGACGCGCCGCTCGACAAGCTGCCGCAAACCCGCGCCGTCTTGCTCTCTGGCTTGCACTTTCTGCTGCCGGTGGTGGTGCTGGTCTGGTGCCTGATGATCGAGCGCCTGTCTCCCGGCCTGTCGGCCTTCTGGGGCAGCGTCATGCTGGTAATCATCCTGCTCACTCAGCGTCCGCTGCTGAGCTGGCTGCGCACCGATGGCACGCACGCCCACGGCTCGTTTATGGATGGCCTGATCGACCTGCGCGAGGGCCTGATTGCTGGCGCGCGCAATATGATCGGTATCGGTATTGCCACGGCGGCCGCCGGGATCATCGTCGGCGCGGTGTCGCAAACCGGGGTTGGCCTGGTGCTGGCCGATCTGGTCGAGCTGCTGTCGATGGGCAACCTGCTGCTGATGCTGGTGCTCACGGCGATCTTCAGCCTGGTGCTGGGCATGGGCCTGCCGACCACCGCCAACTACATCGTGGTATCCAGCCTGCTGGTGCCGGTGATCGTCACCCTCGGCCAGCAGAACGGCCTGATCGTGCCGCTGATCGCCGTGCACCTGTTCGTTTTCTACTTCGGCATCATGGCCGACGTGACGCCGCCGGTGGGCCTGGCCTCGTTCGCCGCTGCAGCGGTGTCCAAGGGCGATCCGATCAAGACCGGCATTCAGGCCTTCTACTACAGCCTGCGCACGGCGGTGTTGCCGTTCCTGTTTATCTTCAACACTGACCTGCTGCTGATCGACGTGGACTTCTGGCACGGCGTGCTGATTTTCATCGTGGCGACCATCGCCATGCTGATCTTCGCGGCCGGCACCCAGGGCTACTTCCTGGTACGCAGCCGCTGGTACGAAGGCGTGCTGCTGTTGCTGGTGGCCTTCACCCTGTTCCGTCCGGGCTTCTGGATGGACATCGTGCACGACCCTTACCGCGACATCCCGCCAGCGCAACTGGCCCAGGCCCTGGGTGATGTGGCCGACGGCAGCCAACTGCGCCTGCGCATCAAGGGTGAGAATGCGGTGGGCGATGCCCGTGAATTCAGCCTGCTGCTGCCCGTGCCGGATGGTGCCAGCGGCGAAGAACGCCTGGAGAAACTCGGCCTGCTGACCTACGAAGAGGGCGGCAAGGTGCTGGTCGACAGCGTCACCTTCGGCAGCCCGGCGGCCGAAGCCGGTCTGGAGTTTGACCAGCAAATCATCAGCGTTCGCGCGCCAACGGATCGTTGGACCAAGGAGCTGATGTGGATTCCGGGCTTCCTGCTGTTCGCCCTGGTGGTCTGGCTGCAGCGGCGTCGGCGGGCTAACGGCACGGCGTGAGCCGAACCTGTGGCGCCAGCCTGCTGCGCAGTTTATTGCGCAGCAGGCTGTTGATAAGTCTGTGGGTATCCATCTACAGGCCTTGCTGATACTGACGTGCAGCCTGCTGCGCAGAAAATTGCGCAGCCTTGCGCAACAACTTGCTCAGCTTTCAGTGATCCAGTGCGCATTGTCTTGAGCTATATAAATTTATTTTCAGTAAGGCACTGATTTATAAGGGTTTTATTTAATTGGCATGCTTGTCGCTATAGGGGGAGTTCCCGGATCACTGCAGATCCATGACCCAAGGCAAGGAAAGCACTCATGCCAACACCCGCGTATCTGTCCCTCGAAGGCACCAAACAAGGCCTGATCACCGCTGGCACCTTCACCGAAGATTCCGTCGGTAACATCTTCCAGGAAGGTCACGAAGACCAAATCCTGGTTCAAGCCTTTAACCACCAGGTCATCATCCCGCGTGATCCGCAGTCCGGTCAGCCGACTGGTCAGCGCGTGCACAAGCCGCTGATGATCACCAAAGTCTTCGACAAATCCTCGCCGCTGATCTTCAACTCCCTGACCTCCGGTGAGCGTCTGTCCAAGTGCCGTCTGGAGTGGTACCGCACTTCCTCTACCGGTACTCAAGAGCACTACTTCACCATCGAGCTGGAAGATGCCGTGATCGTTGACGTGCAGTCGCGTATGCCGAACTGCCAGGACCCGAACATGTCGCACTTCACTCACCTGGAAGACGTGTACTTCACCTACCGCAAAATCGTCTGGACCCACGAAGTCTCCGGTACTTCTGGCTCCGACGACTGGCGTACCCCGATCTCCGCCTAAGAACCTATTTACGATCTCGCGAGCTAGAGATAAACGGGGGCGAAAGCGGCCAAGGAAGCGGAGTTTACGATTTGTAAATGAGCATTCCGAGGCCGCTTTCAACGCCGTTTAGCCGACGCGCAGCAGATCGTATGCAGGTTCTAAGCATTGGCTGAGTTCACGCAATACCGCTTCGGCCAGGCTTGTCCTGGCCGCTGCGTTTCTAGTGAGACCTGCGTCGCCAAACGCTGACAGGCATCGCGCAAAATCGCGAACAGGCACGGCCTCCATGCCAAGCCTGGTTTAGAAATGCGCAGTGGTTTGATTCATGGAACGAAACGAGAGGAACAACGAATGTTCGCCGCCGCCAACCAGACGCATTTCAGCCTGACGATCGAAGGTGTAAGCCACGACCTGCAGGTGCTCGAATTCACCGGTCGCGAGGCGATCAGTCAGCCCTTCGAGTTCGAACTGGAACTGGTCAGCGAACGTCCTGACCTGGATTTGGAAAGCCTGCTGCATCAGGCCGCCTTTCTCGCGTTCGATCAGGCCGGCCACGGCATTCACGGGCAGATCTACCGCGTCGCCCAGGGCGAATCCGGCAAGCGCCTGACCCGCTACCACGTGACCTTGCGCCCGCAACTGGCGTACCTGGCACACCGCAGCAACCAACGCATCTTCCAGCACCTGACGGTGGAGAAGATCATCAGCCAAGTGCTGCAAGAGCACGGCATTCAGGCCAACGCCTACCAATTCCAACTCGGCTCGATTTACCCCGAGCGTGAGTACTGCGTGCAGTACGACGAATCCGATCTGCACTTCGTCCAGCGCCTGTGCGAGGAAGAGGGTATTCACTACCACTTCCAGCACAGCGAACAAGGCCATGTAGTGGTCTTCGGCGACGACCAGACGCCGTTTCCCAAACTTGCGCCAACCGCCTATCAACAAGACAGCGGCCTGGTCGCCGACAAACCAGTAATCAAGCGCTTCGGCGTGCGCGTGGAAACCCGTTCAAGCCGGGTGACCCGCCGCGACTACGACTTCGAAAAACCCAAGCTGCTGATGGAGGCGGACGCCAAGAGCGCGTTCAAACCAGACCTTGAGGATTACGACTACCCCGGCCGTTTTGTCGACCGCGAGCGCGGCAAACACCTTAGCCAGCGCATTCTTGAACGCCATCGACACGACTTCGAACTGGCGCAAGGCGACGGCGATCAGCCGCTGCTGGTCAGCGGCCACTTCCTGGCCCTGACCGAGCACCCGCGCGCCAGCTGGAACGACCTCTGGCTGCTCACCGAAATCCACCACGAGGGCAAACAGCCGCAGGTGTTGGAAGAGTCGGTGACCAGTCACACCGAAGTCAGCGACGGTTTCCAGCAGGGCTACCGCAACCGCTTTACCGCCACGCCCTGGACCGTGTTGTATCGCCCGCCGCTCAACCACCCGAAACCGCGCATCCTCGGCAGCCAAAGCGCCGTGGTCACCGGGCCTGCGGGTGAAGAGATTCACTGCGACGAGTACGGCCGGATCAAGGTGCAGTTCTTCTGGGACCGCGAAGGTCAAGCCGACGACAAAACCAGTTGTTGGCTGCGCGTAAGTTCAAGCTGGGCCGGCGACCGCTACGGCGGCATCGCCATCCCGCGCGTGGGCATGGAGGTGCTGATCACCTTCCTCGAAGGCGACCCCGATCAACCGCTGGTCACCGGCTGCCTGTACCACGCCGAACACGTGGTGCCCTACGCCTTGCCGGCGAACAAGACCCGCAGCCTGTTCAAGACCCTGAGCAGCCCCGGCGGTGGCGGCTATAACGAGCTGCGTATCGAAGACAAAAAGGGCGCTGAACAGATCTACATCCACGCCGAGCGCGACTGGGATGAAAACATCGAGCACGACCAGAAAATCCGCATCGGCAACGAGCGCCACGACAGCGTCGAAGCCAATAGCTACAGCGAATTCAAAGCCGAAGAACACCGCACCACCCATGCCGACCGCAAAAGCGAAATCAAAGCTAACGACCACCTCACCGTCGGCAACAACCAGCACATCAAAATCGGCACAGGCCAGTTCATCAACGCCGGGCAGGAAATCCACCTCTCCAGCGGCCAGAAAGTCGTGCTCGAAGCCGGCAGCGAACTCACCCTCAAAGCCGCCGGTAGCTTTATCAAGCTGGATGCCGGTGGCATCACCATGGTCGGCCCGATCATCAAATTCAACTCCGGCGGCGCGCCGGGGAGTGGGTCGGGGGCGGCGCCGGTATTGCCGGGCAAGGTTAAAGAGGCGGATGCGGATAAGGCGGGCGAGCTGTTGATTCAGGCGCAGCGGCAAGCGTTGCTGAGAGCCACACCACGCTGTGAAATCTGCGAGCAGACCAAACAGGCGGAGTCCAAAGCATGAGCAAGGACTTTCTGCTCATTGATGGCGTACTCCGTCAGGACGCTCTGCAATGGCTTTATGTCACCGGAGAGTCGATTGAAGTAATTCCCATCTACAACGCCAGCCGCTGGGATGCAGTTAAGGAGCTAGGTCCTATCCTCGTGGGGCTCGACGTGCACTCATCCTTGTTGCATGAGTTGCAGCACAGCCCGGTGCTTCAGCGGCAAGCTAGCCACATACAAAGCTCTGCTTCATTGAACGATGTAGCTGATCACCTTAGCCAGTTCATCACGGTCACCGACAGCGCTGGTAGCTACAGCCTTTTCCGCTTTGCCGATCCATTGGTGGCTTCATATTGGTTAAGCAGTTACCCGTCATCGGCCTATCAAAGCCTGCTTGGCCCGATCAGTGAGTGGCTTGTACCGCTGTCGCCGCCTAGCTGGGCCGCTACCGCGACCACGCAATGGCATTCCTACCGTCCGCAGCCGAACAGCCCTGTACTGGAAAGCAAGCTTAATCATCTTGCAGACGAACAGGTTCAGGCGCTGGAGCAAGCATATCGGCGGAGCTTCAAAGAGCGTCTTTATGACTGGGTAAGCCGAGATTACCCACAGACTTTGTCGGGCCTGGGCGAGCAGGAGTGTGGCCATTGGTTGGAGCAACGCCTGCAGGATGCCGAGGCCTGGGGCCTGGTCAACGAGCGAAGCATTGCCATTTGGATCGAGCGCTGCGCGTGTTGGGGTAACGATTTCGTCACGCGCGCTGATAGTCCTTACCTTGCGTGGTTAGCCAAGACACCAGATGCCCAAACATTGCCTCCAGAGCTGCGCATTCAAGCGCTGGATGAAGACTGCCTTGCCGGCTAAAGGAACGGATCTCCATGAGCACGACAACTTCCGATAAAACCCTGCAACAAGCCAAGCGTAATCAGGCTTTCGAGAACAAGCCCGCCAGTGCAAGCGGGCAGTGCCCTCTTAAAGCAGGTGAGATCGCGATCTACCCCGTTCGTTATGCGATAGATGAGTCACCTGCACGCGGTAGCGCCCAGGGGCCCAACCCATTAGCTAAAGGCTGGTCCAGTACGCATTTACCGTCACTCAAAACGCGCAGTTATACCCTGCGTCAGCTCCGCGATGGCTGGCTCTATGTGTGGGATGAAACCGACCGCACCCTTCATGAGTATCAGGTGCAGGGGCACCAGTTTATTCGCCATCAGTGGGGCAGTGCGCAGCTAGGCAAAGACGAGCGCAGCAATCCGGGTGCCGCTAAACCCTATCTGCTTTATCCACGGCGTAACCGCCTGCTTATTGCCTACGCGCCAGTGCAGTGGACGTGGCGACTATGCGAAAAAATGCGCAGCAACCCGCAGGAGCAAAAACGCTGGATGCGCGCGCTGGACTTGTCGCAGTACTGCAACACCATGCAGGCCGCTCACGCTGCGCCAATTCGTGAGCTCGGCAGTGCCGTTGCCGATATCCTCGCCGGAGGACAAGCGCCGACTTTCAACAGCTGCTTGGTGGCCGCGAGCGCAACAGACGCGTCTCGCCCCTGCAAGCAACCCATTGACCAGGCTTTGGTGCTAGGCAGTGTGCCTGATCAAGACAGCGCCCTCTTTGTCGCCTTGGACGATCCACTGGCGGTTGTTGATGATCTGGCGATGAACCTGCAGGGGCGCTGGTTGGAGCTTGCTGCAGCCGAAACGCAACACGGCAACAAAACCAGTAGCGCCACTTTGGTACAGAAGCTCTGCGGCGTTGAACTGGCGCCCTATATACCCAAGGCGGTTGCTGCCAGTCCCACCCGTAAGCAGGCATTTATCAAAGATGCCCACAACCTGCTCGATAAAGAAGCGCAGCTACGCCATCACAATGGCAGTGACGCAACTCTGACGCTGAAATCCTTGAATGTTCAGCAAGCTCAGAAGCAGTTCCGCACGACGTGGGGCACGCTACCTTCAGGGCCAAAGTGGCAATTACTGGTTGAAGAGTGGCACCAGAAAAAAATCTGGCGTGAAGATGTTCGCTTCGATGAGGCCTGGTCCTACCTGCAGGAGCGCTCCGATGAAATAGAGCGTCTGAATGGCCATATTCAGCGCAGCGAAACTGATCTGCTCGCGTGGTTGGAAAGTCTCAGTCCTAAAGCCGAGGAGGTCTCTTACGACCCCTGTCACCCGCAGCAAACCACCGAATTGCTCGCCACCATGGCCAACCTCTACGAGCAATTAGGCGCAAGCGATACGGGTAAGCGCTGGCTCTGTAAACAGTACGGCCGCCCAACCACGCTAGCCGGCCTGGCACTGTTCAACTTCAATCCAGAGCTTTCAGCATTGATTGACAAGGTCTCTGCCAACTTCAGCACATACGGCACTATCGATGACCAAGGCCGACAGGGTGATGGCAGCGGCCAGGCCCATGGCGGGCTCTCTGATACCACCAGCGAGGCCACTCGAACCAATGAAGTTAAGTCCGTACTTGATCTACCCAGCGTGCAGAGCAGCCAACTGTATAAAAGCCTTTCCGAACCTGCCAAGCGAGCCTTTGAAACGCTGCGCAATGTAGTCGGGCAAAAAGCCAAGAACAGCTGGAATCTGATCGCCTTTACGCTGCTGCCTGCCCTAAGCACAGAGTTCGCCCCCAAGGTGCGAATTTTTGCCTACAGCGTCACCCAGGTTTTGGTTTCAACGGAAATATCGACCCAGACACAGTTGGTTATTGATGCCGACTTCGCCAAGAAAAACCGCAAATGGCAAATGCAGTTCGCCCAGCTAGAGAAGCAGATCAAAGGCTTGCAGCGCACCCTTGCACTCCCTGGCAAAGGCCCCGACAAGCGCTCGGCACGTATTCAGTTGGGGGGGCTGGAACAACAGCGGGAAACCCTCAACCTGCAGAGGCCCAACGAGGTAGTTGGAGCCATTGTTAGCGAAACCCGCATTACCACGGTGCAATCCCGCCAGGTAAATATGTGGCTGGCCACGCTGGGGCAATCGGAGTTGCTCGACCAGCTGCAACTCAAGGTAAAAAACGCGGCAGGGCATGCCGCCCGCAGCCGCCAATGGGTCAATCAGGAGCTTGGGGGCAGCCTGCCGGTACTGGTTGCTGGGCTGAATATCTGGAACTTCCTCAACACTCTGGGCAAGGCCAACAACGACGGCATTCTTAGCGCCGATGAGCTGCGCACGGTGAGTGCCAACGCGGCCTATACGGCCAACGCCTTGATGGCGCTGTGGGTGGTGCCGGCTTGGAACAAGTGGGCGGGCATCAAGGCCGTCGTGAACGAAAAAACCGTTCAGCTTGCTCAGGTCGGAGTAAAGGCTTGGGGCATAAACTCTCAATATGGCCGTTTGGCTCGCAGCCTCGCTTTGCGCACGGCAGGCATGGCGGCATTCGGTGCCATTGCTGCCGGCGTCGAGGCCTGGCAGGTGTCCAAGGATGTTGATAAGGCTACCAGCGCAACCGAACAAGTTGCTCTGAATGTCAAAATGTACACTCTGATGGGTATGACAACACTGGCAGGTGCGCAGTTAATTGGTAGCAGTCTTGGTTTCTGGTTTGGCTTTGCCTGGGTTATGTCTAATCCGGTCACCATCATTATCGCCCTGCTTGGTGTGATCTACCTGATATCCAGCATGATCGCCAACCAGTACAAGCGCGAGGGTTTACGCCTTTGGCTGTATCGCTGCAGTTGGGGTAAAGCCCCCACCTGGAGCCACAGCGACGAGGACCACAAGGACGAACTGCGAACCCTGCGCGAGATTTGTCTGCGTCCCAACTTGGTAGCCAAAGCGACCAGTCTGCCTTACTACGATCGCGGCCCCCGTACGTACACAGGCTTCTGGTTACAGCTCTTGCTGCCGTCTGAGCTGGCCGGTACAAGCGTCAAACTGCAGCCGGCCATGGTCGACAGTGGCTGGTTCTCCGACAGCCTTATGCAAGGTATGTCAGATAAATTTTACAACCAGCTTCTTGAGGGCCACTGGGCACCCGTGGAGCAGTTCGGCCAGCCGCCTGCGCAACGCCCCAGTGGCGCGCTACCTGGGGACTGCACCTATAAAAAGGAGGCGCAGCACCGCGTCTGGCAAACCTGGGTGGCCTATCAACGCCGCCCCATGCTGGAGCTAGAGGTGCGCTACCCGGAGCAGGTGCTAGCAAGCGCCAATGGCCGCGGCTATATGTTCCGCCTCGCTGTGGATTCGTCTGCGGATGAGGCCGATCTGAAAAGTGACGCCTTCAGCAAGGAACCGAATGCGGATATGGTGCTCTCTTCCCAGGGTACTCAGTTGCTTACCCTTAGCATTCCGAATGCGAGTCAATAATTGTCTATGAGCAGTATCTTCGACAGGCTTACCCGTGCTCTTCCTTGGAATAAACCCATTGAACTACCAGAGCATCACCAGTGGAAGCACGCCAATATTCCCGCGCTGTTGGAGTGGCGAATAAAGGCGCGACCGTACAATATAATCGTCGCCAACGGAATGTTTCTAGTTGTATTCGTATTTGCGACGCTGATGTTTGGATGGATGGGCGGGTTATTTAACCCTGAGTCCATATCAGTAGCAGCAATAGGTATGCCGTTTTATTTATTAACAATGGCGGCCGTATACGGTACCACTCACCAAAAAACTAAATTTGCTTACCGTTTTACCGAGCAAGGTATTGAAGTTTGCGAGTGGAAAGCCCCCGGCAAAGGCTGGATGATTGCGCTGAAGTGGCTGACGGTTATTGCCGCTATCGCTGTTATATTTGTTATCGCTCTTGATCCCTCAGCATTCTGGATTGCGCTCGCCGGCCCAGGTGGTATGGGGTTACTTTATCTAAGCCTTGCTAACTCCAGTAAATACCAGGAAATGCACACCGAGTATCATCACCGCGACCACAGTTGGGATAGGTATAAAAAAATATCAATTCACCCCAAGCGGCCTGTTATAGGTCTGCACTTTGACTACTTCAACACGTCTCAGCAATCGATAGATAAAGGTGTGCTTTTTTTATATTGTAAGGAAATCCAGCTTAATAGCACCCTAGGCGTGGTTGGGGAGAAGTTGCCTGGCATTCCATCAGCATATGAGGCTTTTGATATTTACTGATGGCTGAGTTGAGTGGGCCGTTTCTGGACTTCTATTTTCATTTGCACGATGCGCCTACGTATATTGACAGTGTGTTTCTTAACAAACGCTGACAATCGCCACGAGCGGATTGTATTTTTCGCTTTGTTGTAGATTAATTTTCGGATGAGGCCGACCTGAAAAGTGATGCCTTCAGCAAGGAACCCAATGCGGATATGGTGCTCTCTTCACAGGGCACTCAACTGCTTACCCTGAACATTCCGAATGCGAGTCAATAATCGTCCATGAGTAGTATCTTCGACAGGCTTACTCGTGCTCTCCCTTGGAACAAACCCATTGAGCTACCAGAGCATCATCAGTGGAAGCACGCCAATCTTCCCACTCTGTTGGAATGGAGAATAAATGCTCGGCCATACAATACAACCGTCGCGAACGCGATGTTTGTATTTATGTTAGTCGTCGTGTCTGTCTTTAGCTATTTTCTACTCTATAGAAGTGCTCATTTTTCAGTTTCAGAAACACTTTTTATTGCGGTGCCAGGGTTTATAATGTTTTTTCTCGCTTTATACGGGGCTACGCATCAAAAAACTAAATTTGCATACCGCTTTACCGAGCTAGGTATTGAAGTATGCGAATGGAAAGCCCCCGGTAAAGGCTGGATGATTGCCCTGAAGTGGCTGACGGTTATTGCCGCTATCGCCGTTATGTTTGTTATCGCGCTTGATCCTTCTTCTGCATTGATTGCTCTTGCAGGGCCTGGTGGTATGGGGCTGCTGTACCTAGGCTTAGCCAACTCAAAGAAATTCCAAGAAATGCATACTGACTACAATACCTTCGAGTACAACTGGAGTGAGTTTAAGAGCGTAATAATTGATCGGCCCAAGAAGATAATCTGTCTTGAATCCTCTTGGCTTAGCCCGCATTCAAACCAATATGTTGATTGGCCTTTTTATATTTTTTCCAACAAAAGCCAGTTCGACAGGCATCTAAGCTTGGTTTTGGATAAGTTAAAGACTTTGCCGTGCAGCGAGCAAAGTGTCTCAGTGCTGCAGTTTTGAGTGGCGATGTGTAGTGAAATACTATGAGTCAATAATCGTCCATGAGCAGTATCTTCGACAGGCTTACCCGCTCTCTTCTCTAGAGCAGACTGATTAAACTTCCCGTGACTGCTTTTCACTATTTAGGGTTTTTGTAGGGGCGACTCTGGCAACAACTCCGGCCTCTCCCTCTGCAGTTTGCTCTGCAGCATTTCCAGCTGCTCCAGCGCGGCGCGGGCCTCAATGAGTTCGCTTGGGCTGCGTTCGCCGGATTGCGCGGCTTGTTCGATGCGCTCGCGGATTGCGGGGATCTGCTGCACGCCGCTGGCGTAGGCCATGATCTGGTCGCGGGTTTGTTGTTCTTCGAAGGCGTTGTACTGCGCCGGGTCGGCCAGCTGGACGGCGGATGCGGGTTGGCGCGGTTTGAGTTGGCCTAGGGCCGGGCTGCGAGGGTCGCCTTGGTCGGCCATTAGCTGGATCAGCATTTGCGCTTCCTGGGCATTCAGGTGCGGCTCACTGGGCGGCGCGTCCACAGGCTTTTCTGCAGGCGCTGGGATTGCTTCTGGCTGTTGTGTCGGCTGCGCGGCGGGCATCTCTGGCAAGCGAATGGGTGTGCTGGGTGGCGTTGCCGTCTGGGGCGCAACGGTTGGCGCGGTGTCGGCCTGGAGTGTGCGCACAACGACGATGGTCACGGCCGTGATCACGCCGAGCAGGCCGATGCCGAGCCAGGCCTTCATAGCCCTTCTACCTTGGCGTTGGCCAGCAGGGCGTCGACGCGGGCCTGGAAGGCTTGTGTCAGCTGTTCCTTGGCGACGGCCTGGTTGACCTCATAACGCACGCTCGGATCGCTGAGTGGCAGCTGGCGATCCTCACGGCTGCGCACCTGGACGATCTCGAACGCGCCGTCGATCAGCATCGGCTGGGAAATGCTATTGGCCTTCTGCAGCAGGGCGGTCTTGCGCAGAAAGTCCAGCTGCGCATCCTGTGGGCGAATCAGGCCAAGGTCACCGGGTGGCGTGTGGTTCTTGTTTTCGGCCAGTGAGTAGCGGCGCACGCCGTCATCGAAGCTCAGACCCTTTTGCAGTTCGGCATACACCCGGTCGGCACCGGCTTGATCAGCCAGGCGGATATGGCTGGCCTGCACCTGAGCAACGTTCAGGTAGAGCTGCAGGTTGCGCTGGTAGTAGGCCTCGGCATCCGCATCGCTGACCCGGCTTGCGCGCTCGCGCAGGCTGGTGGTCTCATGGTGGAAGTCGTTGTGCAGGCCAAGCTGATGCAGGTACTTGTGGCGGATCAGTTTGTCGCGCACCAATTGGCGGATGCCGGCTTGTTCGTCCGCGCTGAAGCCTTTCTCTCCGAGTTGATACCAGAGGTAGTCACGCAGCGCCTGCTGACGCACCTGTTCGGCCAGGTACACCAGGTTGCCCTGCTGCAGCTCCACTCGACCTTGTACGTTATCACCCTGATACAGCTCGAGCAGATTCAGGCGTTGTTCGGCCTGGCCGGGGAATTGCCAACTGATCAGTTGCACCTGCGCGGCGTCGGCCTGCTGTTGGGGACTCAGTTGCAGGCTATCGAGCACCACGCCTTGCGTCTGCATGGTCAGCACCTGGCGCAGCCGTGCACTGCTCAGCGCTTGTGGTTGGCGCAGGAAGGGCCGCACATCGTGGTCGAACTGGCGGCCGTAGACCTGCTCGATCAGGTTGGCGGCTTCGCGCTCGACTAAGGCATCCAGATCGCCGCTGTACTTGGCATTCAGCTCGGCTTCCACCTCGCGGGCCAGCACGTGGTTTTCCGCCAGGCCTGTGCGCAGCAGGCGCAGGTCGGTATTGAATTTGACCCGGGTCATGGCCTGCTCCAGCAGGCCGATGCTTTTGCCTGGCAGGCGTTCACCGTTGATGCGCATGTCCTGGCTGCCCAGGGCTGACAGGCAGATGCCGGTCAGCCCCAGTACCAGCAAACTGCGCTGGATGATCGCGCGCACCTTACAGGCCACCCTGGCCGTAGAAGGTGTTGGCACCCTTGGTCAGCACGCTGACGGTGAGAGCTATAGATTCGGGAATCAGCTCCTTGGCCACTCGCAGGCGGGTGGCGTAGCTGGTGTCGTACAGTGGCTCGGGGCGCTGGTAGGCGACCTGGGCGGTCTGGGTCAGCAGATCGCGGATCGGCTTCTGCGGGTCGTAACTGCCGACGCGGTTGGCCACTGCCGCCATATTGTTCAGGCCTTCGCTGAAGTAGTGGTCGTCCACCCAGCCTTCCCAGCCGGAGTGGCCATTGCCCGACGTAACCCAGGCATGGTGCGGCTGCGCGACATCGCCGGTGGTGTGCAGCGAGTAACCGATGGTTTGCAGGGACGGTGCGTTCTTGAACTGATCGAACCAGTACTTGGCCAGGTTATCGATGGGTTGGAAGGCCGCCGTCTGGAAGTCGCCGTAGTGCGTCTGCCAGTTGGAGTAGGTGCCCTGACGGTAGTGCGCTTCGGTGGTGTCGAAGTCGCTCTTCTTCAGCTCGCGGTTGTACAGGTAGACCATGGCGTACCAGTCGACGTCGCCGCTCCAGCTGCCGTCCACCTTGCGGTAGCGGTAGTCGTAGCCACCGTGGTCGTTGCCGTGGGCGTCGCCCTGGCGGGCCATGTTGATAAAGTGCCAATAGGAGGTGTAGTTGACCAGCGAAGCCGCTGCGCCATACACCGGCGCGTGCTCGTAGCCGACCCACCAGCCGCCCAGGCGGGTGTCCTGGAAGTCATCGACGTCGTAGGCTGCCTGGCCGAGGATTTCCCCCGCGCGGGCTTCGCTGCCAGCTGCGCCGACGTAGAACTGGTAGGCGCGTTTCATCTCGGGCGTGGCGTGCGCCGAGTTGAGGAAGGCCAGGGCGTCCTTGACGATATTCTTGTGTGTAGGTTGCGACCAGGCGCTGGCGTGGCTGGCACTAAAAGCCAGGCCTAGACCAACGACCAGGGAGGTGAGGGTTTTCATAGGGAAGGCGCTCTTTTGTTGTTGGAGTTGAGCAGTATTAGCGAGCATTGATGGCAGAACTGTTGCAATGCCGCACGCCAACTTAAAGCCTATGCCCTGGATTGCCTCAACCCAACTAAGGTTTGGTGGTATAGACCAATTTGCTTGTGTTGTTACTCCGCGCCGCCGTCCTCGTGATGCAGGTCGCCTGTCTCGCTGCTTTCCAGCACCACATAAGCGCTGGCGCAGAACAGCGAGTTGAGGCGTTTCATATCGGCGATCAGCTCCATGTGCAGGGCGCTGGTTTCGATGCTTTGCACCACCTGATGGTGCAGACGACTGACATGGGCGTGGGCCAGGCGGCGCTCCTGGGCGCGGAAGCGGCGTTTCTCGCGCAGCAGCTGGCGCGCGCTTTCCTTGTCGGCGGAGAGAAACACCGAGAGGCCCAGGCGCAGATTGGCCAGCAACTGGGCGTGCAGGGTGGTGAGTTCCTCCAGCCCGCTGTCTGAAAACGAATGGCGCTGCGCGGTCTTCTGATCCTGCACTTTGCCGAGCATGCGTTCGATGATGTCGCCGGCCTGCTCAAGGTTGACCGCCAGTTCGATGATCTCCGCCCAGCGCCGGCTGTCGTGCTCACTCAGCACCTCGCGTGGCACCTGCGCCAGGTAGAGTTTGACCGCGCTGTAGAGCGCATCGACATCATCATCCAGGCGGCGCAGCTCTTTGCCCAGGGCGGTTTGCCCACCGTGCAGCACTTCCAGCAGGTGGCTGAGCATGGTCTCGATCAGGTCGCCGATGCGCAGGGTTTCGCGCACCGCATTGGCCAGCGCCAGGCTGGGAGTGGCCAGCGCGGTGGGGTCGAGATGGCGCGGGCGGGCGACGCCGTTTTCGTCTGGGCGATCCGGTAGCAGCCAGTTACAGAAGCGCGCCATCAATCCGACTGTGGGCAGCATCAGCACGCAGCGCAGGCCGTTGTAGAGCAGGTGGAAAGCGATCACCAACTCTTCGGGGCGCCAGTTCAGGCTGTCCAGCCAGTTGGCCAGCGGGTCGAGGAACGGCATCACCAGCAGCAGGCCAATCAGCTTGTACAGCAGGCTACCCAGGGCCACGCGCTGGCCTGCCGGGGTTTGCAGGCTGCTGGTGAGAAAGGCCAGCACGCCGCTGCCGATATTCGCGCCAATCACCAGGCCGATGGCCACCGGCAGGCTGATTAAGCCAGCGCCAGTCAGCGTTGCGGTGAGCAGCACGGCGGCCAGGCTGGAATAGGAAATCAGCGCGAACAAGGCGCCGACCAACGCATCCAGCAGCAGGTCGCCGGTCAGTGAGGCAAACAGCACGCGGATGCCCTGCTCCTGGGTGATTGGCGTGGCCGCGGCGACGATCAATTCGAGTGCCAGCAGCATCAGGCCTAGGCCGATGGCTACGCGGCCGAGTTGGCCGGCGCGGGTCTGTTTGCGCGAGAGAAAGAACACCACCCCGAGAAAGATCAGCAGCGGGCTCAGCCAGCTCAGGTCTAGGGTCAGCACGCGGGCCATCAGCGCCGTGCCGACATCCGCACCGAGCATGATCGCCAGCGCCGGAGTCAACGCCATCAGGCCCTGGGCGACAAACGAGGTGACCAGTAGCGCGGTGGCGTTGCTGCTCTGCACCAACGCGGTAACGCCGATGCCGGCGGCAAAGGCCAGCGGCCGCTTGCTGACGTTATGGCTAAGCACCTTGCGCAGGTGCGAGCCATACACCCGCAGGATGCCGGTACGGACGATATGGGTGCCCCAGATCAGCAAGGCGACGGCAGACAGAAGATTAAGCAGGGTGAGCATGGTGCTGCTCCCTGGCGCGTCAGCCCGGTTGCAGCGTGACGCGTGGTTTTTACTTGTTATAAAGGCCCATCTTGTAGAAGCGCAGGCCCTGTAATTAGCTTTAGCTGGGGTTGGCCATCCGCGCCAGCGCGCGACACAGACTGTCGCGTAATCCCGCCAGGCTGCGTGAGCTGATAACCTTAGAACCTGTTTACGATCTAGCGAGCTAGAGCCGGGCAAGGCAAAAACGGCCGAGGAAGCGGAGTTTACGAGCTGTAAATGAGCATTCCGAGGCTGTTTTTAACGCCGCCAGGCCGACGCGCAGCAGATCGTAAGCAGGTTCTTGCCCGCTACTGAACGGAAGCGCCCCCTCCGATGCTCACTCTCTACCACGCCCCCGATCTGGAAACCCTTGGCGAGCTGGCCACCACCCTGCTCGCCACGCCGATGCGCGAGCCCTTTGCGCCGGCGTTGGTGGTGGTACCGAGCCAGGGCATGGGGCGCTGGTTGACTCTGGAGCTGGCGCGCAAGCAGGGCATCGCCATGCAGCTGGAGGTGCAGCTGCCGGCCAAGTTTGTCTGGGACTTGTCGCGCCTGGCTTTGGGCCAGCTGCCGGAGCAATCGGCTTTTAGTCCCAGCAGCCTGAGCTGGCGCCTGTATGACTGGCTGTGCGAACCGGCTCACCTGGCCGAAGCGCCGCGCCTGGCGCATTACCTGGAAGGTGGCGATGAACGCCGCAGGCTGTCATTAGCCGTGAAGATCGCCGACGTATTCGACCAATACCTGCTGTATCGCGACGATTGGTTGGCCAGCTGGGAGCGCAACGACTTGCTCGATCTCGGCCCGGATGAAGGCTGGCAGGCGCTGCTCTGGCGTGAGCTGACCAAAGACGGCCACCCGCACCGCGCGCGTCTGCTGGAAGAGCTGCTCACCCGCCTGTATGACGCCACGCCCATCGCCGGGCTGCCCGAGCGCGTGCTGGTGTTCGGCATCAGCTCGCTGCCGCCGCACCATATGCGCGTGCTCGAAGGCCTGGCGCGGCATACCCAGGTGATTGTTTTCGCCCTTAACCCGTGCCGCGAAGCCTGGGGGGAGATTCGCGATATCCGTGAGTTGGCCAGACAACCCGAACTCAGTCCGGACGATTGGTATTTGGATGTCGGCCATCCGTTATTGGCAAGCCTGGGCAAGCAGGGTCGCGACTTTTTCGACAGCTTGTTTAGCCTTGCTTCCAGCGAGGGCAGTCAGGAAATCGGCCTGTATTCCGAAGACGTTGATCTGCACGACGCCAGCCTGTTGCAGGCATTGCAGAACGACATCCTGCGCCTGTGCACCCGCACCGCCGATGAACGTTTGCTGCTGCGCGAAGACGACCGCTCGCTGGAGCTGCACGTCGCCCACTCGCCGCTGCGCGAGGTGGAAATCCTGCATGACCAGCTGCTCGCGCGCTTTGCCGCCGAGCCTGGCCTGACTCCGGATCAGGTGGTGGTGCTGACCCCGGATATCGAGCGTTACGCGCCCTATATCGAGGCGGTGTTCGCCCCCCGCGAAGGTGTGCCGCGCATTCCTTTCAG
This sequence comes from Pseudomonas sp., assembly GCF_030690725.1. Lineage (GTDB taxonomy): Bacteria > Pseudomonadota > Gammaproteobacteria > Pseudomonadales > Pseudomonadaceae > Aquipseudomonas. The sequence goes on along the minus strand of NZ_JAUYGD010000066.1, from coordinate 45,857 downwards.
CCTGGCCGACCGCAGCCTGCGTGCGGAAATCCCGCTGATCGAAGCCTTCCTCAACCTGCTGGCGCTGCCGGACAGCCGCTTCGCCGCCGAGGAAATCCTTGCCTGGCTGGAACAGCCGGCCATCGCCCGCCGCGTCGGTATTGAGGCAGAAGACTTACCGCTGCTGCGCGACTGGTTGCGCGACGCCGGCGTGCGCTGGGGCCGCGATGCAACGCACCGCGAGCAACTGGGCCTGCCGGCGGATGCGGCCTTTACCTGGCGGCAAGGGCTGGATCGCCTGCTACTGGGCTTTGCCGCGCCGCCGCAATTAGCAGGCCTGGCAGCACCGTTGCTGGGCGACAGTTGGCCGCTGGATGCGCTGGAAGGCGGCCGCGCACAACTGCTTGGGCGGTTGGCGGGTTTTGTCGAGCGCCTGGCCGTTCTGGCGCAGAGCCTGCAACGGCCGCGCGCCCTGGGCGAATGGGCCGAGAGCCTGCAAGGGCTGATCGATCAGCTGTTTGATGAGCGCGAGGCCGGCGAGACCCTGTTACTGCTGTCCAAGGCCTGCGCCGCGCTCAAGGAGCAGGGCGAGGCCTCGGGGGTTGAGCGGCCGATTGAGCTGGCGCTGATTCGTCAGCAGCTGACCGCTGCCTTGGAGCAGGGCAGCGCCGCCTCGGGTTTTCTCACTGGTGCGGTGACCTTCTGCACCATGGTGCCGATGCGCAGCCTGCCGTTCCGTCTGGTCTGCCTGCTCGGCCTGGATGACGGTGCGCTGCCACGGCGCACCCCCGCCGCCGGTTTCGATCTGATCAGCCAGAAGCCCCGCCGTGGCGACCGCGCACGCCGTCTGGATGACCGCTACCTGCTGCTGGAAACCCTGCTTTCGGCCCGTGGCGGCCTATACCTGAGTTACGTCGGCCGCGACCCGCGCAGCAACGCCGAGCTGCCGCCCTCGGTGCTGGTCAGTGAACTGCTGGATGTGGTCGACCTCACCGCTGTTTGTGAAGGTGATTGTGGGAGGGGCTTTAGCCGCGACGAGCAGACCGGCCAGAAACGAGCCAGCGCCCATATCACCCATCACCACCCGTTGCAGCCCTTCGCGCCAGGCAACTTCGCCGGCAACCGCCATGCCGGCTTTGCCGCGCCCTGGTTCCACGCTGCGCAGCGCTTGAGTCAGGCGGTGCAAGCCCCCGCGCCCTTTGCCAGCGCTCTGGATGCGCCGGATGCGGACTGGTTAAGCATCGAACCAAGCCAGCTGATTCACTGCTTTAAACACCCGGCGCGCTACCTGCTGGAACAGCGCCTCGGCCTGCGCCTGGCGCAGAGCGAGGAAACCCTGGCCGGCGACGAGCCGTTCAGTGTCGAGTGGACCAGCCAGCATGGCCTGCGTCAGTTGGCCTTGCAGGCCATCGAGCAGGGTTGGAGCGAACGTCAGGAGCGCGCCGTAGCCGCCGCGTCGGGCTGGCTGCCGGTGGGCGAGCTGGGTCAGGCGCACTGGGGACAGATTCGCGGGCCGATCCGCGCCTTTGCCCCGACGCTGTTCGATGAGCGCCCGGATGACGCGCCGCAACCGCTGTTGGTCGATATCGAGCTGGCCGGCGTACGCATCCACGGCTGGCTGGATGGCGTGACCAGTGCCGGGCTGTTCGACTACCGCCTGCGGGATCTCGGCGCCTGGGAGCTGGCGCCGTTCTGGCTGCGTCACCTGCTGCTCAACTGCGCCGCCAGTCCCGAGATCAGCCGCGACAGCCGCCTGCTCTCGCCGAAAAGCGAATGGCGTCTGGGCGCGTTGGCGAATGCCCGTGAGCTGCTGTTGCCCTGGCTGGAGGCCTACAAAAGCGCGTTATGCGAGCCGCTGCCGCTGTTCGCCAAGTGCAGCCACGGTTTTGCCCGCAAATGGCGCAACCCTGGGCGCAAGGAGCCGATTGACGCCGCCCGCAGCGAAGCGCGGGTGATGTGGCAAGGCAATGACTTTATGACCGGCGAAGGCCAAGACCCCTGGAACGCCCTAGCCTTCCGCGACCGTGAGCCGCTGGACGAACGCTTCGAAGCGCTGGCCGAACAACTCTACGGCCCAGCGCTGGATGCCCTGCAAGGCAGTGACGAGGACGAAGCATGAGCAGCGCCAGCCTGAACCTGCTGCACGACAGCTTCACCGGCCGTTCGTTGATCGAGGCCAGCGCCGGCACCGGCAAAACCTGGACCCTGACCGCGTTGTACGCGCGCCTGTTGCTGGAGAAGCAGCTCAACGTCAGCCAGAGTCTGGTGGTGACCTTTACCACCGCCGCTACCGCCGAGCTGCGCGAGCGCATTCGTAAACGTCTGGCCGAGCTGCTGGTGGTCTACGAACAGGGGCCTGGCGACGACGCGTTGCTAAACGAGCTGCATGCCCAGTATCCGGATGCCGCCAGTCATCGGCGTTTGCTCCTGGCGGTACATGGTTTCGACGAGGCGGCGATCTTCACCATCCACGGCTTCTGCCAGCGCGCCTTGCAGGACGCCGCGTTTGAAGCGGGTGGCGATTTCGACAACGAACTGACCCACGACGACCGCGAAATTATCGACGCCCTGCTCGCCGACCTCTGGCGCCATGAGCTGGCCAGCGCCGAGCCGGAGTGGGCGGCGTTTCTGGTGCAGCAGAAGATCACCCCGCAAGTTCTGCGTCAGCGCCTGCGCAATCACCTGGGCAAGCCGTACCTGCGCATCGAGCCGCAACCGGGCACGCGCAGTGAAATGAGCGCCCTACGCGCCGCCTGGCAGCAGACGCAGCGCCTCTGGTTGAGTGAAAGCGCCGGCTGGCTGGCGCAGCTCAAGGCCTTCGATGGCTTCAAGAGCAATATGTGCAACCCAGCCAAGCTGGGCGTTTGGCAGGCCGAGCTGGACGGTTATTTCAGCGACGCCGCTGCGCTGTTCAGCAAGACCGAAGCGCATCGCCGCCTGGCCCGCGAAGGCTTGAACAAGGCCAGCAAGAAGGGCTGCGAAGCCCCGGCCAATCCGCTGGCCGCTGCGCTACAGGAACTCTGCGATGCCCTCGACGCCGCGCAACCCGAGGCCGAGCAACGCCTGATCGATCTGCAGGTGCGTTTGATCCATCAACTCAACGAGCAACTGCCCGCGCGCAAGGCGGCGCAGCGGCTGCTGGCCTTTGACGATCTGCTTAACAAACTGCAGCAGGCTTTGCAGAGCGAGGGCGGCGAGCACCTGGCGAGCACCCTGCGTGCGCAGTATCCGGTGGCGTTGATCGATGAGTTTCAGGACACCGACCCGGTGCAGTACCGGGTGTTTCACCGTATTTATCAGGACGCCGGCGACCTGTGTTTTGTCGGCGACCCCAAGCAGGCCATCTACGCCTTCCGTGGTGCGGATCTGGCGACCTACCTCAAGGCCCGCAGTGAAGCCGCGCGCCAGTACAGCCTGGCCACCAACCACCGCTCCACGCCTGAGCTGATCGCCGCGCTGAATCAGCTGTTCGACCGGTCCATGCCCTTTGCCGAGAAAGGCTTGGCTTACCAACAGGTCGGGGCCAGCAGCAAGGCGCGGGCGCAACTGGTATTGCCGCGTATTGAGGATGAAACCGACGCACCGCTGGCATTGGTCTGGCTGGATAACGACTACCTGGGCAAGGGCGAAGCGGGCGTATTGGTGGCACGGGATACGGCGCGGCGCATTGCGGCGGTGCTCAGCGCCAGTAGTCAGGGCCAGGCCTATTTTGACCAGGATGGCACGCGCACACCGCTCAAGGGCGGGGATATCGCTGTGCTGGTGGCCAGTCACCGTCAGGCCGGTGAAGTGGCCGCCGAGCTGGCCGCCCGTGGTGTGCCCAGCGTGCGCCGAGGCAAGGAGAACGTCTGGCACAGCGAGGAGGCCGATGAGCTGTCCGCCGTGCTCGCCGCCTATGCCGAGCCGGGCCGCGAGGGCGCATTGCGTTATGCCCTGGCCAGCCGTTTGCTGGGTCGTAGTGCCGCCGATCTCGCCGCCTGCAGTGAGGACGCTCAAGCCTGGGACCGCGAGCGCGAAGCCGCCGAACGCTACCATCAACTCTGGCAGCAACAGGGCTTTATGCGCGCCTTCCGCGCCTGGCTGGATGAGCAACAGGTGGCCCAGCGCCTGCTGGCGTTGGTCGATGGCGAACGGCGCCTGACCAACCTGCTGCACCTGGCCGAACTGCTGCAAACCGAAAGCCTGCAACGCCCCGGTCTGGAGCAATTAATCGCCTGGTTCAACGCCCAGCGCAGCGCTGAGGCCCACGGCGAAGACGCCCTGCTGCGTCTGGAAAGCGATGCCGAACGGGTGCAGATCGTCACCATCCACACCTCCAAGGGCCTGGAATACCCGCTGGTGTTCTGCCCCTACCTGTGGGACGGCGCGCTGCTGCGCCAGCATGAAGACATCAGCTGCCACGCCGACGACGGCACGCCGCTGCTGGACCTCGGCAGCGAACAGCTCGACACACACCGCGAGCGCGCCCGTCATGAGCGTTTCGCCGAAAAACTGCGCCTCACCTATGTGGCCCTGACCCGTGCGCGGGATCGCCTGTGGCTGCACTGGGGGCCGGTGGACTGCAAACCGAAAAAGGACGGCACCCTCGGTGACAGCGGCCTGCACAGCAGCGCTCTGGCCTGGCTGCTGCACGGCCGCGCGTTGCCGGGTGAGGATGCCTTGGCCGAGCTGGCTGGTCATCTGCAAAGCCTTAGCCCGCAGGGTTTGCGTGCAGAAATTGAACAACTGATCGCCAGCAGCCAGGGCCAGATGATTATCCAGCCGCTGCGTGAGGGTGAGGCCAGCGCCGCCGATGAGCAGCGTGCCCCAGCCCCGCAGCAACTCGCCAGCCTGCAACGCAGCCTGCACAGCGCCTGGCGCATCGGCAGCTTCTCCGGGCTGGCCGCCGGTATGCATATGGAAGCGCCGGACCGTGACGGCCTGGTGCTGCCGGATGCCAGCGAGCCGGGCAGCGGCTTCTTTGCCTTCCCCCGTGGTGCGCGTGCCGGTACTTGCCTGCACGCCATTCTCGAAGACTGGGCGCGCGGCAAAGGCGCGCTGGCTGAGCTGATCGAGCCGGGGCTAAGCGGCCACGGTATCAGCAGCGACTGGCAGACGGTGGCGCTGGCCCACCTGCAACTGGTGATCGACGCTGATCTGGATGGCAATGGCCTGACCCTCGCCGGCCTCAACCCGGCGCGGCGTTTGCCTGAGCTGGGCTTTACCTTCCCTCTGGCAGGGTTGGATGTGCAGCGCCTGCGCGCCATTCTCTGCGACCCGGCCCATGGCCTGGCGGCACCGATGCGCGAGGCAGCGGCGCGGCTGGAATTCGACAGCCTCAAGGGCTTTCTCAAGGGCTTTATCGACCTGACCTTCGAGCACGATGGGCGCTGGTATATCGCCGACTACAAGTCCAACTGGCTCGGCCCGGACGCCAGCTACTACGGCGGCGAACGACTGCTGCAAGCCCTGGCCGCCGAGCATTACTACCTGCAATACCTGATCTATCTGGTGGCGTTGCGGCGCTTTCTGCGTCAGCGCCTGGACGACTTCAGCAATGACCAACTGGGCGGCGCCTATTACCTGTTTCTGCGCGGCATGCCGAGCGCCGGGGTGTATTTTTCGCGGCCCAGCGATGGGCTGCTCGATGCGCTGGATACCTTGTTTGCGGAGGGCCGATGATGCCGCTTCGTAGCCCGGATGCCATCCGGGAAAGGTCATCGTACCGCCTCACGCATGCCCCGGCTTGCATCCGGGCTGCGAGCTATGGATCTTGCGTAGGAGCGGGCCATGCCCGCGAAAATGTGGCAGCGCAAAACCATCGCGGGCATGGCCCGCTCCTACAGGGGTATCGCCATGCTGTCTGATCTACCCCTTGGCCCATTGGAACGCGCGCTGGTCGACAGCCTGCAGCGCCTTGATCCTACGGCGTCACCTGTGGTGCTGGCCTCGGCGGCGTTGCTGTGTATGGCGTTGGATAAAGGCGATGTGTGCCTGCCACTGGCGCGATTGGCCGGGCAGCGGCCCTGGCCCGAGCACGCGTTTAACGTGCCGGCGCTGGGTGAATGGCAAGCTCAGCTTGAGGCCTCGGCCCTGGTGGGCGGCGACGGTGATTTCACCCCGCTGATTCTCGAACACGGCCGCCTCTATCTGGCGCGCTACCAGGCCTACGAACGTCAATTGGCCGAACAGTTGTTGCGGCGTGCAGCCGATTTGCCGGTAGTGGATGAGGCGCAATTGAGCGAAAGCCTGGCCCGGCTATTTGCTTTCAACTCTTTATCACAGGCGGGGCAGCAACAACCCGACTGGCAGCGCCTGGCCGCCGCACAAGCGGTACGGCGTAAGCTGGCGGTGATCTCCGGCGGCCCCGGCACCGGCAAAACCACCACTGTGGTGCGTCTGCTCGCCGCGTTATTAGAACAACCTGGCTGCGAACATCCGGGCGGCGCTCCGCTGGCCATCGGCCTGGCCGCGCCAACGGGCAAGGCCGCCGCGCGGATGGCCGAAGCCATTCGTAATGCCAAAGCCGAATTGCCGGTCAGCGAGGCGATCAAAGCCGCGCTGCCCGATGAGGCGCGCACCTTGCACCGCCTGCTCGGAAGCCGGGGCGACAGCCCGCAGGTGCGGCATCACGCTGCCAACCCGCTGGCGCTGGACGTGCTGGTGGTGGACGAAGCCTCGATGGTCGATCTGGCGCTGATGGCCAAGCTGCTCGATGCACTGCCGCCCACTGCGCGGCTGATCCTGCTCGGCGACAAGGACCAGCTGTGCGCCGTGGAAGCCGGCGCGGTGTTTGCCGAACTCTGCGAGGGCCGTGGCTTTGATGCTCAGGCCGCCAGCGAGCTGCAACGTATCACCGGCCAGCAGGTGCAGGTCAGCCAACCCAGCTCGCAACTGGGCGACGCCGTGGTACTGCTGACCCACAGCCACCGCTTTGCCGGCGACAGCGGCATTGGTGAATTGGCGCGGCGGATTAATAGCGGCGATGTCAGCGGTACGCTGAACCTGCTCAAGGAAGACCGCCACGACTTGGCCTGGAATGCCCAGCCGACGCCCAACGAGCTGCTGGAGCGTCTGGATCAGGGCTACGCGCCCTATATCAGCGCTGCCAAAAGTGCCGACCCTGCTGCGGCCTTCGCCGCGTTCAATACCTTCCGCGCGCTTTGCGCCCAGCGTGAAGGTGCCTGGGGCGTGGCTGGGATCAACGAGGCCTTGGAGGCACGGATCAAGCGCCGCAGTCATGTTGCCAGCCGCGAGCGCTGGTACGTTGGTCGGCCAGTGATGGTGCGGCAGAACGACTACGCCCTTGGCTTGTTTAACGGCGATATCGGTATCTGCCTACACACTGAGTACGGCCTGCGAGTGTTTTTTGAGGGTGAAGAAGGCTACCGCCCCTTCGCCCCGGCGCGCTTGCCCAGCCACGACAGCGCCTTCGCCATGACCGTGCACAAAAGCCAGGGCTCGGAATTCGCCGAAGTGCTGCTGGTGTTGCCCGAGCAACCCAGCCCATTGCTAAGCCGCAGCCTGTTCTACACCGGCATCACCCGCGCCAAACACAAGGTGGAAATCTGGGCTTTGCCGCCGCGTTTAAGCGAGGCCGTGGCCACCCGCGCGGAGCGGGCAGCGGGGCTGGCTGAGCGGTTGGCCAATGCACCTGCGGCTGTGCATGCTGATGCCCCCACCGCGACCAATGGCCAGCTAGGGTTATTTGACTAGTTATGCGCATAGTGCCGCCTACACTGGAGTCAGGATCACTGCTGCTCTGCGTTGCGCGTCCCGCGCTAAGGTCAGGTTGATGCCTGCACGAACACTTATCTGTCTGTTCTTAAGCCTAGCGCTCTGCACCAGCGCCCTGGCGGCGCCGTTGCGTCTGGTTACTGGCGATGACTACGCGCCCTTTACCGGTAAGGCGCTGCCTGCAGGTGGCATGCTGACGCAGGTGGTGCGCGCGGCATTGCAGCGCAGCAGTATCGACAGCAGCCTGGATTGGCAGCCATGGAACCGCGGATACCTGAAAACCCTGCGCGGGCAGTATGACGCGACTTTCCCTTACGTACGCACCCCACAGCGCGAAGAGGTATTTCTCTACTCGGAGCCGCTGTTTATCGCCGAACAGCATATTTTCAGCCGTGCTGGTGAGGTGATCGAGGTCGACGATGTGTCCAGCATGCAGGGCCGCCGCCTGTGTTATCCACTCGGTTGGCAGCCACCGCCGATCATTCAGCAGTTGCTTGATGATGGGCAGTTAAACCGGCACTCCCCGGCCGGGCTGAATGAGTGCGCACGCCTGCTATTGATGGATCGCGATGATTTCTTTATCTCCGATCGGCGCCTGGGTGAAACCGCGCTGCAATTGACCGGAGTGCCTAGCGAACGCTTTCGCCGCTCCAACAGTGCGATCAGCAGCAGTACCTTGCACCTGATCGTGCCGCGCAGTCACCCGCAAGCGGCGGTGATCATCGCGCAGTTCAACCAGGGCTTGGCGCAATTGCGCGCCAATGGCGATTACCAGCGCATGCTTGATCGCCATCAGCAGCAGGGCGAAAGCGCTACGCCTTGAGCTGGCGTACCTGCTGATCGGCGTAGGCTGCCGTTAACGGTTGGGACAGCTGCAACTGCTTAGCGCGAGCCAGCTCACAGGCGCGCCAATGCAGAAAGGAATCTGTCGGGAAGAAGCCTTTGCACTGCGCCATCACCTCGGCCATCACTCGAGCCAATGGCCGCCAATCCTCGGTGCAATGCTGCAGCAAGGGGTTATCGACCAAGTCGTGCTCGTGATACTTGAAGCGCCCGGCATGCCAGATACGGATAGCCGTGTTGTGCTGCTTCGCTTGCTGCCACTGCTCGACCAGCAAGCTGCGCCTGGCGGCATCCAGTTGCTGGCGCTGCTGATACAGCGCCGGCAGTTCCTCAGGGCGCCGCAGGGACACCGCCCGGCGCGGTGGTAGCTGTGGATTGCCGCAGGCGACTTCCCATAACTCGATAGCAGAGCCGGCCAACGCATGGGCTACGCGAGCCAGCAGCAATTGCTCGGAGCAACTGTCGCCATGCCAGACGGTAACCGCGCGCTCGCCAGTTGCCAGTTCGGCCAGCCACCGCGCATCGGCCGACAGTTCGGCAGTGAAATCCGGCGCCGGTTGCACCGCGTGCGGCCAGACGCTTTGCCAGTAGGCGCTGCGTGTACTGCACGGCGGGCTGTCGATATCCTGCAGCGGCCCGACTGCCAGATCATCACGCATCACCCGCAAAGCTGTGCGCGCCACGCTTTCACCGAGGGCGAAGCCCACCCCCTCGGCTGCTGCATCGCCACAGACCAGATGCCACATATGCCCTCCTTGGCGGTTTGTTTATTCGGTTGGTTTTTTTAACTTCGGATTAGGGAAGAACTGCACAACTTGCACTTTGGGGTCGGCGACCTTGGGTTTTAGTGCGCTGATATTGACCCGCGTCGGCAGCTCGCGCGGCACCGAGTTGCCGCGTTCGTCCAGGGTGTCGGCGTAGCCGCAGGCCACGCATTCGCGGTGCGGCACGTTATCCACATTCCACATCTGGATCTTGTCCATTTCGCTGCACGCCGGGCAGACCGCCCCGGCGATAAAGCGTTTTGCGCTGACATTTACAGGTGCATCTGTCATGCGGCCTCCTGGCTCAGGCCTAGGTGGCGCAGCAGGGCGTCGATGGAGGGTGGGCGGCCACGGAAGTCGACAAACAGCACCATCGGTTCCTGCGAACCGCCGCGGGCCAGAATCGCCTCACGGAAGGCGCGACCGGTGGAACTGTTGAATACGCCTTCTTCCTCGAATTTGGAGAAGGCGTCGGCGCTCAGCACTTCGGCCCACTTGTAGCTGTAGTAACCGGCCGCATAACCGCCGGCGAAGATGTGCGCAAAGCTATTGGGGAAGCGGTTGTAGGCTGGCGGACGCAGCACCGAGACTTCCTGGCGGATGCCTTCGAGTACGTCAAGCACGCTGCGGCCGTCGCCGTGGGTGGCGTGCAGTTCGAAGTCGAACAGGCTGAATTCGATCTGCCGCACCATCATCAAGCCGGACTGGAAGTTCTTCGCCGCCAGCATCTTGTCCAGCAGGTCCTGTGGCAGCGGCTCGCCGGTCTCAAAATGGCCGGAAATCAGCGCCAGGCCCTCGGGCTCCCAGCACCAGTTCTCCATAAACTGGCTCGGCAGCTCCACGGCATCCCAGGCCACGCCGTTGATGCCTGACGCGCCGGCATGTTCGACGCGGGTCAGCAGGTGATGCAGGCCGTGGCCAAATTCGTGGAACAGGGTGGTGACTTCATCGTGGGTCAGCAGCGCCGGCTTGCCGCCGACTGCCGGGGTGAAGTTGCACACCAGGTTGGCCACCGGGCTGATCAGCTTGCCAGCAGCGTCTCGGCGTTTGTCACGCGCGCCGTCCATCCAGGCGCCACTGCGCTTGTTGGCGCGGGCGTAAAGGTCGAAGAAGAATCGGCCGACGTGGGCGCCGTTCTCCTTGATTTCAAACAGGCGCACATCCGGGTGCCAGCTGTCGAAGCCGGATAGCTCCTCAATCTGGATGCCGTAGAGCTTCTCGACGATGGCGAACAGGCCGCTGAGCACCTTGTCGATGGGGAAGTAGGCGCGGAGGATTTCCTGGGAAATGCTGTAGCGCTGCTCGCGCAGTTTCTCGCTGTAGTAGCCCACATCCCAGCTTTGCAAATCGTTGCAGCCCTGTTCGGCAGCAAAGGCTTGCAGCTCGCGCAGGTCCTGCTCGGCAAACGGCTTGCCGCGCACGCCGAGGTCACGCAGGAAGTGCAGCACCTGATCGGTGGTCTCGGCCATCTTGCTGGCCAGGCTCAGCTCGGCGTAATTGTCGAAGCCCAGCAGCTTGGCCAGCTCCTGACGCAGGGCGAGGATTTCCAGCATCACCGGGCCATTGTTGTTCTGTCCGGCATTCGGTCCCTGATCGGAGGCGCGGGTGCAGTAGGCGGCATACACCTCTTCGCGCAGGGCGCGGTCATTGGCGTAGGTCATCACCGCGAAGTAGCTGGGAAACTCCAGGCTGATCAGCCAGCCGTCCAGGCTCTTGGCCTCGGCGGCCTGCTTCATCTGCGCTTTGGCGGAGTCGGTCAGGCCATCCAGAGCGGCTTCGTCGGTGATGTGCTTGGTCCAGGCCTGGGTAGCATCAAGCAACTGATTGGAGAAGCGGCTTTCGAGCTCGGATATCCGCATCTGGATCTCGCCGTAGCGCTTCTGCTGTTCGGCCGGCAGGTCGATACCGGACAGGCGGAAATCACGCAGGGCGTGTTCGAGGATGGTCTTCTGCGCCACGTCGAAACCGGCGGCTGCGGGGCTTTCAGCCAGCTTCTGATAGGCCTGGAACAGCGGCTGGTTCTGGCCGATTTCGGTCCAGTACTCGGACAGCTTCGGCAGGCAGGCCTCGTAGGCGGCGCGCAGCTCGGGGCTATTGCACACGGCATTCAGGTGGCCGGCCGGCCCCCACGCCTGGTTCAGGCGTGCGCGCAACTCATCCCGCGCGAGCACCAAGCCATCCCAGCTCGGTGTGCCAGACTGTTGTTCAAGCAGCCGGCTCATGGCCGCGCGGTTGTCGGCAAGAATGCTGTCCACCGCCGGCTCGACATGCTCCGGGCGGATGGCGGCATAGGACGGCAGATCGAAGGCTTGCAGCAGTGGATTGTTGGCAGTCACGACAGGTCACCTGTAACGGAATGGGTTTGCAGCTGTGACCCCGGCGGGCGCAAAAGGCTCCCAGGGGCAGGCTTGAGTGGATACCGCCATCGACAAAACAGCGCGCATATCCTGAACATGGGTGCCATCTTAATTACAATCAAGGCCAGACGCAGCCTAAGAGGTTTCTATCGTGGCAATTCGTACTTACCAACAGTTCACCCCATTGCTCGGTTCACGGGCCTTTGTCGATGCCTCAGCCGTGGTGCTCGGCGATGTGGAAATCGGCGCGGACAGCTCGGTCTGGCCACTGGTGGTGATCCGTGGCGACATGCACAGCATCCGCATTGGCGAGCGCAGCAGCATCCAGGACGGCAGCGTGCTGCACATCACCCACGCCGGGCCCTTCAACCCGCGCGGCTATCCGCTGAATATCGGCGACGATGTGACCATCGGCCATAACGTCACCCTGCACGGCTGCAACATCGGCAACCGGGTACTGATCGGCATGGGCAGCATCATTATGGATGGCGTGGTTATCGATGACGAGGTGATGCTCGGCGCCGGCAGCCTGGTGCCGCCAGGCAGCCATCTGCAAAGTGGCTACCTGTACGTCGGCAGCCCGGCCAAACAAGCCCGCGAACTGAGCGAGAAGGAGCGCAGCTACTTCCGCTACAGCGCTGACAACTACGTACGGCTGAAGGATCAGCACCTGATGGAAGGTTACGGCAGCTGATGACTCAAGCGGCTTTGCATTACTCGACCATCCTGTTTGACCTCGACGGCACCCTGACCGACCCGCGTGAGGGGATTACCCGTTCGGTGCAGCATGCCTTGGCCAAGTTGGGCATTGATGAGCCTGATCTGCAGGCGCTGGAGCACTTTATCGGCCCGCCGTTGCTGCAGTGCTTTATGCACACATACCAGTTTGACGAGGCCACGGCCTGGCAGGCGGTGAACCACTACCGCGAGCGTTTCCGCGAGGTGGGCCTGTATGAAAACCAGCTGTTCGACGGTGTGGGCGAGCTGTTGCAGCTACTGCAGAACCAGCAGCGCACGCTGTATATCGCCACCAGCAAGCCAACGGTGTTTGCCGAGCAGATTGCCCGGCACTTTGGCTTTGCCCAGCACTTCAAGGTGATCTACGGCAGCGAGCTAGACGGCACGCGCACCGACAAGGTCGAGCTGATCGCCCATCTGCTGGAAAAGGAACAGCTTGCGCCAGAGGCGACGCTGATGATCGGTGATCGCAAGCACGACCTGATCGGCGCCAGGCGCAATGGCCTGGATGCGGCAGCGGTGGGGTATGGCTTTGGCAGTTTTGCCGAGTTGCAGGCCGAGGCGCCTACCTATCACTTCCACAGCCTGGCCGAGTTGCACCAGGCGTTCGTGGGCTAAATCGGATGGGTTAGCCGTAGGCGTAACCCATCGCACGGTTAGCCGTTTCTCTGATAGATGATTTTCTTGGTGCCGCCGTCGCAGCTACCGACCACCATATTGGGGTCCTGGGCTTCTTCGTTGGGTACAATTTCCAGGGTGTAGCTGGCCACGCCGGCAGCCTGGATTTTCACTTCAATCTCCGCACGCAGCTCTTCGCAGGGCTTGGGTGCGGCCAATACGCTGGTGCTAAGTAGACCAAGCAGCACGGCCAGGGTGAATTTGTTCATTGCATCGCTCCTTTTGCGTGAACAGAAACTACAGGGGTTGGAGTGGTTTTTAGGTACGTAAGTTCTAAGAGCCTGAAGATAAGTCGGCCAGTGCCTGATGCCGTTCTACCTCGGGCAGTTTGCCCAGGGCGGCGACACGCTGATAGAAGCGCGACCAGTCACGCTCAACCTGCTCGAACAGCGCGGCAAAGGCCGGCACCCATTGATCATAGAGGCCAAACGGCAACAGCTTGGCGTTGTTGATCGGCGCGTTGATCCAGTCGTCGTAACGCCCGCTGCCGCCCCACTCGCGTTTGCGGAGTGCATGGTATTCGGCGCGCAGGCGGGCGATCTCGGCCTGCTTGCCGCTGCGCATCTGCGTGGGCGGCAGATCACTGGCGTAGAGCTGTTGCAGCCGCGTTCGGCTTGCCAGCACCAGCGCGATAAATTGCTCGCGCTGCTGTTCGCCCTGCGGGTCGCTGGGCTGCAGGCCCTGTTTGGCGCGCCATTGGCGCAGGCCTTCACGCTCGACAAAGCTGGCGAAGGATTCATTGAACGCAGTGTCGTCCGCCACATACAGCTGCTGATGCGCCAGTTCGTGGAAGATCACCGCTACCAGGCGTTCATCGCTCCAGCGCAGCATGGTGTTGAGAATCGGGTCATCGAACCAGCCCAGGGTTGAGTAAGCTTCGACGCCGCCCAGGTAGGTATCCAGACCCTGCTGTTTGAGCAGCGCTGCCGAGCCGCGCGCCCGACCCTGACTGTAGAAGCCGCGATAGGCCACGCAGCCAGCAATCGGGAAGCAGTGCAGCTCAGGCGACAGGGAAAACTCCGGGGTGGCAAACACATTCCACACCACAAAGGGTCGCTGGATATCGGCGTACAGGCGGTAGCTGCCGTTGTCGGGCAGGGCCAACTGAGCGCTGGCAAAATCCCGTGCTTGCTGAGCCAGGGCTAGGCGTTGCTTCAGCTCAGGGTCGGCAGTCGGGTTCTCCAGCAGCTCGGCAATCGGCTCGCGCGCCTGCAGCAATTGCAGATGCCCGCCGGCCAGATGGCTGTAGTAATCCAGGGTGCTGCAACCGCTGAGCAGCAGCGCGGCGGCCAGTGGAACCCAGCGTAAGAGCAGGGCGTCGAACATTGATCAGTACCCGTGAGGAATCAGGCTGCCACGCTAGCGCATCGGCGCTGCTGCCTCCAGCGCGGGATCGGCGTAGGCTAACGGTTGTTGCGATTTGTGGAGGTGCCCCATGCGTTATCTGGCTGTGCTTAGTGCTGCGTTGGTACTCAGTGCCTGCGCCTCGCCGGTGCCTGCGCCTGATCCGAATCAGGCCTGGGTCGAGCTGCGCAGTAGCGGCGGCACGCTGCTGATGGCGGATCGGCTCGATGGTCAGCGTTTGAGCGATGGCCGCTACTTTCAGGTGCCCGCCGGGGCCCATGAGTTGCAGGCACGCTTTCAGTTTGAAGTGAACAGCGGCGGTGGCCTGGATGGCGCCTATGAGCCACGCCAGGTGACCTGCGAGATTCGCGTGCGGCATGACAATTTTGTCGCCGGCCAGCGCTACCGGCTGGAAGCCAGGCCCTTGCTAATGAAGGCGCAGGCCTGGCTCTACGATGAGCAGCGCAATGTGCTGGCGCGGGGTAAGGTACTGCGCTGCGGCACCTTCTAAGAACCTGCCCACGATCTGCTGCGCGTCGGCCCTGCTGCGTTAAAAACAGGCTCGGATGCGAGCCCAGTCGGAATGCTCATGTACAAAAGTACACTCGTGTGCGAGCCCAGTCCGCTTCCTTGCCTGTTTTTGCCTTGCAGTGCTCTAGCTCGCTAGATCGTGAGCAGGTTCTGAATTAGAGGCTGCTATCGAGCACCGCTTCCAGGGTGATCTCGGCGTTCAGCACCTTGGACACCGGGCAGCCGTTCTTGGCAATTGCCACGGCCTTCTCGAAGGCCGCACGGTCGGCGCCGGGGATGCGTGCCTTGAGCGTCAGGTGCACGGCGGTGATGGCAAAGCCGCCATCTTGTTTATCGAGAGTCACCTCTGCTTGCGTGTCGATGCTTTCGGCGGTCATCCCGGCTTCACCAAGTTCCTTGGACAGGGCCATGGAGAAACAGCCGGCATGGGCGGCGCCGATCAGCTCTTCCGGGTTGGTGCCGGGTTGCCCTTCGAAGCGAGTATTGAAGCCGTATGGCGCATTTTTCAGGGCACCGCTCTGGGTCGAGATCGTACCTTTGCCGTCCTTGATGCCACCTTGCCAATGAGCTGAGGCTGTCTTCTTCATCCGAATACTCCTGTGCGTGGGTTATAGGGTTGAGAGCAGGCTCGGGCGGCACAAGTTCGAAAAACTTCTAGCGCATTTGTGCGACCAGCTCGAATGCATGCAGACGGTCGGCAAAGTCATACAGGTCGCAGGTGAAGATCAGTTCATCGGCACCGGTCTGCTCCAGCAGCACCTCCAGGCGCGCGCGTACTTTCTCCGGGCCGCCGATCATGGCCATGCCGAGGAAGCTGCTCACCGCCTCTTTCTCATGCGGCAACCACAGGCCCTGCATGCTGGTAACGGGCGGTTTCTGCACCAGGCTCTGGCCGCGAATCAGCGCGAGAATGCGCTGGTAGGCCGAGGTGGCCAGGTAGTCGGCTTGCTCGTCCGTGTCGGCGGCAATCAGCGGTACGCCGAGCATCACATAGGGTTTGTCGAGCACCGCCGAGGGCTTGAAGTGATTGCGGTAGACGCGAATCGCTTCATGCATATAGCGCGGCGCGAAGTGTGAGGCGAAGGCGTAGGGCAGGCCCTTTTCGCCTGCCAGTTGGGCGCTGAACAGACTGGAGCCGAGCAGCCAGATCGGCACATTGGTGTCAGTGCCGGGCATGGCGATCACCCGCTGATCCGGCGTGCGCGGGCCGAGGTAGCGTTGCAGTTCTTCGACATCTGCGGGGAAGTCATCGGCGTTGCCAATCCGATCGCGGCGCAGCGCCTGGGCGGTGAAGTGATCGGCGCCCGGTGCGCGGCCCAGACCCAGTTCGATACGGCCGGGATAGAGCGTGGCCAGGGTGCCGAACTGCTCGGCAATCACCAGCGGCGCATGGTTAGGCAGCATCACTCCGCCAGAGCCCAGGCGAATCTTCGACGTACCGGCGGCCAGATAACCCAGCAGCACGGCGGTGGCCGAGCTGGCGATGCCATCCATATTGTGGTGTTCGGCCACCCAGAAGCGCTCAAAGCCCAGGCGCTCGACATGCTGCGCCAGAGCCAGGGAGTTATGCAGCGCCTGGGCGGCGTTGCCGTCGTCACGCACCGGGGCGAGATCGAGGGTGGAAAACTTGCTCTGTGCGAGTGCGCTCATCGGGCCTACCTGTTGGTTATCCGCTTGTTCGGGCGCAACAAAGCGCCAATACCTGAGTTAGATAGTGGGGCTTGTTCTGCGGATTCCAAGGGGCAGGTGGTCTGGCGGCGATAACCGGGCCGTGCGCAAGCGACGGCCCGTGGTGTGGGTCAGCTACTGCTCAGGCGGAAACCGATTTTCAGGGTGACCTGATAATGGCCGACCTTGCCATCAACGATATGCCCACGGGTTTCCACCACCTCGAACCAGTCGAGGTTGCGTACCGACTTGGCGCATTCGGCCAGGGCATTTTCGATGGCATCTTCGATGCTGACTTTCGAGGAGCCGACGATTTCGATTTTCTTGTAGGTGTGATGATCAGACATGGGTGTTCTCCACAGGTTGATGATTCAACGCTAGTTGAGTCGCCGCAGTTCTGCCCACTCAGTCGCTTAGCCTTCCAGCTCGTGGTGCAGCCACTTGGCCAATTGCTCGGCGCGCTTGTCCAGGCGGCGTGCCGGCACCCACAGGGCCAGGCGAGCCGAGGTTTCGACAAAGCCCCAGGGCGCAACCAGGCGGCCGGCGGCCAGATCGTCGGCCACCAGTTGTTGCGGCGCAATGGCCACACCCAGGCCAGCGGCTGCGGCTTCCAGCAGGTAATACAGATGCTCGAAGCCCTGGCCGAGCTTTAGCGCGCCGGCATCCAAGGCATTGCTGCTGGCCCAACTGGGCCAGGCCTGCGGGCGCGAGCTGGTATGCAGCAAGGGTTCACCGAGCAGCGCGGCGGCGGGTGCCTGATGCAGTGCCGCGAAGTGCGCATAGCGTGGGCTAAGCACCGGGCCGATACGCTCCACAGTCAATTCATAGACCTGCATATCCGCTGGCCACGGCGGTTCAGCGAACCACAGGGTGGCGTCCACGCCAGCGCGGCGCGGGTCCAGCTCGCCTTCGCTGGCGGACAACTGCAGACGCAGTTCCGGCAGCTCGCGGTTGAGCCGGTCCAGGCGCGGGATAAACCAGCGCGCCAGCAGGCTGCCCGGGCAGGCCAACACAAACGGCGCGTCGGCCTGGCCCTGCTGCAGCTCGGCGCAGGTGCTGCGCAGGCGGTTGAACAGCTCGGCGCTGACATCACGCAGACGAATGCCCGAATCTGTGAGTTTAAGGCCGCGACCTTCCTTGCTGAACAGCGCCACACCCAGGTATTCCTCCAAGGCACGAACCTGCCGGCTGACTGCGCCATGGGTGACGTGCAGTTCATTAGCGGCCTGGCTGATGCTGTTCAGTCGCGCGGCCGCTTCGAAGGCGCGCAAGGCGTTAAGCGGTGGAAGGTCTTGGCTCATCTGTGAGTTTTCCTGACAGGTTGCGGCGATCTTATCGCTTTTGCCGCGCGCGCCACAGCTTTATCCTGTGTCCATCGCTGTAGGAGCGCCCCATGGGCGCGATTCGCGGGCATGGCGACTAGGCGTCCCCCCGCTCCTACCCTTTTTATCTTGCTGTGGAGAACGCCATGACTTCCTTCCGCACTGGCCCTGACGCCAACGGCCTGTTCGGCTCGTTCGGTGGCCAATATGTCGCCGAAACCCTGATGCCGCTGATCCACGACCTGGCCGCCGAATACGAGAAGGCCAAGCTCGACCCCGAGTTCCAGAAAGAGCTGGCCTACTTTCAGCGTGATTTCGTCGGCCGCCCGAGCCCGCTGTATTTCGCCGAGCGTCTGACTGAGATGTGCGGCGGCGCGAAGATCTACTTCAAGCGCGAAGAGCTCAATCACACCGGCGCGCACAAGATCAACAACTGCATCGGCCAGGCCCTGCTGGCGCGGCGCATGGGCAAAAAACGCATCATCGCCGAGACTGGCGCCGGCATGCACGGTGTGGCCACAGCCACCGTTGCGGCGCGTTTCGGTATGGAATGCGTGATCTTTATGGGCACCACCGACATTGATCGCCAGCAGGCCAACGTGTTCCGCATGAAGCTGCTGGGCGCCACCGTGATCCCGGTGGTCGCCGGCACCGGCACCCTCAAGGATGCGATGAACGAAGCGCTGCGCGACTGGGTAACCAACGTCGACAATACCTTCTACATGATCGGCACCGTGGCCGGCCCGCACCCATACCCGGCGATGGTGCGCGACTTCCAGGCGGTGATCGGCAAGGAAACCCGCGATCAGATCCTCGCCCAGGAAGGCCGTCTGCCCGACAGCCTGGTGGCCTGCATCGGCGGCGGCTCCAACGCCATCGGCCTGTTCCACCCCTTCCTTGACGATAAAGACGTGCAGATCGTCGGCGTTGAAGCAGCCGGCTACGGCATCGAAACCGGCAAGCATGCCGCCAGCCTCAACGGCGGCGTACCGGGCGTACTGCACGGCAACCGCACCTTCCTGCTGCAGAACGACGACGGCCAGATCATCGACGCCCACTCGATTTCCGCCGGCCTGGATTACCCCGGTATCGGCCCTGAACACGCCTGGTTGCATGACGTCGGCCGGGTTGAATACACCTCGGTAACCGACGAAGAAGCCCTGGCCGCGTTCCACACCTGCTGCCGCAAGGAGGGCATTATCCCGGCCCTGGAAAGTGCCCACGCCCTGGCCGAAGCCTTCAAGCGTGCGCCGAAGCTGCCGAAGGAGCACCTGATGGTGATCAACCTGTCCGGCCGTGGCGACAAGGATATGCAGACCGTTATGCACCACATGGAAAACACTGCGCAGGAGAAACACTGATGAGCCGCCTGCAAACCCGCTTTGCCGAACTGAAACAGCAGAACCGCGCCGCCCTGGTGACCTTCGTCACCGCCGGCGACCCGAACTATGACGCCTCCCTGGCCATCCTCAAGGGCCTGCCGGCGGCTGGCGCCGACGTGATCGAACTGGGCATGCCGTTTACCGACCCGATGGCCGATGGCCCGGCGATCCAGCTGGCGAATATCCGCGCCCTGGAAGGCGGTCAGGACTTGGCGAAAACCCTGCAGATGGTCCGCGAGTTCCGTGAGGGTGAGCAGGCCACGCCGCTGGTGCTGATGGGTTACTTCAACCCGATCCATAAGTACGGCGTGGAGCGCTTTATTGCCGAAGCCGTGGCCTCCGGTGTTGACGGCCTGATCGTGGTCGACCTGCCGCCAGAGCATAACGTCGACCTCTGCGATCCGGCTCAGGTCGCGGGCTTGGACTTTATCCGCCTGACCACCCCAACCACCGACGACAAGCGCCTGCCGAAGGTGCTCAACGGCAGCTCCGGCTTCGTCTATTACGTCTCGGTGGCCGGTGTGACCGGTGCTGGCTCGGCGACCCTGGATCACGTCGAACAGGCTGTTGCCCGCCTGCGTAGGCACACCGATTTACCGCTGTGCATCGGCTTCGGCATCCGCACCCCGGAGCATGCGGCGACCATCGCCCGTCTTGCCGATGGTGTGGTGGTGGGCTCGGCGCTGATCGACCAGATCGCCAACGCCAGCAGCAGCGAGCAGGCGGTGGATGGCGTGCTGAGTCTGTGTGCGGCGCTGGCTGAAGGTGTGCGCGGCGCGCGTGGTTAACGCGTGCTTGTAGGGTGGATGACGCTTCATCCATCCACCACTGCATTGGTGGATGAAAACAGCGTCATCCACCCTACATAGCTCTGGTAGCCCGGGTGCAATCCGGGAGCATTTATTGCCAGTAAAACCCTTCCCGGATTTTATCCGGGCTACGGGTTCGGTGTAGGGTAGGCGGCGAAATGTCATCCGCCCTATTTCCTTGCTCCGAGTCTCGCCATGTCACGTACGCCTGTTGCTCGCAAACCCCGCGCCAGTAGCCAAAGCCGCATTGCCGGTATTCTGGCGGCTGCCCGTGAATTGCTCGCTGAGCAGGGCGTGGCCAGCCTGTCGATCTACAGCGTGGCGGAACGCGCGCAGATTCCACCGTCTTCGGTCTATCACTTCTTCGCCAGCGTGCCGGCTTTGCTGGAAGGGCTGACGGCGGATATTCACAGTGCGTTTCGCGCCTGCCTGCAGGAACCGATTGAACATGCCCAGCTGCGCGACTGGCGTGATCTGTCGCGGCTGGTCGAGCAGCGCATGCTGGCGATCTATGCCGCTGATGCCGCCGCGCGTCAGTTGATTCTGGCGCAGCACGGCCTGGCGGAAGTGACCCAGGCGGATAGGCAACACGACATCGAGCTGGGCCAGCTGATGCAGCAGTTGTTCGACCGCCACTTCCCGTTGCCGCAACTGCCGGATGATGTCGATGTATTCGCCTTGGCCATGGAGCTGGGCGACAGGGTGTATGCCCGCTCGGTGCAGCTGCACGGCGAAATCACTCCGCGTATGGCCGAGGAAGGTATGCGGGTGTTTGATGCTTATCTGGGTTTGTATCTGCCGACCCATTTGCCGAAACGCAGCCAGTAAAGCACCGGCTGATGAGGAGTAGCCCGGACAAGCGCAGCGCAGTCCGGGGCATGGTTTTGGCGGCGTTATGTTTCCCGGATTGCGCTAGGGCTTATCCGGGCTACGGGTGGGTTGGCACAATGGTTATGTACCGCTGGATTCACAGCGCCTTTTCAAACACCTGCGAGTTGCGCTGGTAGTTGTACAGCGAGGCGCGGGCGGCCGGTAGGCGGTCGACGCTGCTGGGCATAAAGCCGCGTTCGCGGAACCAGTGGGCGGTGCGGGTGGTGAGTACGAACAGGGTTTTCAGACCCTGGGCGCGGGCGCGTTCCTCGATGCGTTCGAGCAGCTCATCACCACGGCCGCCATGGCGGTAGGCCGGGTTGACGGCCAGGCAGGCCAGCTCACCGAAATCCGAGTCGGCAATCTGGTACAGCGCAGCGCAGGCGATGATCAGCCCTTCACGTTCAACAATGCTGAACTGCTCGATCTCGCGCTCCAGCACCTCACGCGAGCGGCGCACCAGAATGCCCTGATCTTCCAATGGGGTGATCAGCTCCATCAGCCCGCCGACATCCTCGATGGTCGCTTCGCGCAGCGATTCGAACTGCTCCTGGGCCACCAGGGTGCCGTTGCCGGTGCGGGTGAACAGTTCGCTAAGCAGCGCGCCATCTTCGGCATAGCTAACGATATGGCTGCGGCGTACCCCGGCCTTGCAGGCTTCGGCGGCGGCGTCGAGCAGTTCACCCTGGTAGCTGCTGCCCAGACGCTGCAGATGCGCCGGCACCTGTTGTGGGCGCAGCTCGCGTACCAGCTTGCCGGCTTCGTCGAGCAGGCCGCATTCGGCGCCGAACAGCAGTAGCTTGTCGGCGTCCAGATCGATGGCGGCGCGGGTGGCGACGTCTTCGCAGGCCAGGTTGAAAATCTCCCCGGTGGGCGAGTAACCCAGCGGCGACAGCAGCACGATGCTGCGTTCATCCAGCTGGCGATTGATGCCTTTGCGGTCGATGCGCCGCACTTCGCCGGTGTGGTGATAGTCAACGCCATCGACCACGCCAATCGGCCGCGCGGTGACAAAGTTGCCGCTGGTGATGCGCAGGCGCGAGCCCTGCATCGGCGAGCGCGCCATGTCCATCGACAGGCGCGCTTCGATGGCGATGCGCAGCTGGCCGACCGCATCGATCACGCATTCCAGGGTCGGGCTGTCGGTGATCCGCAGGTCGCGGTGAAAGCGCGGGGTCAGGCCGTTGCTGGCCAGGCGCGCTTCAATCTGCGGGCGCGAGCCATGCACCAGCACCAGGCGCACGCCGAGGCTGTGCAGCAGCACCAGGTCGTGAACGATATTGCCGAAATTCGGGTGGGCAACGCCTTCACCGGGCAGCATCACCACAAAGGTGCAGTCGCGGTGGGCATTGATATAGGGCGAAGCGTGGCGGAGCCAGTTGACGTGGTCGTGCATTGTTTGAAGAACCTGTGTCGAAGACGGAACGCATGGGAACGGCGCAGAGTTGCGCCAGGCGGCAGCCGAGAGCAGCGGTTTTATCGTCGCAGTTGGGGCAGCTTCACGCGTTCTCTCCTCCGGATGACTCAGGTTGTTTGGCTTGTAGGCAGTAATGCTCAATCAGCTGTTGCAGCAGACGCACAGTAGGCTGCAAACGTGACATTTCCAGGTATTCGCCTGGCTGGTGGGCGCAGTCGATATCGCCGGGGCCGAGCACCAAGGTTTCGCAGCCAAGCTGCTGAAGATAAGGCGCTTCGGTGGCAAATGCCACTGCGGCGGCGGTATGCCCGGTCAGACGTTCGGCAATGCGTACCAGCTCACTGTCGGCGTTCTGCTCGAACGGCGGCACGCTGGGGAACAGTGGGGCGTAATCGATCTGCACCTGATGCTGCTCGGCCAGCGGCTGCAGTTTCTGGCGGATCGCCGCGCGCAGGGCTTCCGGCTGCATGCCCGGCAACGGGCGCAGGTCGAATTCCAGCGAGCACTGGCCGCAGATACGGTTGGGGTTGTCGCCGCCATGGATGCAGCCAAAATTCAGGGTCGGTTTGGGCACGCTGAATTGCGGATTGTTGTACTCACGCTGCCACTGCGCACGCAGGCCGCGCAGCTCAAGCATCACGTCTTGCATGGCTTCCAGGGCGCTATGGCCGAGGTTGGGGTCAGAGGAGTGGCCGCTCTGCCCGAGAATATCGATGCGCTCCATCATGATGCCCTTGTGCAGGCGGATCGGCCGCAAGCCGGTCGGTTCGCCGATCACCGCCGCGCGGCCCAGCGGCCGTCCAGCTTGCGCCAGGGCGCGGGCACCGGACATCGAGCTTTCTTCATCGCAGGTGGCGAGAATCAGCAGCGGTTGCTGGAAACGCTGCTCCAACAAAGGCTGTACGGCTTCGATAATCAGGGCGAAAAAGCCCTTCATGTCGCAACTGCCGAGGCCCACCCAGCGGCCGTCGACTTCGCTCAGCTTGAGCGGGTCGGTCTGCCACAGCGCGGCGTCGAACGGCACGGTGTCGCTGTGCCCGGCCAGTACCAGGCCGCCTGGGCCGGTGCCATAGCTGGCGAGCAGGTTGAATTTGCCGGGGGCGACTTGCTGCACGTCGCAGGCGAAACCGAGGTCGCCGAGCCAGCTCGACAGCAGTTCGATCACCGCGCGGTTGGACTGATCCCAATGCGCCTGGGTGCAGCTCACCGACGGGGCGGCGATCAGGGCAGCGAATTGCTCTTTGAAGGAGGGCAGGGGCATCGGTCATCTCCGCAAGCGAGGCCCATCATAGGGCCATCGCTTGCGCAGATAAAACCGCGGTGCGAGTGATTAAGAGCATTACTCGTTTCACTCGCCCCACGGGCCGCGCTAAAGCGCGTTAGCCACAAGTGGCTTGCCGAGCCTGTTTTTAACGCCGCAGGGCCGACGCGTAGCAGATCGTAGATAGGTTCTTAGAGGAAAATGCCGCGCAGGATATAAAAGAAGAAAATCGACAGCGCTGCACCCACCGGCAGGGTGATCAGCCAGGACATAAAGATCTTGCCGATCACGCCCAGGTTCAGCGCGCCGATGCCGCGCGCCAGGCCGACGCCGAGTACCGCACCGACCAGGGTGTGGGTGGTGGACACCGGCAGGCCGATGGCCGAGGCGCCAACCACGGTGGTGGCGGTGGCCAGTTCGGCGGCGAAACCACGGCTTGGGGTCAGCTCGGTGATTTCCTTGCCGATGGTGGCGATCACTTTGTAGCCGTAGGTGGCGAGGCCGATCACGATACCCACCGCGCCGAGTAGCAACACCCAGCCTGGTACGGCCGACTTGGCACCAACAGCCATTTCGCCGCCGGACTGGATCACCCCGACAATCGCCGCCAGCGGGCCAACTGCGTTGGCCACGTCGTTGGAGCCGTGGGCAAAGGCCATGGCGCAAGCGGTGAAGATCATCAGTACGGCGAAGACTTTCTCCACGCTGGCGTAGTGGAAGTCCTTGTCCGCTTCGACGTCGATCTTGATCCGGCTCAGCAGAACGATGCCCAGCAACATGATCAGGCCGCCTACGCCCAGCGAAAGGAAGAAGCCTTCAGTGCTGGAGAGGTTCAGGCCGATATGCTTGAGGCCTTTGGTCAGGGTCATGATGCTGACCATAAAACCGGTGGCAAACATATACAGCGGCACGAAGCGCTTGGCGTTGAGGAAGGGGTTGTCAGTGTCGATGATCAGCTTCTGCACGCTGACAAACAGGCCGAAGGCGACGATGCCTGACAGCACCGGAGAGACTACCCAGCTGGCCACGATGGGGCCAACGCCGCCCCAGTGAACCGCGTCCATGGACACGCCAACGGCGGCAAAGCCGATCACCGCGCCGACGATGGAGTGGGTGGTGGAAACCGGCCAGCCCTTGGTAGAAGCCACCAGCAGCCAGGTGCCGGCTGCCAACAGCGCCGACATCATGCCCAGGACCATCAGGTCTGGAGTGATCATCGACGCGTCGACGATGCCGCTCTTGATGGTTTCGGTCACCTCGCCGCCGGCCAGATAGGCACCGGCAAACTCGAAGACCATGGCGATCAGGCTCGCCTGTTTGATGGTCAGGGCCTTGGAGCCCACCGAAGTACCCATGGCGTTGGCCACGTCATTGGCGCCCACACCCCAGGCCATGAAAAAGCCGAAGAGACAGGCAAGCAGCAGCAATACGAGGCCGTAGTCCGCAATCAGAGACATAAATAATTAATCCGTAGATTCCAGAAAGGACACTGGCGCTTAGCGCGCCAGCAGTTGTTCCAGTCGGTTGCCGACACGTTCGGCACGGTCGGCTACGTCGCCGATCCATTCGATGATCTTGTAGAGGAACATCACATCGACAGCGGGAAGGTCCTTCTCCAGTTTGAACAGCGCACGACGCACTTCGATTTGCATCTTGTCGGTGTCGCGTTCGATTTGTTCCAGCTCCATGACCATGGATTCGACCAGCGCCGCTTCACGGCCACCGAAGCCGGTTTCCAGCAGCTCGTCGAGCTCGTTCATGGCTTTCAGCGCCTGCGCGCTGGCATCCACAGTACGCTGCACAAAGGCGCGCATCAGCGGCTGCAGAGCCTGCGGAATGGCCATTTCGCGGCCGAGCATGAGGCCGGCGATGTCCTTGGCGCGGTTGGCGACTTTGTCCTGTACACTCAGCAGCTCAAGCAGATCCGAGCGCGGTACGGGCAGGAACAGGCTCTTGGGCAGGTGCAGACGCACGCTTTTCTTGAGCTTGTCGGCCTCATGTTCGAGGCTAGCCATTTCCTGTTGTACCTGTTCCACCTTGGCCCAATCTTCCACCATCACGGCTTCGAAGAAGGGCACCAGATTGGCTGCGCACTCGTGGGCTTTGGCAAAATGTTTTTGCATCGGCCCAATCGGTGAGCGGCCAAACAGGCTGGCAAATGGATTGACTGGCATAGGGTGAACCCCGGCGTTAAGAAGGCGGCAAGTATACGGATCAGTCCGCAGGCTCGCCAGCGCAGGTAATCGGACTGTCACAATTTCATAGTAGGCGTTGATCCCCACCATCATGAACAAAGAAACCGAAATTAAACTGCGGGTTAGCCGTGCAACCCTGGCCGCCCTGCGTGATCACCCGTTGCTGAAGAAACGCAACAAGAGTGGTTGGGAGCAGCGCGAACTGTTCAATCAGTACTTCGATACCCCCGAGCGCGATCTGGCCGCCGCCAAGGTGGCCCTGCGCGTGCGCCGTGATGGCGAGCAGTTTATCCAGACCCTGAAAACCCGTGGGCAAAGCGTGGCCGGTTTGTCCGAGCGCAATGAGTGGGACTGGAATCTGGCCAAGGCCAAGCTGGACCTGAAAAAACTCGATGACAGCTGCTGGCCAGCGGCCCTGGCCGAGCTGGACAAGAAGCAGCTGGTGCCGATCTTCACCACCGACTTTATCCGCGAGAAGGCGGAAATCGCCTGGGGTCGCGGTAAGGCCAAGGTGGTAATTGAGGCCGCGTTGGACCTGGGCAAGGTGATTGCTGGCGAAGGCGAAGAAGAAATCTGCGAGCTGGAGCTGCGTCAGGGTGAGCCTGAGGCGCTGCTGGAACTGGCCGCCGAGTTGGCGGCCGACCTGGCGCTGATGCCCTGCGATATCAGCAAGGCCGAGCGCGGTTATCGCCTGTTTGATGCTGGCAGCTACAGCCTGAGTCTGCCGGCGCCGAGCCTGAGCGCGGAAACCAGCCTGGATGACAGCGTTGCGGCACTGGCCTGGCACCTGCTGGGCAGCAGCCAGCGTCTGGCCGAGCAGTACCGCTTCAATGGCCACTGGCGCTTGCTGGTCGACTGGCTGGAACAGCTGATCGGCCTGCGCGCGCTGCTCAGCAGCCTGGGCCAGGCCGCGCCGCGTGCTAGCAGCCATGCCTTGCGTGAATTGCTGGATGCCTTACTGCTGGAGTGGCGTCCGCGCCTGCTGGCCGGTCAGGACGATGACAGCCTGCGCAAGAACGCCCCGGCG
Source organism: Pseudomonas sp. (assembly GCF_030690725.1). GTDB lineage: Bacteria > Pseudomonadota > Gammaproteobacteria > Pseudomonadales > Pseudomonadaceae > Aquipseudomonas. The sequence continues at coordinate 18,956 of NZ_JAUYGD010000066.1, read as the reverse complement.
TTGTTCGCCGCCGAACTGCAGGGCAATCGCTGGGGGTTGTTCTCGCTGAACCTGTCGCGTTGGCTATTGGCCCGCAGCTGGACGCTGGAACGCAACAACCGGGGTAATCGCCAGGGCGCTGCGCCGCTGGGCAACTGGCTGCCGACGCTGATTGCCGAAGAAGGCGCGGCCCTGCAACTGCGTCGTTATCAGCAGCAGCCGGAAGATTTGGCCGAACAGCTGCCGCGCATCGAGCGCCTGTTGGTCTGGCTGCATCTGGCCCGCGAGGTGCTGGACGTGGCGGAAGTCGACCGTCTGTACGGTGAACTGAACAAGCTGGCGGAGCTGGCCAATCAGCCCATCGACCCGGAAGTGCTGGCTGCGCGCAAGGCGCAGCTGCTGACCATCGGTTCGTTAAAGGCTTGGCGCCAGCTGGTCAAGTAAGACCAGCAGGGCTCTGTGGGAGGCGCTGGGCGGCATTCCGCTTTAGCGGCGAGCTTGTTGTTCTTGTCGCGGCTGAAGCCCCTCCCACATATCTGTTTTCACTCAACTGCCATCCCGAAAACGCGTCCATACGGCATCGCGGGTCGCGCTGTGCTTTTCTGGCAGGGTTTCCAGCGGGTGCAGGCGGCGTTTGGTGTCGCGGTCCGGGTAGAGGTCTGGCTGGTTGCGCAGGGCTTCGTCGAGAAACTCGCGGGAATCGGCGTTGCCGCTGGGGTACAGGGTTTCCGCAGTGATCAGCGCGGCAACCTTGGGCTGCATCAGGTAGTCGATAAAGCGGTGTGCCAGGTCGACGCGCTTGGCGCTGCTGGGAATCACCAGGTTGTCGATAAACAGGATCGAGCCTTCATCCGGCACTAAAAAGCGCACGGGTTGACCCGCATCGGCGGCGGCCAGTGCATCGCCGACCCAGGCCATGGCCACGCACAGCTTGCCCTGGTTGAGGTCGTCGATATAACGCTCGCTGTCGACGTAGCGCAGGTTCGGCCGCAGGTCATCCAGCACCTGGCTGGAGCGCTCGATGCGGCTCGGTGCGCTGCGCGCCAAGCTGCGGCCTTGGTAGTTGAGCAGCAGGGTCAGGGTCTCGTCAGGAGCGTCCAGCACGCTGATGCCGCAAGTGGCCAGGCGCGAACTCTGCTCGGCATCGAACAGCAGGCTCCAGCTATTGGGCAGCGGCCCGCCAAAGGCGGCTTCGGCCTGTGGTGTGTTGATCGCCAGGCCGACTGCACCCCACAGGTAGGGCAGTGCATGGCGGTTGGCCGGGTCGAGGGCGACCAGGGTGCTGAGCAGCTGCTTGTCGAGGTGCTTGCGGTTGGGCAGCAGGTTGAAATCCAGCGGCTGCAGGGTGCCGCTTTTGATCATCGCCGGCAGGGCGTCATGCGACGGCACGGCGACATCGATGGCTTCGCCGCTGGCCAGCACGGCTTCGAGTTCTTCGGCGGTGCTGTAGGTCTGGTAGTCGACGCGGATGCCGGTTTCGGCCTCGAAATCCTTGAGCACCTGCGGGGCGATGTAGTCGTTCCAGTTGTAGACGCGAATCACCTCTTCGGCGCTGGCCAGCAGCGGCGTCAGGGCAAGCAGCAGTGAGGCAAACAGGCGAGGCATGGAGATCTCCTGAATAGGTTGATGTCGCGTCAGCAGGAATTCGCGGCGCAGGTTGCCCGTCATCACGCCGAGGCGTGAATAAAAGGGCAGGTGCTACGCAGCGTGTGGAATAGAAAACGCCGGCTCAAAGGCCGGCGTTTGGGTGTTGCATCAAACCGTGTGCAAGTACCAGTTGTATTCGAGGTCGGAGATCGAGTTTTCGAACTCGGCCAACTCACTTTCCTTACAGGCGACGAAGATATCGATGTATTTCGGGTCGATATAACGCGCCAGCACTTCACTGTCGTCCAGCTCGCGCAGGGCATCGCGCAGGTTGTTCGGCAGGCTTTGTTCGTTCTGCTCGTAGGAGTTGCCTTCTACCGGTGCGTTTGGCTCGATCTTGTTGGTCAGGCCATGGTGTATGCCTGCCAGCACGGCTGACATCAGCAGGTAAGGGTTGGCGTCGGCGCCGGCCACGCGGTGCTCGATGCGCACGGCGTCGGCCGTGTCATTGGGTACGCGCAGCGCTACGGTGCGGTTATCGATGCCCCAGCACGGCGAGTTCGGCACATAGTACTGCGCGCCGAAACGACGGTAGGAGTTGACGTTCGGGCAGAGGAAGGCCATCGAGGCCGGCATGGTTTCCAGCACACCGCCGATGGCGTGGCGCAGGGAATCGTTCTGTACCGGGTCATCGCAGGCGAAGATGTTGTTGCCCTGCTTGTCGAGAATCGAGATATGCACGTGCAGCCCGTTACCCGCCTGATTGGGGTAGGGCTTGGCCATGAAGGTGGTGTCCATCTCATGGTCGTAGGCGATGTTCTTGATCAGGCGCTTGAGCAGCAGCGCGTGGTCGCAGGCCTTGATCGGGTCGGCGACGTGGTGCAGGTTGACCTCGAACTGCGCCGGGGCGCTTTCCTTGACGATGGCGTCAGCAGGGATGCCCTGCTCCTTGGCGCCTTCGAGGATGTCCTGCAGGCATTCGGCATATTCGTCGAGGTCATCGATCAGGTACACCTGGGTCGACTGCGGGCGCTTGCCCGACAGTGGCGACAGCGGCGGCTGTGGGCGACCGTTCACGTTGGCCTGGTCGATCAGGTAGAACTCGATTTCAAAGGCTGCGCAAATGGTAAGGCCCAGTTCGTCGAACTTCGCAACCACCTGGCGCAACACTTCCCGTGGGTCGGCAAAGAACGGCTCGCCTTCCATTTCATGCATGGTCATCAGCAGTTGCGCGGTTGGGCGCTTCTGCCATGGCTCATTGCACAGGGTGTTGGGGATGGGAAAGCAGACACGGTCGGCGTCGCCGATATCCAGACCCAGGCCGGTGCTTTCCACCGTCGAGCCGTTGATGTCCAGGGCGAACAGAGAAGCCGGGAGATTAATGCCGCGTTCGTAAACCTTATGCAGGCTCGCACGCTCGATACGCTTGCCGCGCACCACACCATTCATATCTGCGATCAGAAGGTCGACGAACAGGACCTCAGGATGTTTCTTAAGGAACGCGTTCGCTTCATTAAGCTGAACGGCACGCGGGGGTACCGACATGATGCAACACCTTTTTTGTTAAAAATATCAATCATGCAACTGCACGGGTGTGAGTCAATCTTAAACACCAGATGCTGTCAAGAGAGGCGCATTTTGCCCCAAAAGGGGGCTTGATGGCCAGTTTTAGGGCATTACAGGGCACTGCAGCCCTGCTGGAGGCCTTGTCTGCCGGGGTGCTCAGTCGGGTGTGTTCAATTTTTTACATGACTATTGTGAAAAAAAATGAACAAGGCTAAGCTCGGTCGAAACCCATAACAGCAATAAAACGGGTGTCTCATGTCGCGCCAGCCGATTATCGGCGTTAGTGCCTGCACCAAGCAGATCGGGCACAACATCTACCACACCGCAGGCGATAAATACTTGCAGGCCATCGTTCAGGTGGTTGGCGGTATGCCAGTGATCATTCCCGCACTGGGCGAGCAGCTTGATCAGGCTTACCTGCTGCAGCACCTCGATGGCCTGGTGTTTACCGGCTCGCCATCCAACGTTGAACCGCACCACTATGCGGGTGATGCCAGCGAACCCGGCACCGCCCATGACCCGGCGCGTGACAGTACAACCCTTCCCTTGATTAAAGCAGCAATTGCCGCCGGTATCCCGGTGCTCGGCATTTGCCGTGGCTTTCAGGAGATGAACGTAGCTTTTGGCGGCACTCTGCATCAGAAGGTGCAGGAGGTCGAAGGCTATATGGATCACCGCGAGCCCGAAGGGCTGCCGGCGGATCAGCAATATGGCCTGCGTCACGCGCTGCATGTGCAGCCGGGCGGGCTGCTCGCCGGCATCGGCTTGCCGGACGAGTTTCTTATCAATTCCATTCATGGCCAGGGCGTTCAGCGTCTGGCGCCGGGCCTTCGCGTAGAAGCACTGGCGCCTGACGGGTTGATCGAAGCCTTCTCCGTCGAAGGTGCCAAAAGCTTCGCATTGGGGGTGCAATGGCACCCTGAATGGCAGGTACGATCCAACCCGAATTATCTCGCCATCTTCCAGGCCTTTGGTGAGGCTTGCAGGAAGACGGCGGGGCAACGCTGAGCCGACTATATATAGGTCGGCTCTAACCAACCCTGAGGTCTCTATGAGCACCAAATTAGACCAGCTTTCGAGCTGGCTGAAAGAACGCAAAATCACCGAAGTTGAATGCCTGATCAGCGATCTTACCGGCATTGCCCGTGGCAAGATTTCGCCGACCAACAAGTTCCTCGACGAGAAAGGCATGCGCCTCCCCGAGAGTGTGCTGCTGCAGACCGTAACCGGCGACTATGTCGAGGACGACATCTATTACGACCTGCTCGACGAGGCGGACATCGACATGTTCTGCCGCCCGGACGAGAACGCCGTGTTCCTCGTGCCTTGGGCCATTGAGCCGACTGCGATGGTGATCCACGACACCTTCGACAAGCAGGGCAACCCGATCGAGCTGTCGCCGCGCAACATTCTCAAGAATGTGCTCAAGCTCTACGCTGACAAGGGCTGGAAGCCAATCGTCGCGCCGGAAATGGAGTTCTACCTGACCAAACGCAACAGCGACCCGGACTTCCCCCTGGTGGCGCCGATGGGTCGCTCCGGTCGTCCGGAAGTGGGCCGTCAGTCGTTCTCCATCGATGCCGCCAACGAATTCGACCCATTGTTCGAAGACGTGTATGACTGGTGCGAAATCCAGGGCCTGGACCTCGACACGCTGATCCACGAAGACGGCCCGGCGCAGATGGAAATCAACTTCCGTCACGGCGAAGCCCTGCACCTGGCCGACCAGATCACCGTGTTCAAGCGCACCATGCGTGAAGCGGCGCTCAAGCACGACGTGGCCGCCACCTTTATGGCCAAGCCAATCACCGATCAGCCGGGCAGCGCGATGCACATTCACCAGAGCGTGGTGGACATCAAGACCGGGCAGAACCTGTTCTCCAATGCCGACGGCAGCATGAGTGAGCTGTTTATGCAGCACATCGGCGGCCTGCAGAAGTACATCCCCGAGCTGTTGCCGCTGTTCGCGCCGAACGTCAACTCGTTCCGCCGCTTCCTGCCGGACACCTCGGCGCCAGTGAACGTTGAGTGGGGCGAAGAGAACCGCACCGTGGGCTTGCGCGTACCGGAAGCCACGCCGCAGAACCGCCGCGTGGAAAACCGCCTGGCCGGTGCCGACGCCAACCCTTACCTGGTACTCGCCGCCTCCCTGCTGTGCGGTTATATGGGTATGGTCGATGGTCTGCAGCCAAGCGTTCCGGTCAAGGGCCGTGGTTACGAGCGCCGCAACCTGCGCCTGCCGATCACCATCGAGCACGCGCTGGAGCGCATGGAAGCCTGTAAGGAAGCGGAGAAGTACCTGGGCGACAAGTTTATGCGCGGCTATGTCGCGGTAAAACGCGCCGAGCACGAGAACTACAAGCGGGTCATAAGCTCCTGGGAGCGTGAGTTCCTGCTGCTGTCGGTGTAACCCTCAGGCGGCTGGCGCGGGTGATCCCTGCGCCAGCCACTGCCAAGAATTTTCTGCGGCTGCGGCAACACGCAGCCGGTGTAATCAAGGTGTTGTTATGAACAGTCAAGTGACCAACCCGAAAACCCGCGAGTGGCAGGTCATGAGCCGTGATCACCACCTCGCGCCGTTCAGCGATTTCAAACAGCTGGCGGAAAATGGGCCGCGCATCATCACCAAGGCCGACGGCGTGTACCTGTGGGACAGCGAGGGCAACAAGATCCTCGATGCCATGGCCGGGCTCTGGTGTGTGGCAATCGGCTATGGTCGCAAGGAACTGGCAGACGCCGCCGCGAAACAGATGCAAGAGCTGCCCTACTACAACATGTTCTTCCAGACCGCTACGCCTCCTGCGCTGGAGCTGGCCAAGGCGATTTCTGAGCTGGCCCCGGCTGGGATGAACCATGTGTTTTTCACCGGTTCGGGCTCGGAAGGCAACGACACCATGCTGCGCATGGTGCGCCATTACTGGGCGATCAAGGGCCAGCCGAACAAGAAGGTGATCGTCAGTCGGGTCAACGGCTACCACGGCTCCACCGTGGCTGGCGCCAGCCTGGGCGGCATGAAGTACATGCACGAGCAGGGCGACCTGCCGATTCCGGGCATTGTGCATATTCCGCAGCCGTACTGGTTCGGCGAGGGCGGCGATATGAGCCCTGAAGAGTTCGGTATCTGGGCCGCCGACCAGTTGGAGCAGAAAATCCTTGAAGTCGGCGAAGAGAATGTCGCCGCCTTTATTGCCGAGCCGATCCAGGGCGCGGGCGGCGTGATCATCCCGCCGGACAGCTACTGGCCGCGCATCCGCGAAATCCTCGCCAAGTACGACATTCTGTTTGTGGCCGACGAGGTGATCTGCGGGTTCGGCCGTACCGGCGAATGGTTCGGCAGCGATTATTTCGGCAACACCCCGCACATGATGACCATCGCCAAGGGCCTGACCAGCGGCTACATCCCGATGGGCGGGCTGATCGTGCGCGACGATATCGTCGAGGTGCTCAACCAGGGCGGCGACTTCAACCACGGCTTTACCTATTCCGGGCACCCGGTGGCCGCTGCGGTGGCCCTGGAAAACCTGCGCATCCTGCGTGAAGAGAAGATTGTTGAACGAGTCAAAGCAGAAACGGCACCGTATTTGCAAAAGCGTCTGCGTGAGCTGGCCGATCACCCGCTGGTCGGTGAGGTGCGCGGCGTCGGTATGTTGGGCGCCATTGAGCTGGTGCAGGACAAAGCCAGCCGCACGCGTTTCGCCGCCGATGTCAGCGTGGGCATGGTATGCCGCAAGCACTGCTTTACTAACGGTCTGATCATGCGCGCCGTAGGCGACACCATGATCATTTCGCCGCCGCTGGTAATCAGCTTTGCTGAGATCGACGAACTGCTGGAAAAGGCCCGTAAATGCCTCGACCTGACCGCTGCAGAGGTGCTGGTTTAAGGTTTAATAATCTTTGGTTTCAGATGCTTACGTCTGAAAGTTGTCAACCGAGGGTGACCTTGCCAGACTGCGCCAGTGCGTAGGTCAGGCTCGCCGGAAGGTGCTGCAGATGGCTGCGCATCTTCCGGAAACGACTACAACAACAGGAGCTGTACGCATGAACACATTCGGCAAAACCCTTCTCGCGTTGTCCCTTGCTGGGGCTGTGGTAAGTGCCGCGCACGCGGATAACAAGGTCCTGCACGTTTACAACTGGTCCGACTACATCGCAGAAGACACCCTCGACAACTTCCAGAAGGAAACCGGCATCAAGGTCGTCTACGACGTCTTTGACAGCAACGAAACCCTGGAAGCCAAGCTGCTGGCTGGCAGCTCCGGTTATGACATCGTCGTGCCGTCCAACCCATTCCTGGCCAAGCAGATCAAGGCCGGTGTGTTCCAGAAGCTGGACAAATCCAAGCTGCCAAACTGGGAAAACCTCGACAAGGGCCTGCTCAAGGCGCTCGACCCAAGCGACCCAGGCAACCTGTATTCGATCCCCTACATGTGGGGCACCATCGGTATCGGTTACAACGTCGACAAGGTCAAGGCGGCACTGGGCGAAGACGCTCCGGTCAACTCCTGGGACCTGGTGTTCAAGCCGGAAAACATCGCCAAGCTGAAAGACTGCGGCGTGTCCTTCCTTGACTCGCCGACCGAAATCATCCCGGCAGCGCTCAACTACCTGGGCTTCAAGTCCGACAGCACCGATGCTGGCGAGCTGAAGAAAGCCGAAGAGCTGTTCCTCTCGATCCGTTCCTCGACCTCCTACTTCCACAGCTCCAAGTACATCGGCGACCTGGCCAACGGCAACATCTGCGTGGCCATCGGCTACTCGGGCGACCTCTACCAGTCCAAGTCCCGTGCTGAAGAAGCCAAGAACGGCGTGAACATCTCCTACAGCATCCCGAAAGAAGGTGCTGGCAGCTTCTTCGACATGATGGCCATCCCGGCTGATGCGAAAAACGTCGAAGCCGCTCACGTGTTCCTCAACTACCTGATGAAGCCAGACGTCATGGCCAACATCACCAACTTCGTGCAGTTCCCTAACGGCAACGCCGCGGCCACCCCGCTGGTTGACGAAGCACTGCGTAACGATCCGGGCATCTACCCGGACGCGGCCACCATGGCCAAGATCTACACCTTCCCGGATCTGCCAGCGAACGCGCAGCGCGCGATGAACCGCAGCTGGACCAAGATCAAATCGGGTCGCTAATGCCATAACGGCAAGAGGCCATAGCCCTAATGGTGTGCGGCGGGTTGCTCCGCCGCATGCCCTACAACAATAAGGAAGCTCCTATGCGTCGTACTCCACTTCTGGCTGGCCTGCTGGCCGCCGCCGTCAGCATCAGCGCCGTGCAAGCCGCTGAGCCTGTGGTCAATGTCTACAACTGGTCTGACTATATCGGCGAAACCACCCTGGCCGATTTCCAGAAGGCCACGGGCATCAAAGCCATGTACGACGTGTTCGACTCCAACGAAACCCTGGAAGGCAAACTGCTGGCGGGCCGTTCCGGCTACGACATCGTGGTGCCGTCCAACCATTTCCTCGGCAAGCAGATCAAGGCGGGCGCGTTCCAGAAGCTCGACCGCAGCCTGCTGCCGAACTGGGAAAACCTTGACCCGGCGTTGCTCAAGCAACTGGATGTTAACGATCCCGGTAACCTGTATTCGGTGCCGTACCTGTGGGGCACCAACGGCATTGGCTACAACGTGGCCAAGGTCAAGGAAGTGCTCGGGGTCGACGAAATCGACTCCTGGGCCACGCTCTTCGAGCCAGAGAACCTGAAGAAGCTCAACGCCTGCGGCGTGGCCTTTATGGACTCGCCCGATGAGATGTTTCCTGCCGTACTCAACTACCTGGGCCTCGACCCGCGCAGCACCGATCCAGAAGACTACAAGAAGGCCGAGGCCAAGCTGATGGCCGTGCGTCCTTACGTCACCTACTTCCACTCCTCGAAGTACATCGGCGACCTGGCCAACGGCGACATCTGTGTGGCGTTCGGCTACTCCGGCGACGTATTCCAGGCGGCCGCTCGCGCCGAGGAAGCGGGCAAGGGCATCGAAATTGCCTACAGCATCCCCGAGGAAGGCGCCAACCTGTGGTTTGACCTGATGGCCATTCCGGCCGATGCGAAGAACGTCAAGCAAGCGCACGCCTTTATCAACTACCTGCTCGACCCGGCGGTGATTGCCAAGGTCAGCGACTATGTCGGTTACGCCAACCCTAACCTCAAGGCGGGTGAGTTGATGAACCAGGAGGTGCGTAACGACCCTTCGGTTTATCCAGAGCAGGCCGTGTTGGACAAACTCTACATCTCTGCTGAGCTGCCACCGACGATCCAGCGTGCGATGACGCGCGCCTGGTCGAAGATCAAGTCGGGTCGCTAAGCGGAAACTGCAACACAGCGTACGGCAGGCCTGGCCTGACCGTACGGCCCGCTGCGCCACGCGCGGCAGATTATATTCGGGTCCACGACCCATTCTTTGCGGGAGTTTTGGTAATGGCAGTTGCTTCCAGTGCCTATAAAAAGGTTCTCGAGGGTGATCAGCAACCGAAAGAGGTGCTGGTCAAGATCGAGCGCGTGACCAAGAAATTCGACGAAACGATTGCTGTCGAAGACGTTTCGCTGACCATCAACAAGGGTGAAATCTTCGCCCTGCTCGGCGGCTCCGGCTCGGGTAAATCGACCTTGCTGCGCATGCTCGCCGGCTTCGAGCGTCCGACCGAAGGGCGCATCCTGCTCGACGGTGAAGACATCACCGACCTGCCGCCCTACGAGCGGCCGATCAACATGATGTTCCAGTCCTACGCGCTGTTCCCGCACATGAGCGTGGCTGACAACATCGCCTTCGGCCTCAAGCAGGACAAACTGCCGAAAGCCGAAATCGACGCCCGCGTCGAAGAAATGCTCAAGCTGGTGCACATGACCCAGTACGCCAAGCGCAAGCCGCATCAGCTTTCCGGTGGCCAGCGTCAACGCGTGGCCCTGGCTCGCTCGCTGGCCAAACGGCCGAAACTGCTGCTGCTCGACGAACCCATGGGTGCTCTGGACAAGAAGCTGCGTTCGCAGATGCAGCTTGAGCTTGTCGAGATCATCGAACGCGTCGGCGTGACCTGCGTGATGGTGACCCACGACCAGGAAGAGGCCATGACCATGGCCCAGCGCATCGCCATCATGCACCTGGGCTGGATCGCCCAGATCGGCAGCCCAGTGGACATCTACGAAACCCCAACCAGTCGCCTGGTCTGCGAATTTATCGGCAACGTCAACCTGTTCGAAGGCCAAGTGGTCGAGGACATGGAAGGTCATGCGCTGATCGCCAGCCCGGACCTGGAACGCAATATTTTCGTCGGCCACGGCGTCAGCACCTCGGTGCAGGACAAGAGCATCACCTACGCCATCCGCCCGGAAAAACTGCTGGTCACCACCGAGCAGCCAACCTGCGAGCACAACTGGTCGCGCGGCACCGTGCACGACATCGCCTACCTCGGCGGCCACTCGGTATTCCACGTGCTGCTGCCAAGCGGCAAGGTGGTGCAGTCCTTCGTTGCCAACGCCGAACGGCGTGGCGCTCGGCCTACCTGGGACGATGAAGTGTTCGTCTGGTGGGAGGACGATAGCGGGGTGGCATTGCGCTCATGAACATTATCCGAAGCATCAGCCGCCGCATGCCCACGGGCCGGCACCTGGTTATCGGGGTGCCGTTCCTCTGGTTGTTCCTGTTCTTTATGTTGCCGTTCTTCATCGTTCTGAAGATCAGCTTCGCCGAAGCCGACGTGGCCATCCCGCCGTACACCGACGTGTACACCTGGGTGGAAAACAAATTCACCCTGGTGCTCAACCTGGGTAACTACATCTTCCTCAGTGAGGATGCGCTGTACTTGGCGGCCTATATGGGCTCGCTGAAGATGGCCACGATCAGCACGCTGCTCTGCCTGGTTATCGGCTTCCCGATGGCCTACGCCATCGCCCGTGCCGACAAGGACAAGCAGATGGTGCTGTTGCTGCTGATCATGATGCCGACCTGGACGGCGATCCTGATCCGCGTGTATGCCTGGATGGGCATCCTCAGCAACAACGGCCTGCTCAATGGCTTCCTGATGTGGCTGGGGCTGATCAACGAGCCGCTGCAGATCCTCAACACCAACCTGGCGGTGTACATCGGTATCGTCTATTCGTACCTGCCCTTTATGATCCTGCCGCTGTTCGCCAACCTGGTTAAACACGACCAGAGCCTGCTGGAAGCGGCCGCGGACCTGGGCTCGAGCACCTACAACAGCTTCTGGAAAATTACCGTGCCGCTGGCCAAGAACGGCATCATCGCCGGCTGCATGCTGGTGTTTATCCCGGTGGTGGGTGAGTTCGTGATTCCTGAACTGCTCGGCGGCCCGGAGACCCTGATGATCGGCAAGGTGCTGTGGCAGGAGTTCTTCAACAACCGCGACTGGCCGGTTGCCTCTGCTCTGGCTGTGGTGATGCTGGCGATCCTGATCGTCCCCATCATTCTGTTTAACCGCAACCAAGCTAAAGAAATGGAGGGTCGGCCATGAAGCAGTTCCCTGGCATAGCCTCCATCATTCTGTTTAACCGGCTTTCCACCCAGAATCGGGCCAAAGAAATGGAGGGTCGACCATGAAGCGTTTCAGTTTCTCCAACTTTATGCTGTGGGCCGGCCTGACCTTTATCTACCTGCCGATGCTGATTCTGGTCATCTACTCGTTCAACGCCTCGCGGCTGGTAACGGTGTGGGGTGGCTGGTCGGTGAAGTGGTACGTCGGCCTGCTCGACAACACCCAACTGATGAACTCGGTAATGCGCTCGCTGGAAATCGCCTGCTACACCGCGATTGCCGCCGTAGCGCTGGGCACCATGGCCGCCTTCGTGCTGACCCGCGTTACCCGCTTCAAGGGGCGCACGCTGTTCGGTGGCCTGGTCACCGCGCCGCTGGTGATGCCCGAGGTGATCACCGGTCTGTCGCTGTTGCTGCTGTTCGTGGCCATGGCCCAGCTGATCGGCTGGCCTGCCGAGCGTGGTGTGCTGACCATCTGGATCGCCCACACCACCTTCTGTTCGGCCTACGTGGCCGTGGTGGTGTCGTCGCGTCTGCGTGAGCTGGACCTGTCCATCGAAGAAGCGGCCATGGACCTGGGCGCGAAACCGTGGAAGGTGTTCTTCCTGATCACCATCCCGATGATTGCGCCTTCGCTGGCGGCCGGCGGCATGATGTCCTTCGCCCTGTCGCTGGACGATCTGGTACTCGCCAGCTTCGTTTCCGGGCCGGGTTCGACCACTCTGCCGATGGAAGTCTTCTCTGCCGTGCGTCTGGGCGTGAAGCCGGAAATCAACGCCGTGGCTAGCCTGATCCTGTTGGCGGTTTCCTTCGCCACCTTCCTGGTGTGGTTCTTCGCCCACCGTGCCGAAGAGAAGCGCAAGAAAGCCCTGCAGCAGGCCATGGATGAAACCACCGGTGCCGCGCTGATGAACGGCCCGGACAGCCGTCGGGACCCATCCCAGGTGCATGCCTGATCGCACCCCGGCGTAACCCACAAGGGCCGCATTAGCGGCCCTTGTGCATTCTGCGGCAGTACTGGCCAGTCATCCGCCCTGCGGTTGCGTCGGTTGCCGATCTTGGTTACAACCTGCGCTATACCTCGCCCGGATTGCTCGCCATGCCTAACTCGATGATTACCGATAGCGCGGTGTACAAGACCCTGCTGGAGTCGACCAAGGCCATCCCCTGGAAGATCGACTGGGCCAGCATGACCTTCGCCTATATCGGCCCGCAGATCGAAACCCTGCTCGGTTGGCCGCAGGCCAGCTGGGTCAGCGCCAACGACTGGGCCGAGCGCATGCACCCCGAAGACCGCGACAGCGTAGTGGCTTTCTGCGTGTCGCAGTCCCAGGCCGGCACCGACCATGAAGCCGACTACCGCGCCCTGACCCGCGATGGCGACTACGTGTGGATTCGCGATGTGGTGCACGTACTGCGCAATGAGGCTGGCGAGGTCGAGTCGCTGATCGGCTTTATGTTTGATATCAGCCAGCGCAAGCAGACCGAGCAGCAGCTGCTGCAATTGCAGCAACAGCTCGAAGAGCTGTCCTACCTCGACGGCCTTACTGGCGTGGCCAACCGGCGCATGTTCGACAGCCGCCTGCAGGTGGAGTGGAGCAACGCCCAGCGCACCGGTCAGCCGCTGTCACTGATCCTGCTGGATATCGACTATTTCAAGGAATACAACGACCACTACGGCCATATCCAGGGCGACGATTGCCTGAAAAGCGTAGGTCAGGCCCTGAGCGGCGCTGCCGTGCGCCCGCGCGACCTGATGGCCCGTTATGGCGGTGAAGAGTTCGTCCTGCTGCTGCCGGAAACCGATGCCCAGGCCGCCGCCCAGGTCGCCGAGCGCTGCCGCCAGCTGATTCGCGAGCAGAATATCCAGCACGCCCACTCTCAGGTCAGCCCACTGCTGACCTTAAGCCTCGGCGTCGGCACCCTGACCCCCGGCCCGCTCGATCAGCCCCAGGCCTTTCTCGAAACCGTGGACCGCCTGCTCTACAAAGCCAAACACCAGGGCCGCAACTGCGCGGTGCTGGCCGCAGCGCCATAAGCCAGAGCGTAGGGTGGATGACGCTAAGCGCTCTAGCGCTTGATCCGCAACGCCAGCAGGAAGATCAGCGTGGCGGCGATCACCAGGATATCCATGATGATCGCCGCTGCGGCCTTGCCGAGAAACGCCTGGCCATACACCAGCACCAGGGTGATAAAAATCGCCTTGCTCGTTGCCGCGATGGTGGCGCAGAAGGCGCGGTATTTTTCGTTCAGCGCGCCATAAATCAGGATCACGCCCATCAGGCCAACCAGCGCTGACCAGCTGCGAATCACGATGGATTCCAGCTGGCCGGTAAACGACACGCCAAACATCGACTCAAGCGCCGCCTGCGGCGCGAACAGGCCGTAGAACATGCTGGCGGTGAGCACGCCGGACACCAGCATTAGCCATTTGAAGTTCCCTATTACAACGTTCATACAATCCCTCGTGTGTGTGGTGATTGGGTGTGCGTGGTGTTCAACCCGACACAGCAGCCACTCTGGCCCGCGCCGCGTGCAGCTTCTTGTAGCTCTCAATCAAGCGTAGATGGCGGTCCAGCCCTTCGAGCTGCATATTGGTCGGCGTCAGGCCGTGGAAGCGCACGCTGCCGTCCAGTGAGCCCAGTACCGCATCCATTCGTTCATTACCGAACATACGGCGGAAGTTCGGCTCGAAGTCGCTCATCGCCAACTCGTCGTCCATCTGCACCTCCAGCGCCGCGTTCAGCGCCTGGTAGAACAGGCCGCGCTCGACAGTGTTGTCGTTGTACTGCAGGAAGGCCTCGGTCAGCTCCTTGGCCTCGTCGTACTTCTTCAGTGCCAGGTTGATCAGCAGCTTCAACTCAAGAATGGTCAGCTGGCCCCACACCGTGTTGTCGTCGAACTCGACGCCGATCAGCGTGGTGATATCGGTGTAATCGTCGACATCGCTGTTTTCCAGATTGCGCAGCAGGGATTTCAGGCCGCGATCATTCAGGCTGTGCAGGTTGAGGATGTCCGCGCGGAACAGCAGCGCCTTGTTGGTGTTATCCCAGATCAGGTCCTCAACCGGATAGATCTCCGAATAGCCCGGCACCAGGATGCGGCAGGCCGTGGCGCCCAGGTGCTCGTACACCGCCGTATAGGCTTCTTTGCCCATGGCTTCGAGGATGCCGAACAGGGTCGCGGCTTCCTCGGCGTTGGCGTGCTCGCCCTGGCTGGAGAAGTCCCACTCGACGAACTCATAGTCGGCCTTGGCGCTGAAGAAGCGCCACGACACCACACCGCTGGAGTCGATAAAGTGCTCGACGAAGTTGTTCGGCTCCATCAGCGCCTGGCTTTCAAAGGTCGGCGGCGGCAGATCATTCAGCCCCTCGAAGCTGCGGCCTTGCAGCAGCTCGGTCAGGCTACGCTCCAGCGCTACTTCGAAGCTTGGGTGCGCGCCGAACGAGGCGAACACGCCGCCGGTGCGCGGGTTCATCAGGGTCACGCACATCACCGGGAATTCGCCGCCCAGGGAGGCGTCCTTCACCAATACCGGAAAGCCCTGGGCTTCCAGGCCCTGAATCCCAGCGAGAATGGCCGGGTACTTGGCCAGCACCTCTGCCGGCACGTCCGGCAGGCACAGCTCGCCTTCGAGGATTTCGCGTTTGACCGCGCGCTCGAAAATTTCCGACAGGCACTGCACCTGCGCCTCGGCCAGGGTGTTGCCGGCGCTCATGCCGTTACTGAGATAAAGGTTTTCGATCAGGTTGGAGGGGAAGTACACCACCTCGCCATCGGACTGACGCACAAAGGGCAGCGAGCAGATGCCGCGCAGCGTGTTACCGGAATTGGTGTCGTATAGGTGCGAGCCGCGCAGCTCGTCGTCCGGGTTGTAAATCGCCAGGCAGTACTCGTCGAGAATCTCCGCTGGCAGCGCGTCCTTGGGACCCGGTTTGAACCAGCGCTCATCCGGGTAATGCACGAACGCAGCATTGGCGATTTCCTCACCCCAGAACTGATCGTTGTAGAAGAAGTTGCAGTTCAGCCGCTCGATAAACTCGCCCAACGCCGACGCCAGCGCGCCTTCCTTGGTCGCGCCCTTGCCGTTGGTAAAACACATCGGCGAGTGCGCATCGCGGATATGCAGCGACCACACGTTGGGCACGATATTGCGCCACGAGGCGATCTCAATCTTCATGCCGAGCTTGGCCATGATCCCCGACATATTGGCGATGGTTTCTTCGAGGGGCAGGTCCTTGCCGAGGATGCGGGTGCCCTCGCCGGCAGTTAGCGCCGGCATCAGCAGCGCCTGGGCGTCGGCATCGAGGTTTTCCACCTCCTCGATCACGAACTCTGGCCCGGCCTGCACCACCTTCTTCACCGTGCAGCGGTCGATGGAGCGCAGAATGCCCAGGCGGTCCTTCTCGGAGATATCCGCCGGCAGTTCGACCTGAATCTTGAAGATCTGCTGGTAGCGGTTTTCCGGGTCAACGATGTTGTTCTGCGACAGGCGGATGTTATCGGTGGGGATATTGCGCGTGTCGCAATACAGCTTCACAAAGTACGCCGCACACAGCGCCGAAGAGGCCAGGAAGTAATCAAACGGCCCCGGCGCCGAGCCATCGCCCTTGTAGCGGATGGGCTGGTCAGCCACCACCGTGAAGTCATCGAACTTGGCTTCAAGTCGGAGGTTGTCGAGAAACTTGACCTTGATTTCCATGCGGGATTACCAGAATACGGGCTAAACGAATGGCGGCCATTATCCGGGTTTTCAGCGGGAAGTCTTGCGCGGCGCGGGTTAGGACTGACGAGCGAGCAAGAGGGATTGCAGCAACTCCGGTAGCCATTCGGGTTTCAAGAGTGACGGCGGCGCTTGCTGCAGCTGCGCCAGGTCCCACCACTGCCACTGCTGAATCGTGCTCTGTTCTTCTTCCGTCCAGTCGGCGGCAAACACCGGTGTATTGGCCGGGCACTCCACCAGGAAGTACTGCTCAAGCCATCTGGCCGGCACCGAACGGGCTACGGCGTAAACCTCATCCCGCTCTTTCAATAACGCGCCGATTTCCAGCCTGAGCCCAGTTTCCTCATACAGCTCGCGGGCGGCTGCAGCCCGGTAATCTTCACCCGCCTTCAACTCGCCGCCTGCGGTCGCCCAGAAGGGCGCTTGATGTTCGTCTTTGTAGTTAAACAGCAGCAGCCGACCATCGGCATCGACGATCAATAAGCGTGCGGATTTTCTGACGTCCATGTTTGTCTCGGATTTATTGAAGAGGGATTGGGTGTTGGTCGACGGCCAGTCAGCCTATGCGCCCAGCAGTGGCAAGTGTTTCAGACGCTGATACTGCAGTGCCAGCAGCAGGCAATGCCTGAGCGGCACCTGCTCAATATCGCTATCCAGAGGGATCACCACTGCTCTGTTGCCCTCATAGACGAACTCGTCACGGTAGATTTCCCGGAAGGTGGCCACTAGGCGCGTCTGGCAATGGAAGAACACCTTGATCGCACTCGGCTCTTTGGCTTTCCAGTCGATGCGAATCGGCGAACCGCCCTTGACCGAATAACTGGCCTCGGCCCACTTCAGCGTTTCCTCTACGTTGCCCAGCTTGTACTCAGCGGCAATGGCCAGAATCAGCGCGCGTACCCGCTCAAGCTGCTGCTTAGCGGCTATCGGATAACTATCAAATCTGGCCTGAATCTCTGGGTTCATAGGTCGTCGTGTGGCGTGCCAATAAGCGGTAGAGGCTGAGTTTCCCCGGCGCTAGGCGGCTGTGATCAGCGCAGTGCTACAGCGTGGGCAGCGTTGCAGTGGGAATGGCGTCGGTATCGGTGATGATTTGGCGCTGCGGTATGTAATCAAGCAGCAGGTCTGTTTCCTTTTTGACCACCGAATAGCACTCGCAAGTCAGCGCTTCCAGTTTTGGCCGATCAAGCACTTTGATCAAGCCGCGTGAATATGAAATCACGCCGAGTTGCTGCAACTTTAACGCGGCCTGAGTGACGCCCTCGCGGCGAACGCCGAGCATGTTGCCGATAAATTCCTGGGTCATGGTCAAGTGGTTGTGTGACAGGCGATCCATGGAGAGCAGCAGCCAGCGGCAGAGCTGCTGGTCGATCGAGTGATGCCGGTTGCAGACCGCCGTCTGCGAGACCTGCGTAATCAGCGCCTGGGTATAACGCAGCATCAGCATCAACAGCTGGCCATGCCGGTTGAACTCCTCTTTCACCCGATGCCTGGGGAGCCGATAGGCGTAGCCGGCGCTCTGCACCAGCGAACGGCTCGGCGTGCTTTCCCCGCCCATCAGCAGGCTGATGCCGAGCAGCCCCTCATTACCCACCACCAGGATGGCGGTTGACGCCCCGTTCTCCATCACGTACTGCAGCGAGACGATGGAGTCCGTCGGGAAGTAAACGTGACGCATCGGCCGGCGGGATTCATACAACACTGCGCGCAACGGCAATGGCACCAGTTCCAGGTGCGGGAACAACCGGGATTGCACCTCTGGCGACAAGGCTGCCAGCAGATGATTCTGCTGGGGTTCGGGCTGGGGTTTGGCGGACATTTCGGTGCTCTGCAACTGAATCGGTGGCGGTTACTCGCTCAGAGCGGCCTGAGCGTACGTGTTGACCCTGTGGATTCAGTGCAGCAGCCCACATAGGCTTGGGCTCTGCTCGCCCACATGAGGCGAGCCCATGCGTGACCTTAGCAGTTCAGCGTGGCGGGAGTTGGCCGTTGCGCTATGCAATAGCTGAAAGTGAAGCGCTTGCAGGGGAGAGGGGCCTGGCCAGTTGCAGTGAGTGGGGGGAACGGTTGGAGTCACTTGTTAGGGGGTAACACCGCGCTCCATTCGAAGTAAATTAGGCTCGCTGCCTACAACGAGAAAGCCAAGTCGCTGATAGAGATCTTTCGCTGGATTATCAATAAATACTTTTAGGCGAATGGATTGTAGATTTCGATTTTTTGCAATTGATGTGATCTGAGATATTACCCAAGTTCCGACACCTTGGCCGGTATGTTTTTTTGTAATCTGTATATCGCGTATGTATAGGTTTGAGCCGTGTATGCTTAAGCTAAAAAATCCAACCTGAGTATTTGCATCACATATAACGTAGCTTTCAAGTGCACTCCATTCGTGTGAGAAATTATCGTTGTTCCATTCGGAATTATAACGCTCGTAGTAATGGCGCATATTTTCTTGTGCAAGCCCATTAGGGATGGTCTGAAGTAGCCATGTATTTCCCCGGCATACCACCTAGCGCAACTTTTAAACTCGCCAAATGATCAAAAAACAATCAATTCGACGAGTATTTCTTACGTTTTCGCCACCCGGACCCCACTCCGGTGGCCAT